>NZ_CALAHQ010000081.1 GCF_937892565.1 uncultured Roseicyclus sp. | reverse complement strand
ACAGGATCGGGGTGGGCGAAAGCCCGCCCCTTTTCTATTGTGTGTCCGCCTTGGCCGGCGTTGCGGTGCCGGGTCAAACCGGACGGTCCGGATCGCATCGGGACATCGTGGTCCAAGTGGTAATCGCTGCATCGATTGCTCCGTTTTGTCCGACTGTGACCTGACCCTGATTTTCGCATGCCCCAGGGGGGATGCGGCATGTCCTGTCCGGCTCTGAGAACCCATAATCCGGCCTATAAAAACGCCTGAAATTTCGGAAATGACAGTGTTTGAAATCACCATTCCAGGACAAATGAAAAATCCAAAGCGCAATTCCATTTTCTTTTGCCAAAAAGCCAAATAATTCGCCCAGAAAAGCGCGAAATTGCGTCAGGGGGCGCTGTTGCGCCACCCGCGCCCCGCGTGCGGATCGTCGCAATCCTTGCGGCCCCGGTCGCTTTCCGCATAGGCAACGGCCCGCGATGGCGTAGGGTCACGCCCATGTTTCTCAGCGTTTTCGACATCTTCAAGATCGGCATAGGCCCGTCCTCGTCCCACACTATGGGGCCGATGACGGCGGCCGCCCGTTTTCTGGCCGATCTGCGCGGGGGGCGCGAAAAGGAACCCGGGGCGGGTATTCTTGCGGCGCTTGGCTGCACCTTGCATGGGTCGCTGGCCTTTACCGGCAAGGGGCATGCCACCGACCGCGCCGTGGTTCTGGGGCTGGTCGGGTTTGTGCCCGCCACGCTTGATCCCGACCGGGCCGAGGCGATCGAGGCCGAAATCCGCCAGAGCGGCCGGGTCAATCCGCCCGGTCTGCCCACCATGGCGTTTGATCCGGCGCGCGATCTGGTCTTTGATTATGGCCCGGCCCTTCCGGGGCATGCCAATGGCATGGTGCTGCGCGCCTATGACGGGGCGGGGCATCTCTACATGCAAGAGACCTATTATTCGATCGGGGGTGGTTTTGTTGCCACCGCCCGCGAATTGGCCGGCGCGGGCCAAGGCGCCGCCCCTGACGCGCCCGGCGGCCACCCTTATCCCTTTGCCTCCGCCGCCCAGATGCTGGCGATGGGGGCCGCTTCGGGCCAAAGCATTGCCGCGATGAAATGGGCCAATGAAACCGCCCATACGCCGCGCGCCGTGGTCAAGGAAAAGCTCGACGCCATCGGCCGCGCAATGGATGATTGCATCGATCGCGGCTTGCGGGTGGAGGGCGAATTGCCCGGTGGCTTGCGGGTCAAGCGGCGCGCCAAGGCGATCCATGATCAGCTTGTGGCCGAACGCGGCTCGAACCTGTCACAGCCGCACACGATCACCGACTGGCTGTCGGTCTATGCCATGGCGGTCAACGAGGAAAACGCAGCCGGGGGTCGGGTTGTGACCTCGCCCACCAATGGGGCGGCTGGCGTGGTTCCGGCGGTGCTGCGCTACTACCGCGACCATTGCATCGGCGCGACCGAGGCCGGACGCGAGACATTCCTGATGACGGCCGCTGCCATCGGCGGGCTGATCAAGCACCGCGCCAGCATTTCCGGCGCCGAGGTCGGTTGTCAGGGTGAGGTCGGATCGGCCGCCGCCATGGCCGCCGCTGGCCTTTGCGCGGCCTTGGGCGGCACCAATGAACAGGTTGAGAATGCCGCCGAGATCGCGCTGGAGCATCATCTGGGCATGACCTGTGACCCGGTGGGCGGTCTGGTGCAGGTGCCCTGCATCGAGCGCAACGGGCTGGGTGCGATCAAGGCGGTTTCCGCCGCCAGCCTTGCCTTGCGCGGCGACGGCACGCATTTCATGCCGCTCGACAATTGCATCGAGGCGATGCGCCAGACCGGGCGCGACATGTCGATGAAATACAAGGAAACCAGCCTTGGCGGGCTGGCGGTGAACCTTCCCGAGTGCTGAGGGGTGCGGCGCAGCTTACGACGCGCGAACCGTGTCGCCCGGCAAGAACACCGGATCAAGCCTTATCAACGCATCGCTCAGCGCATTGGCCGCGACCAGTTCGGCGGCGCGCCGCCCAATGGCGTGGCGCTGGCTGTCCATCGTGGCGATGCGCATCGGCAAGCCGTCCAGAACCTCGAAGCTGTTGAAGCCCGCCAGCCCGATCCGGCCGGGGATATCGAGGCCCTGTTCAAGACAATACAGCAGGCCACCCGCCGCGTTGATATCGCTGTTGAAATAGAGAAAATCGAGATCGGGGCTGCGCGTCAGGATTTCGGCCGACATCGCCCGCCCCGTGCCAAAGCCGGAAGCCCCGGCATAAAGGCACAGATCGGCAAGCCTAAGCCCCGCCTCGGCCAGCCCGGCCTCAAACCCCTGCCGCCGCTTTTGCGCCCGGTGATCCTTGATCGAGGATGATCCGCAATAGCCGATGCGGCGATAGCCCCGCGCGACGATCTCGCGCGCCATCTGGCGGCCCGCTTCCAGATGGCTGATGCCGACACAGGCGGCAACGGGGTCGCCATCGACATCCATCACCTCGACGACCGGAATGCCCGCATTGGCCATCATCGCGCGCGCCGCATCGCTGTGTTCCAGCCCCGCCACGATCAACCCCGAGGGGCGCCAGCTCAGCATTTCGTAGATGACCTTTTCTTCCTGATCATCATCGTATTTTGACGTGCCGACCACCGGCTGCAGCGGTGTTTGGGCCAGCACCTCGCCAATGCCCTCCAGCACATCGGGAAAGACCATGTTCGACAGCGAGGGAATGATCACACCCACCAGATTGACCCGGTTCGAGGCCAAGGCGCCCGCGATCTTGTTGGGCACATAGCCCAGCTTGCGGGCCGCTGAAAACACCCGCTCACGCGTTGCGGCCGATACATCGCCGCGTTGCCGCAGCACCCGGCTGACCGTCATTTCGGATACGCCCGCGGCCTCGGCCACGTCGCGCAGCGTCATCTGGGGTTTGCCGTCATAGGGGTTGCGTCCGCGCAAAGGGCCGATCCTGCGATGGGGGCGGGCTGTTGATCCCTTGATAGGTCGCTCCTGTCGCGGCTGCAAGCGGCCGGCGCAGTTCCCGGTTGCCCGCCCGCCCAGAATATCAGAAAAGACCCAAGAGCGGCCCCGTGGCTCAAATGGATAGAGCAGTCCCCTCCTAAGGGACAGGTTACAGGTTCGAATCCTGTCGGGGTCACCAAGCCTGTTGGCTGCGTGTGAATGGCGGGATGGACCTGTCCGATGCCATGTTGGACACTGTCGCGTTGAAGGATTTTCTGGGAAAGCCCTGACGGCGAGCCATTCTGCGCCATGGGTTCGAGCCCGATGGACGACGCTTCGTTTATCGGCGCGTGGGCATCATGCTGGAACGCAAGCGCATGATCATGACCGAAAAGAAGCTCTACCGGATTTACCGGACGAAAGGGCTGTCGGTGCGCCGCCGTCGTGGCCGCAAGCGGGCACATGGCGGCCGGACGCCAATGCCGGTGCTGCTGCGCCCGAACCAGCGGTGGCCGCTCGACGTCCTGTCCGACACGTCCGGGGACCGCCGCAAGTTCCGTATTCTGGCGGTCAACGACGATGGCTGCCGCGAGAACCGGGCGCGGATCGCCCTGCGCCCGGCGCGCTTGCCCAGCCCGAAACCGACCACTTTCACCCCCAAGGACTTTCGTCATGAACGAGGGATAACCGGGGGGGGGGCAGATCAGGGCAAATGCACCTACCCAGCGCCCGTTTTCATATGCCACTGAGCGCCCGAAACCGGCCCCCCAACGAAGGCTCTGGATGGACATACGGGGCGGATCAGAGCCTGACGCTCCAACCTATTTCTTTAGTTTTCGTGCAATTTGTTGAGAAAAGTGGTGCCGATGAAGGGACTCGAACCCCCGACCCACGCATTACGAATGCGTTGCTCTACCAGCTGAGCTACATCGGCACGGCCGTGCTCATAACAAGCCGCGCTGGGCTTTCCTAGCCCTAATTTCTGGGCTTGGTCCCTGTATCGGGCGCAAGCAGTTCGGCGTCGTCCGCCGCCGGGCCGCGTTTGTCATCCATCGCACCAACGATCAGGGGCAGCATCTGCGCCGGGCCGATCAGGGCCGCGTCGCTTTGCGCCACCTCCTGCCAGCTCAGCCGATCGAAGCTGCCGCAATGTGTGCAGACCGGGCGCCATTCCGCATGCACATGGCCGCAGGCCTCGCAGACCCATTGCATGCCCCGCGGTGCCGTGACGGCCTTGACAAGCCACGCCCGCACCAGACGGTCTTCGGCGCCTGTGCCACGCTCGATCGCGGCCATGATGGTCAGCGCCCGTGCCGTGGGTGCGGTTTCCGCCAGATTGCCCAGCGCGCGGCGGGCGGCGGGGAAATCCTCGGCCGCCATCTGCAACTCGGCCTCGAGCATCCTTGCCTCGGGGTGGGCGGGATGCTTGTCGATCAGCGGGCGAAAGCGCCTGAGCCGTTCTGCCGGGGTTTCGCGCGGCGCGATCTCGGCAAAGGCTGCGGCCAGATCGGGGTGGGGGTCGTTCACCCATGCCGCCCTGAGGATCTTGTCGGCCTGTTTCCCCTTGCCATCGGCAATCGCCAGACGTGCCGCCATCACCGCCGCCGGAACCAGCCCCGGCGCCAGACGCTGTGCGGTTTCCGCGTCGCGCGTGGCTTCGGCGATCTTGCCTTGTGCCATGGCGTCGCGCGCATGGGCCAGCGCCAGAACCGCATCGCGGCGCTTGTGCAGATCGCGCGGCAGATTGCCCGATTTCAACGCCGCAGCCAGCGTGGTGCGCGCACCCGCCCAATCTTCGTGGCGCGCCTGAAGCTGGAGAAGCGTGGTCTGCACCTCTGCGTTGCGGGGCCGGATTGCCATGGCCTTTTCGGCCAGCTTCATCGCGGTTTCCGTATCGCCCGCGGCCAGCTTTTGCTTCATCAGCCCGCGCACACCCACAAAGCGGGTGCGGTCATCGGCCACCAGCGCCTTGAACGTGGCCGTGGCCAGCGCCGTGTCGCCCACCATTTCGGCCCCTTGCGCGACCACCAGCTTGGTCAGTTCGGGCCGGCCCAGATAGGTTTCTGCCCGCTCTGCCTTGCGGATCGCCAGACGCCCCTCGCCCGCGGCCAGCGCCAGCATGCCTTCGGCCAGCGCCTCATATCCCTTGCGTTCGGCGCGGCGGTTCACATAGCGGGTGATCGCCGTTTCATCCCCGTTCAAAAAGCGCAAGCTCGCCACCAAAAGCCCGACCAGCTTGAACAAAAGCCAGACCGCGATCAGCAACCCCACCGCGGCCAAAATCGCCATCAGCGGCGTGAGCACGAATTCGCGCCCCATGACGGTCAACAGCGCGACATCGCCCATTTCCAGCAGATATCCCGCGCCCCACGTCAATCCGGCGACAAGCGCGATGAAGATCAGAACTTTCAGCAAGGACCACAGCATCTTGGCGCCCCCTTCAGTTGCGGTCAGCGCCAAGCGCGGCCGTCAGGGCGGCAAGCCCCGCCTCGGCCGCGGCGCGGGCTTGGACATCGGCGACCCAGGGGGCCAAAATGGCCTTGGCGCCATCGGGCAGGGCGGCGATTTCCGCAAGGGCAGCGGCCAGATCGCCCGATCGAACGGCCGCCTCGACCCGGCTCAAGACCGCGTCGGGATCGTCGCCCGCGCGGGGGGCAACCGACCGGCCCCCGATCTGACCCATGACAAAGGCGCCCAAACGCTCGCCCAGACCTTCACCTGCGGTTTCTTGAAGGGCGATGGGCAGGGCCGCGCGGGCCAGCGGCGGAAAGGCGTCTTGCAGCGATGCCAGCGTCGCCACACCCGTCTGTGCCGCGCCCGACAGCGCCTCGGGCGCCTCGGTCACGGCGGCGATGCGCGACAATGGCGCCACAAAGGGTGCGCCTGTGGCGATGGCTGCCTGCACCTCGCCAAGGGCTGCTTCGGCATCGGCGCGCGCAAGGGCCCGGGCGGTGGCGGTTTCGGCGCTGGCGATGGCGGCCGCGGCGGCCGCGGCGGCCGTGCGGGCTTCGGCCTCCAGTTCGGCGGTGCGGGCGGCCGTGGCGGCGCGCTCGGCCTCCAATTCGGCGGCGAGCGCTGCGGCGGTTGTATCTGCTGCGGCCAGTGCTGCGATGGCATCCGCATCGGCATCGCCCGTCAGAACCGGCCGATCTTCCAGCGCGCCCAAACGGGTCGACAGGGCTTCAATTCCGCTCGTCGTGGCGTCCAAACGGGTTGACAGCGCCGCGATCTGATCAAGCACCGGCGACAGATCGACCGGGGCTGCGGGTTGGGGCGTTGCGGATGCCGCAGCGGCCAGCGCGGCGATTTGTTCTTGCAGCGGCGCCAGTGCCTGGGCGATCTCGGCGGTCTGTGTCGGGGGGCTGTCACCCTTGGGCAACCAGCCCAGATAGGCCGCGCCATAGCCGATGCCTGCTGCCACAAGCCCGCCCAGAACCATCGGCAAAAAGCCAAGCCCGGCGCGTGAGGGGGCGGGTTCGGGCGGTTGTGGCGGGGCAGGGGGCGGCGCTTTGGCGCGCCCGTCGTCTGGGGCGATGTCTGGCGTCGTATCCTCGGCGATCGGCACCGCGTCGATGATCGGATCATCGCCAAGCTTGAGCGGTTCCATGCCGACATCACCCGGGGCAGACTGTGCCAAAGCGCTGTCCTGGTCGATATCCACCGAATCGCCCGGGGCCACGGCGTCATGCCCGGGCGTGACCGGTCCCTCGGTTCCCTCATCACGGGATGGGCTGGCATCCTCGCGCCGATTGCGCGTATTGCCTGAGCTTTTCGAGCTTGTGCGTGCCACTGATCCGTTCCTTGAAGATACACCCGACCATGTCCAGCGCAGCTGACGGATGCGCCTTGAGCAACCTAGACCAGCCGGCCATGTCCCTCAAGCCGCCGAATGGCCAGACATCACCGCCGCCACCGCGTGGATCATGGCAGCGGCATCGGGACTGGTGGCCTGTCGCGCGCGCGCGGCCAGATCGGCGGGCAAGGCGGCGCGCACTGCCGCGCTGAGCGCGACGGGGATCACATCGGCCGAACCGGCCACCTCTGCAAACAGGGCTGCGCTGCGCGGGGAAAACAGCGGCACGATGATCGGCCCGGGGTGGGCCAGCGCCGTGGTCAGATCCTCGGTCGCGCCCAGCGCGGGTTGATCATAGATCACCTGCGCCTCGGCCCAAAGACCCGCCGCGCACAATCGGTCGGCAACGTCGCCCCGGCTGTGGGTGCCGCACAGATGCACCAACCGCCCCGTGGGTCTGGCCGCGATGATCGTGGCCACCAGCGCATCGGCATCGCCTTCGGCCGCGTGCGCGACAAGCCCGATGTCGCGCGCGGCCTGCGCGGTGCGCGCGCCCACACACCATGCGGGCAGATCGCGCCGCGTGTTCTGCGCGGCAAAGACCGCGACCCCGGCGGCCGAGGTAAAGATCAGCCCCGACGCCCCCGCCAGATCGGGGATCATGTGGCCGGGCACGATCTCCATCAAGGGGGCGATCGCGATCAGCACGGGGCCCAGCTCTGCGCGCAAGGCGGCTGCAAACCGCGCTGACGCATCACGCGGGCGGGTCAGCACAACAAGCGGCACGGGGGCTGTGGCATTGTCAGACATGGGGGGGAGTGTTACCTGCCACAGGCTGATCTGACAACGAGTGCCCATGCCCGCGCCCCTGATCATCCTTGGCCTTGAATCAAGCTGCGACGATACCGGCGCGGCGGTCTTGCGCGCGCGGGCCTGCGGGCGGGCGGATATCTTGTCGAATGTGGTGGCCAGCCAGACCGACCTGCACGCGGCCTTTGGCGGGGTCGTGCCGGAGATTGCGGCCCGCGCGCATGCCGAAAAGCTGGATCTGGTGGTCGAACAGGCGATGGCCTGTGCGGGGCTGGCCCTGTCGGACATCGACGCCATCGCGGTCACGGCCGGGCCGGGGCTGATCGGGGGCGTCTTGTCGGGGGTGATGGCGGCCAAGGGGCTGGCCATGGGGCTGGGCAAGCCGCTGGTCGGCGTGAACCATCTGGCCGGTCACGCGCTGACCCCGGTGCTGACCGATGGGCTGGCCTATCCCTATCTGATGCTTCTGGTGTCAGGCGGGCATTGCCAGTTTCTGCGCGTCGATGGCCCTGACCGCTTTCGCCGCCTTGGTGGCACCATCGATGATGCCCCCGGCGAGGCCTTTGACAAGGTCGCGCGCCTGTTGGGTCTGCCCCAGCCCGGCGGCCCCTCGGTCGAAGCGGCGGCACAGGCGGGCGATCCTGCGCGCTTCGATCTGCCCCGACCGCTGCTGGACCGCCCCGGATGCGATCTGAGCTTTTCGGGCCTGAAGACCGCCGTTCTGCGCGTGCGCGACGATCTGATCGCGGCCCGATCCGGGCTGTCGGAGCAAGATCGCGCCGATCTGTGTGCTGGCTTTCAGGCGGCGGTGGCCGATGTGCTGGCGGTCAAGTCGGCCCGCGCGCTGGCGGGTGAACCGGGGCTTTCGGGCTTTGCCGTGGCGGGCGGCGTGGCGGCCAACCGCGTGTTGCGCGCCCGGCTTCAGGCCGTGGCCCGACAGGCGGGCCTGCCTTTTGTCGCGCCGCCGCTGGCGCTGTGCACCGACAATGCCGCGATGATCGCCTTTGCGGGGCTTTTGGCCTTTCAGGCAGGGCGGATCGACGATCTGACCCTTTCGGCGCGTCCGCGCTGGCCGCTTGATGACCGCGCCGCGCCGCTGATCGGATCGGGCAAGAAAGGCGCCAAGGCATGACGGGCCGCATCGACATCATTGGCGCGGGCGCCTTTGGCACGGCGCTCGCCATCACCTATGCAAAGGCCGGGCATGCGGTCACGCTTTTCGCGCGTGACGGCGCCGAGGCCATGGGGCGGCTGGGCGAAAACACCCGCCGTCTGCCCGGCCATGCGTTTCCCGCCGGGCTGCGCGTGACCGCCGACAGGGGCGATCTGACCGCCGATCTGGCGCTTTTGGCGCTGCCGACGCAGTGCCTTGGGGCCTTTCTGGCAACGACGCCGCTTGGGGCTGATATGCTGGTGTCCTGCGCCAAGGGGATTGACCGGGCCACCGGCCTTGGCCCGAGCGCGCTGATCGCGCGTCACAGCACTGCGGCGGTGGCGCAACTGACCGGGCCAAGCTTTGCCGTCGATATCGCGGCAGGTCTGCCGACGGCGCTGACGCTGGCCTGCGCCGATGACAGGGCCGGGCGGGCGTTGCAGGATCGGCTGTCCACCCCCATGCTGCGCCTGTACCGCAGCACCGATGTGCTGGGCGCCGAACTGGGCGGGGCGCTCAAGAATGTGGTGGCCATCGCGGCGGGCGCCGTCGTCGGGGCGGGCTATGGCGAGTCGGCGCGCGCGGCGCTGATGACCCGTGGTCTGGCCGAGATGACGCGCCTTGCTGTCGCGCTGGGCGCGCAAGAGGCGACGCTGCGCGGTCTGTCGGGTCTGGGCGATCTGATCCTGACCTGCGGGTCCGACAAATCGCGCAACTTCCGCTTTGGGATGGCGCTTGCGCGCGGCGAAAGCCTTGCGGCCGACATCACCGTCGAGGGGCTGCACACCGCGCGCGAGATTGCCGGCCGCCCCGATCTGGACACGCCCATCGCCGATGCGGTGGCAGCCCTGGCCGATGGTCGCGCCGATCTGGCGACGATCGCCGATGGGTTGCTCAATCGCCCGCTGAAATCGGAATGACCGCCATGCGCCACTGGCTGTTCAAATCCGAACCCGACACCTGGTCCTGGGATCAGCAATGCGCCAGGGGCGCGCTGGGCGAGGAATGGGTCGGCGTGCGCAATTATCAGGCCCGCAACCTCATGCGCGCGATGGCGGTTGGGGACCTCGGCTTTTTCTATCACACCCAAAGCGACAAGGCCGTGGTGGGCATCGTCGAGATCATGGCCCCCGCCCATCCCGACAGCACCGCGCCCGGTGGCGTCTGGGACTGCGTCGATCTCAGGGCGGTCCGGGCCCTGCCGCGCCCGGTGACGCTGGCCGCGATCAAGGCCTGCGCTGAACTGGCCGACATGCCGCTGGTCAAAAGCCCGCGCCTGTCGGTGCAGCCCGTGACGGATGTGCAATGGGCGATCATCTGCAAGATGGGCGGGTTGGATTGACGGCGCACCCCACAGGGCGAGAACACGACTTGCGCCAAGAAAAGGAGGGTCCTGACATGTCAGGACCCTCCACCACCCACGCGCCACCTCGCTCCGCGTGTTGATATGTCGGGCCCATCCATCCTGGTCAGGCATGGCAATGGCATAGCTCATGGCGTCTGGGCGGGCAAAGCAATTGCCCCCCGAATTTGACTCGTATTGTCCGAAAACACAAAGGACCCGCCCGATGGGGCGGGTCCTTGTGGCGATACGACGGGGGGTCAGCCGTAGACGCTTTCCTTTTTGAAGTGCTTGGTCAGCATGTAATAGACGACGGCGCGGTATTTGTTGCGCTCGGATTTGCCATAGGTCTCGATCACCGATGCGATCGCGGCGTCCAGATCGGGACCGTCCGTCAGACCCAGTTTCTTGATCAGGAAATTGCGTTTCACCGTCTCGATCTCGCCCGGCTGGGTGCCGGCCACGGTTGCGGCATCCGCATCATAGATCGCCGGGCCGCAGCCGATGGTGACCTTGGTCAAAAGGCCCAAATCCGGCTCCATCCCGCATTTGCTGCGCAGGTCCTCGGCATAGCGTGCAATCAGTTCGTCCCGTTTGCCCATACTCGTTACTCCCATGTCACATGTGTTCCGGCTTGCCCTGATCTGGCCAAGCCTCGCATGACATTAGCCAAGGGGCGGCGCGTGTCAAAAGATCAGTTGCCCGCAGAACCCACAAGATGCGCCATCCCGCAGCCCGCCACGCAAAAGGGCCACCCCGGCGGGGCGGCCCTTGATGCCTGTTCGGGGCGGGCGCGGGTCAGTAGCGGTAATGCTCGGGCTTGAACGGCCCATCTTGCGCCACGCCGATGTAATCGGCCTGATCCTTGCTGAGCGGTGTCAGCTTGACGCCGATCTTGGCCAGATGCAGGCGCGCGACCTTTTCATCCAGCACCTTGGGCAGGACATAGACCTTGTTTTCATAGGCCGCGTTGCGGGTCCACAGCTCGATCTGTGCCAGCACCTGATTGGTGAACGACGCCGACATCACGAAAGACGGGTGCCCCGTGGCATTGCCCAGATTGAGCAGCCGCCCCTCGGACAGCAAGATGATGCGACTGCCCGAAGGCATCTCGATCAGGTCCACCTGATCCTTGATGTTGGTCCATTTGTGGTTGCGCAGCGCGGCCACCTGAATCTCGTTGTCAAAATGCCCGATGTTGCCGACGATCGCCATGTCCTTCATCGCGCGCATGTGCTCGATGCGGATCACGTCGCGGTTGCCGGTGGTGGTGATGAAGATGTCGGCGCTGTCCATCACATCTTCCAGCAGCACCACTTCGAACCCGTCCATCGCGGCTTGCAGCGCACAGATCGGATCGGCCTCGGTCACCTTGACGCGCGCACCCGCGCCGCGCAGGCTGGCAGCCGAGCCCTTGCCCACATCGCCATAGCCGCATACGACCGCGACCTTGCCCGCCATCATCGTGTCGGTGGCCCGCCGGATGCCATCGACCAGCGATTCCTTGCAGCCATACTTGTTGTCGAATTTCGACTTGGTGACGCTGTCGTTGACGTTGATCGCCGGAAAAGGAAGCTGGCCCGATTTCTGCAATTCGTACAAGCGATGCACGCCCGTGGTGGTTTCCTCGGACACGCCCTTGATCTGGGCCTTGATCTTGGTGAACCAGCCGGGGCTTTGGGCCATGCGCTTGGCGATCTGCGCCTTGATCACGGCCTCTTCTTCCGATTGCGGGACGGGGATGATCTCTTCGCCCGCTTCGGCGCGCGCGCCCAGAAGCACGTAGAGCGTGGCATCCCCACCATCGTCGAGGATCATGTTCGGCCCATCCGGGAACTGAAAGGATTTGTCAAGGTAATCCCAATGGTCTTCAAGGGTTTGACCCTTGATCGCGAACACCGGAATACCCGCCCGGGCGATGGCGGCGGCGGCGTGATCCTGGGTCGAAAAGATGTTGCAGCTGGCCCAGCGCACATCGGCGCCCAGATGCACCAGCGTCTCGATCAGCACGGCTGTCTGGATCGTCATGTGAAGTGAACCCACGACCCGCGCGCCGCTGAGCGGCTTGGCCGCACCATATTCTTGGCGCAGCGCCATCAGGCCCGGCATTTCGGTTTCCGCGATATCCAGTTCCTTGCGGCCGAAATCGGCCAGCGCGATGTCTTTCACAACGTAATCGGTCACAGGCGTCTATCCTTGAATGACGGCAAAAGTTTTGCGGCCACTTAGCACCCGTTCGCCCATGCGGCAATGCCAAGCGGCCAATCGGGGGCTGGCCCGCGCCCGCCAAGATGCTATCACCCGGCACGATCGAGGAGGTTTCCCATGCCCAAGACCCCGCCGCGCGCCTGGCAACGCATGTTATCTGGCCGCAGGCTTGATCTGCTCGACCCCACGCCGATGGATATCGAGATCGTCGATATCGCCCATGGTCTGGCCTTTGTTGCGCGCTGGAATGGCCAGACGCGCGGCGATTTCGCCTATTCGGTGGCCGAACATTCGCTTTTGGTCGAAGACATCTGCGCCCGGCTGAAACCCGATTGGGCACCCAGATGGCGGCTGGCGGCGCTGTTGCATGATGCCCCCGAATATGTGATCGGCGACATGATTTCCCCGGTCAAGGCGGCCGTGGGGCCGGGTTACAGGGCGCTGGATGATCGGCTTTCCGCCGCGATCCACCTGCGTTTTGGCCTGCCTGCTGTCCTGCCTGGCCCGGTCAAGACGGTGATCAAACGCGCCGACAAGCTGTCGGCATGGCTCGAGGCGACCCAGCTTGCCGGCTTTTCCACCCCCGAGGCCGACCGCTTTTTCGGCGCGCCCGATCCCGGCCTGATCGCGGGGTTGTCGCTGGTGCTGCGCCCGCCGCTGGCGGTGCGTGACGCCTTTACCGCCCGCCACGCGGCGCTTATGGGGGCGCTGTGATGGCCCCCCGCCCCGTGATCCGCCGCACAGCCCCCCTCGACACCCGCGAGATGGCCGAGCTTTTGAACCAGATCATCGCTGTGGGTGGCACCACGGCGCGCACGCAATCGGTGTGTGCGGATGATTTCATTCCCCTTCTGACGGCACCGGGCAGCGCCTGCCATGTGGCCGAGATCGGGGTCGAGATCATGGGGTTCCAATACATCGAACCCCATCACGCGCTTCCCCCCGAGGCCGCCGATATCTCGACCTTCGTGCGGCGCGGCAAGACCGGGCTGGGCATCGGATCGGCCTTGTTCACGGCAACCGCACAGGCCGCGCGCGATCTGGGCTATCACTGGATCAACGCCACCATCCGGGCCGACAATACGGGCGGGTTGATCTATTACCAATCGCGCGGCTTTCGCGATTGGCGGCATCTGTCCGATCAGCGTCTTGCCAACGGGATGCGGGTCGACAAGGTCTGCAAACGCTACGATCTGGACTGAGCGATCAGCGGAAGAAACAGGTGGTGCCCGACCAGAGCAACCGGATCGCGCCATCGCCCTCGGTCAACAGGCCAAACACGTCTCCCCGGCCGAATTCGGTGCCCAATGTGGTGATCTGAAAGCTGACCGGCGGCATCGACAGCCGTGCCATGCCCGCCCGGAAGCCACCCGCCACCGCCAGATCGGGATCGGCGTTCACCCATCCCACAAAGGCGCCGTCCTGAAAATTCAGCGTCAGCCCATCGGACCAGCTTGCCGCCGTCACCGGGCCCGCACCACATTCGGCGATGGTCACGATCTGGTTGGGGGTGTCGCGCAACAGGCGGCTGACCGTGTCGATCACCCCGACCTGCGCCCGGCCGAAATCGATGCGCAACTGGCTGACACCGGGCTGGATGCCTTGCCCGTCCAAAGACAGCACGGGCGATGCCGGTTCACGCGCGGATGGCACACAAGCCGAAAAGACAACAATCGCACACACAGCGATCAGGGCACGCAGGGACATCAACTTCTCCAACTCGGTCCGCAAGGTTCGGTCGCCCCTTTAGCGTGGGCTGCGCTTGGCGAGAATACGTTGCAGCGTGCGGCGGTGCATATTCAACCGACGCGCGGTTTCGCTGACATTGCGGTCGCACAATTCATAGACCCGCTGGATATGTTCCCAACGCACCCGGTCCGCCGACATCGGGTTTTCGGGCGGCGGCGGCATTTCTTCCTCATCGGCCAGAAGTGCGGCGGTGATGTCATTGGCGTCGGCCGGCTTCGACAGGTAATCGGTCGCCCCGATCTTGACCGCGGCCACCGCCGTGGCGATTGCCCCATATCCGGTCAGAACCACGATCCGGCAATCAGGCCGCTTGGCGCGCAGCGTTTCCACCACATCCAACCCGTTGCCATCCTCAAGCCTCAGATCGACCACCGCATAGGCGGGCGGGCGGGCGATGGCGATGGCCTTGCCGGCCGCGACGGTTTCCGCGGCTTCGACCACGAAGCCCCGCTTTTCCATCGCGCGCTCAAGACGCCTCAGAAACGGCTCGTCATCATCGACAAGCAGCAGGGTCTTGTCAGGTCCGATGTCCCTGAGGCTGCGATCCTGCGTCATGCGGAGTCTCCTTCCGGTCTTGTCCAGGTTCAACGTTCATACATGCAATCGCGCCAAGCGGTCAATTTAGCGTTGCATGCGGGCTTTGCCCCTTAACTGGCTGCGTCCACGAAACATTCCGTCCGTTCGGCCATTTGTTGCGGGGTGGTCTCACGGTTGAAGAATTCCACAAAGCCGTGTTCTGGCAAAACCAGATAGGTAAAGGCCGAATGATCCACGAGGTAATATGGATCGCCGCTGTCGCGGTTCGACCGATAATAGACCCGATAGGCGCGCGCGGCTGCGTCGGTCTGGTCGGGCGTCCCGGTCAGCCCCAGCATGCGCTCATGGATATTGGCGGTAAAGGCCGCCATCACCTCGGGGGTGTCGCGCAGCGGATCGACCGAAATCATCACCGGCAGCACGTCATAGCCATCGGCCTCCAGCAGATCGATCGCCTCGGCGTTGCGCACCGCATCCAGCGGGCAGACATCGGGACAGAAGGTGTAGCCGAAATAGACCAGCGTGGGCTTTGTGATCACATCGGCATCGCTGACGGTTTGGCCAGCCTCGTCGATCAGCGTGAAGGGCCCGCCGATCTGGCCGGCCCCGCCTGCCACCACACTGGCGCGGCATTGGGCAAAAGGATCATTCGATGCGGCGCGCTTGGCCTGTCCCAGATAGACAGCCACGCCTGCCCCGATCATGAGCGCACCAATCAACGCAGCCGAGGCAAGGGCATAGATGCGGGTCAATCAAGGATCCTCCGGGTGGTGACGCGGGCAGAGATGTCAGGCAGCGTTGATTACCTAGACCCGCCGCCCTATCAATCCATGTCTGACTGCCTGTGACAGAAAGCCCCTTGATGGCCCAAGCCGCGCCCGATCCCGCCTTTGACCTTGTGCGACAAGACGCGCGCAGCGATTGGGTGCGGCTGCGCACGCTTTTGGTTTTGCGCTGGCTGGCGATTCTTGGGCAGACGGTCACGGTCGTCATCGCGTCCTTTTATCTGGGGCTGCGGGTCGAATTGGGTCTGTGCTTCCTCGCCATCGGGGCCAGCATGGTGTCGAACCTGATCGCGATGACGATCTTTCCCGAAAACCAGCGCCTCTCGGACCGAGACGCGATGCTGACCCTGTTGTTCGACCTGTCGCAACTGGGGTTCCTGCTGTTTCTGACGGGCGGGCTGAACAACCCCTTTGCGCTGTTGATCTTGGCGCCGGTGACGATCTCGGCCACGGCGCTGACGGTGCAATCCACCACCATTCTGGGCGGTGTCGCGGTGGCGATGATCACGCTTTTGGCCATATTTCACGTGCCCCTGACCACGGAAATGGGCGAGGTCTTGCAACTGCCTGATCTTTTCGTGGCAGGGTTCTGGCTGGCGATCTGTATCGGCATCGTGTTTTTGTCGGCCTATGCGCGCCGGATCACGCAAGAAACCCATTCCATGAGCCAGGCGCTTCTGGCCACCCAGATGGCATTGGCGCGCGAGCAGAAGCTGACCGATCTGGGCGGGGTCGTGGCCGCCGCCGCCCATGAGCTGGGCACGCCGCTGGCCACCATCAAGCTGGTGTCGACCGAATTGCTCGATGAGCTGGGCGATCATCCGCTTCTGGCCGAGGATGCCCGCCTGATCCGCGATCAGGCCGACCGCTGCCGCGATATCCTGCGCTCGATGGGGCAGGCGGGAAAGGATGATCTGCACATGCGTTCGGCGCCTTTTGGTGCCGTGGTGCGCGAGGCGGCCGAACCCCACGCCGCGCGCGGGGTTGCGATCAATTACGATTTTGTCGCCGATCCGGGCGCGACCCCGGATCAACCTGTGATCTGGCGCAAGCCCGAGGTGATCCATGGTCTGCGCAACCTTGTGCAAAATGCCGTCGATTTCGCCGCGACCCAGATCTGGATCGAAGGCCGCTGGGGCGATGGCCAGATCCGGCTGCGCATCACCGATGATGGTCCGGGCTACCCGCAGGACATGCTGGGCCGTCTGGGCGACCCTTTTCTCAGCCGCCGCGCCCGCGCCCAAAGCCCCGCACGCCCCGGCTATGATGGCATGGGTCTGGGTCTGTTCATCGCCAAGACCCTGCTGGAACGCTCAGGCGCGCGCGTCGGTTTTGAAAACGCCACCGATCCCTTTTTGTCGGCCGAAGACAAGACCGACAAATCCGGCGCCGTGGTCAAGGTGATCTGGTCACATGGGGCGATCGGCCTTCCGACGGATATGGCCACTGGACCCTTGGGGGAAAACCAACCCATCGCGATCTGATCTCGCGCCGCTGCGTTGACGATCAAGATCTTTACGGGATTTCCTGCTCTTAACGTGCCGTTAACTATGCCGCGCGATAGTCGCTCCATCGGAGCAGACACAAGGCGTGCCATCATGCCGGAACTCTACACCGTGATCCTGTTTTCCGCTGTCAGCCTCCTGAGTGCTGCCATCGGTATGCTGGTAACGCGTATGTTGTTCGGCGCCCGCGTATCGGGCGGACCCAAGGCGGTGGTCTTTGCCGACGCACCGCGTCGTTATGAATTCCGCGAGGGCTATCTGCTCTCGCCGGTCGATCCCAATGATGCCTTCTTGCGACCCGATGTCGATCGCAGTGTGGCCTTTGATGTCCTGGCGCGCGCGGTCAGATCGCTCCATCCCGGTCTGCCCGCGCGGATGACCGCACTTGCGCGCCGGGGTGAGGCATTCGTGCTTGCGGCCCATTTCGGTCAGGATCTCTTGTCGATCGCGGGCCGGCTCGAGGGTGACCGGATCATCGTCACCATCGGCCCGACCGAGGTGCACGCCGGGCGGCAGATGGTCGATGCAGCCGCCCTGGCAGCCCTTGGCGACGAGGTTGAGGATCTGCGCCATGCATTGGACGCAACGCGCGGCCCGATCTGGCGGCTTGCCCCCGATGGCCGCGTCTTGTGGGCCAATGCGCCCTATCTGGCGCTGGTCGAGCGGCTGGGGTCTGACCGGACCGCAACGGTGCCCTGGCCGATCCCGGCCCTGTTTTCCGAGCATCTCGATCCGCTTCCCGATGCGGGCAGCCTGCGGCGCTGCCGGCTGCCGCTCCCGCCCGAGGATGCCGCTGTGGCCATGGCCCATGATGGCGCGCTCTGGTTCGACTTGGCCGTCGCGCGGCAGCCCGGTGGCGGGCTCTTGTGCGCAGCCCTGCCCGCCGACCGCGTGGTCGGTGCCGAGGTATCGCTGCGCAATTTCATCCAGACACTCTCCAAGACCTTTGCGCAGCTTCCCATCGGGCTGGCCATTTTCGACAAGCGCCGCGAATTGGTGCTGTTCAACCCCGCTCTTGTCGGGCTGTCCACTCTTGAGCCTGCGTTCTTGTCCAATCGCCCCGGCCTTGTGGCGTTTCTCGATGCGCTGCGCGACCGTCAGCGCATGCCCGAGCCCAAGAACTATCGCCACTGGCGCGACGATATCGCCCGGCTGGAACGCAGCGCCGAGAATGGCACCTTTCAGGAATTGTGGACCCTTCCTGGCGGCCAAAGCTTTCGCGTGATCGGCCGCCCGCATCCAGATGGCGCGCTGGCCTTCATGTTCGAAGACATCACCGCCGAGATCACCTTGACCCGCAAATTCCGCGCCGAGCTGGATCTGTATCAATCCGTGCTGGATGATCTGCCCACTGCACTGGCGATCTTTTCCGGCGACGGGCGGTTGGCGCTGGCCAATGCCGCCTATGGCGCAGTTTGGGGCGGCGATCCGCAAGCGCTGATCGGTGTCTTGTCGCTTGGCGATGCGATCCGCACCTGGCAGGGGCGCACCCGGCCCACCGGGCTTTGGGGCGACATCCGCCAGTTCGCCATGCCCAGACCCGACCGCGCCGCCTGGTCGGAGGCGATCACCTTGATCGATGGCGGCCGCTTGTCGGTGCGGGTGGCCCCTTTGTCCGGCGGGGCTGTCGCGGTGTCGTTTCACCCCGTCGACGCGGAGGCTGTCGCCGCGTGGCCATCGCGGGTGACGGATCTTGCCACGCCCGATCCCGTAAGGTTGCGCCAAATGGCCGAACCCATGGCCGCCTTTCGCCCGCGCCCCCCACAGGATGCGGATTGACCCATCCCCCCGATCACGCGTTGCAGCTTTGGCCGGGATGGCTAAACTCGGCCTTGTGATGATTGCCCCGACCGTCTTGACCGCCGATCCTGATCTTGCACGGCCCCCCGCGGGCTGGCTGGCGCAAGCGCGCATGCCCTTGCCCGACGCCCAGGCGACCGAAAACCTTGCTCAGGCGCTGGCCGCGCATTTGCGCCCCGGCGACACGCTGCTGTTGCAAGGTCAGCTTGGCGCGGGGAAAAGCCATTTCGCCCGTGCCCTGATCCGCACCCTGATCGGCGATGGCGGCGCCACAGCCGAGGTGCCTTCGCCCAGTTTCACCCTTGTCCAGACCTATGACACCCCCCATGGCGAGGTCTGGCATGCCGATCTCTACCGATTGTCCGATCCGCAGGAGATGCTCGAGCTTGGCCTTGATCTGGCCATGCATCAGGCGATCTGCCTGATTGAATGGCCTGACCGGATTGCGCCCGATTGGCCTGTTGGCGCGGTCTGCCTCAGGTTTGAAACCCCGGCCGATGCGCCCCAAACGCGGCTCTTGACCCTGATCGCGCTGCAAGCGTCCGATCTGGCCACACGCCTGCTGGCCGTGGTGGGGCGGCCATGACCGATCCGTTGACAGCGGTCCTTGCCAAGGCCGGATGGGCCGAGGCCACGCGCGCGCCCTTGGCGGGGGATGCGTCGTCGCGGCGCTATCTGCGGCTCAGCCGGATGGGCCGCACCGCGATCCTGATGCAAGCCCCGATTGCCACGCAAGCCGACCGCGACAGCCTAGCCGCCTTTGTGCGCGTTGGCTCGCATCTGGCGGGGCTGGGTCTGTCTGCGCCTGCGATGATCGCGGCGGACCCCGGGGCGGGTGTGCTGTTGCTGGAAGATTTCGGCGATGCCACGCTGGCGCGGCTGTTGCCCGACGACCCCGCCACCGCGCGCATCGCCTATCAACAGGCCTGTGATGTGACCCTGCATCTGGCCATGGCGCCCCTGCCCGACTGGATCGCCCGCCCGGATATCGCCGCACAGGCCGCCATGATCGCGCTGACGCTTGATTTCCTGCCACCCGGCGAAAGCGGCGATCTGGAGCCGCTGCTGGCCCGGGCGCTGGCCACCCATGCCGATGGCGCGCCGGTCTTGTCCTTGCGCGACTACCACGCCGATAATCTGATCTGGTTGCCCCACCGCCACGGCACCGCGCGGATCGGGATCCTGGATTTTCAGGATGCCGTGGCGCTGCCTCTTGGCTATGATCTGGCATCGCTTGTCGATGACCCGCGCCGCGATGTGCCCGCCCTGTGGCGCGCCGCCCTGATCGGCCGCTTTGCCGCCGCCCATGATCTGCCGCGCGACCACGCCGAGGCGCGCATCGCCACCTTGTCGCTGTTGCGCAACCTGCGCATCCTGGGCGTCTTTCACCGGCTGGCCACGGCGGGCGGCAAGCCGCAGTATCGCCAGTTCCTGCCGCGCACGGGCGCGCTGATCGACCGGGCGGTGGCCCATCCCGCCTTGTGCGCCCTGCGTCCCGCCGTGGCGCGCCTGCGCGCGCTGACCGCATCCTGGGCCGGGGGGGCCGCCGCATGACGCCCGATGTGATGATCCTGGCCGCAGGGTTCGGCACGCGCATGGGGGCGCTGACCGCCGACCGGCCCAAGCCGCTGATCGCGGTGGCGGGCCGCCCGCTTCTTGATCATGCCATCGCCGCGGCGCGGGCGGGGGGCGGCAAGATCGCGGTCAATGCCCATTACCGCGCCGACCAGATCGCGGCGCATCTGGCACGCCATCACCCCGATATCGCGCTGTCGGTGGAAACCCCCGCGATCCTTGACTCGGGGGGCGGCATCAAGCGGGCCTTGCCGCATCTGGCGACCGACCCCATTGCCACGCTCAATGCCGATGCTGTCTGGTCGGGGCCTGCGCCGCTGTCGGTCTTGACGGCAGCCTGGGATGGGGCGCGCATGGGCGCCCTGGTGCTTTTGGTCCCCCGGCCGCGCGCCATCGGCCGTCTGGGTGGCGGCGATTTCGCGGCCGATCCTGTCGGGCGGCTCGACTGGGATCGCTCGGATGCGGGTCTGGTCCATACCGGCGCGCAACTGATCGCCCCCGCGCTTGTGGCCGCGCACCCGGCCGAGGTGTTTTCCCTGCGCGAGATCTGGCAGGCGCTGATTGCCGCGGGGCGGCTTTACGGCGTGACCTATCCCGGCCATTGGGCCGATGTCGGCCACCCCCAAGGGCTGCACCAGGCCGAGGCGATGCTGGCCGATGCGTGATCTGTTCCCCCCATCGGCCACGGCCCGGGTCTATGCCACGCCGCTTGGCGTCGATTTCTGTGCCGCGCTGGTCAGCGGGCTTGACGCCATGCTGGCAGACCACCCGCCCGAGGCCATCGCGCGCGTGCATCTCTACGTCGCCAACGCCCGGATGGAACGCCGCCTGAGCGCGCTTTACCTGCAACGCGGGTCGGGGTTCCTGCCGCGCATCCGTCCGGTTCTGGCGCTGGGCGAGGTCGCTGATCTGGCGGGCATCCCGGCGGCCATTCCACCCCTGCGGCTCAGGCTGGAACTGGTGCGCCTGATCGGGGCGCTCCTGGATCGTGATCCGCATCTGGCACCGCGCTCGGCGCTCTATGATCTGGCCGACAGCCTGGCCGATCTGATGGGCGAGATGTTCGAAGAAGGCGTAACACCGGCCACCATCGCGGGGCTTGATGTCGCCGATCATGCCGAACATTGGCAGCGCGCGACCGCGTTTCTCGATCTGGTGACCCATTTCATGCAAGACGACGCGGCCCTGACCCGCCCTGCGCGACAGTCGCGGATGGTGGCGGCATTGGCGCGGCGCTGGCGCGAAGATCCGCCCGCCCATCCGGTGATCGTCGCGGGCTCTACCGGATCGCGCGGCGCGACGGCCCAGCTGATGGAGGCTGTGGCCCGCCTGCCGCAAGGGGCGGTGATCTTGCCCGGCATTGACCGCGACATGCCGCCCGAGATCTGGGCCCGCCTGCTTGAGGGGCGGCGCGCGGGGCTCGATGGTGAGGATCATCCGCAATTCCGGCTGGCGAAATTCGCCGACCGGCTGGGTCTTGACCCCCATGCGATCCCCGATTGGCCCGGCAGCACCCGGCCGCGGGGCGGGCGCGGCGCCATCTTGTCGCTGGCCCTGCGGCCTGCGCCCGCGACCGATCAATGGCTGGCCGAAGGCCCGCGCCTTGCGGATGTGGCCCGCGCGATGGCGGGCGTCACCTTGCTTGAGGCCGACAGCCCCCAGATCGAGGCGACCGCCATCGCGCTGCGCCTGCGTCAGGCGGTGGCCGATGGCCGGCGCGCCGCCGTCATTTCGCCCGACCGGGTGCTGACACGTCAGATCACCGCCGCCCTCGCGCGCTGGGGCATCCGCCCCGATGACAGCGCGGGCCAGCCGCTGTCGCTGACCCCGCCGGGCCGTTTCCTGCGCCATGTCGCAGCGCTCGAGGCGCAACCGGCCGATCCCGAAACGCTGGCCGTCATTCTCAAGCATCCGCTTTGCCACAGCGGCGCCGATCGCGGCCCGCACCTCAAGCGCAGCCGGGATCTGGAGCTTGAGATCTTGCGCGCGGCCCCGGGCGTGCCGTCGCGTGCCAAGCTGATCGCATGGGCCGCCCGGCGCAACGATGATGCGGGCGCGATGGGCTGGGTGGGGTGGCTGGCCGATCACCTGCTGGCGCCGGCCGATCATGCGCCCATCGCGCTTGACGCCCGCGTTGCCCGCCACACCGCCCGCGCCGCGGCACTTGCCGCCGGGCCAGATCAATCCGGCTCCGGCCAGCTTTACGACGAGGCCCCCGGGCAAGAGGCCGCCCGCCTGATGGCCGAACTGGCCGAGCAAGCCCCCGCCGCCGGGCCGATTTCCGCGCTCGATTACCGCGATCTCTTCGATGCCCTGACCCGCGACCGCGAAGCGCGCCAGCCGCTCTTTCCCCATGCCGATATCTTGATCTGGGGCACGCAGGAGGCCCGCGTGCAAGGCGCCGATCTGTTGATCCTGGCCGGGCTGAACGAAGGCATCTGGCCCGCAGCCCCCGCCGCCGATCCCTGGCTGAACCGCGCGCTGCGCGCCAAGGCGGGTTTGCGGCTGCCCGACCGGGTGATCGGGCTGTCGGCGCATGATTTCCAACAGGCCGCCAGTGCGCCCGAGGTCTGGCTGACCCGCGCCCGGCGCACGGCCGAAACCGATACGGTGCCCTCGCGCTGGCTCAACCGCCTGATCAATCTGATGAACGGCGCCAGCCCCCAAACCCGCGCGGCGTTAAACGACATGCAGGCGCGCGGTGCGGCGGGTCTTGCCATGGCCGAAACGCTTCTGACGCCGCCGGCCCCGGTGCCCTTCGAGCCGCGCCCTTCGCCCGCGCCCCCCGTGGCGGCCCGCCCCCGCCGTCTCGGCGTGACCGAAATCGAGACGCTGATCCGTGATCCTTACGCGATCTATGCCCGCCATGTGCTGCGGCTGCGCCCGCTTGACCCGTTGCGCAGCGATCCCGATGCACGGCTGCGCGGCACGATTCTGCACAAGGTGCTCGAGGATTTCGTGAGCCAGACCAAGGATGCGCTGCCCCCGCGCGACGCGGCCTTGCGGCTGCTGTCGGACCTGACCGACCGGGTTCTGGCCGAGGCCGCCCCCTTTCCCGCCGTCAGCCGGCTGTGGCGTGCGCGCATGGCGCGGGCGGCGGGGTTCTTTGTGGACAGCGAAATCGCCCGCCGTGCCATCGGCACCCCCCTTGGCCCCGAGATCAAGGATCAATGGGAGGTGCCGGGCACCGGCATCACCCTGACGGGCAAGGCCGACCGCATCGACCGGCTGGGTGACGGGGCCTATGCGATCTATGATTACAAGACCGGCACGCCGCCCACGCCCGAACAGGAGGAGTTTTTCAACAAGCAACTCTGGATCGAGGCGCTGATGATCGGGGCGGGCTGTTTCGGTCTGGATGCCGGGGCCAGGGCGGCGCGCATGGAATATATCGGGCTGGGCGCGCAGCCTCAGATCGTCACCCATCACCCCGACCCCGAAACCCTGACCGAGCTTGCCGGGCAATTGCAGCGGCGGCTCTTGCACATGCTGGACGAGGGTTGGGGTTTTTCCGCCCGCCGCGCGATCAGCAACACCCGCTTTCAGGGGCATTTCGACCAGCTTGCCCGCCATGGCGAATGGGATGAAACCGATCCGCCCGTGATCATCCCCATCGGCAGGGGGGGCCCTGCATGACCGAGGCCAGCCTTGCCCAGATCGCCGCCGCCGAGCCCACGACATCGGTCTGGCTGTCGGCCAATGCCGGGTCCGGCAAGACCCGCGTGCTGACCGACCGTGTGGCGCGGCTGTTGCTCGGGGGCGTGCCGCCCGAACGCATCTTGTGCCTGACCTATACCAAGGCCGCCGCGATGGAGATGCAGAACCGCCTGTTTCAGCGTCTGGGCGCCTGGGCGATGATGCCCGACGCCCAGCTGCGCAAGACGCTGGCCGAGATCGGCGAAGGTGCCATCGACCCTGCGCGCCTGCGGGTGGCGCGCACGCTGTTTGCCCGCGCGATCGAGGCGCCGGGCGGGCTCAAGATCCAGACGATCCATTCCTTTTGCGCCTCGGTGCTGCGCCGCTTCCCGCTCGAGGCGGGCGTCAGCCCCGGCTTCACCGAGATCGACGACCGCGTTCAGGCCCGCCTGATTGCCGACCTGATGGATGATCTGGCCAAAGGCCCCGATGCGGCGGCGCTGGATGGGGTGGCCCCGTTGCTCAGCGAGGATGATGGCCTGCGCAAGCTGTCGCGCGCGGTGGTGAATGGGGCCGATGATTTCGACCCGATCTGGGATTGGCCCGCGATCTGCGACTGGGCGGGCATCGATCCGGCCATGACCGAGGAGGATCTGATCGCGCGCGCGCTCGATGGCGATGACCGCGACCTGTGCCAGATGTTGCTGCCCGCGCTGAACCCCAAGAATACCCAGCACAAGGCCGCTTGTGCGACCATCCCCGATTTTCCATGGGATACGCCCGGCCTTGGCGATCTGGCGCGGCTTGAGCATGCGCTTTTGTCGGGGGCTGGCAGCAAGGAGCCCAGCCAGCCAAAGGCGGGCATCTTCAACAATGCCGCCGTCCGGGCCGCGATGGGCAACAGCCTTGCCCGGCTTGCCGATCTGGCCGACCGTCTGGCCTCTGCGCGCCCCTTGCGTCTTGGCCTGTTGACCGCGCGGCGCACGCACATGCTGCACCGCTTTGCGGGCGCCTTTCTGCCCCGCTACGCCGAGGCCAAGGCGCTGCGCGGCTGGCTGGATTTCGACGATCTGATCCGCGCGACCCGGCGCCTGTTGACCAGCCAGACCATGGCGCAATGGGTCTTGTTCCGGCTCGATGGCGGGATCGACCACATCCTTGTCGACGAGGCGCAAGATACCAGCCCCGCGCAATGGGATATCGTCAAGACACTGGCCGCCGAGTTTGCCACAGGCATGGGCGCGCGGGCCGATGTCGCGCGCACGATCTTTGTGGTGGGCGACAAGAAACAGTCGATCTATTCCTTTCAGGGGGCCGATCCGCAGGGGTTTGACCGCATGCGCGACCATTTCGCCGCGCGTCTGGCCGATGTGGGCCTGCCGTTTCGGTCGGGTGACTTGCTCTATTCCTTTCGCTCGGCCCCGGTGATCTTGTCGCTGGTCGATCAGGTCGCCAATGGCGCGGCTGCGCCCGGGGTGGGGCCGGGGGTGCTCCACAAGGCCTATTTCGACACGCGCCCGGGGCGGGTCGATCTTTGGCCTGCCATCCCGGAAACCGCCACACGCGGCAAGCTGCCATGGGATGACCCACAAGATCTCGTGTCCGAGGATCACCATACCAGCCTGCTGGCACGCGCCATCGCCAGCCGCATAGAGGCCATGATCGCGGCGGGCGAACCCATTCCCGGCAAGGACAGCCCCCGCGCCGTCACCGCCGGCGATATCTTGATCCTTGTGCAAAGCCGCTCGCCCCTGTTTCGCAAGATCATCGCCGCGCTGAAGGCCGCGGGTCTGCCCGTGGCGGGTGTGGACCGCGCCGCCATTGCCGAACCTTTGGCGGTCAAGGATCTGATCGCGTTGATGCGGTTCTTGTCGCTGCCCGAGGATGATCTGTCGCTGGCCGCGGTCCTGCGCTCGCCCATCGGCGGCTGGTCCGAGGCGGCGTTGTTCGATCTGGCCCATTACCGCCCCAAAGGTGCCTCGCTCTGGGAGGCGCTGCGCAAACAGGCCGATCATTGGCCCCAGACGCTGGGCATGCTCCAGGATCTGCGCGATCAGGCCGATTACCTGCGCCCCTATGATCTGCTGGAACGCGCGCTGATCCGGCATGGCGCGCGGCTGCGCCTTGTGGCGCGTCTGGGCCCCGAGGCCGAGGATGGCATCGACGCCATGCTGGCCCAGGCGCTGGCCTATGAGGCGATGGAGGTGCCCAGCCTGACCGGCTTTGTCGGCTGGCTCGAGGCGGGCGAGGTGACGGTGAAACGCGATCTGGCCAAGCCCAACGGGCAGATCCGGGTGATGACCGTGCATGGCGCCAAGGGGCTCGAGGCGCCGGTGGTGATCTTGCCCGACACCGCGATCCGTCAGGCGCGGGGGGGCGCACGCATCGATCTGGTCACCCCCGAGGGCGGCCCCTGTCTGTGGCCGCGCAAGGATGAGGCGATCGCGCCTGTCCTGGCCGCACTCGATCACAAGGCGGCCGCCGACACCGCCGAGCGCAACCGCCTGCTCTATGTGGCGATGACGCGCGCCGAAAGCTGGCTGATCGTCGCCGCCGCCGGCAAGACCGCGAACAAGGACGGCGATGCCACCGACAGCTGGTATGCCTCCATCGCCGACGCGATGCAGGCCAGCCCGGCCGTGCCCTATGCCCCGCCCGAGATCCCCCATGACGGGGGGCTGCGGCTGGAGCGGGGCGATTGGGCGACGCTCCCGCCCGCCGCGTCCGCGTCCGCCGCCGCCGCCCCGCGCGCAGCGCTGCCCGATTGGGCGGGCCAGGATGTTGCCGCGTCGCCCCGCGCATTGCCCGCCCGCACCCCGTCCGATCTGGGCGGGGCCAAGATCGTTGCCGGGGCCAGCGAAGGGCTGGCCGAAGAGGCGGCCCTGCGCCGTGGCCGTCTGATCCATCTGTTGCTCGAACATCTGCCGGGCCTGCCGCAACCGGGCTGGGCGGCCGCGCTGCCCGCGATCATGTCGCTGGAACCCGGCAGCGTGCCCGCCGCCGAAGCGGCCGATCTTCTGGCCGAGGCGACCCGCATCCTGACCGCCCCCGATCTGGCGCCGCTCTTTGCCCCCGAAACCCTGGCCGAGGTGGCGCTGTGCGCCGACAGGCCTGCCCTGGGCGGGCCGATGCAGGGCATCATCGACCGGCTGCTGGTGGGCGATGCCCGTGTTCTGGCCGTGGATTTCAAGACCAACGCCGCCATCCCCGCCACCCCCGCCGCGGTGCCCGAGGGGCTGTTGCGTCAGATGGGGGCCTATGCCGAGATGCTGGGCGCGATCTATCCCGACCGCCGCATCGAAACCGCCATCCTCTGGACGCGCAGCGCCGAATTGATGGTCTTGCCGCAAGATATCACGGCTGCGGCACTGGCGCGCTCTGCGGGTGCTTGACCCTGTGCGGGGCGATCCTTAGATTTCGGTTCCGATCTCATCCGCCAGGAGGGCCCCACGCCATGGCAACACTCGCCGTTTCCGATGCCACCTTCGATGCCGAAGTGCGCCAGTCCGACATCCCCGTTGTCGTGGATTTCTGGGCCGAATGGTGCGGCCCGTGCAAACAGATCGGCCCCGCGCTGGAAGAGCTTTCGGCCGAATATGCCGGGCGCGTCAAGATCGTGAAGGTCAATGTCGACGAGAACCCGCAATCGCCGATGCAGATGGGCGTGCGCGGCATCCCCGCGCTGTTCCTGTTCAAGGATGGTGAGGTCGTGTCCAACAAGATCGGCGCCGCCCCCAAGGCTGCGCTCCAGAAATGGATCGACGACGCCGTGTGATCGGTTCGGTCATCCCAATCCCAAAAGGCGCCCCAACCGGGGCGCCTTTTTGGTTTCGGGTTGCAACCCACATGCGCGCGCGATGACGCCCCCGGGCTGTCTGGTCTGACACGCTGGCCGATGCCACGGGCCAGCCCCAGTGCAGACCCAACCGATGCCCCAGCGGCCCGCCATTCCCGGTCTTTGGGGCGCAATGAAGAAAAAGCTTACCCGGCCCGAGCCGTTTCTGGCGGATGTGGATGCGGGTGTTCCCCCGGCGCGGCCGCCGATGCCGCTTGAGACGATGGGGGGCATTGATGTCTTGCAGAACCGGCATGCCCTGAGCGACCCGATGGCCGCCGAGACGCTGCAAGACGGCGAGGCCGGCCAATCCGACACCGAGGGGTTTTCGGGGCGCGGGGCATGGTCAGGAACGGCGCCAGATCAGGGTGCCGGAACAATCCCTGGTCTGCGCCCCGCTCAGTTCCGGCCCAAAAGCCCGTTGAGAACCCGCATCAATATCTGATCGGCGTCATCCTGGGCGGCGGGGTCCAAAGACGTGCCCTCTGGCGATGGATCGCCGATACGCCGCGCGATTGTGCGCGCCTCGGTCGCCGGATCGATCATCGGCAGCGGGCTTGCGGGGAGGTCGGCATGGATGCGCTCCATCGTCTGGCGCCAGATCTCGGATGGAAGCCCGCCGCCCGTCACCCCGGTCAGGGGGGAATTGTCGTCATACCCCATCCAGACACCGGTCACATAATCGGCGGTGAAGCCGATGAACCACGCATCGCGTTGGCTGTTGGTGGTGCCGGTCTTTCCGGCCACGGGCCGATCGGGCAATTGCGCGCGCCGACCCGTGCCCTGGGCGACGGCTGTGGCCATCATGTAGGTCAGTTGCCGCGCGGCGGTTTCGGAAATCACCCGTTCTTCTATGCCGGTCATCTGTTCGAACAGGGCCACGCTGTCGCCCACCAGCCGCAATTCCTGAACCCCGTAAGGGACCACTGCCGAACCACCGTTCAAGATCCCCGCATAGGCGCCGGTCATTTCGATCAGGGTCGATTCCGATGCCCCCAGCGCCAAGGCCGGCCCATCGGCAAGGTTGCTGTCGATGCCGAATTCAGCGGCCACATTGCGCACCAGATCGCGGCCCACCGCTTCGGACAGGCGCACGGCTGCGGTGTTGAGCGACCGCTCCAGCGCCTCTGTCAGAGTCACCTCGCCGTAGAATTCCCCGGTGTAGTTCTCCGGCGACCAAGGCCCTGATCCGGGGATGGTGATGGTCAGCGGCGCATCAAGGATCAGATCGTCAAAGCGCCAGCCCAGATCCAGCGCCGCGGCATAGACAAAGGGCTTGAACGACGATCCGGTCTGGCGCAACGCCTGTGTCGCGCGGTTGAACAGCCCCGTGCCTTCGGTGTCGCGCCCCCCTACCATCGCGCGCACCGCACCATCGGCCGACATCACCACGATCGCGGCCTGTGCCTCGGACCCTTCGCGCACCTGGTTTGCAAAGACCGATACCAGCGCCTCTTCGGCGGCGGCCTGCAAGGCGGGGTCAAAGGTGGTGCGGATGATCACATCCTCGGTTGTCTCGCCGGTCAGGAATTGCGGGCCGGTCGACATCAGCCAATCCGCAAAGGCCCCGCCGCGGTCTTGCCGCGCGGCCGCCGACAGCGTGGCGGGGGCCGCTTGCGCGGCGGCAGCCTCGGTGGCGGTCAGATAGCCCTGCGCCTCCATCAGCCGCAGCACGGTCGCGGCGCGGCGCTGCGCACGGTCCAGATCGCGGGTCGGCGCATAATAGGAGGGCGCCACCAAAAGCCCCGCCAGCATCGCGGCCTGCTGCGGGGTCACGGCGGCGGCCGAAACGCCGAAATAGCGCTGTGCCGCCGCTTCGAACCCGCGCGTGCCCGCCCCCAGAAAGGCGCGGTTCATATAGATCGACAGGATCTCGTCCTTGGAATAGCGAACCTCCATCGCCAGCGCAAAAGGCACCTCCTGCACCTTGCGCCACAGCGTTGTGCGGCGGCAATCTTGCTCATAGGCGGCTTCATTTTCCCAGGCGGCTGGGTCATAGGGCACGCCCAGACACAACAGCTTGGCCACCTGCTGGGTGATCGTGGACCCGCCATGCCCCGACAAGGGGCCGCGCCCCTCGCTCAGGTTGATGCGAACAGCGCTGGCGATGCCGCGCGGGCTGATGCCCAGATGCCGGTAAAAGCGCCGATCCTCGGTGGCAATGATGGCATGCACCAGATGCGGGCTGACGCTGGCCGGGTCGATTGCGCCGCCGAATTGGTCGCCCCGCCATGCAAAGACGGCGCCGTCGCGGTCCAGCATCGTGACCGATCCGCGATAGCGGGCGTCGACCACCGCCGCCAGATCGGGCAATTGGGCGTGATAATATCCCGCCGCCAGCCCGATGATCAGCATCACGATTGCCGCGCCCCGCCAGATCAGCCCCCAGATGATGCGCCCGATCAGCCGCAAGAGCGCGCCGATCCATCCCACAAGCCCACGCCGTCGCGGCGCGCGGGTGCGGCGCGGCTTGCGCGGCCCGCGTCCGCCAGTCTTGGGCTTTGGCGCCGCCACAGCCGGGCCGCGCCGATCGGCCACAAGCCGCCGCCCCATGGGCGCTGATCCGCGGCCCTTTCCGGAAATCGCCATATCGCTGACCTGCCTCTTTTCAGCACAAGATAGGCAAATTTGAGTCGTTTGTGCACCCTCTGTGCCGCAGCGCCGCATCTTTCCTTAGCCTAAAATTTAGGCGCAAGCGTCAAATCGCGCAAAAATAATGCAACTTCGCCTTCCGGTTGCGCGGATTATGCCCCGATTCATTGCCACCGGCGCGGCCTCAGCCTGTCTAGAGCCCATACCGGCGGCGTCAGTCACGTCGTCCGGGCGAACCGGATCAACAAACCGGAAGGGGTAAGACGTGAAACTCATTATTGCAGCGATCAAGCCGTTCAAGCTCGAAGAGGTCCGGGAAGCCCTGACCGCCGTCGGGGTCCGCGGCATGATGGTCACCGAGATCAAGGGCTTTGGCTCGCAATCCGGTCACACCGAAATCTATCGCGGCGCGGAATACGCCGTGAACTTCGTGCCGA
>NZ_CALAHQ010000080.1 GCF_937892565.1 uncultured Roseicyclus sp. | reverse complement strand
CCGCGTCCGCCGCTATGGCGGGCGCAACGTCCCCTTCGGCGAGGCGGCGCAATGAGCTTGCCGCGCACGCCGTCGTTCCGGCTGGATGGTCGCCGCGCACTGGTGGCCGGGGCCAGTTCCGGCATCGGTCTGGGCGCTGCCGTGGCGCTGGCCGATGCGGGCGCCGATGTCACGCTGGTCGCCCGTCGGGCCGAACCCATCGCAGAGCTGGCAAGGAGCCTGACCGACAGGGGGCTGGCCGCCCGCGCCCTGCCGCTCGACATCACCGATATCGCCGCGACCGAGACCGCGGTGGCCAACCATGGCCCCTTTGACATTCTGGTGAATTCCGCAGGGCTGGCGCGCCACAGCCCCGCGCTCAAGACCACGCTGGCCGATTACGATGCGGCGATGGATCTGAACCTGCGCGCCGCCTATTTCCTGACGCGCGCCGTGGCCGCCGGCCTGATCGCTCAGGGCAAGCCCGGCAGCCTGATCAACATCTCAAGCCAGATGGGTCATGTGGGCGGACCCGACCGCGCGGTCTATTGCGCGACCAAGCATGCGCTTGAGGGCATGACCAAGGCGATGGCGATCGAATGGGGCCGGCACAGCATCCGTGTCAACACGGTCTGCCCAACCTTTATCCGCACGCCCCTTGCCGAACAGACACTGGCCATTCCCGAACGCCGCGCCTGGATCGAGGGAATGATCAAGCTCGGCCGCCTGGGCGAGATCGAAGACGTCATGGGCCCGGTGGTTTTCCTGGCCTCGGACGCAGCAGCGCTGATCACGGGCACCAGCCTGTTGGTCGATGGCGGCTGGACCGCGGAATAGACCAGCGGTCATTGCCGAACGCACAGGGGAAATTGGCGCATGGGAGAGGCCGCGCGTCCAATCCCCCGTGGGGGAAGTCACGCACGCCAGCGGCAGTCGTGGCTGACCAGAAGAGGGCTGAGGTCAACATCCCCTTCGAGGGGGGCGATAGGACCGATCGGTTTGCGCCAGATGTCGTCGGTCTTGTGATCGCGCACGAACAAGACAGCACCGGTCGGCACATTCCCGTCCTTTGCACCTGAATTCACGCCAAAGTCCCGGGCGCAGCCTATCGCTTTGGCCGGGCGAATGGCGCCGCTTTTCGCCCGGGACAAGGCGGAGCGCCTTGCCGTCGCACCAGACGATGCCGCGGCGGTTGGTGAAATCCTCAGCCTTGCGCGCATCGATATGCATGATCGTGTTGATCCGCGCAGGCTTCATGCCGGAACCCGTCTTGTGTTCAGGATTTCGATCACCATCGCCGCCGTCCATGTGAAACTGCCCCCGCCGCAGGGTTCGGCGGTCAGCGGGTCGTAATATTCGGCAAAGCCGCTTTCCTCGATCAGGCGGATGCTGTCGGTCTGGATGCGCTGCGCCACCTCATGCTCGCCCGCAGCTGCAAGTCCATCGGCGATCATGTAGTTTACGATCAGCCACACGGGCCCGCGCCAATAGCGCTTGCCGTCGAATTCCGGGCGCGTGGGGTCGTGGCTTGGCACCATGAAGCGCGCTTGTGTGCCAAGCCGGGCGATCCGCCCCGCCACGGCGCGTGCGCGCTCAGGCGGAATGGCACAAAAGGCCGCCAGCAATCCCCCGATCGAGGGGCTGTCAACCAATTGGCCCGCGACCCGGTCAAAACAGGCATATTGATCCAGCGCCGGGTTCCAGAGGTGTTCCATCGCCGCAATACCGCGTTGAGCAAAGGCGCGCGACTGGCGCGCAATCTCGCCCTCGCCCAAGGCGTCGGCCAGATCGGCAAGGTCCGCGCAAGACCGCAGCAAGATCGCATTGAAGCCCGGATCGACCATCCGAAAAGACGAGGCGTCATGCAGCCGCGCATTGTCCCAGCCAAGGCTGCGGAAGAGCTGCACCAGATAGATGAAGCGCGTGTATTGCGCATCGGTGGGGCGATGGGCCGGGTTGGCATGGGTGATGTCGCGGCGCTTGAACGGAGCCACCCCTTCGGTCGGCACGCGGGAAAAGGCATCGTCCCAATCGACGGAATTGTCGCGGCCTGACTCCCAGGGGTGAATGATGGCCACCAGCCCTGTGCCCTCCGGGTCGCGGGTACGAAAGAACCACTGATGCCAAGCATGGATGCGCGGCAGAAGCGCGCGCGCACGCTCGATGACCGGACCCGTGTCGCGCGCGCGGTTGCAAATGCGCGCCAGCGCAAAGCCCGCAACGGGCGGCTGGGTAATGCCGGATGTCGGCACAGGCCGATCTGTGCCCCAGACGTCGGGGCCGGGGAAATAGCCGTCATCAGGCTGGTGAAAGATGATGTGCGGCACCATCCCGTCGGGCCATTGGTGGGCAAACAGCGTCTCGATCTCGGTCAGGGCGCGGGCTTCGTCGAAATGGGCAAAGCCCAAGGCGCTGAGCGCGCTGTCCCAGTTCCACTGGAACGGGTAAAGCCCGGCGGTCGGCACGGTGTAGTGGCCACGATCATTGCGCTGCATCACCGCGCGGGCCTGGTCGATAAGGTCTTGTCTCATGCATGGGCTTTCAAGCTACGGCCAGCGTCGTGGCGGGGTCGAACCAGCGGATACGATCGGGCTGTGGGGTGAGGGTCAAACGGTCGCCGGTCTTGAGGGACAGATCGCTGTCAAGCACGGCGCGAAACATCGTGCCCTCGATCATGCAGGTGACCAGCAGATGCGCGCCCAGGGGTTCGACCAGGCGCACTTGCGCCGCAAGACCGCTGTCGCCGGGGCGCACATCCTCGGGGCGGATCGCGAATTTGATCGGTCCATGATGATCGGGGCCGTCAAAGATCTGGCCCGCGACCAGCCAACGGCCCCTGCCCTGCGCGGCGGCTGGCAGGAAATTCATCGGCGGATTGCCGATGAACCCCGCGACGAATTCGGCGGCCGGGTTGCGATAGACCTCGATCGGGGCGGCAGCCTGAATGATGCGCCCAGCATGCATGACGCTGATCCTGTCGGCAAGGCTCATGGCTTCGACCTGATCATGGGTGACATAAATGGCGGTGGTGCGGCTTTCGGCCAGAACGCCCTTGAGTTCGGCGCGCATTTCAAGCCGCAAGAGCGCATCCAGATTGGACAGCGGCTCATCCATCAAGATCACATCAGGCTCCATCGCCAGCGCGCGCGCCACCGCGACACGCTGGCGCTGACCGCCCGACAACTCGCCCGAATAGCGCTTGAGCAGCTTTTCGATATGCAACAGCCCCGCGACCTTTTCGACCCGCGCCGTCACGTCGGCATGGGGGCGCTTTTGCATCCGCAGGCCAAAGCCGATGTTCTCGAACACCGTCAGATGCGGGAACACGGCATAGTTCTGAAACACCATGGCGATGCCGCGATCCCTGGGCGCCAGATGATCGATCCGCCGCCCGCCGATCCAGACTTCGCCCGTGCTGGCGGTCTCAAGCCCCGCGATGATGCGCAGCAGCGTGGTCTTGCCACAGCCCGATGCCCCCAGAAGCACCATGAATTCCTGATCCGCGATGGTCAGGTTGATGTCGCTGAGGGCTGTATGGCCGGCAAAGTGCTTGGCCACATTCTTGATCAGGATTTCTGCCATTTCAGACCCTTTCCCGGCATCCGCGCGCCCCGCTCAGCGGTTGGCGATGCCCCACATGGCGAACAGGTATTTGCGCACCGCAAAGATGAAGATCAGCGCCGGCACCACAAGGATGAAACCGCCCGCGAATTTCAGATGCATCGGCGCCTCGCCCAAGGTTTGCAGCAAAAAGGCGGTCAAGGTCCGGCTCTGGATGGTCAGCACGGCGGCGGCAAAGACCTCGTTCCACGAGATGACAAAGGCAAAGATCGCCGAGGCGGTGATCCCCGGCAAGATCAGCGGCAACACCACCTTGATGAAGGCCTGAAAGCGCGTGCAGCCCAAGGTCCAGGCGGCTTCTTCCAGTTCGACGGGAATGCCCGAGAAAAGCGAATAGGTGATGAGAACCGCAAACGGGATCGCAAGCGTGGTATGCACCAGCGCAAGACCAAAGGTCGTGTCGTCCAGCCCCGTGCGGATGAACAGCACCGCCAACGGCAGCGCCAGAAGCGGCAAGGGAAAGGCGCGCGTCAGCAAGATCAGGATGCGAAACAGCTCCTTGCCGCGAAACTCGAAGCGCGAAAGCGCATAGCCCGCGGGCGCCCCGATCACGATCGACATCACCATCGTCATGCTGGCCACGATGATCGAGTTCTTCAGCGCATCCAGCATGCCCCCAAAGCCGGCAAAGAACCTCAACGAGCCCAGATCGAATTCAGGGATCAGCGGCTTGGGAAAGCTGTTGACCGTCGCAGGCGAGGACAGCGTGTTGATCACCAGAAAATAGAGCGGCACCAGAACCCATGCGCACAAAAGCACGACAGCCGTCAGGTAGACCACGCGCCCGGCCGAAATCACGGATCGCGCCGATTGGGGTGTCACAAGCGCCTCGGTCATATCGTGGCCCCCTTGGGAACCCGCAGCACCCGCAAGATGATCAGCGTGAAGACGATGGAAATGCCCAGCACGATCAGCGCCAGCGCCGCCGCCGCCCCGCCATTCTGCAGGTCGAACTGGTAGGCGTAGATTTCCCCCATCAGCACGGGGAAGATCGTGCCGCCAAGGGCTGCCACCACGGCAAAGACCTCGAAGGCGAGCACGACGCGCAAGATCAGCGCAGTCTGCAGCGACGGCCGCAACAAGGGCAGCGTGATCTTGCGAAACCGCTGCCAGGGCGAAGCGCCAAAAACCTCGGCTGCCTCGTAGTATTCCTTGGGGATCAGGCCAATGCCTGCGACAAGGATCACCAGCATGATGGCGGTCGCGCGCCAGATCTCGGCCAGCGCGATCGCCAGAAAGATCATGCCGGGGTGCTGATAGCTCAGGAATGCGGTGGGCCTGTCGATCACGCCCAGCCCCAGCATCATGGAATTCAGAAAGCCCGATTGCTCGAAGATCGCGAGCCAGATGATGCCCGCCGCCAGATCCGAGATGCCAAGCGGGATGGTCCAGACATAGAGCACAAGGTCGCGGCCCTTTTTCATCCGGTTGACCATCGTGGCCATCAAGAGCGCCAAGGCCAGTTGCACCGGCACCACGGCTGCAGCCAGGAGCATCGTGTTCTGCAAGGAAATGGGGAATTTCCAGTAGCTCGTCACCTCGCGGAAGGTGTCGAGGCTGACGCCATCACCCGTGCCAAAGGCCTGCCGTGTGACCAGCGCGAAAGGATAAAGGAAGAACGCGCACAGAAAGACCAGCGTGGGCAGGATCAGCACATAGGGAAGATAACGTGTGGACATCCGGCGTTTCCTTGCGGAGCGGGGCCGCGGCGCGGGGCGCACGCGACAGATGCGACCGGGCCGCGGCGGGCCCGGTGCCTTTTTCATGCAAGCTTGCGCCGTGTCATTCGACCGGGCAAGCACCCTCGGACGGCGCATCCGGTGCCCAGCAGGGCGCACCGGTTTCCTGCATGATCGCCGCAAGGCGCGGGCGCTGATCGTCCAGAACGGTGCGGATATCCTGACCGGCCAGAACGATCCGCTCGAAGCTGTCGATGAAGATGCGGTTGAAGTCACCCCCCTTGCCACCCAGACCCGCCGGCAAAAGGCCGGGGTTGGCATCGGGCGCGCCGCTCATCGCAGCGATCGCCGCACCGGCGGCTTGCACCGAGGGCGGCAGGTCGCCCGGAAGCTCAACCTCGACCACGGGGAAGAAATTCGTGGCGCGCAAGGTGGCGATCTGCGTTTCCGGCTGGAGCAGGTATTGCACCAGGGCCCGCGCCGCGTCCTGATCAGGCGCGGTCGTGGGGATGGCCAGACCAGCCAGGACAGGCATGAAGCCACGCCCCGTCGGACCAGCCGGTGCCGGGAAGGCCACGAAATCATCCGGGCGTTCGTTGAAGGCATTGGCCAGACGCGAGGAATGATCCCACACGATCCACGCATCGCCCGACAAAAGCTGTTCTTGCATGAAATTGAAATTGGTCGAAGCCGGGTTCGTGTGTGCCCACAGGCGGCGGAACATCTCCCATGCCGCTACCGCTTCGTCAGAGGCAAAGGTGCGCACCACCCCATCGGTGTAGGAGGGGTAGAGATAGCCCTGGAAATACCGGTGGCGCAGACCGTCGGGCCCTGCAGGAAAGCCGAACTTGGGTTCGCCCACGGCGGCCTGGACAGCGGCGGCCCATTCGATCAACTGGTCATAGCTCAAGGCATTCAGATCGGCGCCCGCCGGAAGATATTGCAGCGCCTCGCGGTTGGCGGCCATGATGTAGCTGGCCTGCATCCATGGCACATATTGCATGTTGTCGGTGCCCAGACGCGCCAGCGCGTTGAAGCTGTCGCTGCTGCTGGCGACACCCAGATCATCAAGATCGACCAGCGTATCGGGGTCAAGCGCCGAAAAGCCGCCATGCAGCGCGCCCAGAACACCGATGCTGCCCGATCCAGCCTGCAATTCGGCCTGAAGGCGGGTCAGCCAGGGACCGTCTTCGTTGGGCTGGTAATCCACCGTGCCCGAGAACCCGGCCAAGACATTGTCGCGCATCGCCTGCGCCTCTTCGGCAGGGCGGGCCTGTGTGGACCAGAATACCACATCGGCCTGAGCGGCCGTGCCCAACAGCGCAAGCGCAATCCCCGAGGAAGCGCATAGGAATTTCGTGAAAACGGTCATGGAACCTCCCAAGGTTTTTTCTTCGGTGCCGGCCCTTCTGCGCGACACCAGCCGTCCGTCATCGGGAAAACCGCCACAGCCCCGCGGCCTGTCGAGTCGGCTTTGCCCGAATGGCCATAGGTTGATATAACGATATATCAACTGTCAATCAGATTGTTTTCCTTGCAACAATAGGCTTCATGGGCTTTGGCCTGACAAGCCGGGCTTGAAGATCGGGGGTTTTTCTTCCAATCTTGACAGAACGTTATACTCGCGGGGCCCATGGATGGCTGGCAAACCCACACTCGGAACCGTGGCCAAGATCGCCGGGGTTTCCATCCCCACCGTCAGTCAGGTTCTGCGCGGCACGGGACGGATTTCCGACGAGACGCGCGACCGCGTTTTGGCCGCCGCCAAACAGCTGCGCTATCTGCCCGACTCGCGCGCGGCGGCCATGCGCTCGGGCGAGAACCGCGAGATCGGCTTTGTCATCAACCAGCTTCAAAACCCCTTCAACGCCGAGGTGATCGGCGGTGTGGTCGACCTGCTTGAGGCCGAGGGTTTTCTTGTCTCCATCGTCGATACGCGCGACGACGCCAAGCGCCAGTCACGCCAGTTGGAGGCCTTTATCCGTCATGGGCGCGGCGGATTGTTGTGGGTGCCCGCGATGGATACCCCCGACGAAGTGTTCGAGCTTTTGGCCGCCCAAGGCATCCCCACCGTCACCTTTCTGCGCCATGTGCGCCGCGACCTGGATCATGTCGGCATTCGCGACGCAGATGCGACCCATGTCGCGACGCGGTATCTGGGCGAGCTGGGCCATCGCAACATCGCCTATCTGGGCGGCACTGACATGACCATGGTCAGGCGCGAACGGATCGCGGGATTTCAAAGGGCCATGGCCGCGCTTGGGGCAAAACCCAGCGTGGTCTGGACCTGCGAAGACAATAAGCTTGCGGGGCTCGAGGCAATGATCGCGCTGCGCGTCGCCCATCCCGAAATCACCGCCGTGGTGTGCAACGGTGACATGGTGGGCTTGGGTGCAAGCCTGGCGCTGGGTCGCATGGGTCTGAAGCCGGGTGAAGATGTCTCGGTCATAGGCTTTGACGATATTCAAGACGCAGCGGTCGCCACCCCGCCGCTGACAACCATGGCGGTGCACCCTCACAAGCTTGGGCGCAAGCTGGCGCGCATCCTGCTCGACCGCATCCGCGAACCCGACATGCCGCCGATCGTCTCCGAGGTTTCGGCAGAATTGACGATCCGGTCCACGACAGGTCCGGCAAAGACCTGAGACGAAGGGGTTGTCGCGACAATGTGTTGGCGCGGTCTGTTCGCACGAACGCAACACAGCCCCAGGGGACATCTTCTTGGCGGCAGAGCCGCGATTGAGGGCTCGCACAGCAGCGCACGGAATTGGCCAGCAGGCCACAACCGCCCTCTTCCACTGGATCGATGGCTTGCATGACCCGCGCGGGCGGATTTCCGCATTGGGCGCCAAAAGCCCCCTGAGCTTTGAACGCCACGGGGCCTGACCGAGCACCGAGCACCGAGCACCGAGCACCGAGCACCGAGCACCGAGCGCGATACAAACACGCGACAGGTCCACCAAGACACTTTGGTCAAGCCCCCTGTCCGAACGTGCCGCCAATCGCGCAAATCGATGCGGGCCTGTCAACGCCGCAGCGGTCATGATAGCCAGTGACGCAAGGGTCCACCCCGCAGGAAAGACACCGGATGGATAGTGAAGATACGCACGAGCCGCCCTATCGGCTGGAAAAGCAGATCGGCTTCAAGCTTCGCCTGGCCAACCAGAAGCACCTTGAGATCTTTGCCAAGATGATGCCCGATGTCACACCCACACAATTCGCCGTGCTGGCCAAGCTGCTCGATGAGGACACGATCTCGCAAAACCAGCTGGGCCGGCTGGTCGGGATGGACGCGGCCACGACCAAGGGTGTCGTGGACCGTCTGCGCGCCAAGGGCCTCGTGCGGCGGACCAAAAGCACCTCGGACATGCGGCGGCTCGATATCTCTCTGACGCCCGAAGGCCGCGCCTTTGCCAGCCAAGCCGTAAGGACCGCCAGCGGGATTTCCGAGGTAACGGCCGCAAACCTGAACCGGCGCGAGCTGGAGCGGCTGCTGGACCTGCTGGACAAGCTGTGAGGTAGCGCAAGGGCACGCTCCCCCGCGCCGTCGCTTTCATCCCTTGGCCGATTTCCAGATGCCCGTGGCAACGACCGCCACAGGCGGATCCTCCGGGAACCTAGCGCAGCCCGTCCTTGCCCACGGCCTCGGCATGGGTCAGCCCGCCGACGCGTGGCAGCGGGCGGCCGCTATCGGTCACGGCCACGGCGACCATGATCTCGCCAGCTCTTGGCGCATCGTTCAGCCGCACCTCGACCCCGTCGAAATGGCTGCGCACATAGGCCGCATCCTTGTGGCCCAGCGGCACGTCAAGCACCTGCCCCGGGCCGCCCATCTTCTTGGACGAAGGCACCAGGGCTGCGCCCTTTTCGACCGCCATGCGCAAGGGTGCGCCCAGTTTGGGGTGCAAGATGGCGGCGGCATGTTCCAGCTCTCCGGCCTCGCCGACCATCGCGGCCTTGCCGTAGCTTTGGGCCTCATGCGGTTCGATCCCAAGCGCCGCGACACAGCGCTGGCCCAGCAGCCCGCCCAATTCGGCGCCGATCTCGATCAACGCGGACAGGTCATCGGCATAGCGCCCGGCGAAAGGGTTCGCGATCACGGCCACGGCCACGGCCTTGCGGGTGGCGGGGGTGATGGGGCGACCCATTTCGGTGTGGGTTTCCTCGACCCAGACGGCCAGTTTGCGGATATCGGCGCTCATCTCAGCCCGTCCTTTCCGGTGATCTTGTCGGCAGCCAGGCCGCCTGCACGATTGTGGACGCGCGGTCCGGTGGTCATCACCAGCATCAGCGCCATTTCATCGGCGCGCGGCGCATCGTTCAGCCCCAGTTCGATCGCGTCGAAATGGCTGCGCACATAGGAGGCGTTGATGTGGGTGATCGGCACATCCAGCCGGGTGCCCGGCCCGCCCACCTTTTTGGTGGAGGGCACGATCGCCATGGCATCGCCCAGCACCGCGCGCATGGCATATCCGCCCGGCGCATGCCAGAGCGCGCCGTGTTCCAGCTCACCCGCCGCGCCCAGGATGGCGCCCTTGCCATAGCCCTCGACCACGGACGGATCGCCCCCCAGAAGGTCAACGAGGCGGTTTGCCATGGTCAGGCCCAGCGGCTTGAGGTCTTCCATGAAGGGCTGGATATCTTCGACATAGGCCCCCGCGAAAGGGTTGCGGATCACCGCGATCACGGCGGCGCGGCGCAGCGGCGTGGTGGCGCGCGGGCCGCCTTCGTGGAACACCTCTTCCACGACGCTGGCGAATTTGCGTATCTCGACCTCAGGCATGCTCGATGGTCCTTTCCGTTCGGGCCGTGGCCCTGTCTGTGAAGTCTCCGACGGTGACGCCCTGACCTTGCAGGACCAATGCGGCGGCAGCAATTGCGCCGGTGTCGATCAAGGCCTGCGCGCGGGCGGCGCCCTGCATCAACGCGCGGGCAATATGGGCCGCAGACAGCGGCGCGACATGGGTCACGACACGGCGCGCGCCAAGATCGCTGTCGGGAAAGATGTCATGCGCGGGGCGCCGTGTGATGGCGGGATGGCCCGGCAGATCGACCGCATTGGCAATGAGCGTGGCGGCGGCATCTGCGGTGGCGGCGTTGCACGCCAGCACCGTGACCGAGGTGGCGATACCCAGCGAAAGGCTGCGCCCGCCCTGCCCAGAGGTGGCGATGCCGCCGATCCCGTCGCCAGCGCGGAGCATGATCTGGCCTGTCATATGCCCGTCCAGCCCAGCTATGGCGACGCGGTAATCCGCGCCCGGTGCCAGATGCAGCGCGATGTCGCCGCCGTTGTTCACATAGGCGCGGGCAAGCGGCGTGGCCGCGATCATGGCAGAAAGCACCCCATCCGCGACCGCTCCGGCGACGGCGGCCATGGGGGTGACGAAATCGCCCTGCGCAACCGCAGTGCACGCGCCGTGCATCCGGCGGGCAATGTCCCCGCGCGGGATCATTCCCAAGGGCTTGCGCAGCAGGGGCAATTCGGAAACGATCTCGTCCAGCATGGTGCGGAACCGGTCGCGGGCGGCGCGGTAGGCGCTATGGCTCGGCCCGTCGGCGCGCGCTTCGGCCATGATCAAAAGGTCGATCGGACCGTGCTGCAGATGCAACCGGCCATCAGGCAGAAGGGCTGCAACCGCCCCCATCAGCGCCGCCCCTTGGCGTGGGGCCGCCAGCGGTAGTTCTGCGGATCATGCGGATCAGGCTGGCTGCTGTTGGGCGATACCTTTCGGATCGCGGGGGTCAGCACATCGCTGATCGGGCGGACGTGCTCCACATGCCCGCCAAGGGCCGCGTAATCAGCCAGACGCAGGGTAAATTCGATGGGTGCCACCAGTGCGGGCGTGGGCACATAGCCAAAGGAATTGGTCGGCATGTCCATGACGTCTGCCATCACGGTGATGCCGCCGCCGGGCCAGACATAGGCCTTGGCCCCCCCGCAGGAGACGTAAGTCAGCGCATCCTTGACCGACCGCGTCAGGCGCACGGGGTTTTCCGTGACGCCGGCACGCAAGGAACCGCCCGCCCCGCCCATGAACAGCACCGAACAAAGCGAGGGTTCGCAGTTTTCAGCGATCCGTTCGGCCGAGGCCAGCAGCGGCGGCGTGATGTCGGCCGGTTGCGGGATCAGGTCAGCGTCCAGCACATAATAGGCCCATTGCTCGCCCGTGGTCGAGATCATCAGCAGCCGCAGGCCCGGCCATGCCAGTTTCGGATCGGCGGGTTTGAGGATGGTCAGCGGGTCTTCGACATTGGTGCCGCCCCAGCCCGTTCCGGGATCAGCGACCTGAAAATAGCGGCCCGGCGTGGATTTGCGGCCCTTTACCTTGATGCCCGACAGGCGCATGTCGAGACCCTTGCCTGCCTCGTGTTCGCTGAGCACGCCGGTGATATGGTCATCGACCACCACGACCTCATCGACATGGCCGTACCATTGCTTGGCGAACATGCCGATGGTGGCCGATCCACAGCCCACGCGCATCAGTTTTTCGGGCGTCCCGTCGATGATGGGGGCATGGCCCGCCTGCACCACCATGCGCGCGCCCTCGTCGATCTGCACCTCGACCGCTTCACGGTTGCACAGGCGCATCAGCACGTCGCAAGTGACGCGGCCTTCCTTCTTGGAGCCGCCGGTCAGGTGTTCGACCCCGCCCAGCGACAGCATCTTGGATCCGTATTCGGCGGTCATCACATGGCCGATCGCTTCGCCGTCGACGCGGACGATGGCGCGTTCCGGGCCGATGTGGCGGTCGGTGTCGATCTTCACCTTGACGCCGCAATAGCTGAAGATCCCCTCGGTGACGACGGTGACCATGTCCACGCCTTCGACCTGCTGGCTGACGATAAAGGGGGCGGGCTTGTAGTCAGGATATGTGGTGCCCGCGCCAACGGCGGTCACAAAGGTGCGATGGCCCTGGATCAGGTCGCCATCCCAGTCCTGTCCATGGTCACCCGGATCCAGAAAGGCCACGGCCTGTGCGCCGCCCTCGATCACGGTCAGCGGGTCAAGGCGGACCAGTTCGCCCCCATGATTGGCGTAGCGGTCGCAAGCGCCCGCCTTGCCTTGGGCGATGTAGCACATCACCGGGCAGGCATCGCAGCGGATCCTTGGGGATGTGGCATCGGGGGCATTGTCTTCAGGCATGTCCGGCCTCTTTCAGGGCGGCGCGCACCCGCGCGGGGGTTGCGGGCAAGCGGGTGATCCGCGCGCCGGTGGCATCCGCGATGGCGTTCAGGATCGCGGGCGCCGTGGGGATCAGCACATGTTCGCCCAGACCCTTGGCGCCATAGGGGCCGTGCGCATCGGGCACCTCGACGATCAGGGTGTCGATCGGGGGCACGTCGCCGATGGTGGGGATCAGATAATCATGCAGGTTCTCGGTGCGGTGGGGGATGTATTCCTCCATCAGCGCCATGCCGAGACCTTGGGCGATGCCGCCGTGGACCTGACCTTCGACCAGCAGCGGGTTGATCGCCCGGCCCACATCATGGGCGGCAACGAACCGCAACGGGCGGACGCGGCCAAGGGGCACGTCCACCTCGACGATCGCCAGATGCGCGGCATAGCCGTATTGGGCATAGGGCTCGCCCTGCCCATTGCTGTCCAGCGGTCTGGTGGGTGGATCGTAGGTTTCGCTGACCTCGATCAGGTAGCCCGCCGCATTCGGCGTGAGCCGGGCCAGATCAAGCGCAAATTCCTGCGCGCCGTCGGTGACGGTGACGCCACGGGGGCCGAGGGTGAGGGTTGCATTGGGGCTGGCATTGACCTGCGCCAGAACGGCCGCGCGCAGCGCCTCGCCCGCAAGGCGCGCGGCATTGCCGGTGACAAAGGTCTGACGGCTTGCCGAGGTCTTGCCCGCGTCGGGCGTCAGATCGGTATCGGCGCCGACCAGCGCGATCTGGCGCACCGGCACGCCAAGGGCATGGGCAAAGATCTGCGGGATCACCGTATTCGACCCTTGTCCAATGTCCATCGCCCCCTGGTGCAACACGACGCTGCCATCGGCGCGCAGCCCCGCGCGGATCGTCGATGGGTTGGGCATCGATGTGTTGCCGCAGCCATACCAGCCCGCCGCAACGCCCACGCCACGCTTGCGGGTGGCATGGGCGGCGTTGAAGGTGGCGCATTCGGCCCGTGCCGCACCCCATGCGGGGCGCAGCGCCTCAAGACAGGGCTTTATGCCGACGCCTTGCGCGAAAACCTGCCCGCTGACCGTTGGCACACCATTGTCAAGCGCGTTCAGGATGCGAAACTCGAGCGGGTCCATGCCCAGCCGGGCGGCGAGCATGTCAAAGAGGCTTTCCTGCGCGACCGCCGATTGCGGCACGCCAAAGCCGCGAAACGCGCCCGCAGGCACGCAATGGGTGTTCACCGCCCGCGTCGTGGCCCGGTAATCAGCAACACGGTAGGGCCCCGAGGCGTGGACCGGCACACGGTTGGCCACAGTCGGCCCCCAAGAAGCATAGGCGCCGGTGTTGAAATCCCCGTCAAAGGTCATGCCCGACAGCCGCCCATCCGTCCCGGCGCCGATGCGCATGGTGATGGCCGCGGGGTGGCGTTTGGTGGTGGATTGCATGGTTTCGACGCGGTCATAGGTCATGCGCACCGCGCGGCCTGTCTTGATCGCGGCCAGCGCAAGAAAAGGTTGCACCGACACGTCAAGCTTGGATCCGAAGCCGCCACCCACGGCGGTGGGGACGATACGGATGCGATCACGCGGCAGGGCGAGGATCTGCATCAGCGTGTCTTGATCCATCACCGGGGCTTGGGTGCAGGCCTGCACCACGACGCGGTCCCCCTCCATCATGGCAAAACCGGCCTCGGGTTCGATATAGGCGTGTTCGACGAAGGCGGTGGTAAACCTGCCTTCGACGGTGAAATCGGCGCGGGCCAATGCCGCGTCGGCATCACCGCAGGCCACACGCCCACCACACATGACGTTGTTGGCGCGGCCCGGATGCAGGTGCGGGGCGCCGGGCGCGAGGGCGGCGTCAACCTCCATCACCGGATCGCGGATGTCCCAGGTCACGGGGAAATCTGCGGGATCGAAGCGGTCCATCGCGTCGGCATGGCCCACGACGGCTGCGATGGCATCGCCCCTGAACCGCACGTGATCCACCGCGAAAACGGGCTGATCCATAAAGCCGGGGATCACGCCAAACGCGTTGAGACCGGGCACATCGGCGGCGGTCAGCACCGCCACGATGCCGGGATGGGCCGCGCAAAAGGCACCAAGATCGCCAAGCGCAAAGCCCGCATGGGCATGGGGTGATCGGATCACCCGCAGCACAAGCGCATCGGGGGGCGCCACATCATCGCCAAAGGCCTCGGTGCCGGTCACCTTGGGCAGCCCGTCAAGGCGACGGATCGTGGTGCCGACATCGCCGGACCCTTCGGGCGCGGGCCGGGTTCCGGCGCCGGCATCGACCACCGCGTCGATGATCTTGCGGTAGCCGGTGCAGCGGCACAGCACACCGCCCAGCGCGTCTTGCACCTGTGCGGGGTCGGGGGCGGGTTGCGTGCGCAACAAGGCCACGGCTGACACCATCATGCCCGGCGTGCAGATCCCGCATTGTGCGGCCTGATGCGCCTGAAAACTGTCGCGCAAGGCCTGGGCGTGGGGATCGGCCCGGACCAGCCCCGCCAGCGTTTCGATGCGCGTGCCTGCGGCCTGCTGCACCGCCATCAGACAGGCACAAAACGGCGCGCCATCCACCAGCACGGTACAGGCGCCGCAATCGCCCGCGTTGCAGCCGACCTTGACATCCTTTGCCCCCAGCCTTTCGCGCAGGGCGTGCGACAGGCGTTCGCCGGGGGTGGCGGCCACCTCGACCAGCTGGCCGTTGAGGGAAAAGACCGTAAGCTCGGCTGCCGTGCGCTTATCCATGAGCATTCTCCCCTTGCGCAATCGCCATGTGAAGGGCGCGGACACAAAGCGTGGCCGCAGCCTCCAGCCGGTAGTCGGCGCTGCCACGCACATCCGTGATGGGCATGAGCGGCGCGAGATGCCCGGGCACGATGATCTCGGTGCCTGCGGCGCGCAGATCATCGAGACTACGGCCGATCAGATCGGCCTCGAGCGCGGGCAGGCGCTGCGCGGTGGCCGAACAGGAGCCGACGGCCACCGCCGCCTGCGCGACCCGGTCCCGATCCAGCGTGACAAGGGCCGCGACCATCGCAATCGAGATGACAAGATAATGCCGCGCGCCCAGCTTGAGGAAAGCCCCCTGTGCGCTGCCCGGCAGATCGGGGATGATCAGCGCAGCGAGCACCTCGCCGGGCATCAGGGCGGTCTTGCGCGGCCCGATGAGGAATTCGGACAAGGCCATCCGCCGGATGCCGCGTGCCGAAACCAATTCGACCAATGCACCCAGCGTCAGTAGCGGCGGCACGCCATCGGCGGCGGGCGAGGCGTTGCACAGGTTGCCCGCCACCGTGCCCGCGTTCTGGATCTGGATCGATCCGACCTCGCGCGCGGCGGCCTTGAGCCCGTCAAAGGCCGGGGGCAGATCGGCACGGATCAGATCGGTCCAGGTCGTGGCCCCGCCGATGCGCCAGCCGCTGGTCTCGCGGGTGATCCCGCGCAGGCCCGGCACGCGGCTGATATCCACCAGATCGCCCTTGAATGGCTTTGTGCCTTGCGCGGGGAACCAATCGGTCCCGCCCGCGATCACGGCGGCATCCGGCTTGCCCAGCGCATCCAGAACCTCGGACAATGATGCGGCAACAAGATATCCCATCGCAGCTTCCCCGTTATATGCCGCTATGGCGGGCGGTCTGTATTTTGTTTGCACACGAATAAGAAATCGGCGCGGCCCCGGCTGTCAAATCAAATATGGGCGTCGCTCCGCGAAAGCAGGTTGGGCGACCAAGGTTGCGGCATGCTGTCGGGCCCATCGACACGTCCAAGGCTTTCCACCGCCGCCCCATGAGCGATGCTGTTTCGCGGTTGGTGCTTGCGCGATGAAACAAGCCGCCCGCCATCTTGCAGGTGACGGGACCGGCGCGCGGGTCACGGGCACGGCCATGACCATCCGGCATATGCCGCCGCATCGCGCTTCAGGCTGGCAAAGGGCGCGGCGCCGATGCCCGTGGCCAACATCCAGACCCATTGTTCTGGCAGCAGCCCATCGCACAGCAGCGCCGCGATGGGTGTCTTGCCCCTCCGCACCCAAGGGCCTGGCTGGATCATCCCGAGACGTCTGGTCAGACCGATGGCGCCTGTCGCTGTCAGGTCGATTTTTTGTTCGGACGCAAACGAATTTACCTGCAAGCCTCAAGCGGGCGAACGCTGTGCTGCCCACTTGATCGGGGCGGTGTTTCTGTTAGCGTTCTAACAAGTCAGAGGAGACACCCCATGGCAGACGCAGCCCCCCAGACATTTGATGCGACCCACAAGCTTGTCATCCGCAACATCGGCCTGATGCTGTCGGGCAAGATCGAAAAGCCCATTCTGGATGCCGATTGCCTGATCGCCGTGGGTGGCAAGATCACCGGTTGGGGGCGCGAGAAGGACATGGATATCGACGGCGCCGACACGCTGATCGACGCCAATGGCTGCACGCTGTGCCCCGGCCTGATCGACAGCCATGTGCACCCGGTGGTGGGCGATTACACGCCGCGCCAGCAACAGTTGCACTGGATCGATTCGACGCTGCATGGCGGGGTGACCACGCTGATTTCAGCCGGCGAGGTGCATATGCCGGGCCGGCCCAAGGATATCGTGGGGCTCAAGGCGATGGCGATCGCATCCCAGCGCTGGTACGAGAATTTCCGCCCCTCGGGCGTCAAGGTGCACGCAGGCGCGCCCGTGATCGAACACGGCATGGTCGAGGAGGATTTCGCCGATCTGGCCAAGGCGGGTGTGAGATTGCTGGGCGAAGTGGGCCTTGGCACCGTGAAGGACGGGAAAACCGCACGCCAGATGGTCGATTGGGCACGCAAATACGGCATCCAGAGCACCATTCACACCGGCGGGCCGTCAATCCCCGGATCGGGGCTGATCGATGCGGACATGGTTCTGGAAACCGGCACCGATGTGGTGGGCCATATCAATGGCGGTCATTCCGCCCTGCCTGACGATCAGATCATTTGCCTGTGCGAGGGCTGCAAGGCGGGGCTTGAGATCGTGCACAACGGCAACGAGCGCGCCGCCCTGCTGACGCTGAACACCACGCGCGAATTGGGCAAGCTCGATCAGGTGATCCTGGGCACCGACGGGCCTGCGGGATCAGGCGTGCAGCCGCTGGGCATCTTGCGGATGATCGCGATGCTGTCGAGCCTGGGCAACGTGCCCGCCGAGGTGGCCTTTTGCTTTGGCACCGGCAACACCACGCGGATGCGCGCCTTGGACACCGGCATGATCGAAACCGGGCTTTGCGCTGATTTCGTGCTGATGGATCAGGCACAGCATGCACCGGGCAAGACGATCCTCGAGTCGGTGCAACTGGGCAACCTGCCCGGGGTTGGCATGACCATCATCGATGGCCGCGTGACCAGCCAGCGCAGCCGCAACACACCACCAGCGGGGCGCATCCCCCAGATCGTGCGGGGGTGAAAAGACGCGCCCGGCGGC
>NZ_CALAHQ010000079.1 GCF_937892565.1 uncultured Roseicyclus sp. | reverse complement strand
GCCATCGAGGCGATCCGCCCGGGCGATCACGTGCTGTCCTACGCCGCCGACGGCAGCCTGACCCCCGCCCGCGTCACCCGCGACCGAACTGAGATCGCCCGCCTGTCCGCCGAGATCACCAAGGCCGAAGCCCGGATTGACAGCATCGTCTATGCCCTGTTCGATCTAACCCCCGACGAAATCGCGCTGCTGGAAAGCGTGGCGTGACCCCACCAGATACCGGATAACCGAACAGACCCAGCCCACATCCAAAGCCCGCCCAAGGGCGGATCGATCAATCCCGGAGCAATTCGTTGATCGAGGTCTTGGAGCGGGTCCGTTCGTCGACCCGTTTCACGATCACCGCGCAATACAGGTTGATGCCGTTCTTCGACGGCATGGAGCCTGCCACCACGACCGACCCGGCGGGCACTTCGCCATACATCACGGCCCCGGTTTCGCGGTCGACGATCTTGGTCGACTGGCCGATGAACACGCCCATGCCAAGCACCGATCCTTCGCGCACGATCACGCCTTCGACCACCTCGGAGCGGGCGCCGATGAAACAATTGTCCTCGATGATGGTGGGGCCGGCCTGCATCGGTTCGAGCACGCCGCCGATGCCGACGCCACCCGACAGATGCACATTCTTGCCGATCTGGGCGCAAGACCCCACCGTCGCCCATGTGTCGACCATCGTGCCGCTGTCGACATAGGCCCCAAGGTTGACGAAGGACGGCATCAAGACCACGCCCGGCGCGATATAGGCCGACCGCCGCACGACGCAGTTGGGCACCGCGCGGAACCCTGCGGCACGCCATTCGCCCTCGCCCCAGCCTTTCCACTTGCTGTCGACCTTGTCCCACCAGCTGCCGCCCTGTGCGCTGCCGGGCTGCATTTCCATGTCGCGCAGGCGAAAGCCCAGCAGCACCGCCTTTTTCGCCCATTGGTTCACATGCCAGCGGCCATCGGCCTGACGCACCGCCACCCGAAGGCTGCCGCTGTCGAGCGCGCTGAGCGTTGACTCGATCGCGTCGCGGACCTCGCCCGTGGTGGCGGGGGTGATCTGGTCGCGCGCCTCCCAGGCGGCTTCGATGGCGGTTTCGAGCGCGGCGTTTGACATTGGAATGCTCTCCTGCGGGATAATGGGGCTTTGGGCGGCTATAGCGGGCGCGCCCTTGGCTGGCAATCGGGGCGCGGCCTTGCTAGGTCGGGATCAGACCAGTGCACGAGGACAGGACATGACAGACGACCCAAGGCCAGGACCGTTTCGCGACGCAGGGCAAGATCTGCAATCCGCCCGTCATGCCCCCGACACCGCACAGGCGAAATCGCCGGCCTACCGGCTGGCCTTTGCCGATCCCGATTTCCTGTTGCGCGACGAGTTGCGCCCCGTGCGGCTGCAACTGGAACTGCTCAAACCCCAGCTTGAGCTTGACGCGCGCGGCATCCGTTCGACCGTGGTGCTGTTTGGCGGCGCGCGCATCCCCGGCCCCGAGGCGCAAGGCGGCGGGCCGGCCCACCCGATGGCCCATTACTATGACGAGGCGCGCCGCTTTGCCCGCGCCATCACCGAACGATCCGTGGCAAGCAACTGCACCGAGAATGTCATCGTCACTGGCGGTGGCCCCGGCGTGATGGAGGCGGGCAATCGCGGCGCCGCCGAGGCAGGGGGCTGTTCCATCGGGCTCAACATCGTGCTGCCCCATGAACAGGTGCCCAACGCCTATGTCACGCCCGATCTGTGCTTCAATTTCCATTACTTCGGCATCCGCAAGATGCATTTCCTGCTGCGCGCCAAGGCGATCGCGGTCTTTCCGGGGGGGTTCGGCACGCTTGACGAGCTGTTCGAAAGCATCACGCTGATCCAGACGGGCCGGATGGAGCAGGTGCCGGTGATCTTGTTTGGCGAAAGCTTCTGGCGGCGCATCATCGATTGGGACGCGCTGGTCGAGGCGGGCACCATCGCACAGGCCGATCTTGAGCTGTTTGCCTTTGCCGAAACCGCCGAACAAGCGCTGGCCGTCATCGATGGCTGGACGCTCTCGGGTCGGCGCGGCGAGATTCCGGGCCGCTAGAGATCCCCCAACAGCGCCGCGCATTGGCGCGGCAGATCGGCCAGCGTCATCGGCGGGCGCGGCGGTGGCGGCACATAATCCGGATCGGGCGGGGGTGGGTTCAAGATCGCCCGGGCCCGCGCGCGCGCCTCGTCGCAGCCATCGCCGGGGGGAATGTCGTCTTGCGGCTCGCAATCGCGCGACCCGGCGGGGCAATTCAGCCGCACGTGGAAATGGTAGTGATGCCCCGCCGCCGGCCGGATTTTCCGCAGCCAGTCCCGGTCGCCCGTGGCGTTGTCGCACATCCAGACCTTGGCGCCGGTAAAGACGAAAATCCGGGCCACGCGCGGGTCGGTGGCGGCCAGCCGCATCACCTCCATGTGCGTGGGCGTCCAGTTTTCGCCCACCCGCGCGCCACCCGCCGACTGGGTCGATATCGACGACAGGTTTTCCCGATCGGGCGCAGACAGATCAAAGCGCGTGGGCGGCAACATCCAGAGATCGGCATCCAGCCCCGATTGGTGGCTGACATGACCCGACAACATCGGCCCACCGCGGGGCTGTGCCAGATCACCGACATAAAGCCCGTTCCAGGATGTCTGCGCGGCCACCCGTTGCGAAAGATCCTGCACGAAATCGATCAATTCGGGATGGCCCCAGTTGCGATTGCGCGACAGGCGCATCGCGGCCCATGTCGGCCCGGTCTCGGGCAAGGGTTCGGCCCCCGCCAAACAGCCGCGCGCATAGCCCCCGATCACCGCGCTGGGCCCGTTATCGGGGGCTTGCGCCGCGCCAAACAACACACGCGCCTCTTGCCCCGACAAGGTGGCATCAAGCGACGGCACATCGCGGCTGTCGGGCCCTGTGGCGCTGCACGACATCAGCGCCAGAACACTCAGAACGGCCAAGCCCATCCATGCCCGCGACATCACGATCTTGCCTCGCCTTCGGGGCGGACCCAGGTGATCAAGATCAGCCCCAGCACGAACAGCCCGATCAGCGGGATCATCCCCAGGCGCGCGCTTTCGGTGGCCCAGGTCGTCACCCCGATCAGCGCCGGCCCCAGAAAGGCCGTGGCCTTGCCCGACAAGGCGTAAAGCCCAAAGGCCTCGGTCGGGCGGCCTGCGGTTGCATGGCGGCACATCATCGAGCGTGACGCCGATTGCAGCACGCCGCCCGCCCCCCCGATCAGCGCACCGCAGATGTAAAAGGTGATATCGGGCACCGCCGAGCCTTCGACCAGGGCGATCCCCCACAGGCTGTCGCGCGACATCCCCACGACCACCCCGCACACCCCGATCAGCACCAGGATGGACCCGATGATGACGGGTTTCGGCCCGAAAGCCGTATCAAGCTTGCCGCCGATCCATGTGGCCAGCGCTGCCGTGATGGCCCCCACGATGCCGAAGATACCGACCTGCGTGATCGACCAGTTCAGCACCAGAACCGCATAGGTGCCGCCAAATCCGTAAAGCGCGTTCAGCGCATCGCGGTAGAACATCGACGATCCGAGCTGGGCAAAAAGACTGCGGCGGCGGGGAAGGCTTTTCACCGTCCCCCACAACTGCGACAGCGCCGCCGAAAGCCGGGCATGCGTCCGGGTGCGCGGCACCTCACGCACCCAAAGGAAAAAGGGGATCATGAAGACGATGTACCACAGCGCGGTGAAAGGCCCGACAAAACGCGTGCCTTCGCGCATCGCGGGGTCAAGGCCCAGCGCGGGATCAAGCCCCACAAAGGTCTTGCCGCTTTCGCCTTCGGCGAAAAAGATCAGCATGATGAACAGGGCCAGCACGCCGCCCAGATACCCCCACGCGAACCCATTGCCCGACAGCCGCCCGATGGCGCCGTCATCGCCCAGTTCAGGCAGCATGGAATTGGTGAAGATCGTGGTGAATTCGGCCCCGATGATGCCAATGCCAAAGGCGATCAGCGCCCCCACCAGAAAGCTTCCATCGGGCAGCAAGATCCAAAGCCCGAGCGCGCCCAAAACGTAAAAGGCCGAAAACACCACGATCCACGGCATGCGTCGCCCGGTGTTGTCGGCGAACGCGCCAAGGATCGGTGCACACAGCGCAATCACCACCCCCGACACCGTCTGGCCCAGCGACCACAGGCTTTGCGCGCGCGCATCGGCAACCCCTTCGGCCAAGCCTTGCGCCATGAAGCTTTCGGTCGCGACGGCGGCGAAATAGGGGCCGAACACAAAGGTCAGGCACAGCGTGAAATAGGGCTGGCTCGCCCAGTCAAAGGCCCACCAGCCCCAGATGCGGCGGCGCAGGGCGGGGGCGGACAGGGCGGCGGGATCGGGTGTGGCGATGCTCATGACCCGCACCATCCCCGATGGCGGACCGATTTGTCTATGGGCTTGTTGGTGGGCGTGCCGTGTCGCCCTGCATCGGTGGCCATGGGCGCAAGCCGTCGGCGTCAGCCCAGGACGTCACCCAATCGGGCAAGGGCGGCGAAAGCGGCGCCTGACCCAGCGCGCGGGCCACATCCGCCACCGGGGTCAACCGGCCCTTTTGGGTAATGCCCGTGCGCAACAACGCATGATTGCAACAGGTCTCGCCCCGCCACATGCCCTGTTCGATGTAGACAAACCGCCCATCCCAGCCCAACAGCCGGGTGCGTAGCTCAACGCGCTGCAAGCCGGTGATGCGCGCACGGTAGCGCACCGATGACCCGGCCACGACCAGCCCCCAACGCTGCTGGCGCAACACATCCCACAATCCTATCCGGATCGACAGCGCAAAGCGCCCCAGATCATAGAGCGTCAGGATGCGCCCATTGTTCATCTCGAAAAAGCCGTCCAGATCATGGGGCAGGCAGCGCAAACCAAGATGATGGGTTTCAAACGGCCCCAGCCGCGGCTTTCGGCGCTCGGAAAACATGACATGGGCAAGGCGGGCATAAGGATACATGCCCCTGCCAAACCGCAGCCCGGCAGCGGCGTCAAGCCCGCCGCAACGTCAGCCCCGCAAGGCTTGGCACTATCGCTCGTCTGTAAATACCCCGGGCAATGCCGCTGGCCGGGGCCAGCGCCCCCAACCGCGGCTTGCACCCCTTGGCCCGCCCGATTATCTGGCAAGGGCACCCAAGCCAAGGACGCCCGGCCCATGACCTCGCTTTTCCAGATTCTTTTGCTGCTGATCGACGTGGCCTTCATGATCGTTCTGATCCACATCATCATGAGCTGGCTGATCAATTTCAGCGTGCTGAACCTGCGCCAGCCGCTGGTGGCCCAGATCTGGCATGGGCTGAACGGGCTGGTGGAACCGATCTATGGCCCGATCCGCCGCCGCTTGCCGGCGATGGGGGGGCTGGATCTGGCGCCGCTGATCGTGATCTTGGGGCTGTATGTTCTCGAAATCGTCCTGCGCAACAACGCGGCGTTGTTTCTGTGACGACAGGCTGATCGGGCGCGGGCGCGGACTCGACTCCGCAGGCAGGGCGGATTAGGAATGGAACATAACATGAACATTTCAGATCGCCCGCGCCATGCCTGCCGCCGCCCCTCATGCCAGCCGCACCAGCAACCGGCGCATCGTGTCGCTGTGGTTTCCCCGGCTGGCCGCCGAAGACGCGCTGCGCCGTGAGCCGGGCCTGATCGACACACCGCTGGTCGTGGTCGAGGTGCAGGGCAATCTGCGCCAGATCGTGTCGCTGAGCCATGCCGCCAGCGCGCGCGGCCTGTCGCAGGGGCAATCGCTGGCCGAGGCGCTGACGCTCTGCCCCGATCTGATCACCCGCCCCGCCGATCCAGACCGCGCCGCCCGCATGCTGGCCGCGCTGCGCCGCTGGGCGGGCCGCTTCAGCCCATGGGTGGCCGAAGAAGGCGCCGACGCGCTGCTGATCGACCTGACGGGCTGCGCGCATCTGTTCGGCGGCGAAGCGGCGCTTTTCGAACAGCTGCATCAGGATTGCGCCGATCTGGGGCTTAGCCTTGCTGCGGGCATTGCGGATACGCCGGGTGCCGCCTGGGCACTGGCGCGCCATGCGGGGGGGGCGGCGAGCGCGCCCTTGCGCAGCGGCGACGCCATCGACCAAGAGGCACGCGCCACCCGCTCACGCGCGCAAAGGCGGCACTGGGTCAAAGGCGGCCCCGCGCCCCTGCCGCACAGCGCCGCACAAGGCGGTGTCGCGCGCATCTCGGCCCCCGGCGGGTTGCGGCAATCGCTGGCGCCCCTGCCCATCGCGGCGCTGCGCCTGCCGCCCGCCACCGTGCAGGGTCTGGCACGTCTGGGGCTGCGGCGCATCGGCGATCTGTGGGGCATGCCGCGCGCGGGTCTGGCGCGACGCTTTGGGCAAGATCTGGTGCGCCGTCTGGATCAGGCGCTGGGGGTGGAACCCGAACCGATCTCACCCGCCGGGGCGCCGCTGCATTTCGCCGCCCGGATCAGCCTGCCCGACCCCATCGGGCTGGAGGCCGATATCCTTGCCGGTCTTGACCGCCTGCTGCCCGCGCTTTGCGACAAGCTGCGCGCGCGAGGTCGTGGGGCGCGGCGGCTGCGGTTGGAAATGATCCGCGCCGAAGGCGGCACGGAACGGATCGAGATCGGGCTGGCCCGCCCCACCGACCGGCCCGACAGCCTGCGGGCGCTGTTTGCGCTGAAGCTGGGCGGGGTCGACGCGGGCTTTGGCTTTGATGTCTTGCGGCTGATCGCCCCCGTGACCGAGCCGCTGCATGGCGTTGAACACAAGGGCGGCTGGGCCGTCGCCGCCGAAGCACAGGCACGGGCACAGGCACAGGCAGGGGGCGCCCGCGCGCCCGGTCAGGCGCTTGATGATCTGATCGCGCGCATCGGGGCACGGGTGGGGCTTGACCGGATCACCCGCGAACACCCCGCCGACAGCCATATTCCCGAGAAAACCCAATCCACACAGGCCGCCGCCTATAGCGCGCCCGCCACCAGTTGGCCCGCCCCCAAGCGGCCCCGGCCGCTGGTGTTGTTTCGCCCAGAACCCGTTACCGCGCCCGATCTGTCCGATCCGCCCATGGGCTTTCGCTGGCGCGGCCGGGCGTTTGAGACTGTGGCGGCCCAAGGGCCCGAACGCATCGCGCCGGAATGGTGGCTGGACGATCCCGGCTGGCGCTCGGGCGTGCGCGATTACTGGCGCGTGACCACCGCGGATGGGCACAAGCTGTGGCTGTTCTATGCCCATGGCGGCGCCGTTTCAGGCGGCTGGTTCGCACAGGGCGATTTCGGCTGACATGTTCGCACGATCAAAGATGGCCCACACCGCAAGGACAAACGCCGCCAGATCTGAACATTGATCAGTTTCGATAATTGAGGAACGTCTGAAAAACCTGCCGCTTTCGACGTGATCTGGCAGGCTGAAGGCATCGACTGACAGCGACCCCGCCGATGTGCAAACAGCCCGCCATTTCCGGTCTTCGCCATGCAATGAAGAAGATACCACGGCGCAAACAGTTTCCGGCCGAAATGGATGCGGTGGTTCGGTGGGGGCGGCGGCAGTCGCCGCACCACCCAAATCTTGGGTCAAACGGCGGGCGGCCACCCATGCCGCTTGAGACGATGCCGCGCATTCACTTCCGGCAGAACTGGTCTGCGCCGAGCGACCCGATGACCGCACAGACGTTCTATGACAACGAGGCCATCCGCCGCTGCGCCGGAAACGGGCCGGGCGATGACCGGACCCCCTCTTCGGGACAATGCTGCGCAAGGCCCAGCCGGGCACGACCTGCCCTTGACCGACATCCTGCGCGCCGCGACCGGAGGGCGGGAGGGTGGCATGGGCGGGCGGCCGAAGCATTGGGTGGGGCGGTCGATCCTGGGGATCGGCGCGGAAGAACGCATTGATCGGATTTTCCCAAGGTGCGATTTTTCTACTTTTCACCACAGGCAAAGACCTGTTAACATCTTTTCATGGATTGCGCTTCATCTTCGGCATCGCTTTGGGCAAACCCGACCGATGCGAAAATGGCTGTTGCTAGATATCAAGTATCCCGATCCGGGGCTGTACCGCGTAATAGGATGATGTGATGTTGGGGTTGGTATTTTTGTTCCTCGCCGGGCTGTCGCTGACCGTGGCCCTCGGTAGCAGTGGCGACAATGATGATCAGGCCGACAATAGTGAGACCGGCGGCAGCGGAAATGATACATTGCTTGGCG
>NZ_CALAHQ010000078.1 GCF_937892565.1 uncultured Roseicyclus sp. | reverse complement strand
ATGCCGGCCATGACCACGCGCATGACGACCACGCGCATGACGACCACGCCCATGACGACCACGCGCATGACGACCATGCGCATGACGACCACGCCCATGATCATTCCGGCATCGATCCCCATGCCTGGCTTGATCCGGCGAACGCCGCGCTCTGGCTTGATGTGATCGCGGCCGAGCTTTCGCGGCTCGATCCGGACCATGCCGCCACCTACGCCGCCAACGCCGCAACGGCGCAAGCCGCCTTGACCACGATGCAGGCCGATATCGCCGCGCGCATGGCGTCGCTGTCGGGTGGTTTCATCGTGTTTCACGATGCGTATCATTATTTCGAAGCGCGGTTTGGCATCGAGGCCGCGGGCGCGATCAGCCTGTCGGATGCCTCTGACCCCGGCCCGGCGCGGGTTGCCGAAATCCGCGATCTCGTCGCCGCCGAAGGCATTGCTTGCGTCTTTGTCGAACCGCAATTCAACCGCGGCATGGTCGATGCGGTTTTTGAGGGCACGGGCGTGCGGATCGGCGTGATCGACCCCATCGGCGCGATGCTGGAACCGGGGCCCGCGCTTTATCCCGCGCTGCTGGACGCGATGGCGCAATCCTTTGAGGCCTGTCTGGCGCCAAGTTGACCGGCGATTGACCCGGGTCGGGGGGGCTGGGGCTGGGCGGGCTAGACCGCCACGCCAAGCGCTTGGGTTTCATGTTCCAGTGCCGACACCGCGTGTTCGGCCTGTGCGGCCGCTTCGGTCAATCGCGCCGTAAGCAAGACCAGGGCCGGCCCATCGCTTGTGCCTTGTGCGGCCTGTTCCAGATCGCGCAAGGCATGGCCCAAATCATGCAAGCCCGACATCATCGCAGCCCCCGCGGCGCGGTGGGCGGTTTCGGCACAAAGCGCGCGATCCAGATCGGCCTGAGCGACCGCTTGATGGGCCAGCGCGACCGTATCGCGCAGCAGATTGAGCCCCAAGGTCGACCCGCACATCTCAAGCGTCGTGCGCAGCGCGGCCAGCGCATCGGATGGCTTGTGCGCCGCAAGATCAACGGGCGCTGTGGCGACGCCTTTGGCATCCAGAAAGGCTTCAAGTTCAGCAAGCCCAAAGGGCTTGTACAAGACCCCGTCCATTTCCGGAGGATCACCCTCGGCCGAGCCGATCAGATCGATCCGCGCCGTGATCCCGATGATCCGCGCATCGCACGACCGACCCCGAACGCGAATTTCGCGAACCGCCTCGATCCCTGTCATCATCGGCATGTGGAAATCCATCAAGATCAGGTCATAGGCTGTCTTGGCGGCCATGGCGATGGCGTCTGGCCCGCTATGGGCGGTATCGACCCGGTAGCCCAGTTCGGACAGCATTTGGCCGACAAGCTTGCAATTGACCTCGGCATCATCGACCACAAGCGCCATCGCGCCTTGATCGACCCGGTGCGCCATCGCGCGCACCGACCGGGGGGCGGGCGGGGGCAATGCCTGTTCATCGGCCCGGTCGAGCGCCAGGGTGATGGTGACATGACAGCCTTTGCCGCGATCGCTGAGAACGGCGATATCGCCGTTCATCATGTCGACCGCCTGTTTCACGATCGACAAGCCCAGACCAAAGCCCGCGCGGTCGGCTTTCTGGTCGGCCAGAAGGTCGTGATTGAACGGCTCGAAGATACGGTCGATCTTGTCGGCGGGAATGCCCGGCCCGTTGTCGATCACCTCGGCGCGCAGCATCACGCGACCCTGCGGATGGGTCGTGGCAAAATCGAGCCGCACGTCGACCGTGCCGCCGCGGGCATATTTCGTGGCATTGACGATCAGATTGCCCAAGGCCCGGGTAAAGGCGCGGGGTTTTCCCATCACCGCGACAGGCATCGCCTCGCCGGTCACGCCAAGCGTCAGGTTTGTGCCATCGGTCTGTCCGATCAGGTGCATTTCCGCGATCAAGTCGCGCGCGATGGCCGCCGGATCAAAGGGGATGTCGACCTCGTTCACATGGGTGGCGCGGATTGCATCCAGCGCATTGTCGGTTTGTTGCAGCGCGTGCCCACAGCTTTGCAGCGCAGCATCCACCAGCGCCCGTGCATCATCGGCAAGGGTCTTGCGCGACAAAAGATCAAGCGCGGCGCGCACCCCATGCAGCGGCGTGCGCAATTCATGGCTCATCGTTGCCAGAAAACGTCTCTGGGCGTTGGCATAGCGGCGCGCCTCATCGGCGGCATGCTGCAGGCGCCGCTCGAATTCCACCTGATCCGAGATGTCTTGCACGAACACAAGGATCAGACGCTGCTCGGCATCAAGCTGGGTCATGCGCACCAGAACGGCGGCGCGAAACACTTCGCCCGATGCGCGATGGGCATTGACCTGAAGCGGGCCGATGGTGGCGTCGCCCGTGTCGCCGGTCTGGTGGAGGAAACGCAAGAACCGGTGATAGTCGGCCAGACGTTCGGGCGGGATCAATGTTTCTTCAAGATTATGGCCTTGCAGCGCGGAATGCGTGTGCCCGAACACGACACTGGCGGCCGGGTTGGTCAACAAGATGCGCCCATCCACGTCGCAGATCAGCATCGCCGTGACCGATGATTCAAAGGCCGCCTTGGCCAGCGCCGTGCTGCGTTCCAGCCGCGTTTCCGCCGCCGCATGGCTGCGACCCAACCGAACCGACAAGATCAGCGACACGATGGTCAGCCCGATCAGCGTGATGCTGGTTCCATAGAGCGCGGCCAGCAATTTGCGATCTTGCAGGCGGGCGGCCTCGGCGCGGGTGACCATGACCTGCAAGGCATCGGCCGACAGGCGACGCACCATCGGCTCGATCGCCGCGACATCCGCAGCCAGTTGCGCCAGCAGCAAGGGCAATTCCGGCCCAACGCGCAGCGCGTCGATCTGGCTGGTCCAATCGGCCTTGGCCTGTGTCAATATGGCGATCTCGGTTTGGTAAACATCGTCAAGATCGCTGACGGTCAAGGTATCGATCAAGGCTTTGCTGCGTGTTTGCAAAGCGCCAAATTCCACCTGAACGCTGCGCAATGTCGCTGCGGGCACCATGGCGGCATCGCGCGCGGCAAGGTCATTGGCAATCTGCAATGCAACGCTCAGATCGCGGTAATCAACCTCGAACTGGACGATGTTCCACACATGGTTATCGCTTTCCGCAGCCCAGTTTTCGTCGATCTTGTTGTGGAGCTTGGTCGCGGCAGTGAGCAGCGCGATGGTGAAAAGCAGCAAGAGCGCGGTCAGCACGCGTGCCGCAATCGACCGATTGGGCGGTGTCAGCATGCCGTCGATCGGCCCAACCGGGTCTGGCAAACTCATGACACCTCGATGCGCGACAGCTGCCGTATGGTCAGGGCAAAGTGGCTTTTGGCCGAACACTGGCTGCGGCGATTGAACGGGCAAATCACCCATAGCGGGCCTTGATCGCGCACAGCGATCGGGGCGCCGTTCATCCGATTGGCCACGATCGGCGCAACAGGATCGATCACGGCATCGTTCATCACCATCATGTGATCGCTCAGCGCAATCAGCCGGACAGCAGTGATCGCGTCCGCAAGCCCCGCGGCGGCAAGCAGGGCGTAAAGCGAAGGCCCCGAAAAATGTGTTTCCCCGTCTGTCCAGAATGTCGTGGTGGTGATGGCTGTCTGCGGCAAATCACACAGCGCCGCGTCGTCAAACAGCGCGTCGGGCCCTTTTGCTTTTAAGGTCAGGAAATCCTGACCATAGGCCGTATCCAGCGGATAGGTCGCCGTGGCCTGTGTGGGCGGGCGGGCCATTCCCACGGGGCTGGGTCGTCGGGTCAAAACAAGGCTCATCGCACATCTCACTCGTCACCAGGGCGTCGGCTTCGAATGCCGAAAAGCTCTACTTTGTACCTTATGACAAACGCCTCCGCACAATAAACATATCAAAAGAGCATTAACTATCTTTCGAGAACATAGCTTGCAAAATCAAGATAATTTCGACACGAATGTTAACTAGATAGTTGGCAGCGGATGCACTTATTCCCTCAGGACACCATCATCAGGGAAGGATGCAGGCAATTGGAAAAGGTTCGCGCGGAAGACATGAAAGTTCTCATCGCCGATGATCACGCACTTTTGGCGCAGGCTGTGGCACATGCGCTGCGGGAAGAGGCCGGGTTTGATGTGGCGGTGACCACGTCGCGTCAGGGTGCGGTCGATGAGTTGGAGCAATCGACCTACGATGTGGTTCTGTTGGATCTGCGGATGCCCGGCATGCACGGCTTGTCAAGCGTGGCCGAAGTGGTCAAGCGGGCAGGGGATGGTCAGGTGGTCTTGTTCACCGGCCAGCTTGACCGGCAGTTTCTGGACGACTCGATCAAGCTTGGGCTCAGCGGCTACATTCCCAAGACCATGCCGCTCAAATCGCTGGAAAGCGCCTTGCAACTGATCCGCAGCGGCCAGACCTTTATCCCGCATGTGGAAATCCCGGTCGAGGTTGGCCCGCCAACCGTTCCGGTCAAGCGTGAGCCCGTTTCCGACCGCGAAACCCATGTGCTGCGTCTTGCTGCCGATGGCGACACCAACAAGGAAATCGCCCGCGCGCTGGCCATCACCGAAACGCAGGTCAAGATGATCATGCGCAACATCTGTACCAAGCTTGGCGCGCGCAATCGGGCGCATGCCTGCATCATCGCGCGCGAGCGCATGATGATCTGAGCACCCGTGCGGCCGCAGGCGCCACGGCGTGGGGCCTGCGTAGCGCGCAGGGTTGGGTCAGTTTGCGGCTTCGATGCGCTGGTTTGGCGCGCCGGGTTGCCAGATCTCGATAAACTGCACAAGGTGGCTCAAGGGCCAGTCGCGTTCAAGATCAAGGTCGTGGGCTTGGCCCGCCAGTTTGCATGCCTGTGTCCAGTCTTCGGCAAAGCTGCGCTCAAGTTCTTGTGCCACGGCGGTGGCGATCGCCTTGGCGGATTTTCCGCCCACGCCGCGCGTATGGGCCAGATCGAACCAGGCTTGCTTGGGGTCGTTCAGGATGCGCTTGATCGAATAATCGAAAAAGAATTCCGAGCGCAGCACGCTGGGGCGCAACTCTTGGTGTGACGCCTTGTCGTGCAATGCGTTTCGAAGGTTGATGTCCAAGCTTGCCCCTGCTGTCACGCGATCCGACCCCCATCTGGACGCGGCGGACACGGGGCTTTTGCCGCGCGCCACGCCGTTCTGTGTTGTCGGAAAAGTCTATGAACTGCGGAAACAGCCGACAAAGTATCCTAAGTGTCGAAGGCTGGTCCTTCCGCGTCGGTGTGTGCCTGTCGAGCGCATGCGGTCACGCACGTGCGGCCGGTTGATCCGTTGCACAGTTGAAGTGCTGTAATCATACCAGATGCAGCCGCGATCGGACATGGCCGTTGTTTGTAACAGCCGCGCTCAGGCATAGTGCAAACTCTGCCTGCGATGCCGGCAGACGCAGGCTGGCATCGGCAATTCTGGCGCGCTGGCAGCTCATGTCATGCTGCGCAAACATGTGCGAGGCCACGACCACCACCCGTTCGGGCGCGCGCTGGCGATGCTTGGTCAACAGGTCGAACGCCGCATTGAGGCTGAAACACATGTCGAGGCTGACCACCGTCAAGCTTGGATACGGCGATTGCCGCGCGGCCGTTTCAGCCTCGTCGAGGGTGTTCAAGACATGGACACCGCGCGTATGGCGGTCCAGCCAGCCGATGTGATCATGAAGCGGCGAGCCGGGTTCGGCCACGAAGAAAATCCGCCGACCGATCACATTCGGGCCGAGGATATGAACCGCCGCCTCGCGCTGGCCATCGGGTACGGATTGGCCCAGCCGCATGTCCCGTCGCCGCGCCAGGCGTTCGGGCAACGACCGCGTGCGCAGTGCTTCCGTACTATCCTCGGGCGAGAGGGCGGGCAAAAGTTTTCGTAATGCAGTCGCATCAAACGGCATGTGCGCTCCGGGCGGGAATTTTCCGATCCTGCGCAATGTGCCGAAACAAAAAGTGGCAATCTATGCATCTTAAGTGAGGTTATATACTTTGGATAGTTTGCGCTTCATGGGCCGTCAGCATTGCGGCCATGGCGTGTGCCGCCAGCAGCCTGACCGCCGGGCGTGGGGCGCACGATGCAACGGGCGCCAAGGATGCGTTGTCTTGCAGGGATGGTGCCGCAGGGGAGGATTGAACTCCCGACCTCACCCTTACCAAGGGTGCGCTCTGCCACTGAGCTACTGCGGCGACGTGCGCGACCCCATAAAAGCATCTGCGGGCCGCTGCAAGCGCAATCTGGACGCCCTTGGCTCTGGCAGGTAAACCCCCGGCATGGCAGGTAACGACAGGCAGATATCGCAAGGCAAGCCGCAACAGTCAAACGCCCGGGCGGCGCGGCTGAAGGCGGCGCTCAAGGCCAATCTGGCCCGGCGCAAGGAACAGGCGCGCGCGCGGGCGCCATCGGCCGATGATGAAACGCCGGCAACGACCGGCCAAGATGACGATGGTCAGTGAAGGGGCAGTCTAGATGGACAAGATCATTGTAAAGGGCGGCGGCGCCTTGTCGGGGCAGATCCCCATCGCGGGGGCCAAGAACGCCTGTCTGACCTTGATGCCCGCCACGCTGTTGAGCGATGAGCCCCTGACGCTGACCAATGCGCCACGCCTGAGCGACATCCGCACGATGACGACGCTGTTGCAATCGCTGGGCGCCGAGGTGCAAGCGCTCAACGGGGGGCGGGTTCTGGCCTTGTCGTCCCATGGCTTGAACAATCACACGGCCGATTACGACATCGTGCGCAAGATGCGCGCCTCGATCCTGGTGCTGGGGCCGATGCTGGCGCGCGATGGCCGCGCGATCGTGTCCCTGCCGGGCGGTTGCGCCATCGGCGCGCGGCCGGTCGATCTTCACCTCAGGGCCCTGGAGGCGATGGGTGCCACGCTGGATTTGCGCGATGGCTATGTGCATGCCGAGGCCAAGGGCGGGCTCAGGGGCGCGGTGTTCGAATTCCCCATCGTCTCGGTGGGGGCGACCGAAAACGCACTGATGGCCGCCACCTTGGCGCGCGGCACCACGGTTCTGAGGAACGCCGCGCGCGAGCCCGAGATCGTCGATCTGGCCCAGTGCCTGCGCCGCATGGGGGCGCAGATCGACGGCGAGGGCAGTTCCACCATCACGATCCAGGGGGTGGATCGCCTGAACGGTGCCACCCATCCCGTCGTCACCGACAGGATCGAACTGGGCACTTACATGCTGGCCCCCGCCATCGCCGGCGGCGCGGTCGAGCTTTTGGGTGGCAAGCTGTCGCTGGTTGCAGCCTTTGCCGAGAGGCTGGATGCCGCGGGCGTCACGGTCGAAGAAACCGCCGCCGGCCTCAAGGTGTCGCGCAAGAACGGCCGCGTCAGCGCGGTGGATGTGCGCACCGAACCCTTTCCCGGCTTTCCCACCGATTTGCAGGCGCAGATGATGGCGCTGTTGTGCTGTGCCGATGGGGTAAGCGTGCTTGAGGAAACGATTTTCGAAAACCGCTTCATGCACGCGCCCGAATTGATGCGCATGGGGGCCAGGATCGATGTGCATGGTGGCACGGCGACGGTGACGGGGGTGGACCGGCTCAAGGGCGCGCCCGTGATGGCCACCGATCTGCGTGCCTCGGTCAGCCTGATCCTTGCGGGGCTGGCGGCCGAAGGCGAAACCGTGGTCAATCGCGTCTATCACCTTGATCGCGGCTATGAGCGGGTCGAGGAAAAGCTGGGCGCGGTCGGCGCCCGCATCGAACGGGTGCGCGGCGATGACTGAGGATGCGCGATTCGAGGATGCGGCGCCCGGTGCGCTGGCGCTGCGTGCGCTCGATGCCGACGACCTGCGCGTGATCTCGACCCTGGTGCAAGATGCGGTCTTTCCCGTGGCCGAAATGACATGGGACAGCCGCCGCCGCCGCTTTGCGGTGCTGCTCAACCGCTTTCGCTGGGAAGAGGCCGATGGCCGGCGCCCGCCGGAACGGGTGCAATCGCTTTTGGTGATCGACGATGCGCTCAAGGTGGCAAGCCAGGGCATCGACCGGGGTGCCGCCGATCTGGTGGTGTCGCTTCTGGCGCTTGACTGGCGGGCAGGGGCCGACGGCACCGGACGGATCACGCTTGTCCTTGCCGGTGACGGGGCCGTCGCGGTCGATGTCGAAGCGCTCGAGGTCACACTCAAGGACGTGACGCAGCCCTATCGTGCGCCCTCGGGCCAGACACCGCGCCACCCCGATTAGGGATCATTCCTGGATCGCTTCCAGATGGGCGATCAGCGCCTGAAGCCGTCCGCGCACCTCGATCTCGGCGCCCAGATCGCCCGCGCGCATGGCGGCCGTCGCCTCGAAGCGGTCGCCCCAGATCGGCATCGGGCTGCCATGGGCGCGCAATCCCGTGCGGCCGTCGATGACGTGCATCATCTGAAGGACCGGAAAGACCCCATCGTTGCGGGCCCGGATCCGGGTCAGATCGGGCACCTCGACCGTCAGGTAATCCGATAGCATCCCGTCGCCATGCCCGGTCAGCCCATGGCAGCTTGCACAGGCGCGCATGTATTCGTCCGAGCCTGCCAGCGATTGTGCGCCCGCCGCACCGCCCGACAGGGCCAGCGCCACGGCCAGACCCAAACCCCGTGTCACATTCGTCATCGTCGTTCTCCTGGCTTTTGCGGTTGCTTGTGCGGATCGGGCAGACAGCTGCCGGCCCATCGCAATATCGCCAGTCTAGCCAGCCGGGCCTGTGTCGTTCTTGACGAAACGCATGGCCGCGGGCTGGCACGGCGCAAAGGACGCTTCACCCCGCCCGCGCAAGGCGCTAGACCGAAGGCAGCTCAAGAATGGATCCAAGATGCCAGCTTTCCTGAACAGTCGGGATGCCGATTTCACCCAGAGCTTCGCCGCGCTTCTGGAGATGAAGCGCGAAGATGCGCCCGATGTCGATGCCAGCGTGGCCGACATCATCGCCGATGTGCGCGCGCGCGGCGATGACGCGGTGATCGATCTGACCGAACGGTTTGACCGTCTGCGGCTGACGCCCCAAACCATGGCCTTTTCGCAAGATGAAATCGCCGAGGCCATCGCAACGGTGCCCGGCGATGAGCGCGCGGCGCTTGAATTGGCCGCCGAACGCATCCGCGCCTATCACCAAGGCCAGCGCCCCGAAGATGCCCGATGGACGGATGCGCAGGGCGCGCGCCTTGGCTGGCGCTGGACGGCTGTGTCGGCGGCCGGGCTCTATGTGCCGGGGGGGCTTGCCTCTTACCCGTCGAGTGTGTTGATGAACGCCATCCCCGCGCAGGTGGCAGGTGTCAAACGCCTTGTGATGTGTGCGCCCACGCCCGGGGGGCGGGCCAACCCGCTGGTGTTGTTGGCCGCGCATCTGTCGGGCGTTGACACCATCTATCGCATCGGTGGCGCACAGGCCGTGGCCGCCATGGCCTATGGCACCGCCACCATCGCCCCCGTCGACAAGATTACCGGACCCGGCAATGCCTATGTCGCCGCTGCCAAGCGCCGGGTTTTCGGGCGGGTGGGGATCGACATGATCGCGGGCCCGTCCGAGATTTTGGTGGTGGCCGATGCCGACAACGACCCCGACTGGATCGCGCTTGATCTGTTGTCTCAGGCAGAACATGACGAAAGCGCGCAATCGATCCTGATCACCACCGACGCAGCGCTTGCTCAGGCGGTCGCGGCGGCGGTCCAAGCGCGGCTTGGCATGCTGGAACGCCGCGCCATCGCCGGGGCAAGCTGGCGCGATTATGGTGCCATCATCATCGTGCGCGATCTGGATGAGGCGGCCGATCTGACCAACCGCATCGCCCCCGAACATCTGGAATTGTGCGTGGCCGACCCCGAGGCGCTCAGCGCCAGGATCGAGCATGCCGGTGCGATCTTTCTGGGGCGCTGGACACCCGAGGCGATCGGCGATTACGTCGGCGGGCCGAACCATGTGCTGCCCACGGCGCGCTCGGCGCGCTTTTCCAGCGGTCTTTCGGTGCTCGATTTCATGAAGCGCACCACGCTGGCCCAGATGACGCCCGCCGCCCTGGCCGCCATCGGGCCTGCGGCCGAAACCTTGGCCCGATCCGAAAGCCTGCAGGCCCATGGCCTGTCGGTGCGCGCCCGGCTGGATCGGCTCAACACCACCACCGGCACAGGAGAAGGGGGATGAGCATGCACATAACCCATATCGAGATCGACATGTCGGGCATGCCCGCACCCACGCCCGAGATCGAGCAGGAACGTCGCGTGGCCATCTTCGATCTGCTCGAGGACAACCGCTTTGCGCTGCCCGGCCGCGAGGATCGCCCGGTGCCGCCCGGCCCCTATCACGTCGCCTTGGCGATCCGCGACAAGCGGCTGGTGTTCGATGTCGACACCGAAACCGCCGAGGACGCAGCCGAGTTTCACCTCTCGCTCTCGCCCTTCCGGCAGGTGGTCAAGGATTACTGGCAGATCTGCGAAAGCTATTACGACGCCGTCAAGCGCCTGCCGCCCAGCCAGATCGAGGCGATCGACATGGCGCGGCGCGGCATCCACAACGAAGGCGCGCGCATCTTGCAAGAACGGCTCGATGGCAAGGCCGAGGTCGACACCGACACGGCGCGACGGCTGTTCACGCTGATCTGTGTTCTGCATTTCGGTGTCTGAGGGCGCGGTGGCGACGGATTTTCCCTCATCGGTTCTGTTTTGTTGCGACCACAACGCGACGCGCTCGCCCATGGCCGAGGGGCTGATGAAGAAATTCTACGGCCATCGTGCCTATGTCCAGTCTGCGGGTGTGAAGAACGATCTGGAAATCGACGGCTTTGCCGTCGCCGTCAGCGCCGAAGACGGGGTGGAATTGCAACGCCACCGGGTGCGCAGCTTTGATGAAATGGCCCAATGGGGCGATGATCTGTCGGGCTTTGATCTGATCGTGGCGCTGTCGCCCGCCAGCCAGCGTCATGCGCTGGAATTGACGCGGCATTACCATCTGGATGTGGAATACTGGCCCATTCTTGATCCCACAGGCTTGGGCGAGAGCCGCGAGGCCAAGCTGGCAGCCTACAGACAGGCGCGCGATCAGATCAAGGCGCGCATCATCGCGCGTTTTGGCCCGCCCGAGGCCGCCCCACAGCCCCTGTCGTGACGCCCCGCTGCCGATGCCAAGGACCGCGCGATATGGGCCATTGTGCCACTGGCGCAGTTTTGCCTTGAAAATCGGTCCCAAGGGGCGCATCTAGCCGCCACCTGCACCGTATGGTGCGCAGATAAAGGAGTGACCATGGCCAAGGAAGAAATGCTCGAATTTCCCGGGATCGTGAAGGAACTCCTGCCCAACGCGACGTTCCGGGTCGAGCTTGAAAACGGCCATGAGATCATCGCGCACACGGCGGGAAAGATGCGCAAGAACCGCATCCGCGTTCTGGCTGGCGACAAGGTTCAGGTGGAAATGACCCCCTATGACCTGTCGAAGGGCCGCATCAATTACCGCTTCAAGTAACGCGCCCCTTTGGGCTGCGCAGTGCGGGTGAGCGTGGCGCAAAAGGCGCCGCGCACCCCGGCACCCGGTTGGACAGGGCGCTGACATGACATATCCCGTGCGCCCATCCCCCCGCCTCATCCTCGGATCGGCAAGCCCCCGCCGCAAGGAATTGCTGGCGGTGCTGGGTATCGTGCCCGATGCCATCTTGCCCCCCGATATCGACGAAACCCCCGCAAAGGGCGAATTGCCGCATCACTATTGCGCGCGCATCGCCCGCGAAAAGATCGCCGCCATTCCCGCCGGGCCCGATGATATCGTGCTTTCGGCCGATACCACCGTGGCCTTGGGCCGCCGCATATTGGGCAAGCCGCGCGATGCCGATGAGGCGCGGCGCTTTCTCGATCTGTTGTCGGGGCGGCGCCACCGCGTTTTTACCGCGCTGGCCGTGCGGCGCGGTGATGCGTCGTGGGACCGGATCGTCGAGGCGCGGGTCAAGATGAAATCCCTCAGCCCCGCCGAACGCGACGGCTACATCGCGACCGGCGACTGGCAGGGCAAAGCCGGCGGCTATTCGATCCAGGGACCGGCGGGGGCGTTTATTCCGTGGATATCGGGCAGCTATACGGCCATCGTGGGCCTGCCCTTGGCCGAAACCGCGCAGCTGCTGCAAGCGGCTGGCTGGCCCGTCTGGGTGGCGCGATGAAGGGACGGGTGATCTTGCTCGACCATCTGGGGGATCGCGCCGCCGCCGCCCTTATGGTCGATGGTCTGCTTGAGGATCTGTTGATCGACCCTGCCGGCGATCGCGCGCTGCCCGGGGCGATCTATCGCGCCGTGGCCGACCGGCCCATGCCGGGGCAGGGCGGGCTGACGGTCAACATGGGGGATCACAAGGGCTATCTGCGCCAAGCCAAGGGCATCACCTCGGGCACAGGGTTGTTGGTGCAGGTCTCTGCCACCGCCGAGGCGGGCAAGGCCGCGCCGGTCACGCCGCGCCTCTTGTTCAAGAGCCGCTATGCCATCGTCACGCCCGACGCGCCCGGTATCAACATCTCGCGCCAGATCCGCGACGAAGGGGAACGTGACCGCCTGCTTGAAATCGCCCATGAGGCGATGGCCGGGGCGCCCGAAGACCACGGCCTGATCTTGCGCTCGGCCGCCGAAGAGGTGGCGGGTGCAACACTGGCCGACGACATCACGGCCATGCGCGATCTGGCAGCCATGGTATTGGCCGATGCCGAGGGTCCGCCCGAATGTCTGGTCGCGGCCCCCGATGCGCATGAGCTTGCATGGCGCGATTGGGCCGTGCCCGACCCCGATGAGGTGATCGAGGCGCCGGGCTGTTTTGAAACCCATGGGGTCATCGATGCCATCGAGGCAGCCCTTGCCCCGCGCGCTGCACTGTCGGGCGGCGCCTATGCCTATATCGAGCCGACCCGTGCCTTGGTGGCGGTCGATGTGAACACAGGCTCTGACACCTCGCTTGCCGCTGGGCTCAAGGCCAATCTGGCACTGGTGCGCGCGCTGCCCCGGCTGTTGCGGATCAAGGGGCTGGGCGGTCAGATCACGCTTGATCTGGCGCCGATGCCCAAAAAGGACCGTCGCGTGTTCGAAGATGCGCTGCGCCGCGCCTTCCGTGAGGATGGGGCCGAGGCGGTGCTGGCGGGCTGGACCCCCTTGGGGTGTTTCGAGCTGCAAAAAAAGCGCGACCGTGTGCCGCTGGACCAGCTTTACCCCTGAACGCGCAGCCTAGCCGCGCCGGAGCGCCGCAAGCAACGCTTGCGAGGGCTGCCCATCGGGCACCAGTCCGCGCGCTGCCTGAAAGGCACGGATCGCGGCCTGTGTGCGGCGCCCGACCACGCCGTCGGGCAGGCCGACCTCATGGCCCGCCCGGTTCAACAGCGCCTGCATCTCGCGCCGTTCGATTTGGGTCAGTCCGGTCGCATCGGGGCCGAAACGGCGCGTCAGCGGTTCACCGCCAGCCAGCCGGTCAGCCATGTAACCCACCCCGATGCCGTAATTGACCGACGGGTTGTAGCGCAAGATCACGTTGAAATTGTGATACAGGATCCAGGCGGGCCCCTCAGCGCCCGCCGGCGCGTGGATCGCTGCTGCGCCCGGATCGGGCAATCTGCCGCCGCGCGCGGGCCGCACGCCGGCCGCAGCCCATGCGCTGACGGGCCGACGCCTGTCACGCCCCGTGCGCGCGGTGTCAAAGCCTTGTGGCAGATGCACCTCCATCCCCCAGGGCTCGCCGGCCCGCCAGCGATGACGGCGCAGATATTGCGCCGTCGATGCCAGCGCGTCACGCGGATCGGGGCCCCAGATATCGCGCCGGCCGTCGCCTGTCACATCCACGGCATAGTCCTGATACACAGTCGGCATGAATTGCGTATGCCCCATCGCGCCCGCCCATGATCCGCGCATGCGATCGCTGGTCGTATCGCCCGCCTGTATGATGCGCAGCGCCGCGATCAGTTGTGCCTCAAAGAACCGCGCGCGTCGTCCTTCCCATGCCAAGGTCGATGTGGCCGAGATCACCCCGATCTCGCCCAATTGCGTGCCGAACCGCGTCTCCAGACCCCAGATGGCCGCGATCACATCGGCATCGACGCCGCTGTCGCGTGCGATGCTGGCCAATGCGCCACGTTGCGGGGCAACACGGGATCGGCCCAGCGCCAGATCCGCATCGCTGGCCACAAGCGCCAGATAATCCTCGGTCGAGCGGCGAAATTCTGTCTGGTTCCTGTCGCGCTCGATCACGCCGGGTAAAAAGCCCTGACCGCGAAACCCCTGATCAAGGCTGGCCCGCGTGATGCCTTGCGCCAGCGCGCGCCCCCGAAAGCCCGCGACCCATGCGTCATAGCTGGCGTTGGGCTGCGGCAAAAAGGCGGGGTCGGGCCGGGTGGTGGCCGTTCCCTCACCTTGGGCCATGCAACCGGCCGCGACCGTGGCCGCCCCACCCAACAGCAGGGCGCGTCGTGTCAGATGGGTCATGTCACACGGATCCATGGATGTTGCCCGATTCTGGTAGCGGCGGGTGGTCCAGTTCCGCAAGGGCCATGCCGCCATGGTTGCGATCGGACCGGATGCGCCCCATACTCAAGCTGTCCAGCCGCCCAGACGGAGCCCCTTGCATGTCGTGTCCGATCTGTTCGAGACAGCCCATCCCCGCCTATCGCCCCTTTTGTTCGGCGCGCTGTGCCGATGTGGATCTGGCGCGTTGGTTGACGGGATCCTACGCGATCCCCTCGCAGGCAGCAGAAGATACCGAAGCCGCCGCGCAGGCGATCGAGACGGCGCGCGAAAAACCGCATTGATCGCGGATGCTGAACGCAAAAAAACGCGCCATCCCCTCTGGACAGCTCCACGCGTCGGCCCTGGCACGCGCCACACCCGGCTGAGGCGACGCGGCGCCCGCACCCGCGCCCGGGTCGCGCAAGGGCAGGGCAGTGCCTTGAAAATCCCCGTGTTGTGGAACATCCAAGCGCTTTAGTGTATTTTTTTGATATAAATCAAAATTTTAACGCCAAATGCTGCGTGAAGGGCGGCGTTCTTGAGAAAACATGTCAACCGCACAGTTTCGGCGCCTGGTGCTTCCTTTTTGGACAGCGAAATCAATGTGCTGAACACGGTGTTGCTGCCCAGGCTGCGCGAAACATCCTGTGCGCGCGCAACGGGTTGAGTGTTGCCGCAGGTGCGCGGAGGTTTTCACGCATGATGAACCCTGTCTGGCAGACTTGCTTTTGCTTTGGCTGTTCAGGCGCATGCATCCGCCCGACAGTACGCAGCCGCCACGCGTTTACAATTGTTTCATCCATCTGTGACGCGCCCTTCACATGGCGCGTTTAACCGGCTCCGTGTCGCTTGGTTCGGGATGCCCATAGCGCTGCATGGATCCCCTTTCGCACAGATGGAGAATACGCATGTTTCGCAACCTGTTTCTTGCAACGACTGCCCTGGCTGTCGGCGCGCTCTCGGTAACCTCGGCCACGGCGCAAGATTGGCGCACCGGCTTTGGCACCTACAATGTCGGCCTTCTGTCGGGTGAGAACGAGGCCGACCGCCTGCGCCGCTACGGCTGCATGCAGGAATTGATGCAAGACGCACTGGGCGTGCCGGTCGAACTGTTTCCCGCCGCCGATTATGCGGGCGTGATGCAGGGACTGTTGGCTGGCCAGTTGCATCAGGCGGGGCTTGGACCGGCGGGTTATGCGGGCATCTACCTGCAAGATGCCGATGCGGTCGAGCCGGTGATGACCTCGTCCAATGTTGATGGCTCGCTTGGTTATTTCGCGGTCCTTGTGACCCGCGCCGATAGCGGTATCGAGTCGTTGGAAGATATGGCCGGCAAGACGCTTGCCTATGCCGACTCGAACTCGACATCGGGCTATCTGGTTCCGCGCGCCGAGTTGCGCTTGATCGGTATCGAGGATGATTATTTCGGCGCCACCGGCTTTTCGGGCGGTCATGAGCAGGGCGTCGTTGCCGTGCTGAATGGCCAGTATGATGCGGCTGCGACCTGGTCCTCGCTGCAGGGCGAATTCGCCGAGGGCTACACCCGCGGCAACCTGCGCCGGATGGTCGATAACGGCTTGCTCAACATGAACGAGATCCGGATCATCTGGGAATCCAACCTGATCCCCAATGGTCCGACCGTTCTGCGCAAGGATCTGCCCGCCGAGGCCAAGGAAGCGGTGCTTGATCTTTTCCTCAACATGCATGTGCGTCATCCCGAGTGTTACTCCTCGGTCGTCGGCGGTGAAGGCGCGGGTTACGTCCCGGTCGAACACGACTTCTACGAATCGACGATCGCTTTGCGCCGTCAGGAAATCGCGGCGTCGCGCTGAACCTCAACAGACCAACGGCCCCCGCTCTTGTGCGGGGGCCTTTTTGCATTCCGGCTGGTCCGGGTCGTTGATGGGGGACACGATGCTCGAATTCAGAAAGCTGACCAAGGAATTCAACGCCAAGCGCGCGGTCAGTGAGGTGACACTCGATATTCCCCCCGGTCAGATGGTGGGTATCATCGGCCGCTCGGGTGCGGGCAAATCCACCTTGTTGCGCATGATCAATCGGCTCAATGACGCCACATCGGGCCAGTTGCTGCATGACGGCCGCGACGTGACCGCGCTCAAGGGGCGCGAATTGCGCCAGTGGCGCAACGAATGCGCGATGGTATTTCAACAATTCAATCTTGTCGGTCGCTTGAATGTGCTGACGAACGTCATGTCAGGGCGGCTGTTTCATCACGGGTTTGGCACCTCGATGCTGGGCCTGTTTTCAGCACATGAACGGGCCTTTGCGGTGCGCGCGCTGGACCGGCTGGGCATGGCCCATGTGGCGCTGCAACAAACCGATACATTGTCTGGCGGCCAGCAACAGCGTGTGGCCATCGCCCGCGCCCTTGTGCAAGAGCCCAAGATCTTGCTGGCCGATGAACCCATCGCCAGCCTTGATCCGCTGAACGCCAAGATCGTGATGGATGCGCTGCGCGCGATCAACGTGGAGGACGGGCTGACCGTGGTGTGCAACCTGCACACGCTCGATACGGCGCGCCATTACTGTGACCGGATCATCGGCATGCAGGATGGACGCGTGGTGTTTGACGGCACGGCGGCGCAATTGACCGACCGCATGGCGCGCGAGATTTACGGCGCTGAGGCGGCCGAGGCATTCAACGAGGCGCTGACGTCGACCAGCCTGGGGCGTGCATCGATCAGGGATGTTGCGGACGCGACGCGCGCCCAAGCACGCGCGACGGTGTAACCCGATGGCCCTTTCCCCAACGATGCCCCCGATCCAGCCCGGACAGGATCCCGTGGCCCTGTTCGAGGCACACCGCGCTGAAATCCGGCGTCAGAAGCTGTGGATCAACCTTTTGCTGCTGGGTGGTTTTGTTGCCATGCTGCTGTGGTCGATCGACGTGTCGCGCTTTTGGCCCGACCGGTTGGCCGCAGGCGTTCCGCGTATCTTCGAATACTTCGGGAGCGTGCTTCCCAGCTTTCAATGGGATCTGCTTTTTGAAACCCGCAATGCCGAGGGGCGCTTTCCGCCGGGGTCCATCGGCTTTTGGTACAATGACTTCTGGAAATATCTGGCGCTGATCTGGGAAACGATCCTGATGGCGATAACGGCCACCTTGATCGCAACTGCACTTTCCGTGGTTCTTAGTTTTCTTGCAGCGCGCAATCTTACGCCCGCCCCGTGGGTCAGCACTGCGGCACGACGGTTCCTGGAGTTTTGTCGCGGCGTGCCGGAAATCCTGTTCGCATTGATCTTTGTCTTTGCGGTGGGCATCGGACCGCTGGCTGGCATCTTGGCCATCACCATCCATGCGACAGGTGCATTGGGCAAGCTGTTCGCCGAAGTCAACGAGAACGCATCGATGAAGCCCGTCGATGGCCTGACCGCCGTGGGCGGCACATGGGCGCAGCGGATGCGCTATGGCGTGCTGCCACAGGTCTTGCCCAATTTCACCTCCTACGCCTTGTGGCGGTTCGAGATCAATGTGCGCGCCTCGGCTGTTGTTGGCTTTGTGGGTGCTGGTGGGATCGGGGCGGAATTGAACCATGTCATCAGCTTCTATTCGGACGACCGTGTTACGGCGGTCCTGCTTTTGGTGGTTCTGACAGTCACCGCGATCGACCTGATGTCGGAACGCGCGCGCCACGCCCTGATCGGCAAGGAGGCCTTGAAATGACCGCGCTATCCTTTGCAGATATCACCGATGACGATGTCCGGGCCGTGCGCCAAAGCCATCCCCAGGCCTTTGGTGACCCTGTGATGCGCATGGTCAGGATCGCATCCTGGACCATCGTGATCGGTTACCTGCTCTATTCGTTCCATCTGTTCGAATTCGCCAAGATATTTGACAGTTCCGAACGCGCATGGCGTTTGGTGTCGCGCATATTCTATTGGCAGGACATGGCAAGCTGGCACTACGATCAAATCTATGTCGGCATCGCCCAGACCGTCGCAATGGCGTTTCTGGGTACCTTTCTGGGCACGATCTTTGCGCTTGGGATCGGCTTTCTGGCGGCCAAGAATACGATGCCCTTCGGCGTGATCCGCCATGCCGTGCGGCGGCTTCTGGATGTATTTCGCGGGATCGACGGTGTGGTCTGGGGGCTGGTCTTCGTGCGCGCCGTGGGTCTTGGCCCGCTGGCCGGGGTGCTGGCGATCTGGATCTCAGATGTGGGCAATCTCTCCAAGCTCTACTCGGAAGCCATCGAGAACATTGATCGCAAACAGGTCGAAGGTGTGCGCGCAACCGGTGCAGACCCCGCGCGCATCATCCGGTACGGCTATCTGCCGCAAATCTTCCCGGTGTTCTTGTCGCTGTCACTGTACAGTTTCGAGTCCTCAACCCGCTCGGCCACGATCCTTGGGCTGGTTGGTGCAGGCGGTGTCGGCATGATCATCATCGAACGCTTCCGTGCAGGCATGTTTGACCAGGTGGCTTTCGTGGTCCTCAATATCCTGATCGTGATCGCGGTGATCGATTGGGGCTCGGGGTTGATCCGCAAGCGCTTTATCGGTGAACGGGGGCACTGACGATCCAGCCCGGGGTCGGGCCCGGCACCCGCTTGTCACCATGTGGTTGACACCGCTGCCAAGCAGGCTGTTTTGACGCCACCGCTTTGAGCGTGGCGCAAGAACGTGCGCCTGATACGGAATGTTCGACCTCATCGCCCATCGCCCCATAAAGAGAGGGTGGGGGGCGGTGCGCGTGACAACACAAGGTTGGTGGACGGTGTTGCGGTCAGGGCAGTACGCTGGAACGAGGCAGGACACATGGCTGCAAGATTTTTTGCCTGTACCCTCTGGACAGTGCTGAGGGCCTCGCTTAGACCACGCGCACCCGAACGAATTTCGTTCCCTTGCCCGGGTAGCTCAGGGGTAGAGCAGTGGATTGAAAATCCTCGTGTCGGTGGTTCGATTCCGCCCCCGGGCACCACTCAACCAGATGAAATAGTGAGATTTTGTGGCCATCTCTGTGGTAAAATCACCCATTTTAATGCGGTGCGACCGTAAAACTCACGCAACCATTTTCGGCTTTGTCACGGGTATCACCCCGCCAATCCCCATGTTGGGGCGTTCGTTGCCTCAGATCCAAGGCCATTGCGTGGCTTGATCCGGCTGCGTGGAAAAATCCAGCTACCGCGGCTGTTCAGATTTTGGGAACCACCCCTTGCGAAAGGGCAAGCGATAGAATTTCTGCGATCTGGTTTGGGGTCACAACTGTCCCGAGTTTTCCGATGCAATCGCTTTGACGCGCCTCACCGCCGCCTGACTTGCAGCCAGATCCCATCCTTGGCCCGCACCGTGAGATAGGCCACGGGCACTGGCACGCGGCCCGGCAGGGTCTCGAACCGAAAGGCGCGCACCAGCATGGCCAGCAGCAGCGGCCCCTCGACCATGGCAAAGCCCGCCCCGGTGCACACCCTCGGGCCGGTGGAAAAGGGAATGAACGCCTCGCGCAGGCATTGCTTGCCGTTCTGGGTCGCCCAACGCGCTGGGTCAAAGCCATCGGGGTTGTCCCAGAGGCGTTCATGCCGGTGCAGGTGCCAGGGCGAGATCACGATCTGCGCGCCACGGGGCAGGGTGCGGTCGCGGAATGTTTCCACGCCTGTGGTTTCGCGCACCATCATCGGAACCGGGGGATAGAGCCGCAGGGTTTCGCGGAACACATCGCGGGCAAGGCGCAACTGGCCCATCACCGCAAAATCAGGGCCGCCCGCCAGCGCCGCCTCGGCCTCCTCGGCCAAGCGGTCTTGCCATTCGGGGTAGCGCGCCAGCAGGTAAAGCGCCCAACCCAAGGCTGAGGCGCTGGTTTCATGGCCTGCGAGGAAAAAGACCGCGACCTGGTCGACCATCTCCTCGGTGCTGAAGCGTTTGCCGGTTTGCGGGTCTGTGGTGGTGATGATCTTGGTGGCCAGATCATCGGGGGCGTGTCCTTGCGCGATCTGTGCCATCCGCGCTTGGGTGACTTGGGTGATCAGCGCGCGGATCGCGGCCGCCGTGCGTCGCGTCTGGGCCCGGTGACCACGCGGCATCCAATCGGGCAGGGGCAAGATCGCCGCAAGGTTCAAGATCGGCTGCGAGCGCTGATAGGTGCGGAACTGATGAAAGACCTCGGTCGCGATCTTGTCGTCGATGGGCAGCGAAAACAGGGTGCGAAAGATCACATCGGCCGCCGCATGGCTCATGTCTGCTTCAACCTCGCGGGGGCCTTCGTCCATGCGCGCCACCGCCGCCTCGCCTGCGGCCCAGATGGCGGGAAAGGTGTCGCGCAGCCGGCCCCCCTCAAAGGCGGGGTCGATGATGCGGCGCTGGCGCTGCCATTCGGCTCCGTTGGTCAAGAACACCGAACGGCCCAACAACGGGCGCAGCCCCCGGCCGATGCGGGCGGATTTCGGGAAATCCATCGGGCGGGCCTTGAGCACGGCATCGATCAGCGCGGGCTGGTTGATCAGATAGCTGCGAAAGAACGGCGTGCGATATTCCGCCATCCAAGCCCGGTAAAGCCGTGTGGGCAGTGCCGACAAGATGTCGGAACGCAAAAGCCGCAGATACCGCCAGAACGAGACTTGTTCGGCATGGGCGCCCGGCTTTGGGGGCAGATCGCCGGGCGCGCTCATGCGGCAAGCCTTGGATGGCGATGGTCCGGCGGTTCGTGCAAGGCAGCCAATGACGCGCGGCCCCGGCCAGCCGGCCATTGCGCCGGATGAGCCTGAGCCATGGGGGCCCTGCGGGTCATGCGGATCAGACCCAAGGTCGCGATGCGGGCATCTGGGTGGTGTGCGATGGTCAGCACGTCCCAACCACGCCGCCCCTTGGCGATGGCCCGGATCCTGTGGCCGGCTGTTGATGTGGTCATCTGCCTTCCCATACCCGCATGGTGGCGGCATGGGCCGAACCCGATCACAAAGCGCCATTGCACGGCTTGCGGCGCGGGCGTCAGGCGGTGGCCCTTGCGGGCGAGATGTGGCCGGAACGGGTCCGCGCAAGGGATTTCCATAACCCTGCCGTTGCCAATGCCTGTCTGGGATGTGTCATGTGCCATGAGGCGCGCGATAGCGGGCAAAAGCGGCAGCCTTAAGGCGAATGTCAGCCCAAAAGCCCCAGCACCGGAAAGCTTTCCAGCAGCCAGAACGAAAAAGCCGAAAACGCCCCCGTGATCAAGGCCACACCCACACCCACCAGCAAGAGCCCCATCACCCGTTCGATGGTCTTCATATGGCGCTTGAGGCGGGTCATCACCCCCATCGCCCGGTCGATAAAGGCGGCCGCAAGCAAAAAGGGGATGCCAAGCCCCACCGCATAGCCGCCCAACAGCATCGTTCCCTTCGACACACTCGCCTCGGTCGCGGCGATGGACAAGATCGCACCCAATTGCGGGCCGATGCAAGGTGTCCAGCCAAAGGCAAAGGCCAGACCAAGGACATAGGCCCCAAAGGCCGATCCACCCCGGTCGCCCGCATCCAGCCGGGCCTCGCGGTTGAGGATCGGAATGGTAATCACACCCAGAAAATGCAAGCCAAAGACGATGATGACAGCACCCGCGATCTGACCCAGCAGGATCTGATTTTGCAAAAAGAACTGACCAAAGATCGAGGCGGTAAAGCCAAGAAATACGAAAACGGTCGATAGGCCCAACACAAAGAACACAGCCGCCAACAGCGCCTTGCGCCGCGCCGTACGGGTGTCGCCACGGATGTCGGCCATGGTGATGCCACCCATATAGGCCAGATAAGGCGGCACGATCGGCAGCACACAGGGGCTGAGAAAGCTCAATACGCCCGCGGCCAGCGCGACGGCCATCGCGGGCAGAAGGCTTGCATCAAAAAGGTCGATCCCGAACATGGGGCCTGTCTAGCCGCTGGGATGGCGCGCGTCACGCGCCATGGCGTCACATTCGCGTGGCCCATCCCTGGCTGGGCGCCTGGCAGAAGAGCGCTGCGTTTTCCTCAAGGAAAACGCACGGGAAATCTTGAGATTTCCAGTGCGGAAAACCCGGGTTTTCCGCCCGGCTCTGGCGGTCTTGGGGTTGGTTTGAGAATGCGGACAGGTTCCTGGTTGCAAAAGACGATGACTTGGCCGGAATTCTCAATGGCGCGAAATCCTCGACGATACACCTCTTCGATAAAGGCCTCGCGACCGAAATAGCGCTCGATGTCGCGCAGCGATCGGCGCACGACCTTGCCATCGCGCACCAGCTTGGTTCCGAAGACATCGGCCAGAAAAGCCTCGGGCGATTTATGGGGCGGCTGCTTGTCCATGCCATGGATCTGGGCCGATTCTGGTTAACGCAAGCCTAATGGCCAGATTTCACCGCCGCGAGGACATGCAGCCGGATCGCGGCCGCCAGACCCGAGCTGACACCGCGCCCGGCATCGATTTCGGCGACCAACTCATTGACCGACAGGCCCCGCGCCTTGGCCAAGCGCTGCAATTCCTGCCAGAATGCATCCTCCAGCGACACGCTGGTGCGGTGCCCGTGCAGGCTGAGCGAATGTTTGCGCGGCCGTGCGGTCATTCGCGATCTTTCTCCAGCTGATGCTGGTCGAGATGGCGCGCAGCGGTTTCGGCCGCATGCGTGGCGGCCTCGCGCTCGGCCTTGGTGCGGCCGAACTTGGCGGCATTGGCATCGGCCTTGAGCCGCTCCTGGACCCGCGCGCGGGATTTGCGCGCACGGGTCAGGTTGATGATCCTGGCCGTCAAGACGGGCCGATCATCTGTTCGGGGCGCACGACCCGGTCAAAGGTTTCGGCGTCGACAAAGCCAAGGCGGATCGCCTCTTCTTTCAGTGTGGTGCCGTTCTTGTGGGCGGTCTTGGCCACGGTCGTGGCATTGTCATAGCCGATGGTGGGGGCAAGTGCGGTGACCAGCATCAGGCTTTCGCGCATCAGCTTTTCGATCCGCTCCACATTGGCCTCGGTGCCCATCAGCATCCTTTCGGTGAAGCTGTCAGCGGCATTGCCCAACAGCGTCATGGATTGCAGCAGATTATAGGCCATCATCGGATTGTAGACGTTCAGTTCGAAATGCCCCTGGCTTCCGGCAAAGCCGATTGCCGCGTCATTGCCAAGGATATGCGCGCAGACTTGTGTCATGGCTTCGGCCTGTGTCGGGTTGACCTTGCCCGGCATGATCGAGCTGCCCGGTTCATTCTCGGGCAAGATCAGCTCACCCAGACCCGAGCGCGGCCCGGACCCCAGAAACCGCATGTCATTGGCGATCTTGTAGGCGGCCATCGCGGCGGTCTTGATGGCACCCGACATGAAGACCATCGCATCATGGGCGGCCAGCGCCTCGAACTTGTTGGGCGCGGTGACAAAGGGCAGGCCGGTGATGGTCGCGATCCGGGCGGCAATTGCCACATCCCAGCCCTTGTCGGTGTTCAGACCGGTGCCGACGGCGGTGCCGCCCTGTGCCAGCTCGTAAATCCCCGGCAGCGCCAGATGCACCCGCGCGATGCCATTGCGGATCTGCATCGCATAGCCCGAAAACTCCTGTCCCAGCGTCAGGGGTGTGGCATCTTGCGTATGGGTTCGGCCGATCTTGATGATGTCGGCAAAGGCCGCAGCCTTGGCTTCGAGCCCTTGGGCCAGCTTTTCCAGCCCGGGGATCAGAACCTGATGGGCGGTGACGGCGGCCGCGATATGCATGGCGGTGGGAAAGGTGTCGTTGGACGACTGGCCCATGTTGACATGGTCATTGGGGTGGACCGGCTTTTTCGAGCCGATCACGCCGCCCAGCATCTCGATCGCGCGGTTCGAGATCACCTCGTTGGCGTTCATGTTGGATTGTGTGCCCGATCCCGTCTGCCACACGACCAGGGGGAAATGACCGTCCAGCTTGCCGTCGATCACCTCTTGCGCGGCGGCAATCATCGCGTCGGCCAGCGCCGCGTCAAGCTTGCCATTGGCTTTGTTTTCTTCCGCGCAAGCGCGTTTGATCACACCCAGCGCACGCACGATGGCGATGGGCTGCTTTTCCCAGCCGATCGGGAAATTCAGGATCGAGCGCTGCGTTTGCGCGCCCCAGTATTTGTCAGCGGGCACATCGAGGGGGCCAAAGCTGTCGGTTTCGGTTCTGGTCGCGGTCATGGGCCTGTCTCCGGTATGCGGTCGTATGCCGTTTACTGCCAGCGCCGGGCGTGCGCAATGCGATGGGGTGCCTCAGGTCGACGGGGTGCGTCGGAAAAAGCGATAGACGCGGGCGGGCGGCATGTTCCACCAGATCTTGGAACTGACCTGCCAATCAAGGGACAAGGCGTCGCGCACGGCACGCGCAACGGGGGGGTTGGGGCCATAGGTGAACTGGATGTAGCGGCCTTGGGGGCCAAGCAGGCCAAAGCTGCCGCTCAGGATGTCGTGCTGCAAGCTTACCGGCATCGACAAGAGCGGCAGCCCCGACACCACCGCCTGCACAGTATCGAGGGGCAGCATGCCGACATCACCCGCGCTCATCTGATGCACGGTAACACCGGCAAAGCGGTCACGCAAACGGGTGCAGAATTCGGGGTTCATCTCGATGCAATGCAGCCGCCCGGGGGCGATGCCGCATCCAAGGATGGCTTGGGTGATATTGCCTGTTCCAGCCCCCAATTCGATCACCGGGCCGCCGGCAGGATCAAGCCCTGCCACCATTTCGGCGCAGAGCCGCGCCGATGACGGGGCCAGCGCCACAACCTGATGGGGGCGGCGCAAAACCTGTTGCATGAAGAGCGCGAAATCGCTTGATGGCATCGGGCGCGCACCTGTCTCAAAGGGTCAGCGCGGCGCGACCTGGCCGCGCGGGGCCTTGGGTCAAGCGGTCATTGACCCCTGCGGAAGGTATCCAGACGGACGACTTCGGCGTGTTGGGGGGCTGATCGTTCGGATGTCCGGGGGCCAGTGCCGCCGGTTGGGGGCTCATCCTCGGGCTCGGGGGTGTCTTCGGCCCCATCGGTGCTTTCGAATCTGAGGCCGAATTCCACCGATGGGTCGACGAAGGTGCGGATCGCGTCAAAGGGAATCCGCAGCGGTTCGGGCGTGTCGCCGAAATTCAGGATGATCGAAAAGCCGTCGTCATCGACCATCAGACCATCATACCAATGCTGGATCACGATGGTCATTTCCTGCGGATAGCGGTCGCGCAGCCAATCGGCCAATTGCACACCCGCCGCCCCGGTGTCGAAGGTGACAAAAAAATGATGCGCGCCCGGCAGGCCATCGCGCGCCACGTCACTGAGAACACGCTGGATCAAACCGCGCATCGCACGATGCATCAGGCGACCATAGGCGATGGAGCTTTGGCGATCAGACATGGTCCCGACAATCCCGTGGTGATTGCGCCACCATAGTGGATTCGTTTCGATTTGAAAGGCAGGCGTCGCCCAGCCCGCACACAGACCTAAAGACCGCCCATGTTGGCCAGCACAAGCCACGCGGCCAAGCCCGCTTCGCAGCCGAAAAAGGTCCAGCTTTGGCGGCTGGCGGCATTGTCGCGGACAATCGATGTCACCCGTCCCAATGCGGCGCCGGCATAGGCCAGGCCAACCACAACCCAAGCCAGCGGCTGATCCAGAACCAGCGCCCCCAATCCCAAACCTACGAACAGACAGCCCGAAGCGGCAGAGACCTCGGTATAGGCCATGTTCGACGGCCCGGCCTGCATGTCGAGTTGTTGCATGGTCCAGCGCGGCGCCAGCCAGCCCATGAGGCCCAGTGCAATTGTCAAGATCGCAACCGCGTAATTGATGTAGTCCACGGCTGTCATGACATGTCCTTTTGGCGCGGCACGATACCGCTTGTGCATGTTAGACGTGGCGCAAGGCGGATCGGATCACTTGTGAATGAAAAAATCCCCCGACGCGGATGCGCGCGCAAGATCCGGTTGGGCTGACCGGATGCAGGGGCTTGGTGTGGGGGGGTGAAAAAGTGCAGGCTTCTGTTGCCAGGTGCCTGCGAACCCCGCCTTACGCTGCTAGGCGCAAGGGCTTAGTTTCGGCGACCCGAGCAGCTTACGCTGCCAGAGCCATTGCCGGAGCACGGTTGTCATTTGCAACTGTACGTTTTGGACCGATAACGGTGGTACCTCACCGAGACAAAGCTAACCTCTTTAGACGTTCGTCGATCCTGTTTCGGCCCCATGATCCGCAAATGACGGATGTTTGGTGGAGCCGCCGGGTACCGCCCCCGGGTCCGAGCCGTGTATTACAAGCGCGTTTATGTCCATAGCCCCGTTTCCGAGGCATGCGTTACATACGCAACCACGCGGTTTATTTCAAGCGCCCGTCGCGACGCACGAGGGGTCTTGCTTTGCCAGCAGAGTTCTGGCATCAGAAATGTTATGTTATAACATTATGGATGATCCCGTGCGCGATACACGCCTGCCCGTCACCGTCTTGTCCGGCTTTCTTGGGGCCGGAAAGACCACCCTTCTCAAACGCATCTTGCAAAACCGATCTGGTCGCAAAGTGGCTGTCATCGTCAATGACATGGCCGAGGTCAATATCGACGCTGATCTGCTGCGCGCGGACGCAGAGATCGCGCAGACCACGGAAAACCTGGTCGAGATGTCGAACGGCTGCATCTGCTGCACGCTGCGCGAGGATCTGCTTTCCGAGGTGCGGCGCCTGGCCGAGGGCGGGCGCTTCGATGCGCTGGTAATCGAATCCACCGGCATTTCCGAGCCTTTGCCTGTCGCCACCACCTTCGAATTTCGCGATGAAGAGGGCGTTAGCCTGTCGGATGTGGCGCGGCTCGACACGATGGTCACAGTGGTCGATGCGGCAAACCTGCTGCGAGATTTCTCCAGCCATGATTTTCTTGCCGATCGCGGCGAAACGGCGGGCGAGGGCGACACCCGCACGCTGGTTCATCTGTTGACCGATCAGATCGAGTTTGCCGATGTCGTCGTCCTCAACAAGGTGGGCGCCGCCGGGCCAGAGCGGGTCGATGCGTCGCGCAAGATCATCCGCAGCCTCAATGCCGATGCCCGCATCCTCGAGACCGATTTCGCCGATGTGGCGCTTCGAGATGTGATCGGGACGGGACTGTTCGACTTCGAACGCGCCCACCAGCATCCGATGTGGGCCAAGGAGCTTTATGGCTTTGCCGATCACACCCCCGAAACCGAGGAATACGGCATTGTCTCGCATGTCTATCGCGCGCGCCGGCCCTTCATGCCCGAGGCCATCCTGGCCCTGCTCGACGGGGAGTTGCCTGGCGTGATCCGCGCCAAGGGGCATTTCTGGATTGCCACGCGGCCCGACTGGGTGGCCGAGTTTTCATTGTCGGGTGCACTTTCGGGAGTGACGCCGCTGGGCACATGGTGGGCCTCGGTCCCGAAGGCGCGGTGGCCCGACGATGACAGCGCGCGCCACCGGATCGCACGGCATTGGATCGAGCCCTGGGGCGACCGGCGGCAGGAACTGGTGTTCATTGGGGCCGGCATCGACTGGTCCAGGCTCAAAAAGCGGCTTGATGCCTGTCTGCTGCCCGAGGGCGTGGATGGTGCCAGCTTGCCCGATCCCTTCCCGCGCTGGCGCCGGGCCGAGGCCCCGGCATGAGGCGCGGCGGCAATCTGGGCGCCACTCAGTTGCGCGCCAAGACCCGCGCGCTTGATCCGATGCGCGTTTATGACGGCTTGCCACCCGAGTTGCGCGATTGGGTGGCACATGCGGCGCTGCCGTGGTCGCCGCAATCCTGTCTCAGGCTTTGGCA
>NZ_CALAHQ010000077.1:0-22500 GCF_937892565.1 uncultured Roseicyclus sp. | reverse complement strand
CATCCCGATCGTCACATAAGGACGCTTGATGATGTCAGCCCAGATTGCAGCCGGGCTTTGCACATCCAGCACGGCCCAGACCAGAAGATGAGCGGCGACGTAGAAAAAGGCCAGAACCCCGATCGCGCGGCGCAGCGGCATCAGGTTCAGACCCAGCCCTTGCCGAAGCGGCGTGACCGCCAGACCCAGCACAATCAACTGCAGTGCCAACTTGCCATAGCGGTGTTCCAGCGCCTCGATCGGCTCGACCCCCAGGCCGCCGGTCGCCGCCAGCCAGAACAGCCACAGCGCCCATGCCGCGCCCGCCATATAGATGGCCCAGACCGGCAACAGCCTGATCCCGGCATTTATGCGCTGGATACCGGTCATGCGGGGGGCCTTCGGTGACGTCAGAACTGGGCGGTCAGATCCATGCCCTCATACAGTGATGCAACCTCGGCCTCGTAGCCATTGAACATCAAGGTCGGGATACGGCTCGCAAACAGCCCATCGCCGATGCGCCGCTCGGTGGCTTGGCTCCAGCGGGGATGATCCACGGTCGGGTTCACATTGCTATAGAAGCCATATTCTTGGGGCTGCGTGGCATTCCAGGTCGCGTGGGGTTCGGTGTCGGTCAGGGTGATCCGCACGATCGACTTGATCGACTTGAACCCGTATTTCCATGGCACCACCAGACGGATCGGCGCACCATTCTGATTGGGCATGGGTTCGCCATACAACCCCGTGGCCATCAGCGTCAGCGGATGCATTGCCTCGTCCAGGCGCAAACCTTCGCGATAGGGCCAATCCAGCACCGGCAGGCGGACACCCGGCATCTCGTCGGGGCGCAGCGCGGTTTCAAAGGCCACATAGCGCGCACCCGATTGCACACCCACGCGCGTCAGCAGATCGGCCAATTCGAACCCGTTCCACGGAATCACCATCGACCAGGCCTCGACACAGCGGAAGCGATAGATACGTTCCTCGATCGTCATGCCTTCGACGATCTGCTCCATGCTGTAGGTGCCGGGGTTGTCGACCAGACCATCGATCACGATCGACCATGGCTGCGTGGTCAACGTATGCGCGTTGCGAGCAGGGTCTTCCTTGCGGGTGCCGAATTCATAAAAGTTGTTGTAGCTAGTGATCTCATCCCAGCTGTTCGGGGTCAATTCGCCCTGCGCCGCAGTGGCCCCGCCAATCAGCCCAGCCCCCAGCGCCGCACCCCCAGCGCCGATAAGTTGGCGACGATTGAGATACAGCGCCCTTGGCGTGACGTCGTTCCAGTTCAGATCCGAGATATAGCGGCGGGCCATGCGGGTCTCCTGTGTGCTGTTGCACTACTGTGAACCGGATATGAGGCCATATCCAAGCCTGACGAGGGCTTTTCACGAAACTGTTTGTTGAGGTCATTGTAACAATCGACCGGTACTTGTTCACGGCGCGTCACTTCATATCACGCCCAAGTGATTGGCTTTCCGCAAACCCCGTCGCTTAGGCGCGCGCGCCGCATCGTCAAGGTGTTCGGCGAAAACCCGCTTTGCTTGAAAGGGTCAAGGTCATCGCCATCTGTGCTGCAGCCGGAGGGACAAGCCCACCGCGTCATCACCAACCTGGAGAGTACCCCATGCGCAAGACCCTCATCGCCCTGGCGACCACCACCATTCTGGCAAGCCCGGCATTTGCCGCTGGCCATGGTGGCAAGAACATCGTGGAAACCGCGATCGAAGCCGGCACCTTTACCACGCTGGTTGCAGCCGTCCAAGCCGCCGGCCTGGTCGAAACCCTGACAGGCGAAGGCCCCTTCACCGTATTCGCGCCCACCGACGAAGCCTTTGCAGCGCTTCCCGCAGGCACTGTCGAAAGCCTGCTGTTGCCGGAAAATCTTGACCAGCTGGTTGCGGTCCTGACCTATCACGTCGTCTCCGGCGCTGTGATGTCGACCGATCTGACCGATGGCATGACCGCGACCACCGTTCAGGGCGGCGATATCACCATCGACCTCGACAATGGCGTCACGGTAAACGGCGCGACCGTCGTCGCGGCAGACATCGTGGCTTCGAACGGCGTGATCCATGTGATCAACGCGGTGATCTTGCCGCCGATGTGATCTGTCGATCACGGCAACAATGCGAAAAGGCCCGGGGATTGCCCGGGCCTTTTTCATTGGGTTAGGGATGGATCAATGCACCACGGCAGCCTGTGGCTTCGGGCGATTGGACGGCGCGATGCGATCCCCGATGATAAGCCCGTCGGCGCCGGCCGTCACATGCAGGACCGACCCATCCATGATCTCCCCGGCCAGAATCATCTCGGCCAGTTGATCTTGCAGACTGCGCTGGATCACCCGCTTCAGCGGACGTGCCCCGAAAACGGGATCATAGCCTTCGTCGGCCAGCCAGGCGCGCGCGGCCGCATCCAGATCAAGCGTGATCTTGCGCGCCGCCAGCCGTTTTTGAAGCCGCGCAAGCTGGATGGTCACGATCCCATCCATATCCGCCCGCGTCAGCCGATCGAAAACGATCATGTCGTCCAGCCGGTTCAGAAATTCGGGCCGGAAATGGGCGCGCACCGCATCCATCACATCGCGCTTGGCGGCGGCCGCGTCGGATCCGTCTGGCAAGATGCTCAAGGCCTGCGACCCAAGGTTGGAGGTCAACACGATCAGCGTCTGCTTGAAATCGACGCGCCGGCCGTGACCATCGGTCAGGATACCGTCATCGAGAACCTGCAACAGCACGTTGAACACCTCGGGGTGGGCCTTTTCCACCTCGTCGAACAAGATCACCTGATAGGGCCGGCGCCGCACCGCTTCGGTCAGAACCCCGCCCTCGTCATAGCCGACATAGCCGGGCGGGGCGCCGATCAAGCGGGCAACGCTGTGCTTTTCCATGAATTCGCTCATGTCGATGCGCACCATGGCCTGATCGTCGTCGAACAGGTATTCGGCCAGCGCCTTGGTCAGTTCGGTCTTGCCCACGCCCGTGGGCCCCAGAAACAGGAACGACCCGAGCGGACGATTTTCATCCTGCAGCCCCGCCCGCGCCCGGCGCACCGCACGGCTGACAGCCCCGACCGCCTGCATCTGGCCGATGACACGGCGGCCCAGCTCCTCCTCCATCTTGAGAAGCTTCTCACGCTCGCCTTCCAGCATCTTTGAGACAGGCACCCCGGTCCAGCGTTCGACGACGCCGGCGATCTGTTCGGGGCGCACCGCCTCTTCGACCATCATGTCTTCATCTTGCGCTTCGGCAGCGGCCAGTTCCTTTTCCAACTGCGGGATCACGCCATAAGACAGCTCTCCCGCACGGGCGAGATCGCCGCTGCGCTTGACTTGGTCCAATTCCGCACGCGCTTGATCAAGCCGTTCCTTCAGATGGCGCGCCCTGTCGAGCTTGTCACGCTCGGCCTGCCATTTCGCCGTCATCTCGGCGGATTGCTGTTGCAGATCGCTCAATTCGCGCAGGATCTTTTCCAGCCGGTCCTTGCTGGCCTGATCATCCTCTTTCTTCAGCGCCAGCGATTCGATCTGCATCTGCAAGATCTGCCGGTCGAGCGCGTCCAGCTCCTCGGGCTTGCTGTCGACCTCCATCCGCAGGCGGCTGGCCGCCTCGTCCATCAGGTCGATCGCCTTGTCGGGCAGGAATCGGTCGGTGATGTAGCGATGCGACAGCGTTGCGGCGGCCACAAGTGCGGCGTCCGAAATGCGGACCCCATGATGCAGCTCATATTTTTCCTTGATGCCCCGCAGGATCGACACGGTATCCTCGACGGTCGGTTCCTCGACCATGAGGGGCTGGAACCGGCGGGCCAGCGCGGCATCCTTTTCCACGTATTTGCGGTATTCATCGAGCGTGGTGGCCCCGACACAATGCAATTCGCCCCGCGCCAAGGCAGGCTTGATCAGATTGGCGGCATCCATCGCGCCATCGGATTTGCCCGCCCCGACCAGCGTATGCATTTCATCGATGAACAAGATGATCTCACCGGCGGCTGCCGTGATTTCCCCAAGGACGGCCTTGAGCCGTTCCTCGAATTCACCACGATACTTGGCGCCTGCGATCAGCGCGCCCATGTCGAGCGCCATCAGCGTCTTGTTGCGCAACGATTCCGGCACATCCCCATTGACGATGCGCAGCGCCAGACCTTCGGCAATCGCGGTCTTGCCGACGCCCGGTTCCCCGATCAGCACCGGATTGTTCTTGGTGCGGCGGCTCAGCACCTGCATGGCGCGCCTGATCTCTTCGTCGCGGCCGATGATCGGGTCGATCTTGCCCTCGCGGGCGGCGGCGGTCAGGTCGCGGGCATATTTCTTGAGCGCGTCATAGCTGTCTTCGGCGCCGGCGCTGTCAGCGGTGCGCCCCTTGCGCAGATCATTGATCGCGGCATTGAGGCTTTGGGCATTCACCGCACCCGCCTCGAGCGCCTCGCGGGCGGGGCTGGTCACGACAGCAAGCGCCGTCAGGATCCGTTCGACGGAAACAAAGCTGTCACCGGCCTTTTTGGAAAGCTTTTCAGCCTCATCCAGAACCTTGACCAATTGCCGATCCGACACAAGCGAAGCCCCGTCCCCCGTCACGCGCGGAACACGCGACAGCGTCAGATCATTCGCCTCACGCACACGCGCGGGTGCGCCACCCGCACGCGAAATCAGGGTGTTGGCCATACCCTGTTCATCATCCAGCAAAGCCTTGAGGATATGTTCGGGACCAAGCTTTTGATGGTCTTCACGTTGAGCGATCGTTTGTGCGGCCTGCAAAAAGCCGCGGGCGCGATCCGTGAACTTGTCCAAGTTCATCGCAGTCTCTCCTTTTCCAAGCGCCCGTTCGGCACCACCCGACATGCGGCATGGCGGCCACTGGGCCTCAAGCGTCATGTGGGAAGCAATTTCTTGGCCTGCAAGCCGCAACAGGGTCTCGACATCGGCATTTTTTGCTACTAAAGTTGCAATCAGTGTCAAAAGTTACATCGTGGTCGCGTGTGTATTGGTCGCGAAAGGGGAGCGCCTCCTTTGTACCGGCGCTCCCCGACCTGTTTGACCATCCCCACCCGACTTATGGACAAGGTCCCGATCGGCGCCTAGGAACGGATCAGTTCCCGATCCCAAAGGCCAAAATCCCATGTCCGATGACCGTCTGATCGTTGCCCTTGATGTTGCCAATGCGCTCGAAGGCTTGGCCATGGCCGAACGCATCGGCGACGCGGTGTCGTTCTACAAGATCGGGCTGGGCATGTTGACGGGGGGTGGTCTGGCCTTGGCAAATGAGCTCAAGCAAGAGCATGGCAAGCGCATCTTTCTTGACATGAAGTTTTTCGACATCGGCGCCACGGTCGAGGCCGCCGTGCGCGGCATTGCCGCCTATGATCTCGATTTCCTGACTGTCCATGGCGACCCGCAGGTGGTGGCGGCCGCCAAACAGGGCGCGGCGGGATCTGGACTCAAGATCCTGGCGGTGACGATCCTCACATCGAATGACCGTGCCGATCTGGATGCCAATCTGATCGTGCCGGGCGACATGGCCGAAATCGTGGCGACCCGCGCCGCGCGCGCCTTGGCGGCTGGCGCTGATGGCGTGATCGCTTCCCCGCAAGAAGCCGCGTTGATCCGTGCCTTGCCCGAGGCCATGGGCCGCCTGATCGTCACCCCGGGCGTGCGCCCCAAAGGGGCCGCCGCAGGCGATCAAAAGCGCATCAGCACCCCGGCACAGGCCATCGGCGACGGCGCCGACCACATCGTTGTGGGGCGTCCGATCTGGCAAGCGGCCGATCCCCGCGCAGCCGCTTTGGCGGTTCTGGCCGCATTGCCCTGACCCGCCCGGCGCGGCTCAGTTGTCGTTGATATCGCGGTCAAAGGTCTTGACCTGTCCGCGATAGACGCCCAGCCAGCGCCGCAACGCCAGCCAGCACAGCAGCGAGACAATCGCGAAAACGAGCAGCAAAACCGGCAAGGACCCCGCCAGCCAGACCGCCAGCGGCCCGCCCACCAACAGCATCAGCGCCACAACCGCAGCCCCCAGCGCAAATCCCAGCAAGACGAAACTGGGCAACAGCACTTCACCGATGGCCAGAACGACCGCCGCGGCCCCCCAAACCCACCACAAGGCCCACATCAGCCACGCCCTTTCAGCATCGAAAACGCCTTGCCAAAGGCATCAACCGCATCGGCGGGCACGATGATTGTCTGGCTGCCCTGGCCCTTGCCCACCTGACCGATGGCTTTCACCTGTTCCAGCGCGATGTTGTATTGCACCGCCTCGAGCCCGCCTTTGGCAATCGCTTCGGCGACAACGCCCGTGGCATAGGCTTCGGCATCGGCTTCCACGCGCCGGGCTTCGGCCTGCTGACGGGCGGCGTAAAGCTCGGCGTCGGCGGCCAGTTCGACGGCACGCTTCTGGCCCTCGGCGCGGGTCACGGCGGCACGGCGTTCGCGCTCGGCATTCAACTGTTGCAGCATCGCATCGCGGGTCGCCTGATCAAGCCCCACATCCAGGATTTCCGCCCGCGTTACCTCGATGCCCCAATCATCGACCGCGCCCTCGACCGCCTCCTTGATCCGCATGATCAGGCTGGCGCGGTTGGATTGCACCTCGTCCAGCTCCATCTTGCCGATCTCGGCGCGCACGATGCCCGCCACGGTGGTGGCGATGGCTGCATCGACATCGCGGATGCGGTAGACCGTCCGCTCCGGGTGCAAGACGCGGTAGAAAACGCTGGTTTCCACGACCAAAAGCACGTTGTCGGTGGTGATCGCGTCCTGACTGGCCGTCGGCAACTGCCGCTCAAGGATCGACACACGATGTGCAACGCGGTCCAGAAACGGCACGATGAAATTGATGCCCGGCCCCAGAACGCTTCTGAGGCGGCCAAAGCGCTCCACCACATGCTGCTCGGATTGCGGCACGATGCGGATCGCCCGAAAGATGGCCAGAATGACGAACAGCGCGAACAGCAAGATCACGATGTTCCCGCCCAGCATCTCGGCAAGCAATTGGTCCATGTCGACCCTCGTTTGTTGGGTTTCGGGCTTCATGCCAAACGATATGCGGGCTGGCTGCGGTCTTTTCCAGCCAAAATCCGCCACTTTCGCAAATGATGCCGCCCGCCTATCCTTGGCGCATGCCCGCCCTGTGCCGCGATTGCCTTGCCCGCTTTGACCAATCCGCGCGCTGCCCCGCCTGCGGCGGCCCGCGTGTGACCAGCCATCCCGAACTGTGGGATCTGACCATCGCGCACATGGATTGCGACGCCTTTTATGCCAGCGTGGAAAAACGCGACAATCCTGACCTGCGCGACAAGCCGGTGATCATCGGCGGCGGGCGGCGTGGCGTGGTCTCGACCGCGTGTTATATTGCGCGCATCAAGGGGGTGCGCTCGGCCATGCCGATGTTCCAGGCGCTCAAGCTGTGCCCCGAGGCGGTGGTGGTGCGGGGGCGCATGGATGTCTATGCCAAGGTCTCGGCCCAGATCCGCACCATGATGGCCGATCTGACCCCGGCGATCGAGCCCCTGTCACTTGATGAAGCGTTTCTTGATCTGTCTGGCACCGCGCGGCTGCATGGCCAGCCCCCGGCGGTCTTGCTGGCCGGTCTGGTGAACCGCATGCAGCGGGAATTGGGCATTACCGGATCCATCGGGCTCAGCCACAACAAGTTCCTTGCGAAACTGGCCTCCGATCTCGACAAGCCGCGCGGCTTTTCGGTGATCGGGCGGGCCGAAACGATGGATTTCCTGCGCGACAAACCCGTGCGCATGATCTGGGGCATCGGCGCTTCCGGTCAGGCCAGCCTCGACAAGATCGGCATCCGCAGCATCAGCGATCTGCGGCGCTGGGATCGCGGCGATCTTTGCGCACGCTTCGGGGCGATGGGCGATCGGCTCTGGCATCTGGCGCGCGGCGAAGACAACCGCCGCGTGGCACCTGACCGCGCGATCAAGTCGATCTCGACCGAAACCACCTTTGCCGAAGACACCGCCGATCCCGATCTGCTCGATGGCCATATCTGGCGGCTGGCCGAAAAAGTGGCTGACCGGGCCAAAGCCAAGGGGCTGGCCGGCCGGACCGTGACCCTCAAACTCAAGCGGGCCGATTTCAAGCTTTTGACGCGCCGCCAGTCGCTGCCCGATGGCACCCAGATCGCTGACCGCATCTATCGCACGGCCCGTCTGCTTTTTGACCAGACAGACCACCCCCAGCCCTACCGGCTGATCGGCATCGGCCTGTCCGAGTTGATCGCCGCAGGCGGCGCCGATCGGTCGGGCGATCTGCTCGATCCGGGCCAGGCCCGCCGGATCGAGGCCGAACGCGCCACCGACGCGATCCGCGCCCGCTTCGGCCCCGACGCGATCCTCAAGGGCCGCGCCCTGCGCTGACCCGCACAGCCCCTGTCATCTTTGCTTTGAAAATACTCCGGGGGAGGCCGCAGGCCGGGGGCAGAGCCCCCTCTATTGCGCCGCCAAGGGCATGCGCCCCGGCCGCGAGGCGATCAGCCGCGCCATCACATCGGTCACGATCTGGCGCACCGCGTCGAAATTCGCGTTCGGGCGCACCAGGCGCTCATCCATGTAAAGCGCCCGGTCGATCTCGATCTGGACCGCATGCCAGCCCCGTGCGGGCCGCCCGTATTGCTGGGTCACAAAGGCACCTGCAAAGGGCGCATTGCGGATCACGCTCAGACCATGGCCCACAAACCCTTCCTCCAGCGCGGCAAGCACCTCACCCGCCGCCGAAGCGCCGAAGCGGTCGCCCAGAACCACCTCGGGCCGACGTTGGCCGGGGCGGACAACCGTATCCAGCGCCTCATGGGGCATCGAGTGGAAATCCAGCAAGACCGCCTCGCCGAACCCCGCCTGCGCGGCCCGCATCAACCCGTCAAGCGCCGCATGATAGGGCCGCCAGACCTGTGCGATACGCGCCTCGGCCTCGCCGCGGGTGATCTTGCCGCGATAGATCGCGCGCCCATTGGCCACGACCCGGGGAATCACCCCCAGACCCGAGGATATCCGCGGCGTCTGCATCACACGGCCCAAGCCCTCGACGACGGCGGGGTCCAGTTCATCAGGGCTGCGGTTCAGATCGATCCATGCGCGCGGATATTCCGCCGCGATCAAGGGCGCGCCCAATGCGGGTGCTGCGCGCACAAGATCATCCATATACGCATCTTCCGACGACCGCACCGCCCGCTCATCCAGAACACTGGCCCTCAGGAACGCTGCAGGGTAATGCCGCCCCGAATGCGGCGAGGCGACCACAACAGGGCTCAAAACCTCATCAGGGCGTTCAAGGCGAAAGGCGGGATGCATTCAGGCTCCGATCAAGGGCACAGGCAAAATCATATAGCCCCTTTTTGCGCCAATCCAAAAGCTCTTGAACCCCCATGCCAATCCTTCTATAGACCCGACACCCAAGCGGCGGGATGCGCGGAATCGGGCCTTCCGGCCGAAGATACCTTGCTATCGTCCCGGGAAACGGGCGGTTAGCTCAGCGGTAGAGCACTACGTTGACATCGTAGGGGTCACTGGTTCGATCCCAGTACCGCCCACCATGAACCGGTCCGCAAGGACCAGAACGAAACTTTTGGCGCATCGCCGCGCCGCGACGAAGGAGACAGGCCATGAAGGTCAAGAACTCGCTCCGCTCGCTCAAGCAGCGTCACCGCGATTGCCGTGTCGTGCGCCGCAAGGGCCGGGTCTATGTGATCAACAAGACCCAGCGCCGGTACAAGGCCCGTCAGGGCTGACACCACGCGACAGCAGAACGAAAAAAGCCGCCCCACCCGGGCGGCTTTTTCATCTTGATCGGGCCCGATGTCAGCGGCCGTGATCCATGCGCCCTAGCGCGGCCGCCAGCACCTTGAGCCCGATGATCAGATCATCCTCGGCCGTGTCTTCCGCAAAATCATGGGAAATTCCGCCGATGGACGGCACAAACAGCATGCCGACGGGCATCAGCCCGGCCAGGTTCGACGCGTCATGCAGCGCGCCCGAGGGCATGGCCCGCCACCGCCCCGGTGCGACCGCCTCGGCCGCTGCGCCAAGCGCGGCTTGCATCGCCCCATCCATCGGCATCGGCGCCAGATCATGGCGCAGCCGGTCAGCCGTGATCTGGCAGCCGCTGTCACGGGCGACAGCCGCCAAAAGCGCGCCGATCGCGGCCTCCATCCGGTCCAACCGCGCGGCATCGATATCGCGCCATTGCAGGCTGAATTCGGCCCGCCCCGGCACCACCGAGGATGCGTTGGGATGCAGCGCGATCTGCCCGATGGTCCAAACCGATTGCGGGGTCACGATATCGACCAGCCGGGCGGGCAGATCGACCGCGATTCGCGCGGCTGCCTGAAAGGCATCGCGCCGCATCGCCATGGGCGTGGTGCCGGCGTGATTTTGTTGGCCCAAGACGGTGACCTGCAGCTGACGCAGGCCCACGATCCCGGTCACGACGCCGATGACCTCATCCATCGCATCCAGAACAGGGCCCTGTTCGATATGCATCTCGACAAAACCCGTGAACCGGGCCGGATCCACAAACCCTGCCGCCCGGCCAGCCAATGCGGCGCGGGCTTGCGCGAATGTCGTGCCATCACTGGCCACCAGCGCGTCGGCCACGGCCAAGGGCAGCTTGCCTGACCACACCGAACTGCCCGTCAGCGCGCCAAAGCGTCCTTCTTCGTCTTGAAAGCTGACAACCGACACCGCAGGGCCGCCTGCTTCGTGGGCGGCGCGCGCGATCTCCAGCGCGGCGATCACCCCCAGCGCGCCATCCAGCCAACCGCCTTCGGGCTGGGTATCGGAATGCGAGCCAAGCAACAGCGATCTTCCCTTGGCCAGCCCGAACAGATTGCCGACCGGATCAAGATGCGGTGTCAGACCCGCCTCGGCCATACGACCCGCCAGCCAGTCGCGGGCGGCGATGTCCTCGGGGCTGAAGGCGCGGCGGCGCACCCCCATGCTGGCTGCATCGCCGCCAAAGCGGCGCAGCGCGTGCAGATCGGCCAGACATCGGGCGGGATCGATGGGAAGATTGCTCATGCCCCTGTTCAACCATGCCAAAAGCAGCCCGTCCAGCCACCGACCTTGCGCTCCGGCCGGCGATCGCCCATCACGGCCCCGACAACAGACGAGGGAACGACATGGGCGAGCTGGTTCTGGTGCGGCACGGTCAGGCAAATTCCGCCGCTCAGGATGAGACAGGCTATGACCGCCTGTCCGATCTGGGCCACCAGCAAGCGCGCTGGCTGGGCGACTGGCTGCGCGATCATGATGCGCCCTTTGACCGGGTGCTGACGGGATCGCTGCGCCGCCACCGCGAAACGCTGGCCGCCATGGGCGATCTGGGCGCAACACCCGAAATCGACGCGCGCCTGAACGAGCTGGATTATTTCAACCTGACCAAGGCCCACGCCGTGCGCAACGGCACACCACAGACAACGCCGGAAAACTTCGTCCACCACATCACCGATGTGATGCAGGCATGGCAGCGCGCCGAAATCCAGGGCAATGAAAGCTACGACAGCTTCGAGACCCGCGTGGCCGAAATGCTGCGGCTGGCCGCACGGCCCGGTCGGCGGGTTTTGTGCGTCACCTCGGGCGGGGTGATCGGCATGATGGCGCGCCATCTGCTTGATCTCGACATCGCGCGCATGGCGCATCTTCTGGTGCCGATCCGCAATTGCTCGATCCATCGGGTGATGGTTTTGCCCGATGCTCAGATCCTGTCAGGCTTCAACGCCACCCCGCATCTTGATGCCCCTGAGCGCCTTCATGCCCGGACGGAGTATTGAAAGATGATCCATCTCTGGGTTCGCGCCGAACAGCGCCCGAACGAGGATCGTGTGGGCCTGACGCCCGAAGGGGCCGCAGCCCTGATCGGTTCGGGTTTCCGGGTGACGGTCGAGAAAAGCCGCAGCCGCGCCATACCGCTTTCGGGTTACATCGCCGCCGGGGCTGACATCGCCGCCGAGGGCAGTTGGCCCAATGCCCCCCGTGACGCGATCATCTTCGGCCTCAAGGAATTGCCCGAGGATGGCACGCCGCTTGTGCACCGCCACATCCTGTTTGGTCATGCCTACAAGGGGCAGCCGGCCGGGCGCATCCTGCTCCAACGCTTCCGGGCGGGTGGGGGCGTGCTCTACGATCTCGAATCGCTGGTCGATGACAGCGGGCGCCGCATCGCGGCCTTTGGCTATTGGGCGGGCTATGCCGGGGCGGCGGTATCGGCCATGGCGCTTGTGGCGCAAGACCAGGGCGCGATCTGCGGCCCGATCCGCGCCTTGCCCGATGCCGCCGCCCTGCGCGCGGCGCTTGCGGCGGATCTGGCCGCGCGCCCCAAGCCGCCACGCGTCATCATCATCGGCGCCAAGGGGCGCGTGGGCACAGGGGCGCGCGATTTCTGCCGCGCCATGGGGTTGGAGCCGACACTCTGGGACATGGCCGAAACGGCCCATGGCGGGCCTTTCCCCGAAATCCTTGGGCATGAGATCTTTCTCAACTGCATCCTCGCCATGCCCGGCGTGCCGGTTTTCGTGCCCGATACCGCCAAGACCGCGCCCCGCGCGCTGCGGGTGATCGGCGATATCGCCTGCGATCCCACATCGGAATTTTCGCCCATCAAACTTTATGACCGCGCCACCGATTGGGCAGCCCCCGCGCTGCGTGTCCATGACGAACCACCCCTCGATGTGATGGCGATCGACAATCTGCCCTCGCTCCTGCCGCTCGAAAGCTCACAAGATTACGCGGCCCAACTGTTGCCCGCGCTCTTGACGCTGGACCGGATCGATGCCGGTGTCTGGGGTCGGGCACGGGCCGCCTTCGCATCCCATATCGCACCGCGCTGAGCCTTCATCTTTCCAAAAATACGCAAGCCCCGCCTTCACGGCGGTTCAGGCTTCACCCCGGCTTGCGCGTTTGAGCCCGCATCGCCTCGTAGATCGGCAAAGCTTTGGCCAGAAGCGGGGCAAAAACGGGCGGCACCTCGGGCAAGGGCGCCTCGGGCCCGGCAAATCCGGTTGAGCGATGCACTGCGTTATACCAATGCGCGGCCCACACCCCGTCAAAGGGCTTGGGCCCCGCGCGCCATCCCAGCATCCGCTCGGTAAAGGCCAAGCCAATCGCGGCGCAGAGCCCGCCCAGCGCACGGGCCGGGTCGGCACGGATATCCTCGGCATCGATCACCGGCCCCGGCAGCGCCTGCCACAGCCGCTCTTGCTGCAAGAACCCGATATCTTCCAACGTCACTTCGCCCCGCTTTTCGGCGTAGCTTGCGATCACACGGGCAGGGTGGCGGATCAGGTGGATGTTGACGCATGCCGCCGCCCAATCCAGCGGGAAACCCGGCACCATGTGGTGGGGCATATGCTTCATGTACCAATGCGCGGCACCTTCGGGCACGGGCCCGCCACACACCGCACCAACGCGGACAGGGTCGGTTTCATGCGTGTGCAAGATATCGCGCCGCATCGGATGATCGGCACCGCTTGCGGCCAGATAGGGGGCATAGAACGGCTCATCCCAGACCGCACAGTCACCACGCGCGGCAAAGGCATACATCATCGCCGTCGACAGATTGCGTGGCCCCGACCACATCGCGATCTTCATTCCGGGCGCTCCCCCCCAAATCACGCCCCATTCGCCACGGTCGGGATGGCGGGCGCAAGGGGGGGCTACGGCACGGCGATCGGCGTCAGGATCGGATCACGGCTTCAGGCCACAGGTGTTGATGCCCAGCACACGGTAAAGCGGACAAAACCCCACCAGCCCGGTGATCAACGGCACAAGGCCGATCCAAGCCCATGGGGTTTGCGGGCCTATGAACACAAGCGACAAGATCGCCAGACCGGCAATGACGCGCAGGGCGCGGTCGATGGTGCCTTCATTACGGGACATGCGATGGCTCCTTTCCGTTACACAACGACACATCCTACAGCCTACACCCGATTCGCGACGGTGACACTGTCACCGAGCATCGGCGACAATCCGATCTGGCATCGGCCCGGGCGGCCCAAGACCAAAGCGGGATTGACGACCGCCCGAATTCCATCGCAAAGCGGCGCCATGACCGAAGACCAAAAACCCCGCCGTCCCCAGAACGTCTATACCCTTGTGGTCGAGGTCGGCCGCAAGGCGGGCGATGGCTTGCCCGACAAGGCCACGGGGGCCGCGCTTTTGTGCTATGCCTCTGGCGTCGACGAGGCCGAAGCGGTGCGCGAAACCGTGGCCATCCTGAAACAGGCGGATCTGGCGCCCCTTGATGTGACCGGGCACGGAACCAAGGCCGAGCGCGAAGAAGACGGCGAGGTGATCGCCGAAGACGAGGCCGAACTGATGCAGCGCGCCGCCGATGAGAATTCGGTGATCGTGGCCCAGGTGACGCCCTTTTTCGACTGATCCGCCGCGCGCACCGGAAGCCTGTCGGCGACAGCGCCCGGTTGTGCCCGATCGGCGCCAGGGTTACGCAAGGATCAGACCGCAACCGGAGTGCGCTTGATGCCCGTTGATCCCGTCCGACTGACCGCCGATCTGGTCCGCTGCCCCTCGGTCACACCTCAAGAAGGTGGCGCGCTGCAGCTGTTGCAGCGCCTGCTGGAAGGGGCCGGGTTCGCGTGCTGGCGGGTCGATCGCAACGGCACGCCCAATCTTTTTGCCCGCTGGGGCCACAAGGGGGTCGCACAAAGTTTCGGCTATAACGGCCATACCGATGTCGTGCCGGTGGGCGATGTCGCGGCATGGACCCATCCGCCCTTTTCCGCCCATCAGGAAGATGGCTGGCTTTATGGCCGGGGCGCCACCGACATGAAATCAAGCGTCGCGGCCTTTGTTGCGGCCGCGATGGATTTCGTGGCCGAAACCCCACCCCAAGGCGCAATCGTGATCGCCATCACCGGCGACGAGGAAGGGCCCGGTCGCGACGGCACGCTGGCCTTGCTGGATTGGATGACCGCGCAGGGCGAAAGAATGGACCTGTGCATCGTGGGCGAACCCACCAGCGTGGCGCGAATCGGCGACATGGTGAAAATCGGCCGACGCGGTTCGATGACCGCCCATTTCGAGGTGATCGGCAAACAGGGCCATTCCGCCTATCTGCACAAGGCGCTGAACCCGATGCCCGCCGTGGCGCTTCTGGCGCATCGGCTGTCGGGCCATGCCTTGGACCATGGCACCGATCATTTCGATCCCTCCACCGTATCGGTCACCACCATCGACACCGGCAATGCCGCCTCCAACATCATCCCCGCCCGCACGCGGATGACGGTCAACATCCGCTTCAACGACACCCACAGCGGGGCCAGCCTGACCCGGTGGCTGCACGAACAGGCCGATGCCGTGGCCGCCGAGATGGGCGTGCGGATCGAGATGACGACGCAGATCTCGGGCGAAGCCTTTTTGACCCCGCCGGGCCCGCTGCCCGCGCTGGTGGCGCGCGCCATCGGTCAGGAAACCAACGAAAGCCCGGTTTTCTCCACCACCGGCGGCACATCGGATGCGCGTTTCGTCAAGGATCATTGCGCGGTTGTCGAATTCGGCCTTGTCGGTCATCGCATGCATGAGGTCGACGAACGCGTCTGGATCGACGATATCCACGACCTGAAGCGCATCTACACCCGCATGCTGCGCACCTATTTCGAAGCTGCCCCGCCGTCGTCTTGAGCCGACCAGCCCAGCGCAAGGCGGATCGCGGCCCAGACCGCGATCATCACCAGCATATCAAGGGCCAGCATGGGCGCCAGATTGCCAGCCCCGAGTTGGGCCACCGGCACCGTGTATAGCGCCAGCCCCGACAAGCTGCCTTCGATCCCGACCAGCAAGATCGCGCCACAGTTGTTGGCAAAGTGAAAGCCCCAGGCCGCGCCGATGGTGCCGGTGCGCGCCGTCAGATCGGCCGCCAGCAGCGCAAACAGAAAGATGGCGCCAACCACCATCCAGGCCGCTGGGCCATAGGTATCAGGCTGGAAATGCAAAAGGGCAAACACGCCCGAGGGCAAGACCATCCAGATCAAGGGCGACGAAAACCGCGCCGCCAACTGGCTTTGGATATAGCCACGAAACAGCACCTCTTCGGCGCCTGTCTGAAGCAAGACGCCGACCAAGGCCAAGGGCAGGAACGACAGCCAAAGCGCCGTCGGCAGATTGCGAACGGGTTCAATCCCCATCGGCCACAGCGCCCTCAGGCCATAAAGCGCCCCGCACAGCACCAGCGCCACCAGAAAATGGCGCAGCACCCGCGCCCGCGCCCCAAACAACGACCCGCTCGGGCGGCGATGTACGACCCGGGCCGCCAAAAGCGGGCCTATTCCCATGCCAATGAATGTCGCCAGCAGCAGCAAGGTGGCCGTTGGGCTGTCGGCACCCGCCATCCGCGCCATCCATTGACCGGCACCGGAAAAGCCTGTCACCAGAACCAGCATGCCAAACAGCGCGCCCAGCCCCGCCACATAGACGATCACCACCAAAATCAGGCCCAGGACAATCCGCCAGATCGCGGAATTTGCGCGGGCGGGGGCAACAAGCTCTTCCAGAGCGGGGTACTGCATCGAACCTGCCTTTGACGGCGTTTACACGACGATAGTGTAAACCGCTCGAAACTATGCGGCAATCATGCTTGTCTGCCCTGTCTGGCCCGTCTATCTCGCAGGGCATCCATACGCTGCTGACAGACGCCATAGGGGAGGGACAGCACCATGCCGACAGGCAAATTCGACAAGTCCAAACTGCCAAGCCGGCATGTGACCGAAGGCGCATCGCGCGCACCGCACCGCTCCTATTTCTATGCGATGGGGCTGACGGATGAAGAAATCCACCAGCCCTTCGTCGGCGTCGCCACCTGCTGGAACGAAGCGGCGCCCTGCAACATCTCGCTCAACCGTCAGGCACAGGCGGTCAAGATCGGCGTCAAGAAAGCCTTTGGCACGCCCCGCGAATTCACCACCATCACCGTGACCGACGGCATCGCGATGGGCCATGAGGGCATGCGCTCGTCGCTGGCAAGCCGCGATGCGATCACCGACACCGTCGAACTGACCATGCGCGGCCATTGCTATGACGCGCTGGTGGGTCTTGCGGGGTGCGACAAGTCGCTTCCGGGCATGATGATGGCGATGGTGCGTCTGAACGTGCCATCGGTCTTCATCTATGGCGGCTCGATCTTGCCGGGCCGTCTGGATGGCCGCGATGTGACCGTGCAGGACGTGTTCGAAGCCGTGGGCCAGCATCAGGCGGGCAACCTGAGCGATGAGGCGCTCGCGATCCTCGAGCGTGTCGCCTGCCCCAGCGCGGGGGCCTGTGGCGGTCAGTTCACCGCCAACACCATGGCCTGTGTGTCCGAAGCGATCGGTCTGGCCTTGCCCAATTCATCAGGCGCACCCGCCCCCTATGAGACGCGCGATCAATATGGCGTGGCCTCTGGCGAGGCGGTGATGAAGCTTTTGGAAATCGGCCTGCGCCCGCGCGATATCGTCACGCGCAAATCGCTGGAAAACGCGGCCCGTGTCGTGGCCTGCACGGGTGGTTCGACCAATGCCGGTCTGCACCTTCCCGCCATCGCCCATGAGGCGGGGATCGATTTCGACCTGTTCGATGTCTGCGAGATCTTCAAGGACACGCCCTATTTCGTCGACATGAAACCCGGCGGTCAGTATGTCGCCAAGGACCTCTACGAGGTGGGCGGCGTGCCCGTCGTGATGAAGGAATTGCGCAAGATCGGTCTGATCCACGAGGATTGCCTGACCGTAACCGGCCGCACCATGGGCGAAGAGCTGGACCTGATCACGCGCGAAGCGGATGGCAAGGTGATCCACCCTGCTGCCACGCCGATCACGCAAACCGGCGGTGTCGTGGGCCTCAAGGGCAATCTTGCGCCCGAGGGTGCGATCGTCAAGGTTGCGGGCATGTCGGCCGCGGAACAGGTGTTTTCCGGCCCGGCCCACGTTTTCGAATGCGAAGAGGACGCCTTTGAGGCCGTCAAGACCCGCGCCTATGCCGAGGGCGAGGTTCTGGTGATCCGCAACGAAGGGCCGCGCGGCGGCCCCGGCATGCGCGAGATGCTGGCCACCACCAGCGCGATCTCGGGTCAGGGCATGGGCAAAAAGGTGGCCCTGATCACCGATGGCCGGTTCTCGGGGGCCACGCGCGGCTTTTGCGTCGGCCATGTCGGCCCCGAGGCGGCGGTGGGTGGCCCCATCGGCCTGCTGAAAGATGGCGACATCATCACCATCAACGCGATCACCGGCGAATTGTCGGTGGCCTTGAGCGATGCTGAGTTTGAAGCGCGCCGCGCGCAGTGGTCCGGCCCGCGCGAGACCATCTATGAAACCGGCGCGCTGTGGAAATATGCTCAACTGGTCGGCCCGGCGGTGAAGGGTGCAGTCACCCATCCCGGCGCGACCAAGGAAAAGCATGTCTACGCCGATCTGTGACATCATGAGGCGGGCCGTGCTTGTCGCGGCCTGCCTTGCCCTTGCCGCATGCGATGCGGCCGGGTTGCAGGGTCTGGGCCGTGGCGTAAAACCCGCACCATCCCAGATCGCTGTCACGACGGATCGAATAGTGGTGACCGGTCCGACGGGTTTTTGTGTCGATCCCACGACCGTCCGCGACACGGCCGATACGGGCTTTGTCCTGCTTGGAAACTGTGCGGCGATCGCCAATTCCCGGAGCGCCGGTCAACCCACCACCCCTGCGGTGCTGACGGCAACGATCTCGGAGCCCTCCACAGGCGGGCGGATTTCAGACACGATCGCAGAGTTGGACAGCCTGTTTCGCTCCGATGAGGGCCGGAGACTGTTGAGCCGTTCGGGCGAACCTTCCAGCATCGTGATTTTGGAAACCATCCGCTCGCCCAGGGTATTCCTGTTGCACGCCAGCGATCAAGGCGCGGGTGCGATGCAAGATGTGCAACCCGATTACTGGCGCGCCTATCTTGATGTGGGCCCACGGCTTGTCACCTTGTCGGTGCTGTCGACCAAGGATCGAAGCCTGAGCCGAGAGGAAAGCCTGTCCTTGCTGCGACGCTTTGTTCAAGCTGTGCAAGGCGCGAACTAGACCGCTGCGGCACGCGCGCTTGCGCGCTTGCGCGCAAGCCGGGCGTTGCACCGATGCACGCCAAGCCGCACAATCGCTGCCGGGTCGCCGTTGGGCTCTGGACTGTTTCTATCTTTCGACGCTTATTTGGCCCACGAAAGAGAGATCGTTTGTCGCGCAGGCAGGCCGGCACAGGCAGGCTGCGGCGCGCGACCCGGAAGGACGTCGTGAGATGGGTAACGAGCGACCCTATGTGTTGGGTCTTTTTGAGCGGTTCCAACCCCTGAAGCGTTGGGAACGCGATCTGCAAGCGCCGGGCCGTTTGCCCGCGCGCGACCTGCGCGGCATCCATCAGCGTCTGCGATCGCTGCGCGGTGATGTGGACAGGCTTGTCGCATCGGCGGAAACCGAGCTTTTCTCGCGCATCGACGATCTGGATGGGATCATCTTGCCCGATCCATGCGACTGGGCTGAACGGGCTTGGCCATGGCGGACACGTCTGCCCCAGCGCGGGCATGGGAATTTTGCATCCCCGTTGACACTTGGCGCGGGCTTGAGCCTGTTTCACGATGCCGCCCAAGCCGAGGTTTTCTTGCGCCAGGACCCGGGTCGGACAGGTCGGACAGGTGCAGCCTTTGGTCTGATCCTCGAGGTGTATCGTTTCGACGGATCTTTCCTGTCGCTGGTTCACGATCTGCCGGCCGCTGCGCTTTCAGGTGTGTCGCTTGGCCATTTCTTTGCTGTGCAACTGCGCATGGAACAGGAACGACCGATCCCGGTCTATGCCCGGCTGAACATCCAGCACGGCCCGAACTGCGAGCAGATCGTGCGCGAGATCGCGATGTCAGGCGATCAGGGTCTGGCCGAATTCGACCTCGCCTTTACCAAGATCCGGGAACGGCGGGTCACGAAAGCATGGCTCGATCTGATCCTTGAAGGCCCCGCGATGAACAGGATCGCCATCCGGGACTTGGTCGTGCTGCGCGCGCCGCGGGCCGATGTCTGAAAGGGAGGCAAGAATGCATGACGAGGCGCTTATTCGGGTGCGGCTGCAGGCTGGCCGTTACGAAGGTATCCTGACGTGCTCCCATCGTGGGGAAACCGGGATCGAGGCGGTGCATGAAGGTCAGGTCATCGCGGCTGCGGCGCTTTCCCCCGATGGGGTGCAACCTGAAAGCTGGCGGGTGACGATTGCCTTGCCGGGCGCGGTGATCGGCGACGGCGTGCAGGTGATCACCCTGCGGTCGACAGCGACAGGTGCGGTGTTGGATCGCGTCACCTTGATGGCCGGCGGGCCGCTGGATGAGGATATCCGGCAAGAAATCGCGCTTTTGCGCGACGAGGTCGAGATGCTCAAACGTGCCTTTCGGCGCCATTGTGTGGAAACCGGCGCAACCTGACCCCGCAATGACGCGGCGTTTGGCGTGACAGGGGCCGCGGCTCCGGTTTACCTGCACATCAGGAACGGAGGCTCTCATGACCGCCACGCGCTACCCGCATCTTTTGGCACCACTCGATCTGGGGTTCACCACGCTCAGGAACCGCGTGCTGATGGGGTCCATGCACACGGGCCTTGAAGAAACGCGCGACTGGCCGCGCGTCGCGGCCTTTTATGCCGAACGCGCGCGGGGTCAGGTGGGCCTGATCGTGACGGGCGGCATGGCGCCCAACCGCGAGGGGGGCGTGTTTCCCGGCGCGGCGGGGCTGTTTACGGATCAAGATATCACCAACCACCGCATCGTGACGGGTGCCGTCCACGGTGCGGGCGGCAAGATCGCGATGCAGATCCTGCATGCGGGGCGCTATGCCTATTCGCCCGATTGCGTGGCGCCCTCGGCGGTCAAATCGCCCATTTCACCCTTTGCACCGCGCGAACTGGATGAAGCCGGGATCGAGAAACAGATCGCCGATATCGTCACCGCCGCCGTCCGCGCCCGGCAGGCCGGCTATGACGGGGTCGAGATCATGGGCAGCGAAGGCTATTTCCTGAACCAGTTCCTTGTGACCCACACCAACAAGCGCACCGACCGCTGGGGCGGATCCTACGAGAACCGGATGCGCCTGCCGGTCGAGGTGGTGGCCCGCACCCGCGCCGCTGTCGGCCCCGATTTCATCATCATCTACCGCCTGTCGATGATCGATCTGATCCCCAATGGATCGACCCATGACGAAGTGGTGCAATTGGCCCGGGCCATCGAGGCGGCGGGGGCCACCATCCTCAACACTGGCATCGGCTGGCATGAGGCGCGCATCCCCACCATCGCCACATCCGTCCCGCGCAAGGCCTTTGCCTGGGTCACGCGCAAGCTGATGGGCAAGGTGGGCATCCCCATCATCACCTCGAACCGCATCAACACCCCCGATGTGGCCGAGGATGTTCTGGCCACAGGCTCAGCCGATATGGTTTCGATGGCGCGGCCGTTTCTGGCCGATCCCGATTTCGTGGCCAAGGCGATGGCGGATCGCGCGGACCGGATCGCGCCGTGCATCGCCTGCAACCAGGCCTGTCTTGACCATACCTTCAGCGGCAAGCTGACAAGCTGTCTGGTCAATCCGCGCGCCTGTCACGAGACGGAACTGAGCTATCAACCCAGCGCCACGCCCAAGCGCATCGCCGTGGTGGGTGCCGGGGCCGCTGGCATGATGGCCGCCCTTGTGGCCGCCCAGCGCGGGCACAAGGTCACGCTGTGGGACAAGGCGGAACAGATCGGCGGCCAGCTCAACATGGCCAAGACCATTCCCGGCAAGGAGGAATTCATCGGCCTTGTCGATTGGTTCGCCACCATGCTGGCGCAAAGCGGCGTTGACCTGCGGCTCGGTGTGGCCCCCGCTGCCGATGATCTGATGGGCTTTGACGAGGTGATCATCGCCACCGGCGTGCGCCCGCGCGACCCCGCCATTCCGGGCCAGGATGGGCCGAACGTACTGTCTTATGTCGATGTGCTGGCGCGCCGCGCGCCCGTGGGCCAGCGCGTGGCGATCATTGGCGCGGGCGGGATCGGCTTTGACATGGCCGAATTCCTGACCCATCAGGGCGAAAGCCCGACGCTCGCCCCCGATCTGTGGCAGCGCGAATGGGGCGTGACAGACCCCGCGCTTCATCGCGGCGGTCTGGCGCCCGAGGGGCCACAACCCGCACCCCCCGCGCGCCAGGTCGTGATGCTGCAACGAAAGCCTGAAAAGCCCGGCAAGCGCCTTGGCAAGACCACGGGCTGGATTCACCGCGCCAGCCTCCAGATGAAGGGCGTCAAGATGATCGCGGGTGTGAATTACGACCGGATCGACGCCGATGGCCTGCATATCAGCCATGGCGCGGCGCACGAAAACCCCACGCTGATCGCGGTCGACACCATCATCCTGTGCACAGGCCAAGAGGTGGAACGCGCATTGGCCGACGACCTGATCGCCCATGGCATCACCCCCCACATCATCGGCGGCGCGGATGTGGCCGCCGAGCTTGATGCGAAACGGGCAATCGATCAGGCGGCAAGACTGGCGGCGGTGTTGTAG
>NZ_CALAHQ010000076.1 GCF_937892565.1 uncultured Roseicyclus sp. | reverse complement strand
CGGCGTCGGTGCCGATCCAGAAATCATCGTCGGAAATTTCAACAAGCGTTGCCGGAAAGACCGCGCCGAAGTCGATCGGGGCGCCGGGTGCGAAGGGCCCCGAGGTGATCATGCTTTCCCCGACAATACGATCTTCCAGTGCGATCAACTCTGCAAGCGAGGTGGGCAGCGCAAAGCCGGGATCGGTGCTGGCAAGCAGGAAGATGTTGTCAGTGCGCTCGCTGTCGTCATAGACGATCAAAATCGTGATGATGGTGCCATCGTCCAGCAACACGTTGCTCAAGTAGGTTTCGTCATTTTCATCGTTGCCATAAGGGGCCACGAAGACCGGTGAGCTTGGCGGACCAAAGAGTGCCTCTGGCACGAAATCGTCGGAGTCGTCGGTTTCCGCATATTCATACTGCAGGATGCCATCCTCGGGCAGCGTGATGCTGAAATTGGTCGCGCCATCGAAGCCGGAGAAGTCCCCGTTGTCGTCCAATGGCAGTGCAATCCCGGTCAAAACGAACGTCGGCATCGGTATTCTCCTGTTGGTACGCGTCGCCGTTCACTTGGGCGGCGATGTTTCAAAAGATCATTCCTGAAAACTTTAGACACAAAGGCAGTCGTGGCCCAAGCTTTTTTTCCGCACGCCCGGTTTTGACGCGACCGACACCGATGCAACATGCCCGATGCTGGCCGTGTGATTGTCGATTTCTATTGAAAGTGACGCTTTTCATTGCAAACTGCCCCGCATGATCCACAAGCTTGAAATGTTCATCGCGGTCGCCAAGGAGGGGCATTTCGGACGCGCCGCCGAAAGCCTTGGGATCACGCAGCCGACACTTTCGACGGGCATAAAGCAGCTGGAGGAGGCGCTGGGCGTGCAGCTGATCTTTCGCGGTGCGCGCTACGGCGGGCTGACGCCGGAAGGGGCGCGTGCGCTGGTCTGGGCGCGCAAGCTGGTGGGCGACACGCGCGCCTTTCGCGAGGAAATGCGCGTCAGCCGCCATGGGCTGTCGGGCCATCTGCGGCTGGCGGTCATTCCCACGGCCTTGACATGGGCCGCGATACTTTCGGCGCATTTTGCGCAAGCCCATCCCAAGGTGCGCTTTACCATCTTGTCAAGAACCTCTACCGAAGTATTGAAAATGCTGGAAAATCTGGAGGTCGATGCCGGGCTGTCCTATATCGGCAACGAACCTTTGGGGCGCATGACCACCGCCCCGATCTATACCGAGCGCTATATGCTGGTCTGCCATGCCGACAATCCGCTGGCGCTGCAATCCGAGGTGACATGGGCCGATCTGGCCGCCGAAAACCTGTGTCTTTTGACGCCGGACATGCAAAACCGGCGCATCATCAACCAGTGTTTCATGGAGGCGGATGTGACGCCCGACGCGTTGGTGGAGGCCAATTCCACCCTCGTTCTGGCCGCAATCGTCGAGCAGGGCGGTTGGGTCACGGTGTTGCCCGGCGACATGGCCCGGTTTCTGGCCGCGGGCAAAGGGCTTGCGGTCGTGCCGATCGCGGGGGCGCATGTGGAACACAAGGTGGGCTTGGTCGCGCCCCATCGCCAACCCCACACCCCGGTGCTTGAGGCGCTGTTGCGCGCGGCCCAAGGCTTGGCGACCCGCTAGATCGGATCGGACGGGTCGCTTTCAGACATCACAGCGCCGCAGCTGCATCATTCGATTTCCCTATCGAATGACGGAATAACGATATTGATTTCTGATCACATGACAGGCCTAGTGGCCGGGCAATGCCGGAGCCCGCCATGACTGTCACAGCCCTTGCCCCAGCGCGCGAAATGCTGGCCGAAATTGATGCGATCATCGCCGATCACCTGCGGCTCGAGGGGCCGCTTTTGCCGATCCTGCATGGTCTTCAGGCCGCTTTTGGCTACATTCCTGCGGCTGCCCACGCGCCCATCGCCCAGGCGCTGAACATCACCCGGGCCGAGCTGCATGGCGTGATCAGCTTCTACCATGATTTCAGGGACAAGCCGGCGGGACGGCATGTCATCAAGATCTGCCGGGCCGAGGCCTGTCAGGCCGTGGGCGCGGCGGCGCTGTCGGATGCGGTGCTGGCCGGGCTGGGGCTCGATTGGCATGGCACCACGCGCGATGGGCGCGTGACGGTTGAGCCGGTCTATTGTCTGGGGCTGTGCGCCTGCGGGCCCGCCGCGATGGTGGATGGCGCGCTGAAGGGGCGTGTCAGCCCCGAGATGCTGTTGGCGGAGCTTGGCGCATGAAGATCTATGTTCCCCGCGATGCTGCCGCCCGCGCGCTGGGGGCCGACGCGGTCGCCGATGCCTTTGCGGCCTTGGGTCATGCGGTGATCCGCAACGGATCGCGCGGGATGGTCTGGCTCGAACCGCTTGTCGAGATCGAGGAGAACGGTCTGCGCCGCGCCTATGGACAGGTTGCGCCCGGCGATGTGGCGGGGATCCTTTCGGGCCGCGTCGACAGCCTTGGGCCGGTGGAAGAGATGCCGTTTTTTGCCCGCCAGACCCGGCTGACATTCGCCCGCTGCGGTCGGATCGACCCGCTGGATCTGGCCGATTATGCCGCGCATGGCGGGTTGGCGGGGCTGAAGCGCGCGCTGGATCTGGGCCCTGAGGGGATCGTGGCCGAGGTCAAGCACAGCGGCTTGCGCGGGCGCGGCGGCGCCGGATTTCCCACCGGCATCAAATGGGAGACGGTCGCACGCGCCACGGCGGATCGCAAATACATCGTCTGCAACGCCGATGAGGGTGACAGTGGCACCTTTGCCGACCGGATGATCATGGAAGGTGACCCGTTTTCCGTGATCGAGGGCATGGTGATCGCGGGGCTGGCCGTGGGGGCCACCCGGGGCTTTGTCTATATCCGCTCGGAATATCCCGATGCGATCGAGGTGATGAGCAAAGCCGTTGAAATTGCACGTCAGAACAATGTTCTCGGGCGCGTTCTTCATTCTTTGCATGAATTCGACATCGAGATCCGCGTTGGTGCCGGCGCCTATGTCTGCGGTGAGGAAACCGCGCTTTTGAATTCGCTCGAGGGCAAGCGCGGGGTGGTTCGTGCCAAGCCGCCCTTGCCCGCGCTGGAAGGGTTCATGGGGCGGCCCACGGTGGTCAACAACGTGATTTCGCTGGCCACCATTCCGGTGATCTTCGAAAAGGGTGCGGGCCATTATGCGAGCTTTGGTCTGGGCCGGTCCAAGGGCACGATGCCCATCCAGATCGCAGGCAATGTGGCGCGTGGCGGGCTGTTCGAGACGGCTTTTGGCATGCCTTTGGGCGTGTTGGTCCATGAGATCGCGGGCGGCACGGCCAGCGGGCGGCCGGTCAAGGCGGTGCAGGTGGGCGGGCCCCTGGGCGCCTATTTCGCACCGGCCAAATTCGACACGCCCTTTGCCTATGAAGAATTCGACGGGCAGGGCGGGTTGATCGGCCATGCCGGTGTCGTCGTGTTCGATGATCAGGCCGACATGCGTGCGATGGCGCGGTTCGCGATGGAATTTTGTGCGGTGGAATCTTGTGGCAAATGCACGCCGTGCCGCATCGGCGCCGTGCGGGGTGTGGAAACGATCGACCGGATCGCGGCAGGTGATGCCGGCGCCGTGCCGCTGTTGGTTGATCTGTGCGAGACGATGAAGCACGGCTCGCTCTGTGCGCTTGGGGGGTTCACACCCTATCCGGTGATGAGCGCGCTGGCGCAGTTCCCCGAGGAATTCGGGCTCGCGCGGGAGGCTGCGGAATGATCGTGCTTCGCCGCCTTTGGCGCCGACCCGCGGGGGGCGCTGCCCCCCGCACCCCCCGGAGTATTTCGAAAGCAAAGATGGGCAGGGAGGGCACAAGGCCATGAAGGATTTCATCATTCCCTGGGGCGATGACCGCGACATGGGCACGCCGGCCAGGCAGGGCGCGCCGGTCAGCCTGATCATTGATGGGTTCGAGGTGACCGTGCCCGAAGGCACATCGGTGATGCGGGCGGCCGCCATCGCGGGCATTTCGGTGCCCAAGCTTTGTGCCAGCGATAATCTTGAGGCCTTTGGCTCGTGTCGGCTGTGCGTGGTCGAGATCGAGGGGCGGCGTGGCACGCCCGCGTCTTGCACGACACCGGTGGCGGCGGGGATGGTGGTGCGCACCCAGTCCGAGCAGGTCAAAAAGATCCGCAAGGGGGTGATGGAGCTGTACATCTCGGATCACCCGCTGGATTGTCTGACCTGTAGCGCCAATGGCGATTGCGAATTGCAGGACATGGCGGGGGTCGTGGGCCTGCGCGATCAGCGCTACAGCCCGCCCGCGGATGGCATGCGCACCCATTTTGCTGCCCGCGACACCAGCGGGCAGGTCAACCCCGACTATCTGCCCAAGGATGACAGCAACCCCTATTTCACCTATGATCCCGCCAAATGCATCGTGTGCAACCGCTGTGTGCGGGCCTGTGAAGAGGTGCAGGGCACATTCGCGCTGACCATCGAGGGGCGCGGTTTTGACAGCCGTGTGTCGCCGGGCGGCGCGGGCGATGATTTCCTGTCTTCCGATTGCGTGAGCTGCGGGGCCTGTGTGCAGGCCTGCCCGACCGCGACCTTGCAGGAGAAATCGGTGATCGAGCTGGGCACGCCGACGCGGTCTGTCATCACCACCTGTGCGTATTGCGGTGTGGGCTGTTCGTTCAAGGCGGAATTGAACGGCGACGAGCTGGTGCGCATGACCCCCTACAAGCATGGCGCGGCCAATCGCGGGCATTCCTGCGTCAAGGGCCGCTTTGCCTATGGCTATGCCACCCATGCCGATCGCATTCTGAACCCGATGATCCGCGAGAGCATCGACCAGCCTTGGCGAGAAGTCGGCTGGCAAGAGGCGCTCGGGTTTGCCGCAGCCAGGATGCGGGGCATTCAGGCCAGGTATGGGCGCAAATCGGTGGGGGTGATCACCTCATCACGCTGCACCAATGAAGAAACCTATCTGGTGCAAAAGCTGACGCGGGCGGTGTTTTTGAACAACAACACCGACACCTGCGCGCGGGTCTGCCATTCGCCCACGGGCTATGGGTTGGGCCAGACCTTTGGCACCAGCGCCGGCACGCAGAATTTCGATTCCGTCGCGCTTGCCGATGTGGTGGTGGTGATCGGTGCCAATCCGACCGATGGGCATCCGGTTTTTGCCAGCCGCCTGAAAAAGCGGCTGCGCGCGGGCGCCAAGCTGATCGTGATCGACCCGCGCCGGATCGATCTGGTCAAGACGCCCCATATCGAAGCGGCCCATCATCTGGCCTTGCGCCCCGGCACCAATGTCGCCGTCGTCACCGCCATGGCGCATGTGATCGTCACCGAGGGTCTTTATGACGCGGAGTTCATCCGGGCCCGCTGTGATTGGGACGAGTTTCAGGATTACGCGGAATTTGTCAGCGATCTGCGCCATGCGCCGGAAATGATCGAGATGCTGACGGGCGTTGCGGCCGAAGATTTGCGCGCGGCGGCGCGCCTATACGCCACGGGCGGCAATGGCGCGATCTATTACGGGCTGGGCGTGACCGAGCATTCCCAGGGCTCGACCACGGTGATGGCCATCGCCAATCTGGCGATGCTGACCGGCAATATCGGGCGCGAGGGCGTGGGCGTGAACCCGCTGCGCGGTCAGAACAATGTGCAAGGCTCGTGCGACATGGGATCGTTCCCACATGAATTGCCGGGTTATCGTCATGTGAAAAACGCCGATGTGCGCGCGATCTTTGAGGGTGCCTGGGGCGTTGAAATCGACCCCGAGCCGGGCCTGCGCATCCCCAACATGCTCGATGCGGCCGTGTCGGGCGGCTTCAAGGGGCTTTATTGCCAGGGCGAGGATATCTTGCAATCGGACCCCGACACCCGCCATGTGGCGGCGGGTCTGGCGGCGATGGAATGCGTGATCGTCCATGATCTGTTTTTGAACGAGACGGCGAATTACGCGCATGTGTTCCTGCCCGGCTCCAGTTTTCTGGAAAAGGATGGCACCTTTACCAATGCGGAGCGCCGCATCAACCGTGTGCGCCGCGTCATGGCTCCGCGCAATGGCTATGCGGATTGGGAGATCACCCAGATGCTGGCCAATGCGATGCTCAAGGATGCGGGCCGCCCCTTGTGGCACTACACCCATCCCGCCCAGATCATGGAGGAAATCGCGGCCACCACACCCGGTTTCGCCAATGTCGATTACGCCATGCTGGAGGAACGCGGTTCGGTGCAATGGCCGTGCAACGACGCCAATCCCCATGGCTCGCCGATCATGCATGTCGACGGTTTCGTGCGGGGCCGTGGGCGGTTCATCGTGACCGAATACATCGCGACCGAGGAACGGACCGGGCCGCGCTTTCCGCTGTTGCTGACCACGGGGCGCATCTTGTCGCAATACAATGTCGGCGCCCAGACACGGCGCACGGAAAACACCATCTGGCATTCCGAGGATGTGCTGGAAATCCACCCCCATGATGCCGAGGTGCGCGGCGTGAAAGAGGGCGATTGGGTCAGGCTTGCCTCGCGCTCGGGCGAGACGAGCCTGCGCGCGCATCTGACGGACCGCGTCAGCCCCGGCGTGGTCTACACGACCTTTCACCACCCCACGACACAGGCCAATGTGATCACCACCGATTATTCCGACTGGGCCACCAATTGCCCCGAATACAAGGTGACGGCGGTGCAGGTGGGGCTGTCGAACGGACCGACCGACTGGCAGGAAAGCTATGACCAGCAGGCACGTCTGTCGCGCCGCATCTTGCCGGCCGCCGAATGAGGGCAAGCCGCTCCATGTCGGCGCGTTCCGTTGGGCCTGAGGGCGCGCGTGACGTCGCGCGCTCGCTGCCTGATGAAGTGCCGGTGGCTGTGACGTGCAACGGGTCCACGCAAGCGGTGATGATGTGCAGCCCCGCCGATCTGGAGGATTTCGCGCTGGGCTTTGCCTTCAGCGAAGGCTACGCGCGCCCCGATCAGATCGAGCGGATCGAGATACTGGATGTGCCGAAAGGCATCGAGGCGCGGCTTTGGATCGCCGAGGCGGCCGCCAGCGCGCTGGGGGCACGACGGCGCGCGAGTCTCGGCCCTGTGGGCTGTGGGCTGTGCGGGATCGACAGCCTGGACCAGGCGCTGCGCGATCTGCCGCTGGTGCGGGCCGAAACATCGCTGGACGTGACCGAGGCCGCAGGTGCGGCCGAGGCTTTGCGCGCCCATCAGCCCCTGCATGATCTGACCCATGCCGTTCATGCCGCTGGATTTCTGGTGCCCGGTCGGGGTATCGTTCTGGCACGAGAGGATGTCGGGCGACACAATGCGCTCGACAAGCTGATCGGGGCGGCGCTGCGGGCAGAGATCGACCCTGCCTGCGGCGCCGTGGTCATCACCAGCCGCGTCTCGGTCGAGATGGTGCAAAAGACCGCTCTGGCGGGGGCGGGTATCCTGATCGCGGTCTCGGCCCCCACGGCGCAGGCCCTGCGGCTTGCCGAACATGCGGGTCTGACCGTGGTGGCCTTTGCCCGCGGCGACCGGCTTGAGATTTTCACCCATCCCCATCGCATTATCGGAGGTGCGCCCCATGGCGGCTGACAAGCTTTTGCGCATGGCCAACCAGATCGCCACCTTTTTCGCCACCCAACCGGGCCGCGATCAGGCCGAGCGTGTGGCCGCGCATCTCAAGGATTTCTGGGGCCCGGAGATGCGGGCCGAGCTAAAGGCTTATGCCCTCGATCATGATGCCGATCTCAACGATCTGGTGCGCCGGGCGCTGCCGCTGATTTGACGCGCGGGCACGGGTTTTCGAAAACCCGTGCGGACGCGGTTTGCAAACCGCGTCCCCGCGCCCCTAAAGAGCGCGGCGATCCTGAACCGCCACGCCATCTGTGACGGCATCGCCGGGATGGGTGATGATCACCTCGCCTGCCGTAAGGCCATCGCGCACTTCGGCCATGCGTACGCCGCGCTGACCAAGTGTGATGGGCCGTTCGCGGGCACGACCGTGTTCGACCACAAAAACAGCCCAGCCGCTGTCGCGCCGGAAAACCGCCCCGAGCGGTACCTGAACCGCGCTGTCGGTTTCCCATTCCACGATCCGCAAGAACACCGCAAAGCCATGGCCAAGGCTGGGGCGCTGGCTGGTCGGTGTGACGATGCGAAACAGCGCATCCACCCTTTGTTCGGCGATGCCCAGCGCCGAGATGCGGGTTCGGGCGATGGGGTCGATCCGGGTCAGCACGGCCTCCAGCGCCGTCGCGCCGCCCCAACGTTCGACGATGGCCCGGGTGCCGGGGGCGATGCGCACCGCATCGGCAGACAATAGATCAGCCACGATTTCCAGATCGCCGGGGTCGCCGATGCTGACCAAGGGCGCACCCGGTTGCACGGGATGTTCGCTGATCATGGCAATGCTCAGCACCACCCCATCGACAGGTGCCACCAGTTCGATGCAACACCCCGCTGATGGGGCGCCTGCGGTGGGGCCCATCAGTGCCGCTTGCGCCCGGTCGAGCAGGCTTTGCGCCATGGCCGCGCGCGCGCGCGATGCGGCGACGGCGGCTTGCGCCACCACAAGGCGCTGGCTGATGCTTTCCATCTGGGTCATCGCGGCCACGCCGCGTTCGACCAGCGCGCGGGTGCGGTCGGCCTGCAGGCGGACATAGCCTTCGTCTTCTTCGGCCTGGGTCAGTTCGGCGCGTGCCAGATCAAGGGCGGCGGCGGCCTGCCTGATGGCCGCTTCGGCCTCCGCCCGGCTGCGGGCATCTAGCAGGGTGGGAATGGCGGGCTCGACGCGGGCCACCACGCTCGCGCCCGCCTGCACGGCGTCGCCAACCGCAACGGGGGCGCGGCGGGCCGTGCCGGCGATCGGGGCTGCCACCTCATAGATGTCACGGATGCGGGTCTGGCCTTCGGCGTCGATTGTGACCTGGAGGGGGGCGATGCCGATGGTGACCATGTCGACCGCAACGGGATGTTCGCGCAAGGCGATGTAGCCCAGCCCGCCCAACAGCGCCGCCCCCGCCAGCGCCAGCGTGATGCCCCCTTTGGTCCAGCCCATCATGCTACTCCCGTGTTTTCATGACGCCGACCAGATCCATCCGGTCGATCCGGCGGCGCACCACCAGCACCGATCCAAGGCTTGCGGCCAGAACCACAAGGCTGGCCCATGCGAAATTCGCAGGCTCCAGCACCAGCGGGATCGCATAGAGATCCGAGGTAAAGCCGCGTGACAGCGCCCGCGCGATCGCAGTGCCCATCACCCAGCCTGCGGGCTGGGCAATCAGCGCGATCACCATGGTTTCGCCCACCAGCACAAAGCTGACCTCGGCCCGGGAAAAGCCCATGATACGCAGGCTGGCCAGTTCGCGCGCGCGCTCCGACATCTGGATGCGGGCCGCATTATAGGCCACGCCGACCGTGATCAGCACCGCGATCACCGCATAGACGGTGTTCACCACCACCACATTCTCGCGGATCGTATCCTGAAAGCTTTGGCGGTTCCTGGTCATTTCAATCAGCCCCGCAGACATCGGCATGCCTTGCAACGCGGCATGCAGCGCGCCCATCGCATCGGGGTCGATCAGCACATTGGCCACGCTCATCCGGGCGCTGCGGCGAAACAGGCGGTCGATTTCGCCGATCTCGACATAGGCGCCCAGGCCGAAGTATTGCGCAACAAGGCCAGCCACGATCATGTCGTGGGTTTCGCGCGGGCCGGTGTGGAACACGACCTCGACCGGGTCGCCCACGCCCAGTTCCAATTGCCGCGCCAGACGATCCGACAGCAAGATGCCACCCGGGGCTGGGTCGACGGCCCGACCATCGGTGCCGATCACCCGGCTCAGATCGGCGCCTGCGGGTCGCGCTTCGATCGAGACGCGCTTTTCGCGCGGGCCATGGCGCAGGGTGACGGCGTGAAATTGCTGTGCCTCGGCCTGTATCACGCCGGGCAGACGGCGGATATCGGCCAGCGCGGTGTCCGGCACTTCGCCCGCCAGCAAGATCATCGCATCTTGCCGGTAGCTTTGGTTGAAGGCCAGGTCGATGATCCGGTCGAGCGCGCCGAACATGAAACCCGAAGCAATCACCGCCGCCGTGGCCGCCCCGAGGCCCAAGGCGGTCAGCGCGCTGCGCACAGGCCAGCGGATCACGCTGCGCCAGATCATGATGCTGGTCTGGTTGAGCGCAAGATGCGCCATCACCCGGTCGGCCATGGTGTGTCGAAAGGCCGGCGGTGCGGGCGGTTGCATCGCGATGGCCGGCGGCAGCCGGGCCGCCATCAGTGCGGCCCTGAGCGCGCCCGCCATGGTGGTGGCCAGCGCCGCCAGCCCCGACATGCCATAGACCCATGCCGGCACGCGGAAGATGAGATAGGGAAAATCAAAGAACTGCGCATATTGCCCGGCCATGGCGCGCGCAAGCATGCTGCCCGCGCCCCAACCCAGCGCCACGCCCAGCAGCGCGATCAGCCCCGCCAGAAGCAGATAGTGCAGCGCGATCCGACCATCGGGATAGCCCAGCGCCTTCAAGAGCCCGATCTGGGCGCGCTCCAGCGACACGATGCGGCTCATCACCATGCCGACCAGAAAGGCCGAGATGACAAAAAACACCGGCGGCACGACAACCGCCATGGCGCGCAGCTGGTCAATTTCGGTTGCCACGAAGCTGTCCGAAAGCTGACCATCGCGCCCATAGGCCCCAAGCCCGCCATAGGGATCGAGCAGCGCATCAAGCCGGGCCGTGACATCTTCGGGCTGTGTGCCGCGCGACAGGCTGAGCGACAGATGATTAAAGGCCCCGCTCATGTCAAAGGCGGCGGCCATTTCCGCCTCGGGCAGCCACAAGATGCCGAAACCCGCATTGTCGGGCATCAGCGCGCCCGGGCCGATGGTGTAGATGAATTCCGGGCTGACGGCCGTGCCGGTGATGATCAGCGCGCGACGCTGGCCATTGATATTGGCAAAAAAGCCATCACCGATGTCAAAGTCATTGGCGCGCGCGAAGGCATCCGAAACCATCACCTCGCCTGCGCGCTCGGGCGGCAGGCCCCGGCGCAGGATCGGCTCATTGAGCAGCGGATCATTGCCCGAGGGCCAGGACAAAAGCTGTCCCATCGCAAGATCGACCCGGTCGGGCAGATCGAGAACCGCCATGCCTTGAACCCGGGGCTCTGCGGCGATGACGCCCGCGATGGCACGAATGTCGTCCAACAGCCGCAAGGGCGCACGGCGGGTTTCGACAAAGATATCGGCAAAGCGGTTGCGTTCGTAATAGGCGCTGCGGGTGTCGATCAGCGCGCGGTGCATGCCAAAGGCGGTGAGCAAGATCGCCACCCCGCAGGCCAGGACCACCGCGATTGCCAGGCCCTGAAGCGCGAGCTTGCGGAAATCGCGCAAAAGCTTGATGTCCAGCGCATCCATGGCCCGTCACCAGCTGATGTCTTGCGGCGACAGGCGCGTGTCGTTCACCGCCACATCCGCGATCTTGCCATCGGCAAAGCGGATGACGCGATGGGCCATGGCCCGGATGGCGGCATTGTGGGTGATGACAACGGTGGTGGTCCCAAGGCTTGCGTTGATCTCGGCCAGAACCTCGAGCACGGCCACGCCGGTCTTGCTGTCAAGGGCGCCGGTTGGCTCATCGCACAGCAGCACTTCGGGCCGTTTGGCGATGGCGCGTGCAATGGCCACACGTTGCTGTTCGCCCCCCGACAATTCCGAGGGAAAATGATCGCGCCGGGCACCAAGCCCGACACGGTCCAGCGCCTCGGCGGCATCCATCGGGTCGCGGGCCACATCCGTGACAAGCTGCACATTTTCGCGTGCCGACAGCGAGGCGACAAGATTGTAGAACTGAAAGACAAATCCCACATGGTCGCGCCGGTAGCGCGTCAAGGCCCGGTCGCCCAACCCCGTCAGCTCAAGATCGCGAAACCAGACATGGCCCGATGTGGCATGATCAAGACCGCCCAGAATATTGAGAAGTGTTGATTTTCCTGATCCAGACGGGCCGAGCAATACGGCGATCTCGCCACGATAGAGCGCCAGATCAATGCCAGCCAGGGCATGCAGCCTGATGCCACCCGTCACATAGACCTTGGTCAGGCCTTCGGTGCGAAAGACGATCTGTGGGGGCGGGCTCATGATGGTTGGCCTTGTGGCATGGCGGCGGTGTGGCCGCGTTGATCTGCCTCAAGGGTGGGGTTTTGTTTGGTCGGGTCTTGCGGGGCATCAACACATGCGCGCGGTTTGGCCCTTATGGCGCAAGCCATGTTGGACATGGCGCGACAGGAGGCCCCGATGACCGATACCCCAGACCCGTCAAGGCCCATCACGGTGATCGATCTGCCCGAGGCGGTGGCGGTGTTCGACCGGGTGGAGGACCTGCAGGCGGCATTCTACGACTTGCGCACCCGTGGCTTCAGCCGCCATGACATCAGCCTTTTGGCACGCCACGACGTGCTGGAGGAAAAGTTGGGCCGCGCCTATTGGCGGGCCGATGATCTGGCCGATGACCCAAACGCACCGCGTGCGGCCTTTGTATCCGAGGATGCCATCGGCGCGCTGGAAGGCAGCATTGCGGGCGGCTTTTTCTATGTGGGCTCGATGATCGCGTTGGCGGCGATTGTGGGCCCGGCCAGCACGCTGGCCGCATCGATCGCGGCGGTGGCGATCGGGGGGGTGCCGGCGTCGGTGCTGGGTGTCTTGCTTGCGCGCCGCGCGGCCAAACCGCATCAGGCGTATTACGCCACCCAGATCGACCATGGCGGGCTGTTGCTATGGGTGCGTCTGCGCGACAAGACGCATGAGGATATGGCGGTCACGATCCTCAGGGCGCATTCGGGGCGCGACGTGCATGTGCATGGCTGGAGCTTGTGACGGCTCTGATCCGAGCAACGAAAAAGGGCGCAACCCTTGGCGCGCCCTGTCCCGAAACCCGAAGGGTTGCGTGATTACATCAGCTCGATGTTCACAGCGCTTTCGCGGCCATCACGGCCTTTTTCGAGGTCGAACTTGACCTTCTGGTTGTCGGCCAAGCCGGTCAGGCCCGAACGCTCGACGCCCGAGATGTGAACGAAAACATCCTTGGAACCGCCATCGGGGGCAATGAAGCCGTAGCCCTTGGTGGTGTTGAACCATTTCACGGTGCCAGTGGCCATATCCGTGTCTCCTGTCAGTTTCACGCTGCCCGCACCATGCGGCAGCCCGGCGTCACCCATGCAAGATCGAGAGCACAAGCCTTGCCGATGGGGCGAAAGACAGGGGTCGATAGAGTAGAGACAGCGAAGGGATCATGCGCTGTTTGCTGTCGAAAGTAAAGGGGAATGGATTGCACGCACAGGGGCCGGCGGCCTTGGGGGCATGATGTATGTCAAGGCTTGGCCGCCACCAGGGCCCTAGGCTTGGGTCTCGCAAGAACATCCGCACCGGAGCCACCATGACCCGCCTGATCAGCACGCCCTATGACGCCCTGACGATCGGACAGGAGGCACAGGTGTCGCGGCTGTGCCGGGCCGAGGATTTTCTGGTCTTTGCCCATTGCAGCGGCAATCTCAATCCCATGCATCTGCCCGCAGAGGATGGCGATGGTGATGGCCTGCCCGAGGCGGTGGCGCCAGCGGCATGGGTGGCGGCGCTGATCTCGGGGGTGGTGGGCAACCAGTTGCCAGGGCCGGGGTCGTTGTATCTGAGCCAGTCCTTGCGCTTTGTGGGGCGCGCGCAGGCTGGCGATACGTTGTGGGTGCGGGTGCGGGTCGCCCAAAAGCTGGGCGAGCGCGCCGTGCAGCTTGCGGCATCGGTCGAGGGACCGGGCGGGCTGGTCGCGGAGGGTGAGGTGGTCGTGCGCGCCCCCGATGCGCGGCGCCAGTTCGACAATATCGTGGTGCCGGGCCTGATCGTGCAATCGCATCTGCACTTCGATGCACTTTTGGCCCGCGCCGAGCCTTTGCCGGCGCTGCCCACGATCGTGATCTGTCCGGAAAGCCCCGATGCGGTGTTGGGGGCGGTGCGGGCGCGCGATCACAGCCTGATCGCGCCGATCTTTGTGGGCGCGCCCGACAAGATCGCCGCCGCCGCAGCCCAAGCCGGCGCCGACATTGCCGGGATCGAGATCGTGGCCGTGCCCGATCACCGCGCCGCCGCGCTGCGAGCGGTCGCCATGATCCACGACGGGCGCGGGCGGGCCTTGATGAAGGGGCATCTGCACACCGATCAGATGCTGCATGCGATCTTGCAAAAGGATGGCGGGCTGCGCACCAACCGGCGTCTGAGCCATGTCTTTGTCATGGATGTGCCGGGGCTCGATCATCTGATGTTTGTGACCGACGGCGCGATCAACATTGCCCCCGATCTGGACTGCAAGGTGTCGATCGTGCAAAACGCCATCGATCTGGCCCGTGCCTTGGGGATCGAGACGCCAAAGGTGGGCATTTTGTCGGCGGTTGAAACGGTCACGCCCTCGATCCCATCGACGCTGGATGCCGCGATCTTGTCCAAGATGGCCGAGCGCGGGCAAATCACGGGCGGTGTCGTCGATGGGCCGCTGGCGCTGGACAATGCGGTCGACCCGGGCGCCGCGCGGGTCAAGGGATTGACCGGGCTGGTTGCCGGCCGGGCCGATATCCTTGTCGCGCCGAACATGGAGGCGGGCAACATGATCGCCAAGGAACTGACCTTTCTGGCCCATGCCGAAGCGGCGGGGGTGGTGATGGGGGCGCAGGTGCCGGTGATCTTGACCAGTCGCGCCGACAGCGACAGCGCGCGGCTTGCGTCCTGCGCGGTGGCCGCCATCTGGGCGGACAGCATCAGATGCCGCTGATCTTGACGGTGAATGCGGGCTCAAGCTCGATCAAATGCGCGCTCTATGCGGCCGCGCCCACCCTGGCCGAATTGGCCAGCGCCCAAATCGACGCAATCGGGCCCAACGCCCATGTGTTGATCGCTGCCGCGGGCCAGCGCAGGGGCCATGCCATCGGGGCTGTCGATCACGCGGGCGGGTTTGTTCAGATCATCGCGGCGCTGCAGGCCCTGAGCGATGGCCGTCAGATCGCGGCGGTTGGCCATCGGATCGTGCATGGAGGTGCCGGGATCGACGGGCCGCGCGTGCTGAACGACGCGGTGATGGCCGAGCTTGCGGCGCTGGCGCCACTGGCCCCGCTGCACCAGCCCCACAACCTGGCCGGGGTGCACGCCACGCGCAAAGCCTTTCCCACGGCGCTTCAAGTGGGGGCCTTTGACACGGCCTTTCATCGGGGCCATGACCGCGTTCAGGATATGTATGCGTTGCCCCGCCGCTATTACGCGCAAGGCATCCGGCGCTACGGCTTTCATGGCTTGAGCTATGCCTCGATCGCCGGACAATTGGCTGTTGCGCATCCCGATCTGGCCCAAGGCCGGGTGATCGTGGCGCATCTGGGCAACGGGGCGTCGCTTTGTGCGATGGCGGGCGGGCGGTCGGTGGCCTCGAGCATGGGGTTTTCGGCGCTCGACGGGTTGCCGATGGGCACGCGGGTGGGCCAGCTCGATCCCGGTGTGGTGCTGTATCTTTTGGGGCAGGGGATGGATGCTGCGGCGCTGACGCGGCTTTTCTATGAGGAAAGCGGGCTCAAGGGCCTGTCGGGGATCAGCCATGACATGCGGGTGTTGCTGGCCTCCGATGCGCCCGAGGCGGCCGATGCCATCGCCTATTTCACCGCCCGCCTGACCCGCGAGATCGGCGCGATGGCGGCTGTGCTGGGTGGCATCGATGCGCTGGTCTTTACCGGCGGGATCGGCGAAAACGCCGCGCCGATCCGTGCCAGCGCATTGGAACCGCTGGCCTTCATCGGGCTGGAGGTGGATGGCCCTGCCAATGCGGCGCATGCCGCCGTGATCCACAAGGGGGCGGTGCCGATCCTTGTGATGGCCACCGATGAAGAACGGATCATCGCGCAGGCGGCGCGGGATGCCCTCTTGACGCGCGGCGGCGCAGGGTGAAGGTGGTGCCATGCGCGTGGGATTGATCTTGTTTGCTGTGGGTCTGGCGGTTGTTCTGGCAGCCGCGGTATGGTTTCGCGTGGTGCCGATGCCGGCCGACACATGGCATGTGGAGCCCGCCGACATAACGCCGCCCGGCCGCCCGAACCATGATCTGCGGGTGGGCGCGCGCGCCCCCGTTCTTGAGGCCAGCCCCGAGGTGGCCGCGGCCATGCTTGCGGATGTGGCAGCGTCCGAGGGGGCTGTCATCATCGCGGGCGATCCGGCGTCGGGTCATGTGACCTATGTGGTGCGCTCGGCGGTGATGGGCTTTCCCGATGCGATTTCGGTGCGGCTGGTGCCGGTCGGGGACGGCACCCGGATCGAGATGTTTTCGCGCGCGCGCTTTGGATATTCCGACATGGGTGTGAACACGGCCCGCATGGACCGCTGGATCGCCGCCATGCGCGCGCAGACGGGCCCTTGACCCCACGGCGTTGCGCGGTCACATCGCGGCCATGTTGCCACAGGACCGCCTGATCCAGATCACCGAACGCTTCGAGTATCTCGAGGCGCGATTGAACGCGGGCCCCGAGGCCTCGGAAATTGCGCGCATCAGTCGGGAATATGCCGATCTCAAGCCCGTGGTCATCCAGATCGACGCATGGCGCCGCCTGCTGGCCGACATCGCCGAGGCCGAAGCGATGCTGAGCGATCCCGAGATGCGTGGTCTGGCCGAAGAGGAACTGCCGCGTCTGCGCGCGGGGCTGCCCGTGGCGGAAAAGGCATTGCAACTGGCGCTTTTGCCAAAAGATGCCGCCGATGCGCGGCCCGCGATGATCGAGATCCGCCCCGGCACCGGCGGGGATGAGGCGGCGCTGTTTGCGGGCGATCTGTTGCGGATGTATCTGCGCCACGCCGAGACCAAGGGCTGGCAGGTGGACATCGTCGATCTGCAGCAGACCGAATTGGGCGGCATCCGCGAGGTGACCGCGCGCATCGAAGGCGAGGGAGTATTCGCGCGGCTGAAATACGAATCCGGTGTGCATCGGGTGCAGCGTGTGCCGGAAACGGAATCGGGCGGGCGCATTCATACGTCGGCGGCCACTGTCGCCGTCCTGCCCGAGGCCGACGCGGTCGAAATCGACATTCCCGCGACCGATATCCGCATCGACACGATGCGATCTTCGGGCGCGGGCGGGCAGCATGTGAACACCACGGATTCGGCAGTGCGCATCACCCATCTGCCCAGCGGCATCGTGGTCACCAGTTCCGAGAAATCGCAGCATCGCAACCGCGAGATCGCGATGCAGGTGCTGCGTGCACGGCTTTATGATCAAGAGCGCCGCCGCGCCGCCGAAGCGATGGCCGCAGACCGGCGCGCGCAGGTTGGCACGGGTGATCGATCCGAACGGATCCGCACCTATAACTTCCCGCAAGGCCGCATGACCGACCATCGGATCAACCTGACGCTCTACAAGCTTGATGCGGTGATGAATGGCGATCTCGATGAGGTGATCGACGCGCTGACCGCCGATGCGCAATCGCGGCTTCTGGCCGAGATGGAAGGCTGAGGTCAGGCAGTGCTGCCGGCCTTTCGCCCGGGGGCGTGGCGGGCCATGCGTATTTCGGGAAAGATGATGGCAGGGGCGATGCGATGACGGTGAATGGTTGGCTCTCGGATGCGGCGCTGCGGCTGGCGCCCGTGATCGGGCCCGCCGTAGCGGCGCGGGAATTGCGTCTGATCTTGAGAAAGGCGACAGGCTGGTCTTCCGCGCAGCTTGGGGTGGCCGGGGGCACGACACTGCCCGCGCCGGCCCGGGCCGCTGCCGATGCAATGGTGCTGCGGCGGCTTGCGCGCGAACCCCTGGCGCAGATCTTCGGGGAATGGGGCTTTTTTGGGCGCAGCTTTCGGGTGACGCGCGCGACCCTGGTGCCGCGCCCGGATACCGAGACGCTGGTGGAACTGGCCTTGGCCGAACCTTTTGCGCGGCTGATCGATCTGGGAACGGGAAGCGGGGCCATCGCGGTGACGCTGCTGGCCGAACGGCCAGAGGCGCGGGGGCTGGCCAGCGACATCTCCGCCGATGCGCTGGCGGTGGCGGCCGACAATGCGCAGCGCCATGGCGTTGCGGGGCGCTTGGCCTTTGTGCAGGCCGATTGGTGGGCGGGCCTTGACGGGAGCTTTGATCTGGTGGTGTCAAACCCGCCCTATGTGAGCCAGGCCGACTATGTCGGGCTTGCCCCCGAGATCACCCTGTGGGAGCCGCGCGGCGCACTGACACCGGGGGGGGATGGGCTGTCGGCCTATCGCGCGATCCTGGCCCCGATCACCGCCTTTTTGTGCCCCGGGGGGCGCTGTCTGGTGGAGATCGGTGAGGCGCAGGGGCCCGCCGTGGCCGGGTTGTTTCGGGCGGCCGGGCTTGACGATGTGGTGCTGCATGCCGACATCAATGGCAAGGACCGCGTCGTATCCGGCCGCAAGCCGTCAGGCCGGATGGGTGGCTGAAATGGCGCAATGGGCCAAATTCCGGGCCAATCGGCGAAATCCGGGGCTTGGGGCCCGAAATTCGTGCAGTTGGGTCTTGTCAGAGCCCGCGCCACATGGTTATTCGACGGTGCGAATGGATTGGCCGATTTACCTTCCACCGCTGCTCTACCTCACATTCCGTGCCGTCACGCGCAAAGCGCCGGTGCGGGTGACGAGCGTTTCCGGCCCTTGGGCCCGGACCGCTTCCCACCCAGGACAACTGGAACCGTAAACAGCACATGAGATCATCGAAGAACCGCTCGCGGTCCAAGGGGAACCGCAATCGCTCGGTCGGCAATGTCGTCAACCGCGTGTTCGACTCATCCGGGCCCGAGGGCAAGGTGCGCGGCACCCCGCAGCAGATCATCGACAAGTACAATCAACTCGCGCGTGATGCGCAGTTGAGCAATGATCGGGTTGCGGCCGAGAATTTCCAACAGCACGCCGAGCATTATCTGCGGCTTCTGGCCGAGGCCATGCGCGAGCAAGACGCGCGCAATCCGCAGATGCAGGGCGGATCGGCCCGTGACGGGGATGATCGCACCGATGGCTACGGCTATGGCGACCAGATGCCGCCACAGGCGCAACCATACGCGCAACCCTCGGCGCAGCCGCATTTCCAGCATCATTTCCAGCCGCCGACCCCGCGTCAGCCCCGTGTGGAGCCCGAAGCGGCACGCACACCGGATGCGGCTGGGGCTTTCGGCTCGGTCATCGATGTCGAACCCGATGCGCCAGCCGGTCTTGTCGAAACACCCGAAGGCGCCCCCAAGCCCAAGCGCAGCCGGTCGCGGCGTCCCAAAAAGCCCGGTGAAGGCACACAGACGTCGGGTTCTGACGAGACATCGGGCGGCAATCCGCAAGAAGCCGTAGAATGACGCAAGCTTAGCCCGCCACCGCGCGGGCGAGCGCACAAAACCCCTCGATCGAGACCTGTTCGGCGCGTTCCGTTGGCGAAAGACCCGCGGCACGGATGCGATCCTCGATATCGGGCGTCAGCCCCTTGAGGGCAGCGCGCAGCATCTTGCGGCGCTGATTGAACGCCTTGGCCACCACGCGTTCCAGCACGGCCGGATCGGCGGGAAAGCGTGGTTCTGCCAGCGCCTGAAAATGCACGACGGCGGAATGGACCTTGGGTGGCGGGGTGAATGCCTCGGGCGGCAAGCTCAGCGCAATGCGCGCTGTGGTGCGCCATTGCACAAGGATGGCCAGCCGGCCATAGGCCTTTGAGCCGGGGACAGCGACGATCCGATCTGCCACTTCGCGCTGAAACATCAGCGTCAGGGATTGCCACAGCGGCGGCCATGCGGGCGGTGTGAGCCACCGCACCAACAGCTCGGTGCCGACATTATAGGGCAGGTTTGACACGATCTTGACGGGCGCGCCAAGATGTGCGGCCCAGTCGAGCGTCAGCGCATCGGCATTGATCACCTTGAGCCGGCCGGGATAGGCGGCCGCAATCTCATCAAGGGCGGGCAGGCAGCGCGCGTCTTTCTCGATGGCCACGACGCGGCGCGCGCCTTCGGCCAGCAATCCGCGCGTCAGGCCGCCGGGGCCGGGGCCCACTTCCAGCACGTCGCAGCCAGACAGATCGCCCGCCGCGCGCGCGATCTTGGCGGTCAGGTTCAGATCGAGCAGGAAATTCTGCCCCAAGGCCTTTTTCGCCGTCAGCCCATGGCTGGCAATGACCGAGCGCAGGGGGGGAAGATCGTCAATCGCGCTCATGCGAAAGCTCTGTCGGTGGTGCTGGGGCGGTGGTCAGCCAAGGAAGATGCCCATGACCACCGAGATCAGCCCCAGCACCGAAACCAGCAGCGCCCCCATGTTGATCGTCACGATGCGTTGCAGGCTTGAGCGCAGCTCCGCATCCGCAAGGCCCGAACGCTTGGCGGACACGGCAGCCCAGATGCAATATCCCAACGTCAGCATGCCGATCAGCGCCAAGCCGGTTCCGACATAGACTAGGGCTGCCATGCGCAAGATCCTTTCCGTACCATCAGGCATCTGACCTAAGCCAGCATCCTGGCGCTGGCAAGGGTTGTGGCGGGTCGGTCGGGGCGCTAGACGCTGTGCCTGATTTGCCCCTCAGCCTTGCGAGACTTCCGATGGACGAGACCCAGACCGAAACTGCCGACCGCCCCGACACCTACCGGGTTACCGCCGAAGAGCTGCGCCAGTTCATCGAGCGTATCGAGCGGCTGGATGCCGAAAAAAAGGACATAGCCGATCAGCAAAAGGAGGTCATGGCCGAAGCGAAATCGCGCGGCTACGACACCAAGGTGATCCGCAAGGTAATCGCACTGCGCAAGCGCGAGCCTGACGACATCGCCGAAGAGGAAGCAATGCTGGAGATCTACAAGGAAGCGCTTGGCATGCGCTGAGGCAGAGATCAAAAACCATCAGCCCATCAGGTGTTTGGTCGACCCCGCCCGGTGCTGATCGCGGATCGCCATCGGCCGGGTGCAAACCTGAGGCCATTCTTCGGTATGCAGCCCGCCAAGTACGAATGCCATGTGACCACGGCGATACACAGCGGCCCCACGACGGACCGCCATAACGGCGCTTCCGGACAGACCGCGCGCCCCGCTTGCACCCCGCGCAAGCATGGCGTATGACGCACGCGTCGCCCTTATAGCTCAGCTGGTAGAGCATCTGATTTGTAATCAGAGGGTCGGGAGTTCGAGTCTCTCTGGGGGCACCAAAAAATCAAATAAAATCAGTAAGTTAGATGAAAATTGATAGTCGGATTTTGTCGAACAAAAAGTTGTAAACAGTTATAAACTGCTTCGTGTCACGAGAGCGCCGTGCGGGACTCGGTTCGATCTGCTGCTCTCGATGCGGGGCAGGGACCGTTTCGGACCCGAAATGACGGAAAATCCTGCCCTCTTTCGTTGACCGCTGCTGCCAACTTGCTCAAAGTGGGCGTAATTTCTGGAATTAGGCAGGGTTGGATGAGCAGCGATATCAAGAACCTGAGTGCATTTGTTTGGTCCATCGCTGAGACCCTGCGTGGCGACTTCAAGTAATCCGAGTATGGCAAGGTGATCCTGCCCTTCGTGGTGCTGCGTCGTCTCGACTGCATCCTTGAAGCGTCCAAACCCGCTGTCCTCGACATGGCGTCATCATTACCCGAAGACATGGATGATGAGGCGCGGGACACCCTGCTTGCGGGCGTCGTTGGTCAGAACATGCGCCTTTACAACCTGTCGCGGTTCACCTTTGCGTCGCTCAAGGGGCAGGACCCGAAGGACATCCACAAAAACCTCATCGACTACATCACCAAGTTTTCGCCCAATGTACGCGACATCTTCCTCGACAAGTTCTTGTTCACCGATCAGTTGAAACGCCTCAACGACGCCGGGTTGCTCTTCCGCGTCTTCGACCAGTTCAGTCAGATCGACCTGCATCCTGATGCGATCTCGAATCTTGAGATGGGGTATTTGTTCGAGGAACTGATCCGCCGTTTCTCGGAAATCTCGAACGAAACTGCGGGTGAACACTACACCCCGCGCGAGGTGATCCGTCTGATCGTGTCCCTGCTGTTGATCAACGACAAAGATGGTTTGACGGGCACTGGCGTCATTCGTCAGGTCTATGACCCTGCGGCGGGAACTGGCGGTATGCTGTCCATCGCCGAGATGGAGATGAAGGCGCTGAACCCGCGCATTCGTGTCGAACTCTTCGGTCAGGAACTGAACCCCGAGTCCTTTGCGATCCGCAAATCCGACATGCTGGTGACGGGGCATAACCCCGAGAACATCGCCTTCGGCAACACGCTGACCCAAGACGCCCACCGGGGCAAACGCTTCCATTACATGCTGTCGAACCCCCCTTATGGGGTGGACTGGAAGAAATACGCCGACCCGATCAAGGACGAGGCGGACACGCTGGGCAAGAACGGGCGCTTCGGTGCGGGTCTGCCGCGTATCTCGGATGGTCAGTTGCTGTTCTTGCAGCACATGATTTCCAAGATGCGTAACGACGAACAAGGGTCGCGCATCGGTATCGTCATGAACGGGTCGCCCCTGTTCACGGGTGGTGCCGGGTCTGGCGAGAGTGAAATCCGTCGCTGGATGTTAGAGAATGATTGGGTCGAGGCGATCATCGCGTTGCCGACTGACCTCTTCTACAACACCGGCATTCAGACCTATGTCTGGTTGCTGACCAATCGCAAAGATGTGGCGCGACGCGGCAAGGTGCAACTGATCGACGCCAGCGGCGAACGGTTCTGGAAATCCATGCGTAAGTCGCTGGGGTCCAAGCGGCGCGAAATCACGGTTGAGGCGTGTGACGAGATCGCTCGCATCTATGCCGAGATGCTGAATGGTGATGGCGACTGGGGCGATGTATCAAAAATCTTTGCCTCGACTGACTTTGGGTATCGCGAAATCCGCGTGGAACGTCCGCTGAAACTCGCCTTCTCGGTCACGAAGGAAGGGTTGGAAGCGTTGCGCGATGCCAAACCCTTTCAGCGGTTGGACGAAGGTGAGCAACTGCAAGTGCTGGATGCGCTTCTGGTCCAC
>NZ_CALAHQ010000075.1 GCF_937892565.1 uncultured Roseicyclus sp. | reverse complement strand
AGCGCCACACACACCCCCATCGCCAGCCAGAAGGGCAAGATGCCGATATAGATCTGGCCCAGCGGCACATGCGGCGCCACCCCCTTGACCACAAAGACATTCATCCCCACCGGCGGGCTGATCAGGCCCATTTCCAGCACCAGAACCATGATGATGCCGAACCAGATCGGATCATAGCCCAGCGTGACGATGATCGGCAGCACGATGGGCACGGTCAGCACCATCATCGCGTAGCCCTCCATGAAGGTGCCAAGGATGATGTAGACCAGAATGATCACCATCAGGATCGCCAGCGCGGGCACCGCCAGATCACCGATGGCATTGGCAAGGTTCACCGGGATGCGTGTCAGCGCCAGAAACGGCGCAAAGAAATGCGCCCCGATCAGGATGAAGAACACCATCGAGGTGGTCTTGATCGTGTCGAGAATGGCCTCGAGAAACTTGGCGATGGTCATCTTGCGCGACCACAGCGCGTGCAGGAAGGTCAGGAACGCGCCCACGGCGGCGGCTTCGGTCACGGTAAAGATGCCCGCATAGATACCGCCCAGAACGATGACCACCACAAAGATCAGCGCGCCGGAATTCAGCAAGGTCTTGAACCGCTGGCCCATCGGCACACGCGCGCCGCTGGGTCCGGCATCGGGGTTCAAGATGGCCACGATCAGCACGGTGGCCACGAACAAGGCCGTCAGCAACAGCCCCGGCAAGACGCCCGCCAGAAACAGCCGCCCCACCGATTGCTCGGTCAGAAGCGCATAGACGATCAGCACCGTCGAGGGCGGGATCAAGATGCCCAGCGTGCCGCCCGCCGCAATCGATCCGGTGGCAAGGCGCGGGCTGTAGCGATAGCGTTCCATTTCGGGCAGGGCGACCTTGCCCATGGTGGCCGCCGAGGCGATGGATGACCCCGACAGCGCCGCAAACCCCGCACACGCCAGAATGGTCGCCGCCGCAAGCCCGCCGCGCAGATGCCCCACAAAGGCATGGGCGGCGCGATACATGTCTGACCCCATGCCCGAGACATTGGCAAATGCCCCCATCAGCACGAACAGCGGGATCACACTCAGCGTGAAGACGGCGGAATAGGAAAACGCGAAAGACCCAAGAATGTTGAGCGCAGCGGTGGTGGAATTGAGCACCGCAATGCCCACCGCGCCCACCAGCATCATCGACAGACCGATGGGCATGCGCAGCGCAAGCAGCGCGAACAATGCAGCAAAGCCTGCAATCCCGGCAAGTGTCGGTGTCATGTGCTGGCCTTTTTGATGGTTTGCTTGGGATAGATCACCCGGAGCGCCTCGAGCAGCAAAACCACTGCGAACAACCCCGCCGAGATCGCCACCGCGAATTGAAAGGGCGATTTCGGGATCTGCATCATGTTGGACACATCGCCCTGTGCATGGCTGCGCACTGCGTATTCGACGCTTTTCCAACACAGCAGCGCCAACAGGCCAGCCCCCAGCGCATGGATCACAAAGTTGAGCCCGCGAAAGGCCGGCCGATCAAACAGCCCCGACAAGATATCGACCGTCACATGGCCACGCTTGATGGCGGTATAGGGCAAGCCACAGGCCACGATCACCGACATGGCCAGTTCCGTGATTTCATAGCCGCCCCGCAAGGGACGACCGAAAAAATAGCGCATGGTGATTTCATAGATCACCAGCAACACTAGCCCCGCAAGGACCAGGCCGCCGGCATAAGCCAGCAGCCTGAGACCCCGTTCGAAGCCGCGTTCAAACGCGTCCAGCATCACTCAATTGACGGTGATGCCGGCAACAGCCAGCATTGCTGCGCCATCGATGCCCTGCGCCGACATGGCCGCGACCCATTCCGCATAGATCGGTGCCAGAACCTCGCGGATGCGGGCCTGTTCCTCGGCGGAGAACTCGATCACTTCCTTGCCGGGTGCGTTGCGCACGAAATCCGTCGCTTCGGCCGCCCGATCCAGATAGGCCTGTGTTGCCTTGCGGCTCAGCTCTTCGCCGGTCAGACGGTCGATGATTGCCTGATGCTCGGCCGAAAGATTGTTGTAGCTGGCCTCGTTCATCACCACGGTGAATTGCGACCGGCCAAACAGCGGGCCGGTGATGGTGAAATAATTGGCAACCTCATGCATCCGGAAATCGAGGATGGTGGTAAAGGGCACCAATGCGCCATCGATCACGCCGCGTTCGAGTTGTGGGTAAAGCTCGGGGATGGGCATGGCCACGGGCGTGCCGCCCATGCGCTCGATCTGGCCGGCCTGTGCAGCCGAGGGCGAACGCAAGAGCAGGCCCGCCACATCGTCGAGCGAACGGATCGGCTTGTCGCGGGTGTAAAGCCCCGCATCATCGGCCGCCCAAAGCGCCAGCACCTTCAGCCCGTCGAATTCCGGGTCAAGATAGCCGCCTTCCAGCAGGTCCCACATCAGCTCGGTCGTGGCCATGCCCTCCGCGCGCAGGCTGGGCAATTCGATCATCTGGGTGCGCGGGAATTGCGCCGAGGTATAGCCGGGCAAGCTGAAGGCCATGTCCACGGTGCCTTCGACGGCTTGACGGATCAATTCGGGCGCACCCCCACCCAGTTGCATCGCGGGGTAAAGCGTCAGCGTGAGCGTGCCGTTCGATTCTGCCGCGATCTGTTCGGCCAAGGGCTCGAGGATCGTGGTGTAGATGATGTGGCCCGGCGGCACAAAGGTGTGCAGGCGAAGCTCGGTCTGGGCCATGGCGGCGGTCATGCCAACCGTGGTGACCGCGCCAAAAACGGTCGACGCGATCGCGGCCTTGATGGATCTGGAATAGTGCATGTCATCCTCCCTTTGGTGTTCAATGCCCCGGTCCCTGTTCCGAAGCGTCAGGCTATGTTCTGGCTAACGGGGTATCTGTTTCCGTCAAGCAAGCCCCCAGCCCATGGGGTTTTCCTGTGTGGCCTGGCCGCGTGCCCCGATCAAGGACGCGTCACTTTCAGCCGTGTCTTCAGATCGGTCCGACAAAAGGCGTGCAGAAAACAGGTCCGTTCGGACACATCGAGCATGTCGCGTGCCACATCGTCGCCTTCGGTCGTTGTCAGATGCACATGCGTTTCCACCGGATCGGCCGTGCCCGCGCGGCCGGTCCCGCCCGATGCGCCCCCCAGCGAGAAATGCGTATCTTGCACCACCGCGTAATGCGAAAGGTCCAACCGCTCCATCGAGGCCATGCGCCCGAATTGCGTCATGAAGCAAAAGGCGATCCCCGCCGAGATATAGCTGACCGCATCGGGGGCACGGCCCATGCCATGGGGTGGCGCCTCTTCGCTGAGATAGCGAAAGATCGAGCCATGCGGGCTATAGAGATGCTGTTCGATTTCCTTGATGCCATCCTCGCGCAGCGTGCAGATGGCGGCGGGGTTGAGCGTGCGGTCTTGTTCGTCGGTCAGGCTGGTGGCTGCCCCCGTCGTGCCCTTGGCCACCGGTTTGTGCGGCGATAGGCCAAGCCGTTCGATCAAGGTCACATCGCTTGGTGCGGCAATGGGGGCGGCCCCCGTGGGCCCGCCCACGACCGCGCCATCCAGGGCACGGGCCGCGCCCGGGGCGATCTGGGTGCCATTGCGGCTGAGCGTGAACAGGCTGGGCAGCACCCCGCGCATCAACCCGTTGAGCGGTGACGCATGCACGGCATTGGCCAGCATCTCAGACAAGGCACCGTCAGGCAGGTCGCAATCGATCTCGACCTCCAGCTCGACGGGCAGCGCGCCGCCCGTCATCGTGCGCTTCATCATCGAGCCCTTCATCGTGTAGTGATTGTTCTGAACAAGCCGCAGATGCCGCAGCGTGACGCCATCGCGCGCGGCCAGCGCCATGATCTCGTTCATGTAGCTCGAAATCATGCCGACGGTCAAAAACGACAACGGGCAGGGGGCCGCGTCATGGCCATTGAGATAGGCGCCCTCATCCGACACAAGCCGCCACATGGCACCCGTGCGCGTGGACAGCACCAGCGCCTCTTTCTGGAAACCGGCCAGCGTGTTGACCCATGTGCGCACCGCATCACCATGGCGCAAAGGGGCAGGGGACAGGCCCACCTCTTCGGGGTTGGCCACGCGAAAGAACGGCGGGGCGCTGCTTTGGGCGATGATGTTTTCGGCCTGTTTCATCTGCGGCGCTCCGGTTGGGCTGTGTGCGCAGCCAGATCAGCATGGGCAACACTTGCCCCAAATGCCGCGTTTTGCAACATCGGCGTCATCGGCCCGCCAGCGGTCGCTGCAAGCGTCACGCCCTCGGGATCGCGGCCATGGGCTGGGTGGACGGGCAAGACGGCCATGATCTTTCCTTTCTGGGGCGGCGTCCCTTGCCGCGTGATACCCCCCCCCCCCGGGCTCTGCCCGGGGGGGGGCCTTGTCACGTCAGGATGATTTTGCCCGCCAGCTGTCGACGGCGTAGCCTTCGCGCACTTCGCGTGCATAGGGCGTGGGGGCCACGCGCACGCGGATCTCGGTCTGGCGGTGTTTTTCGGTCGATGTCTTGGCGGTGGTCTCCGGCTCGCCCCATTTGAGCGTCAGGATCTCGTCTTCCTGCACATCCTGATGCACCACACCCAAGGACAGAACGCGGCGTTCATTGTAGCTGTAACCGTTGAACATCGACATGCCGACCATCTTGCCATCGCGCATCACCATGTCAGCGCTGGAGGAGGCATAGTTGGGCTGCGGGAAATCGATCCACTTGTAGGGCGTGCCTTCCTCGAAGGCCGAGGCGATGACCTTGAGCACATCCTCGGGGTTCCATTCAAAGGTCACCTTCTTGCGGTTGGTGGGCGCATCCTTGAGCCGGGCCAGTGCGGCCTTGCCGATGAAGTCGTCCTTTTTCCAGCCGATGTAAAAGCCATAGCCCAGCTCGAAGGGGTTGACGTAGTAATCCTCGATAGTGTCGGACACGAAGCTGCCGCCGATGGCGCCTGCGGCCTCGTAGCTGTCGGCCCCCAGCCAGTCGCGGTAGTCCTTGAGCATGCCATCGCCCGTGTAGATGCCGGGCAAGGGCGAGGGGATCCAGCCCGATTCCAGCGTGTTGGTCGAATAGGCGCGGCTGCCGCATTGCACCAGCTGCACACCCGCATCGCGCGCGGCCTGCAAGATCGTGGAATGGATATAATCCTTGTCCTTGTAGGGACCCCAGATTTCCAGACCGGGCGCGCCCGACATGCCATGGCGCAGCGCCTGAACCTTTTTCGATCCGATGTTGATCCAGTCGACATGGAAGAACTTGATGTCCGGGATCGGGCCACCGTTCATCTGTTCAAAGATCTTGGGCGCATCGGGGCCCTGGATCTGATAGCGATAATGTTCGCGCAAGACGCGCTCGCCCTCGGGGCGTGACGGGCTGCGGGGATCATAGCGCAGGCGCACGTTCCAGTTGCCGTAGGCCGCGCAGAACATCAGCCAGTTCGAGGTTGGCGCGCGGCCCACGAGAATGAACTTGTCGGCGCGCTCGCGAAAGATGATGTGATCGCCGATCACATGGCCATTGGGCGTGACCGGCACATAATGCTTGGCGCGGTTCAGGTCGAAATTGTTGAAGGCGTTGATGCCATGATGGGCAAGGAATGCCTCGGCCTGGGGGCCTTCGACGATGACCTCGTCCATGTGGTGGGATTGATCGAACAGAACCGCCGTGTCGCGCCAGGCGGCCTGTTCGTTGCGCCAGTTCTGAAATTCCGGGGCCACCACCGGATAGACATACATCCCGATGGTCGAATTGCGCAGCATCTGCACCGGGTTCTTGGCCTTGGCCATCACATCATTCAGGCTGGGCATCTGTGTTCTCCTGTTGTCAAGCTATCTGGACGCGACAAGCGACAGACCGGGCAGCCGCGAGGCCAGATGACGGTCGGCGTTCATCACATGTTCGAGGTTTTCGCGGGCCAGCCGGGCGTGTTCGCGCCCCAGCGCCTCGGCGCGGGCGCCTTCGCGGTTGCGGATTGCGGCCACAATCGCCTTGTGCTGCGACTGAGCGCGCAACAGCGATGTCTGAAAGTCGTGGATCAGCGCTTGTTCTTGCAAGAACGCCGAAGGCGAGGCCAGCGGCAGGCGCATCACCCGCTCGACTTCGCGTGAAATGACGGGGCTTTGCGCCAGCTGGGCCAGCTTGTGGTGGAATTGCGCGTTGAGGGCGACATAGGCGTCGAAATCGATCCCCTCAGACTGCCCAAGGGCGATGTCGATGCGCCCCAGAAGCTCATCACATACCCGCAGATCGGCCGCATCTGCGCCGCGTTCGGCAGCCAGTCGCGCGGCGGTGCCTTCGATCACGCCCCGGATCTCGATCGCGTCCATGATGTCGGTGATGCTGAAACTGGCCACGCGGCAGCCGCCGGTCTCGATGCGTTCCAGAAGCCCTTCTGATGTCAGGCGATCCATCGCCTGCCGGATCGGCGTGCGCGAGATGCCCAGGCGCTCGGACAGCGCCACTTCGGCCAAGCGGGTTCCGGGCGCAACGGCGCCCGACATGATCAGGCTGCGCAAGGCGATGATGGCCTTGTCGACCAATGACATACGGTCTGCTTCGCCCATGTCCCCCCCTTGTGCCGAGTCGGGCAAGACAGCCTCGGCGGTGAAAGGTTAGGATGTATACAATATGGCGTCAACACGCGTGTATCTTCGCAAAAACGCCTAAGCTGCACCGATTTATGTATGCACATAGGGTTGTCTGCGAAAAGCATCCGGACATGCCTGCGCGGCACCTTTGCGGCATGCCGGACATGCGGCGTCGATTTTCGGCGGCGCGCTGGGGTCGGGGCGCGATCCGGGGCGCAATCCCGGCCCGTGCCCCGTGCGGCACCCGCCCACCACAATGCCCGACGGGCCGTGGATCAATCGCCCCAAGGTATCGCGCCTTGCGTGGCTGCGATGTCGGACACAAGACTTGCACCGCCTTGCCCCATCGATGGCTGGGGGCATCGAGCCCTTGGCCCTATGCGCCTTGGCCACTTGCGCCCAAGGCGCGGCGCATCTGTTTTTCCGTTTCGATCAGGGCAAAAAACACAATCCCCACCCCAAGGATCACCAGACCATCGGTCAGCGGGATGGCGGCGGTGGAAAAAATGCGCTGGAGCGGCGGGAAATAGGTCAGCGCAAACTGGGCCGCGAGGGCCGTGGCGATACAAAGCCACAGCACGCGCGTGCCGCGCAAGCGCGACCAGTTGAGGGATGTGCCATAAAGATTGCGGATGAAGATCAGGTGAAAGATCTTCAGCACCACCAGCGTGTTCAACGCCATGCTGCGGGCCACGTCCAGCTCATGGCCGCGATCGAGCGCATAGGCGTAAATCCCGTAGACCCCGGCCAGAAACAGACCCATGACCAGCGTGATGTGCCACAGCAGCGGGCCGGTCAGGATGGGGGTTTGCCGATTGCGCGGGGGGCGCTGCATGCTGCCGGGCTCGGTCGGCTCAAAGGCCAGCGCAAAGCCCAAGGTGATGGCGGTGATCATGTTGGTCCACAAGATCTGGATCGGCAAGATCGGCAGCGCCATGCCCAGCGCCAGGGCCAGAACGATGGTCATCGCCTCGCCGCCATTGGTGGGCAACATCCAGCTGATCACCTTGGTGATGTTGTCATGCACGGTGCGCCCTTCCCGCACGGCCGCCGCAATCGAGGCGAAATTGTCGTCGGCCAGCACGATCGAGGCCGCTTCGCGTGCCGCGGCGCTCCCCTTTTTTCCCATCGCGATGCCGGCATCGGCGCGTTTGAGGGCGGGGGCGTCATTGACCCCGTCGCCCGTCATGGCCACCGTCAGCCCCTGCGATTGCAGCGCGGTGACAAGGCGCAGCTTATGGGCGGGCGAGGTGCGGGCAAAGATGTCGGTCTGCACCGCCGCCTGGGCCAGTTCGGCATCGTCCATCCGATCCAGATCGCTGCCGGTCAGCACGCTGTGGGTGTTTTTCAATCCGATCTGTTGAGCGATGGCGCGCGCGGTTGCGGCATGATCGCCGGTGATCATCTTTACCCGTATGCCGGCCGAATGGCACTGCGCGATGGCGGCGATGGCTTCGTCGCGGGGGGGATCGATCAGGCCGATCAACCCGATCAGGGTCAGCTTGCCTTGCAGATCGGCATCTGACAGATCGCCGTGGCCTTGCGGCATGTCGCGCCGGGCCACCGCGATCACCCTTTGGCCATCGGCGGCCAGCGCGTCGACCATCCGGTGCCAATGATCGGCACGCAGCGGCGCCTTGCCGCCCCGGGGGGCGCGTTCCCCGTCACACAGCGACAGCACCGCCTCTGGCGCACCCTTGACGAAGATGACCACGCGCCCGTCGGGCGCATGCGACAGCGTCGCCATGTAGCGATGGGCCGCGTCAAAGGGAATGACATCGAGCCTGCTCCAATCGGGCAGCGCGGCCGGGGCCGTGCCGATGATCTTTCCCGCAAGCGCCAGCAAGGCGCCTTCCATCGGATCGCCCTCCACCTGCCAATGGCTGCCGTGTGGGGCGAGCCGCGCATCGTTGCACAACAGGGCGGCCTGTGCGAATTCGGTCAAGACAGGATGGCGCGCAGCCGTGGCCACATCCGTGCCGTCCTGCAGCGTGCCATGCGGGGCATAGCCCGTGCCGCTGACGCCAAAAAGCACATCCGCGCCTGCAAGGCTTGTCACCATCATTTCATTGCGCGTCAGCGTGCCGGTCTTGTCTGAACAGATGACCGATACCGCGCCCAGCGTTTCGACCGCCGGAAGCTGGCGGATGATGGCATTGCGCCGGGCCATGGATTGCACGCTGACCGCCAGCGTCACGGTCAGCAGCGCGGGCAGCCCTTCGGGAATGGCGGCCACCGCAAGCACCACCACCATCATGAACACATCGGCAAAGGGCAGATGCGACACAAAATACCCATAGGCGAACAAGGCCGCCCCCACGATCAAGATGAACAGCGTCAACCACCGGGCAAAGCTGTCCATCTGCGCGACCAAGGGCGTGGTCAGCGTTTCGACGCGCGACAGCAGCCCGCTGATCGCGCCGATCTGGGTCTGGGGGCCTGTGGCCACGACCACACCCCGCCCGGTTCCCGTCGCGACAAAGGTTCCCGAAAACAGCATGCTCACCTGATCGCCAAGCGCGGCGTCCAGCGGTACGGGGGTGGTTCTTTTGTCGACGGGCACGGATTCACCGGTCAAGATCGCCTCATCGGCCTTGAGCGCGCGCGCCTGGATCAGCCTGAGATCGGCCGGCACCCGGTCGCCCGCCGTGACCAGCACGATGTCGCCCGGCACCACACCATCGGCCGCCAGCCGGATCCGACGCCCGTCGCGCAGCACCTCGGCATGGGGCGCCAGCATGTCGCGGATCGCCTCCATCGCTTGTTGGGCGCGGCCTTCCTGCACATAGCCGATGACCGCATTGATCATGACCACAGCAAGGATCACGCCCGTATCCACCCAATGACCCAAGGCCGCTGTCACGATCGCAGACAGGATCAGCGCGTAAATCAGCACATTATGAAACTGTGCCAGAAACCCAAGCAGCGCCGAGCGCCGCACCGATCTTGGCAAGCGATTTGGCCCGTGCACGGCCAAGCGGCGGCTGGCCTCTTGGGTGCTCAAGCCGTCGGCGGTGCTTTCGAATGCCGATACAACGGCCTTTGCCGGTTGGGCGTGGGGTGTCATGCGGGCATCGGGATCGATCAAGGGATTGGCTCCGTATGTGATGGCCGTGGTCTGGGTCACGACGTCTGGCTGTCCTCCATCACGATGGGCGCACTGTCGGGGCGCGCCTGTTCGGGGGCGCCACACAGCAGATCGGTGGCCCGGTCGGCGGCATCTTGAAACGGCTCGAGCACCAGATTTGCGCCCGCCGCCAAAAGCGCCGCAGTGTCGGTCGCATGGTGCGAGGCCACCGCGATGCGCCCTTGGTATCTGGCCGCGCGCACCAGCTGGATCAGCGTGGTGCGCGTATCCTCATGGCTTAGCCCGGTCGGGTGGATCGGCACGGTCGATACGACCCAAAGCGCATGCGCCAATGGCAATTCAGCCACGAATTCCGGATCCGTCGCGTCGCCAAATTCGCTTTCCAAGCCCAGATCACGCCAATGCCGCACCGCATGGGGGTTGAAATCAACCCCCAGCACCCGCACGCCGCGCGCCTTTAGCCGCATGCCGATGGCGGTGCCAAACCGGCCCAGCCCAAAGATGATGACCCTTGGTCCATCGCCGTGGTGATCTTCGGGTTCCATGGGTTCGCGCGGTGTGCCGCGACGCTCGAACACGTCGAGATATGGACCAAAAAGCGCGTAAAGCTGGTGCGAATAGCTGATCATGTAGGTCGAGGCCGCGATGGTCACCAGACCCACCATCGTGACCAGACCCAAGGCATCTTCGCCCACATGGCCCAGCGCCACACCCATCGCCACGAAGATCAGGGAAAACTCGCTGATCTGCGCGACCGTCAGGCCCGCCAGAAATCCGGTGCGCTTGCGGTAGCCCAATGCCCCCATGATCGCCAGAACGATCAGCGGATTGCCAATCAGCACAAAGAGCGAGAACAAGATCGCCCCGCTGACATGCGCCCCCAGGAGCGACAGATCCAGTGCCGAACCCAGAGCGATAAAGAAGAACAAGAGCAGAAAATCCCGCAAAGGTGCCAGCCGCGCCGCGATGGTTTCGCGGTAGGGGGTGGACGCCAGCGCGATCCCCGCCAAAAGCCCGCCCACCTCCTTGCCCAAGCCCACGATCTGTCCCACGGCGGCAAAGATCGCGGCCATGGCGATGGCAAAGATCACCAGCAACTCGGGCGCGCCCGCCAGACGTTCGGTCAAGGGGTTGGCGATGTAGCGCACGAACACGATGACCGCCGCCACCATCGCCACGCCCGAGGTCAGCACCATCGGCACCGACCCCGCGCCATGCCCCGCACCCTCACCAGCCGCCCCGATGCCAATGGCCGACAAAACGATCATCGCCAGCACGACGACCAGATCTTGCACGATCAAGAAGCCCAGCGCGATCTGGCCATGCAGGCTGTCGATCTCGCGCTTGTCGGACAGAAGTTTGACGATGATGATGGTCGACGAAAACGTCAGCGCGATGGCGACATACAGGGCTGTCACCGCCCCAAGCCCCAGCGCGACCCCGATCAGGTAGCCAAACACCGAGGTAAAGACGACCTGACCCAGCCCCGTCAACAGCGACACGGCCCCAAGGGAACGGATCAGCTTGACGTCCAGCTTGATGCCCACAAGGAACAAAAGCACCGCGATGCCCAGTTCCGACAACAGGTCGATCTGCGCGCTTGCCCGCACCAGATCCAGCGCCGATGGTCCTGCAATCAACCCCACTGCGATGAAGCTGACGATCAGGGGCTGGCGCAACATGACGCCAAGAAATCCGATGCCCGCCGCCATCACGAGCAAAACCGCGATCTCGCCGAAAGCGGATTGAAAGAACGCCTCGATCATGAGCCGCATGCCTCGTACGCTGCGGGGCGTGGGTGTGTCAGGGGGCTGACCGCGCCTTGGAGGTGTCTTGTCATCGGGTGCGCCTGTTGCTGTGAGATGGGTTTTATGCCGGGCAGTGCAGCAGGTGGGATGATCTGGATCAAGCCCGCGCGTGATTAAAGGGCGGGGTTGACGCATCGCTGTTGGTGACTGGCGGCCGCGGCGCGCTTTGGCCAGATGCCCAAGGCCCCGGCGATTGTGACGAAACGCGGTTGCGGCCGATGTGAAATCAGGCGTCGCAACGCGCGGCGTTCAAGGATATTGGGACCGTGCCGGCCAAGCGCCAAACCCAAGACCCCAATTGTGAAGATCAAGATGCAGATAGATCACAACGCCAGATTGTCGGTTGCGCCCATGATGGATTGGACCGATCGGCATTGCCGGTATCTGCACCGGCTGATGTCGCGCCACGCCTTGCTCTATACCGAGATGGTGACGGCTGCGGCTGTGATCCATGGGCCGCGTGATCGGCTGTTGGGATTTGACCCGGCCGAACACCCCGTGGCGTTGCAACTGGGCGGTTCGGACCCGGCCGAATTGGCGCAAGCGACGCGGATCGCGGCCGAGTTTGGCTATGACGAGATCAACCTCAATGTCGGCTGCCCTTCGGACCGGGTGCAATCGGGCTGTTTTGGCGCCGTGTTGATGGAGCGCCCAACCCTTGTGGCCGAATGCGTCGCCGCCATGATCGCGGCAAGCCCGGTTTCGGTGACGGTCAAGTGTCGCATCGGTGTGGATGACCAAGACCCCGAAACCGTGCTGCCGGGGTTTTTGGAAACCGTGGCCTCCGCAGGCGCAAGGCGGTTCACCATCCATGCGCGCAAGGCATGGCTGAAGGGGCTTAGCCCCAAGGAAAACCGCGATATTCCGCCGCTTGATTACGTATTGGTCCATGCCATGAAGCGCGAATTTCCCGATCTGCATCTGTCGATCAATGGGGGCATCACCACGCTGGAAGCGGCGCGTGCGCATCTGGCCGCGGGGATGGATGGGGTGATGATCGGGCGCGCGGCCTATCATGCGCCCGGTGATATCTTGCTCTATGCCGATCAGGTGATCTTTGATGACCCCAGCACGCCCAAGACCGCCCAAGCGGTGGTCCATGAGATGCTGCCCTATATCGAGGCGCATCTGGCCAGTGGCGGGCGGCTGGGACAGATCACGCGCCACATGCTGGGCCTGTTCACCGGGCGGCCGGGCGCGCGGGGCTGGCGCCGCCACCTGTCGCAAGAGGCCCATCGCAATGGCGCGGGCACCGACGTGGTGCTGCGCGCCTTGGCCGAGGTCACGACACAGGCCGCCTGACGGGTGCGGCGGGATGGTTTCGGGCGGTCATGGGCATGGGTCATGCGGCGCAAACCGCGCAAACCGCGCAAGACGGACACGGGCGATGGTTCCCGAAATGTCTGACTTCCCGCCCATGCTGGCGCTGGTCGCGGGGATCGGTGCCATTGCCGGGGTGGGCGGCGTGCCGGGCGTTGTGGTGGTCATGGCCCTGACAATGATCACGACATCTTGGCGGCTGCGGCTGGCCCATGCGATGGATGGCAAACCGCGCGATCGGGCGCGTGCGGTGCGCAAGCTTGTGATGGCGTTCAACATGATCCGTAAGGCGGTGCAGGGATGACCATGCAGGCGCAGGGCTGGCAGGTGTTTCCGGCCGAACCCGCCGTGGCATCATGGCTTTCGACAGCGCGTCCGGCGGCGCTGGCTGCGGCGCGCGCGGCCAGCGCGATGGCGCGAGCGCTGAGGCATGGGGGCACATGGCTGGCGGGTGTCGACATGTTGGACAATGACAGTGCGGGCAGGGTCGGGCAGGGGGGCGCCCTGTCGGGGGCCGCCCTTGGCGCGGCCGAAGCGGTGAGCGGGCGTTTGCCCCTGCACCGGGCGCAGGTTTCGGTCACCCATCCCGGCTATCCGGGCCGGGACGCGTCCGAAAGCGAGACCGCTTTTCGCTATCGGCTGACGCGCGATGCGGCCCATCTGGACGGGCTTTTGCCCGAAGGCCCCGACAAACGCCGCCATCTGCGCGAACCGCATGGCTTCATCCTGGGCATTGCCTTGACCGAGGCATCAAGGGGGGCCGCGCCGCTGGTGGTCTATGAGGGCTCGCATGTCCTGATGCGGGCCGCATTTCGGGCAGTCTTTCAGGATGTTGCGCCCCAGGATTGGGGCGATGTCGATGTGACCGAGGCCTATCAGGCCGCGCGCAGGCGCTGTTTTCACGATTGCCCCCGGGTCGAAATCCCATTGAGCCAAGGCCAAAGCGTGCTGGTGCATCGTCTGGCGCTGCACGGCATCGCCCCATGGGCCGAGGGTGCCACAGCCGGGCCCGATGGTCGCGCCATCGCCTATTTCCGCCCCGTCTTGCCGCGCATCGCCGATTGGCTGGATCTGCCGTGATCTATGCTTGGGTGCCGTTCAGCCGTCGCGCCCGCGCTCAAGGCGTGCGGCCCGGCCCCCGCGCCGGACGCTGAGCGCGGCGCGCCGATCGGGCAACAACGCCATGACCGCGCGGCGGGCGTCGGGCGTCATGCGCGACCAGGCCGAGATTTCGTCGATCGTGCGCCAACACCCCGTGCAGGTCCGTGTTTCAGGATGCACCACACAAATCTTGACGCAGGGGCTTTCGATCTCGTCGCGCTGCCACAGGGTATCGGTCATGAACTTGCCCGCAAATGTCTGAGCCGATCAAGGGCCCCTTGCAGAATATAGCCTGCCGCGACCGCGTCGATCACCTCGGCGCGACGTTTTCGCGACGTATCCGCCTCCAGCAGTGCCCTTTCTGCCGCAACCGTGCTGAGCCGTTCATCCCAAAAGGCGATGGGCAACCCCGCGAAGCTTGCCAGACGGGTCAGGTTGCGGGCAAAGGCGCGGGTCGATTGCGCGCGCGGCCCTTCGGTTCCGTCCATATTGGCGGGCAGGCCAAGGATCAGCCCGCCGATCTCGCGCTTGGCCGCAATCCCGGCCAACCGCGCCGCATCGTCGGTGAATTTTACCCGTATAACCGTCTCGAGCGGCGTCGCTGCCGACAAAAGCCTGTCGGATACCGCGACCCCGATGGTCTTGGTGCCAAGGTCAAGCCCCATGAGGCCCCGGCCCGGCGGAAGCGCTTGGGCGAATTCCGCGATAGCGTCAAAGATCACGGTAAGCGCCCCGCCAGCGGGGCTGTGGCCGCGTCGATCAGCGCCAGCGCATCGGGCAGATCGGCAAAGACCATGCGCGCCTCGGCAGCGATGGCGCGGGCGTCATCGGTCCGGCCCAGCACGATCTGTGCGCCGATCAGGCGCGCCCAATCCTCGGGCGGGCCACCTTCCGAGGCCAGACGGGCGGCAAGCCCCGCCACCATGCCCTCGATCATGGCGGCCTGATCCTCGGGCGCCATGCCTTGCGCGGCCTGCATGTCGGCGGCGGTTGGTCCGCGCGGGCTGGCGGGTTGGGGCAATTCGGCCAGGGTGACATTCACGCCCGCAAGAAACGCCACCTCCTCGATCTGAAGGCGGATCGGCTCCAGCCAGGGCGCATCGGCGGTCGAGTCCGCCAGCAAGCTGCGCCAGATCGGAAAGGCCAGATCCGGGCGTCCCTGCTGGGCATACATCAGCCCGACATAATAACGCCCCGTGCCGTTGCGGGGTTCCAGTTGCAGCCCGCGCTGCAGGGCGGCCTCGGCTTCGGGGCTGACATAGCCCCCCGCCGCCAGGATCAGCATCTCGGCCAGATCGACGTGATGAAATCCTGTTGCGCTATCGCCCAGAACGGCCACCAGACGCGCTTGCGCCACATGGGCTGCGCGGAAATTGCCCAGTGCCGCCTCGTTCTGCGCCAAAAGGGTCAGGCCCTGAACATCGTCGGGGCGCTGTTCCATGACCATGCGCAGTTGCGCCACCAGATCCTCGCGGCGCGGATCGGGCGGCAGCCCCGGACGAAAGGGAAGCTGGGCTTCGGCGGCGTCTTGCGCGGGGCGGGTCCGGCGGGCCTCATCGACTTGGGCGATGCGGGTCGCGATGGGCAGGTCCGGGTACCCCGGCGCCCCGATCTGCAGATAGACGCCAAAGGCGCCCGCCACGGTGGCAGCAAGGGCCGCGCCCACCAAAACCCGGTCGAGCATGCGCGACGGGGTGGCGAGCACTCGGGTGGCTTGCAGCGCGCGGTCGGCCTCCAGCAGGCGGCGTGACACCTCGGCGCGGGCGCGGCCGGCTTCCTCGTCATTCAACACGCCGCGGGCAACGTCGCGCTCCACCTCCTTGAGCTGGTCGCGATAGACCTGCAGATCATAGGCCGCAGCCGGTGTGGCAAGCTGGCGCGGACGCAGCAGCGCCAGCATCAAAAGCACCACCACCAGCACGGAAAATGCCGCCGTCGCAATCCAGAATCCCATCGATCTTGCGCCCTTGCCTTGCCGCTTTGTGACCCACATAAGCATAGTTGGCGCCGCAGAAAACCGGGCGTCAGGCCGCAGGGCAAAGACAATCTGGCCCAGCGTCGCATTTTGTGAAAATCTGGTCGCCCGCAGTATCCTTTTGGGCGTGGTCCTGCCCCACATCAGTCAGGCAGCTGAAGGGAGCCCCGAGATGCGCCGCTATTCCGCCTTTGCCATCGCGCGCGAAGCCTTGCGCCACCATCAGGGATGGGAGCGCGCATGGAAAAGCCCGACCCCCAAGGCACGCTATGACGCCATCATCGTGGGCGCGGGCGGGCATGGTCTGGCAACGGCCTACTACCTTGGGAAAAATCATGGGCTGCGCAATGTCGCCGTGATCGAAAAGGGTTGGCTGGGCGGCGGAAACACGGGCCGCAACACCACGATCATCCGATCGAATTATCTGCAAGACCCCTCGGCGGCGATCTATGAAAAGGCGCGCAGCCTCTATGAGACGCTGAGCCAGGACATCAACTATAACGTCATGTTCAGCCCGCGTGGCGTGATGATGCTGGCCCAGACCGAACATGAAATCCGCGGCTACCAGCGCACGGCGCATGCCAATGCGCTGCAAGGGGTGGCCACCGAATTCATCAGCCCCCGCAAGGTCAAGGAGCTGTGCCCGATCATCAATATCGACGGGCCGCGCTATCCGGTTCTGGGTGCGCTGTGGCAGCCGCGCGGCGGCACCGCGCGCCATGATGCGGTGGCCTGGGGCTATGCGCGGGCCTGTTCCGACATGGGCATGGACATCATCCAGCAGACCGAGGTGACGGGCGTCAGGCGCGACGGCGGGCGCGTCGTGGGCGTGGACACGACAAAGGGATATATCGCCTGTGACAAGCTTGGCATCGTGGTGGCCGGCCATTCCGGCGTCATGGCAGAGCGCGCGGGTTTTCGCCTTCCGATCGAGAGCGTGGCGCTTCAGGCGCTGGTGTCAGAGCCGATCAAGCCGGTGATGGATGTGGTCGTGATGGCCAACACCGTGCATGGCTACATGAGCCAGTCCGACAAGGGCGAGATGGTGATCGGGGGCGGGGCCGACAACTACAACAACTACACCCAGCGCGGGTCGTTCCAGCATGTCGAGGAAACCGTGCGCGCGCTGATCGAGACCTTTCCGATGATCAGCCGCCTCAAGATGCTGCGCTGGTGGGGGGGGATCGTCGACATGACCGGCGATCGGTCACCCATCATCTCGAAAACGCCCGTCGAGGGGATTTTTGTCAATTGTGGCTGGGGCACCGGCGGGTTCAAGGCGATCCCCGGATCGGGCTGGGCGATGGCCGAGTTGATGGCAAAGGGGCATTCGCCACTGGCCGAGGCGTTTTCGCTGGGCCGCTTCCGCGAGGGCCGCTTTATCGACGAAAGCGTGGCGGCGGGGGTGGCGCATTGATGGTCCGGGAAAAGATGGCAACGCGGGCAGGGGGGCTGTCTGCCCCGCTTCTGGCCTTTGGCCAGTTCACCCCCCCAGAGTATTTGAAAAGCAAAGATGAGGCGTGGTCATGCTGACATTCCAATGCCCCTATTGCGGTGTTCAGGCCTGTGAGACAGAGCTTGCCGCAGGTGGCGAGGCGCATCTGAAACGCTTTGGTCCGGGCTCATCGGATGATGACTTCGAGGGCTACCTGTTCTTGCGCCCCAATGTGAAAGGTGTGCATTTCGAGCGCTGGCGCCATGCGATGGGCTGCGGCAAGTGGTTTCTGGCCGCGCGCTGCACCGCCACGCTGGAGGTCTTTGGCACATATCCCGCCCAAACGACCGAGCCGCCCGCCGATATCATTGCCGCCATCACGGCGCGCCGCCCCGATTGGAGCCTGACATGAGCATCCGCCTTGCCACCGGCGGCCGGTTGATCGACCGCAGCCGCAGCATCGGGTTTTCCTTCAACGGCAAGACCCTGACCGGGCACCCCGGTGACACGCTGGCCTCGGCGCTCATGGCCAATGGGCAGATGATCATGGGGCGCTCGTTCAAATACCACCGCCCGCGCGGCGTGGTGGCCAGCGGCGCCGAGGAACCCAATGCGCTGGTCAATCTTGGCACCGGCAATCGCCATGAACCCAACCAGCGTGCCACCCTGACCGAGCTTTTCGAAGGGTTGACGGCCACCAGCCAGAACCACTGGCCAAGCCTGAACTGGGACATCGGCGAGGTGAACGCGCTGATCCCGCAGCTTTTGCCGGCCGGGTTCTATTACAAGACCTTCATCCATCCGCGCCCTTTCTGGAAGCATGTGTTCGAACCCTTCATCCGTCAATCGGCGGGTCTGGGGCGCGCGCCCGATCCAGAGCATGCCGATCCCGACCGCTACGAACAGCTTTACGCCCATGTCGATCTGGTGATCGCCGGCGGCGGCATTGCCGGGCTTCAGGCGGCGCTCGAGGCCGGGCGCGCGGGCTTGCGCGTGATCTTGTGCGAACAAGGCGCCCACTGGGGTGGTCGCGCGCCGGTCGATGGGGTCGGGATCGATGGCCAGCCCGCCGCCGATTGGGTTACAAGCGCGGTGCAAGAGCTTGAAAAAATGGACAATGTCCATCTGCGCCTGCGCATGATGGTGGCGGGTGTCTATGATCATGGCTATGTGATCGGCTATGAACGTGTGGCCGATCACGCCCCTGAAACCGATGCGCCGCGCCACCGCTTGTGGCGCATCCGCGCCGCCCGCGTGGTATCGGCCACAGGTGCGCTCGAGCGACCCTTGAGCTTTGCGGGCAATGACAAGCCCTGTGTGATGCTGGCATCGGCCATGCGCGACTATGTGGTCAACTGGGGCGTGGCGCCGGGCGCGCGCACGGTGATCGTGACCAACAATGACGATGCCTATCGCACCGCACTGGCGCTACAGGCGGCGGGGCTTGCGGTGCCCTGCATCGTGGACGCAAGAGCCAAGGCCGACGGCCCGCTGGTGCAAGAGGCGCGCGCGCGCGGCTTGCGGGTTCTGACCGGCATGGCCATCGCCAATGTCAAGGGCTTGCGCGGCGTTGTTGCGGTGCAGCTTTGTGCCCAGGACGGCACGGGCGCGGTGCTGGAGGATGTGGTCTGCGATGCGGTTGCCATGTCGGGCGGCTGGTCGCCGGTCGTGCATTTGTGGTCCCATTGCGGTGGCAAGCTGATCTGGGACAGCAAAGGTGCGTTTTTCCGCCCCGACCCCGACCGCCCCCCGACCGACCAGCATGGGCAGGGCTTTGTGATCTGTGCCGGTGCGGCCGATGGGGCGCTTTTGGCCGCTGACACCATGGCCAATGCGTCAAGGTCAATCCGCAAGATATTGCACGAACATGGAAAAGATGCCTCCGATGCCGCGCCTTTGACGTCGGCCATGGCCGAGGCGCCGATGATGCCCGTCTGGGTCATGCCTGCGCAAGCGGGTGTCAAGAAACGCGCCAAAATGTGGCTGGATTTCCAGAATGACGTCAAGGTCTCGGATGTCCAGCTTGCGGCGCGCGAAGGGTTTGAAAGCGTCGAACACGCCAAGCGCTACACCACGCTGGGCATGGCAACAGATCAGGGTAAACTGAGCAATATCAATGGTCTGGCAATCTTGGCTCAGGCGTTGGATGAAGATATTCCGCGCGTCGGCACCACAACCTTTCGCCCCCCCTACACGCCGATCTCCATGGGGGCCATCGCGGGCGAGGGTCGGGGTGCGATTTTTCAACCGCTCCGGCGCACGTCGATTCAGGATTGGCACGAGGCCCATGGCGCGCATTTCGAACCGGTCGGTTACTGGCGCAGGCCCTATTGCTTTCCAAAGCAGGGCGAAAGCCATCGCGACGCGGTCAACCGCGAAATCCTGGCCACGCGGGGTGGGCTTGGTCTGCTTGATGCCTCGACCTTGGGCAAGATCATCGTCAAGGGGCCTGATGCGGCGCGCTTTCTGGACATGCTCTACACCAATTTGATGAGCAGCCTTGCCCCCGGCAAATGCCGCTATGGGCTCATGTGCAACGAGAACGGCTTCTTGATGGATGATGGCGTGGTCGCGCGTCTGGATGACGAGACATTTCTTGTCCATACGACCACGGGCGGGGCCGATCGCATCCATGCACACATGGAAGATTGGCTGCAGTGCGAATGGTGGGACTGGAAGGTCTATACCGCCAATGTGACCGAACAATGGGCCCAGATTGCGGTTGTGGGGCCAAAGGCGCGGGCGGTGCTGCAAAAGCTTGGGTCCGATCTTGACCTGTCCAACGCGGCGCTGCCCTTCATGGCCTGGGCCGAGGGCCGGATCGGCGGCTTTGATGCGCGCGCGTTCCGCATCTCGTTTTCCGGGGAATTGTCCTTTGAAATCGCGGTTCCCGCCGCACAGGGCCGGGCCTTCTGGGAGGCGCTCCTGGCTGCGGGCGCCGAGTTTGGCGCCACCCCCTACGGCACCGAGGCGCTGCATGTGATGCGGGCCGAAAAGGGCTTCATCATGATCGGGGATGAAACCGATGGCACGGTGATCCCGCAAGATCTTGGTCTTGATTGGGCGATCTCGAAGAAAAAGACCGATTATCTGGGCAAGCGCGCGCAAGAACGCCCCCATATGACCGACCCCTTGCGGTGGAAGCTGGTGGGGCTTGAAACCCTTGACGGATCGGTCTTGCCCGATGGCTGCTATGCCTTGGCGGACGGGGTCAATGCCAATGGGCAGCGCAACACACAAGGGCGCGTCACCTCGACCTATTTCTCGCCAACCCTGGGCCGCGGCATCGCGATGGGTCTGGTGCTGAACGGGCCCGGCCGGATGGGCGATGTGCTGGACTTCAACACCACCAAAAAGACCGCAAAAGGCGAAATGCGCACCATCAAGGCCCGCATCGTCAACCCGGTGTTCTATGATCTTTCGGGGGAAAAGCAGAATGTCTGACGCCACGATCAGCGCATTGCCCGGTGCCGAAAGCCACCATGGCATCGTCACCATCCGTGAAATGGGTTTGCAGGGCATGGTGAGCCTGCGGGCCGATCTGGCGGGGGCGGCCAGGGCGGTCAAACAGGTGACCGGGGCGGCGATGCCCGGGTTGCGTGGCGTGACCAAGGGCCGGGGCTGTCAAGTGGCGTGGATGTCACCCGACGAGGTGTTGATCTTGTGTGATCACGCCGCAGCCGACAAGTTGGTCTTTGATCTGGGCGAGGCGCTGACCGGTCAGCATCATCTGGTGGTCAATGTCTCGGACGCGCGCGCGATGTTTTCTCTGGCAGGACCGGTTGGCGCGCTGCGCGATGTGCTGTCCAAGGTCACGCCCGCCGATATTTCCGCCATCGCACCGGGCGAGATGCGGCGCACGCGGCTGCAACAGGTGGCGGCGGCGATCTGGTTCGAAACCCAAACCGAGGCGCGGGTGATCTGCTTTCGCTCGGTGGGCCGCTATGTGTTTGACTTGCTCACCGTCTCGGCCGGCAAGGGGGGTGCTGTCGGCTATCATTGAGACGCGGGAAACCCCGGGGTTTCCCGTGCGAAAAACTCCGGTTTTTCGCATCAACCACCGGGGGCGGGCTTGACGCCCCCCCGGCATGCGCTCCATTTGTCACCCGACACACATGCAAC
>NZ_CALAHQ010000074.1 GCF_937892565.1 uncultured Roseicyclus sp. | reverse complement strand
TGCCGCCGATATTGTAGCTGCGCCCCACCGCGCCCTTCTGGCAGACCAGCAAGAGCGCCTCGGCGTGATCTTCGACATAAAGCCAGTCGCGCACATTGAGCCCCTGCCCGTAAACCGGGATGGGCTTGCCCGCCAAGGCATTCAGGATCACCACCGGGATGAGCTTTTCGGGGAAGTGGTAGGGGCCGTAATTGTTGGAGCAGTTGCTCAACACCACGGGCAGGCCATAGGTCTCGTGCCAGGCGCGCACCAGATGGTCGGACGCGGCCTTGGACGCCGAATAGGGGCTGTTGGGGGCATAGGGGCTGGCCTCGCTGAAAAGCCCCTCGGCCCCCAGCGTGCCATAGACCTCATCGGTCGAGATGTGATGAAATCGGAAGCTCTCGGGCCGCCCCATGGCGCCCCAATAGGCGCGCGTGGCCTCCAGCAGCGTGTAGGTGCCGGTGATATTGGTCTCGATGAAGGCTCCCGGCCCGTCGATGGACCGGTCCACATGGCTTTCGGCGGCCAGATGCAAGATCGCGTCGGGGCGATGGGTGGCCAGGATGCGATCCATCGCGGCGCGGTCGCAGATATCGGCCCGCTCGAAGGCATGAAGCGGGCTGCCCGCCACAGGCGCCAGATTGTCCAGACAGGCGGCATAGGTCAGCTTGTCGACAGTGACGACCCGGTGCCCGCGCGCCACCGCCAGCCGCACGACGGCCGACCCGATGAACCCCGCGCCGCCGGTGACCAGAAGCGTCATGCCAGACCACCCTCAAAGGTGAAGGGGCTGTCAAACCCCGCAAAGGCGGGGGCCGCGCCATCCTTGGCCGACAAGAGCGGCGCCACGCCGCCCAGGCCCCAGTCGATGCCGATATCGGGGTCGTTCCATGCCAGCGCGCCTTCGGTCTCGGGGGCGTAGCGGTCGGAACACTTGTAGATGATCTCGGTCTGAGGGGCGCGGGTGACAAACCCATGGGCAAAGCCCGCCGGGATCAAAAGCTGGCGGCCATTCTCGAAGCTCAGCTCGATCCCGAACCATTTGCCATAGCTGGGCGAGCCCCGGCGGATATCGACCGCCACATCGAACAGCACCCCGCGCCCACAGCGCACCAGCTTGGCCTGCGCATGCGGCGGCGCCTGAAAATGCAACCCGCGCACCGTGCCAGCCTGTGCCGAAAGCGAATGATTGTCCTGCACAAAATCAAGCGCAATCCCATGACCCAACAGCTTGTCACGGCTCCACGTCTCAGCAAAAAACCCCCGCACATCCCCAATCCGCGGGGGCGTGATCACCAACAAGCCAAATATCCCAGTGCCCTCTATCTGCATGCCGAAACCTTCGAGCGAGCGCGTTTTACAGCGAAATACCCGCTGTTTGCTCGAAAGACAAAATCATGCCCAAGCCAAGGGTGCAACCGTTCAACGGCATCGGCGAAAAAACGATCGCTTGGGATTGTTAACCGGCAACCCAGTCGAAAAAGCCTTCACCCGCGCGGGCGCGCAGATCACGGGCCATCTCGGTGCCCAGTGCCGCGCCATCGGCGACCGGCGCGGTCCGATCATCGGTCAGCACCTCGGAGCCATTGGGCCGCAAGATTTCCCCGCGCAGGCGCAAGGTGCCACCGTCAAGTTCGGCCAATCCTGCGATGGGCGTCTGACACGAGCCATCAAGCCCGGCCAGAAAGGCGCGTTCAGCCGCCAATCGCTGGCCGGTGGGTCCATGATGGATCGCCTCGAGCATCGCGGCCGCGCGGCTGTCGCCTTGGCGGCGTTCGATGCCGATGGCACCTTGCGCCACGGCGGGCAGCATGTCGTCGGTCTCGATGGGGGCGCGCACAACATCGGTCATGCCCAGACGGCGCAGACCGGCCATCGCCAGAAAGGTCGCATCGGCCACGCCATCGCCCAGTTTCTTCATCCGGGTCTGCACATTGCCACGGAATTCCACCACGCACAGATCGGGCCGGCGCGCCATCAACTGGGCTCGGCGTCGTAACGAGGAAGACCCCACCCGCGCACCGGCGGGCAGATCTGCCAGGCTGTCGTGGCCCAGCGCTACGAACGCATCACGCACATCTTCGCGCGGAAGGTAACACTCCAGAACCAGCCCGCCGGGCTGCAACACCGGCATGTCCTTCATCGAATGCACGGCGATGTCGATCTTGCCAGACAACATGTCGTCTTCGATTTCACGGGTGAACAGGCCCTTGCCACCCAGATCCTTGAGCGGCTTGTCCGCATCAATCAGGCTGCGATCATCGCCCGTGGTCTTGATGACCACGATCTCGAATGCCGCCTCGGGCAGATCGAAGGCCGCCAACAGGCGGCTGCGCGTCTCATGGGCCTGTGCCAGAGCCAGCGGCGAGCCACGGGTTCCGATGCGAAGCGGTTGGGCGGGGGTCGGCAGATCGATGGTCATGGCATCCTTCTATATGTGTCAACTTGTCTTGACAATCGCCTTTGGGTTGACAGACTCCTCCGCGCGGATGATCTGTGTCTGCCAAACGACCAAAGGACAATCCCCATGTTTGACGCGCCCCCCGCCAGCCAGAAAAAGCTGCTGCGCTCGCTCGCCGGCGAGGCCATGGATGTGCCGCCGGTCTGGTTGATGCGGCAGGCCGGGCGCTATCTGCCGGAATACCGCGCCACGCGGGCCGAGGCGGGCGATTTCTTGTCGTTGTGCTACAATTCCGATCTGGCCGCCGAGGTGACGCTGCAACCGATCCGGCGCTATGGCTTTGACGCGTCGATCCTGTTTGCCGATATTCTGCTCATCCCCGATGCGCTGGGTGCCGATCTGTGGTTTTCCACCGGTGAAGGGCCACGGCTATCGACCATAACGGGTCCCGAAGGGCTGAAGAAACTGAAAGGCCGCGATGATATCCACGATCATCTGGCCCCGGTCTATGAAACCGTCCGCATCCTTGCCCGCGAATTGCCGAAGGAAACCACGCTGATCGGCTTTGCCGGCGCACCCTGGACCGTGGCGACCTACATGATTGCCGGACGCGGCACCCCCGATCAGGCGCCCGCGCATGCGCTGCGCCAAAGCGACCCGGCCACCTTTGGCGCGCTGATCGATCTGTTGACCGAGGCCACCATCGACTATCTCGATCAACAGGTTCTGGCAGGCGCCGAGGTGATCAAGATCTTCGACAGCTGGGCCGGATCGCTCAAGGGACAGGCTTTTGCGGATTTTGCCCTTGCCCCCGCACAGCGCATCACCGCCGAGCTCAAACGCCGCCACCCCGGCCTGCCGATCATCGCCTTTCCGCGCGAAGCGGGTGAGAATTATATCGGCTTTGCCAAGGCCGTGGGCGCCGATGCGCTGGCCATTGACACATCGGTCGATCCCGTCTGGGCCGCCAAGCATCTGCAACCCGATAGCTGCGTGCAGGGAAACCTCGACCCCAAACATATGATCACCGGTGGCCAAGCCCTGATCGACGAAACCCGCCGTATCGTCGATGCGCTGAGGGGCGGGCCGCATATCTTCAATCTTGGTCATGGCATCACGCCCGAGGCCGACCCCGAGAATGTGCATCTGCTTCTGGAGACCATTCGCGGCTGACCGGGCAGATGCGCCGATGATCACGGTCGCCTGCGTATTTGGCGAAAGATGAAGGGCCGGGACAAATCTTGAACGGAGTGTCCTTCATCTTTCCCAAAATACGCACAAGGCTGCGCTGACCACCAGGGGGAGGGGCCGGGATGGAGCGCGCGGATATCATTGTCGTCGGGCGCGGGCTGATGGGCACGGCCTGTGCGCGGCATCTGGCCGAGGCGGGATGCGATGTGGTGCTGGTCGGGCCCGACGAGCCCACGGATCGCGCACACCACAAGGGGCCTTTCGGAAGCTTTCACGATGCAGGCCGGATCACGCGGGCCATCGCAGAGGATGCGGTCTGGTCACGGCTGGCGACACGATCGATCGCACGCTACCGCGATCTGGAACGGCGATCCGGCATCGCGTTCTACACCGATGGCGGTGCGGTGATGGCCGGGCCCCAGACGGGGCCGATGGCGGGCTTTGCACAGGATTTTCTTGACTGCGCGGCGCGGCTTGGCCTGCGCCATGCGCGGCTGACGGGCAATGACCTTGCGCAGCGGTTCGACTGTTTCAGCATGCCCAAGGGCAGCCTTGGTGCCTTTGACCCTTTGGGGGGCGTGATTGATCCGCGCGCCATGCGGCGGGCCGAAGAAACATTGGCACAGGCTGCGGGGGCGCGGGTTATTCCCACCCATGTCACCGCGCGCAACGGGGCGGTTCTGACGCTGGCCACGGGGGCGGCGCTGGCGGCGGGGCATGTCGTTCTGGCGATGGGCGGATGGGCCGGGGTCGATCCCATGTCATCCGGGCGACCCGCGATGCGGGTCTATCAGCGCAGCGTCTTGCTGGCCGAGATCGACCCCGATGAAGCCGCGCGGTTGGCGGGCATGCCAAGCCTGATCTATGTGCCGCAAGGCGCGCGGACGGATCTCTATCTGTTGCCACCGATCCGCTATCCTGACGGACGGCTCTACCTCAAGATCGGGGGGGAAGAAACCAGCCCCGAGGCGCTGGACACAGCCGCGCTGAACGCTTGGTTCAAGACCAAAGGCAGCGCCACGGCGGGCGCGGTGCTGGAGGCGGAATTGCGCATGCTGATGCCCGATCTGCGCATCATGCGCACCACGACGGCCGCATGCGCGGTCAGCTTTACCGCGACGGGCCACCCCTATATCGGCCGCCTCGATGCCAACACCACGCTCTTGACCGGGGGCAATGGGGCCGCAGCCAAATCGGCCGACGAGCTGGGGCGTCTGGGTGCGGTTGCAGCCCTCGGCGGCGCTGTGGCCGCCGAAGGGTTGGGCACGGATTTCGCGCCCATGTTTGCCTGAAGATCAGAAACGGAAATTGACCGATACGGCGGCGGTCGTCGCCTGTGCCTCAATCCCGGCAAGATCGAAGTCGCCGAATTCGTGATAGAGAACCTCGGCGCCAAGGCTCATGGTCTCGCTCAACAGCATCTCATAACCGACACCGGCAAACCATCCGTCACCCGTGCCAACCCCGCCGCCCGAAGTGCGGGCCTGTGCCCAACCGGCCGTGCCATAGACCCAATCATCGGTCAGATCGACACCGGCGCGCAGCCCAAGACGCGTGACGGAATCGAGCGTCGCCACCCCGCCGATGTCCAGATTGGTGGCATCATACTGCAAACCGCCACCCAAGATGAACGTGCCGAAATCGTAATCGTAATAGGCGCGCAATCCGAGCAAGACATCATCGCCCGCCAATGCGGGCCCTGTCGTGGAAAGATCGGCGTAGCCTAGCTGAAGACCGACCGACGGGCCGGTGAAATCCGTCCCGAACCGGATCGGCGGGGCGGGATCAAGGAGAATGGGCGCGGGTGGGGTCGCAACCACCCCGCCGGCAAGAACCGGGCCTGTGACCAAGATGGCAAGACCGGCGGCAAGGATCAAAGGATGTTTCATGAGCGGGGCACTCCTTAACTCTTCATTCTGTTCTGGTGGCTGCGACAAGATCGGGCGCCGCAGGCTTCAAGCCTTTGCATGATGCCCCACCGTTCAACACAGCCGCCCGACACAAACGCGAGAGCCCCCCAAAAGGCGCTATTTTCCGCTGAAACAAAAAGATAAAATCGGCAAGCTGCCGCCGAGCATGGCTTGGGCCCGCGACATCCCGTCCGGGGGGCCCATGCCAGACTGGGTCAGGTCCACTTGGCGATAGGTGGCAGGCTCATCAAGACGGCATTGGCGTCATGACCCGTTTCAAGGCCGAATTTGGTGCCCCGATCATAGACAAGATTGTATTCGGCATAGAGCCCGCGATGGATCAGTTGCGCCTCGCGGTCGGCTTCGGTCCATGCGGTGTGCCGGCGCTTTTCCACCAGCGGCACAAAGGCAGGAAGAAAGGCACGGCCCACGTCTTGGGTAAAGGCGAAATCGGCCTCCCAGTCGCCGGTATGCAGATCGTCGTAGAAGATGCCGCCGACACCGCGGGCGCGATTGCGATGGGGAACATGGAAATACTCATCCGCCCATGCCTTGAAGCGCGGATAGTAATCGGGCGCATGCCGATCGCAATGGGCGCGCAGCACGGCGTGGAACTCTGCGGTGTCCTCGGCATATTCGATCGCGGGGTTGAGATCAGTCCCCCCCCCGAACCATCCCGCAATGGGGGTCCAGAACATGCGGGTGTTCATATGCACGGCGGGGGCATGGGGGTTTTGCATGTGAGCGACCAGCGAAATTCCCGCGGCCCAAAAAGTCGGATCATCCTTGAGCCCCGACAAATCCTTGCGCGCGGCCATTGCGCCGACAGCACGGGGTCCAAGCTGACCATAGACCGTCGAGACATTGACCCCGACCTTTTCAAAGACCCGCCCGCCGCGCATCACGCTCATCAGGCCGCCGCCGGCATCTGATCCATCGTCGGAATGGCGTTTGGTTTCGCTCACTTCGAAACGGCCCGCCGGCAAGGGGCCGCCCTGTGTCTGCTCAAGTGTCTCGAAGGCGGCGACAATATCGTCGCGGAGGCTTCTGAACCAAGCCGAGGCACGGGTTTTGCGATCGTCGTAGCTATCCTTCACGGGGCGGTCCTTTCTGTTCTCGGTCAGGTTGTAACAGAGGTAATCCGCTCGCGCTACGCGACCTTTCGCATGGGGGCCGCGCAAGGCCATGCACTTTCGTCGCAGAAAACCGCACGAAAGATACAACAGCCTGCTTTCCCACCTGTGCTTTTTCCTGTTCTACCCCGTAGATTTTTTCATGCATATCGAATAGGCTACAAGGAATAGCCGCATCAGACGGCACCCCGAGGCAGAGCGAGCAGGCTCCGTGCAACACAGATCGACCCTTCCGGCCCTGATGGTGCTGGTCATTTTCTTGTGTTTCGCCATCACAGGCGGCCCGCTGCGCGCGGCGCCGTATGCGGCGATGGTGATGGATGCACGCACGGGCGAGGTGCTGCATGCGCGCAATGCCGACACGCGGTTGCATCCCGCCTCGCTCACCAAGATGATGACGCTTTACATCGCCTTCGAGGCGATCCGACTGCGTGAGATCACGCTTGATACCCCCGTTCGCATCTCGCAACACGCGGCCAATGAACCGCCCTCGCGGTTGGGGCTGCGGGCGGGTTCGACGATCCGGTTCCGCTATCTGATCCGTGCCGCCGCGATCCGGTCGGCCAATGACGCCGCCACCGCGATCGGTGAGGCGATTTCAGGATCAGAAGCCGAATTTTCCCGCCGCATGGACCGCACCGCGCTGGCCTTGGGGATGACGCGTTCCACGTTTCGCAACGCCCATGGCCTGACCCAACAAGGCCACCTGTCGACCGCGCAGGACATGACGATCCTGGGCCGTCGGCTGTTTTTTGATTATCCCGAATACTACAACATCTTTTCGCGGCGCGAAGATGATGCCGGCATTGCCACAATCCGCAACACCAACCGCGCCTTGCTTGCTGCCTATCGTGGCGCTGACGGGATCAAGACCGGCTTTACACAGGCTGCGGGCTTCAATCTGGTCGCATCGGCCGAACGGGGCAATGTGCGGGTGATCGCCACTGTCTTTGGCGGGCAATCGACCGCAGCGCGCAACCAACGCATCATGGAACTGATGGACATGGGCTTTGCGCGCGCGCCCGCGAATGCGACCGTGCGGCGGCCCGCGCTGCCGGTCTATGGGCCGGAACACAATCAAGCCGTTCCGGGCGCGGCGGCCTTGGTTTCAAGCCTGACCTCACCATCGCTGCGCCCGATCCCCCGCCCGGGTGGGGGGGGTGGGCCGCGCGCACCGGAACCGGCGCTGGCCGCCGCAATCGAAGCCGCCTTGGGCGAGGCACTGGGCGCCAGCGTGGCGGCAGGCATGCAGCAGGACCGCCAACCGCTTCCACAAGCGCCCACGGATGTGGCAACGACCGATGCGCCCAGCGCGCCAAGCATGTTGCCCGCACCACGCCCCGATCCGCAAACCTCGCTGGTCGTGCCCCCCCGCCCCGCCGATCAGGTCGAGCCACAGGTCGTCGCAGCCTCGCTTGCGCCCGAAGTGGTGACGCGCGCGTCATCGACGGGTGCGCGCCTGTTCGGCGTTTCGCTGGGCGCGCAAAACTCTCACAGCGCGGCCGAGCGGCTGTTGCTGCGCACCGCGCTGAGCGAGATCGGCACCTTTGATCAGGCGCTGCGCCGTGTGGTTCAGCGCAACGGCGGCTATGAGGCACGGTTTCAGGGCCTGACCGAAGACCAGGCCGCGCGCGCGTGCGCACGGCTGGCGGCCCGTTCAATCCCGTGTGAGCCTTTCGGTCCGGCGTCGTGATACTGCCCGATGCGCGATGACGGCTACCTGACCAAGCGCTGAGACAACCCAAGACCGGGCAGGGTTTCGGTCAGTTGCGCCTCGTAGATGGCCATGCTTTCGGTCACACGCATGATGTAGTTGCGCGTTTCGGTAAAGGGGATCGCCTCGATCCAATGGACGATATCGGCGGCCTGACGCGGATCGCCAAAGCGGCCGATCCATTCCTCGGCGCGACGGGGCCCGGCATTATAGGCAGCCGCCACCAGAACCGGATTGCCGCCATAGGTCTCGATCAGCTGTTTCAGGTAGCTCGCCCCCAACAGCGCATTGTAAGCGGGGTCCGACAACATGCGATCTTGCGAGAACGCCACGCCGATGTCGCGGGCGACATCGCGGCCCGTCCCCGGCATCACCTGCATCAACCCAAGTGCCCCGGCGGGGCTGACGACGCTGGGATCGAACTCGGATTCGCGCCGCGCGATGGCCAGGATCAGCGCGGGCGGCGCAGGCAGATTGGCGCCGACAAGCGCGGGCATGACCGGAAAATAGGGGCGCATGATCTCATGGCCGGCATCGGCGGCACGCTTGGCGATCCGGAGCGCGACATGGGCATCGCCGATGGCCAGCGCGAAATCGCCAAGCTGGCCGGCTTCGGTCCGGGTCAGGCTTTCGGTCAGATGGGTCAAGAATCGCTCGGCAGGCCAATCCTGCCGTGCCTCAAGCAGCAAGAGCGCCGCCTGAAAGACACGCGACCGGGTAAAGGCGGCTTGCCGCCAATCGCCGAATTGCTCACGGCCCAAAAAGCCGGGATCAAGGGCAAGCCCGCCGCGCTCGGCGGCCAATTGACCATAAAAGCTCGACTGGAAGCCTGCACCAAAGGCAAAGGCTTCGGCGGCGGCCCTGTCGTTGCCCGCACCCTGATGGGCGCGTCCCAGCCAGTATCCCGCGCGCCCCAGTGATATGGGCGTCAGAACCACGTCGCGGAACGCCCCAAAGTGGCGGATCGCGGTGTCAAATCGGCCCATGCGATAGGCGCAGTATCCCGCCAGCCATTCATTGTCGGCATAGGCGGAACTTGCGCGTGACGGCGCAATCCGATGGTCGGCGGCATATGTGTAGCAGCGGGAAAAATCGCCATCACGCATGACATCGCGGGCAAGATCAGCCCGCCGGTTTGCCCAAAGCGCGGGACGCCCAAGGCTTTCAACCGAACTGGACCGCTCGGCCATCAGATCACCGGCCGTATCCCAATTGCCCGCACGCATGCGCCACAAGAACCGGTCATGGGCAAGGCCCGGATCATTTGCCAGATCGGCGGGCACGGCGTTGATGCGCGCGGTGACACCGGGCAAATCCGCGCGCAGCGCCAGCCGCGCCTCGGCCAGCCGTTGCCAGCCCTCGGGGACGAGCGGCAGCATGGCGCGCGCGCGCTCTTCGGCCCCTTCCCACAACAAATGATCGAGCCGTGCGATGTGATGGCGGCCCGTGTTCAGCACCGCGCCAAAGGCGCCGCGCAAATCCCCCGCCTCTGGCCCGGTCATGGTCAGCGATGTCCATGCGCGGATCGCCTCGGCGTCGGCTGCGGCGCGGTCGCCGCGCGCCTGATGGGCAAGGGCAAGGGCCAGCGCACCCGCGCCTGTCGTGGGGAGGTCGGGATCGAAATAGGCGATGACGGCCGCCGGGTCCGCCCCGGCCGGGATCGCGGCCTCGCCCTTGGTGCGCAGCAGCGGCAGCCCCGGCCAGTCGGGATTGCGGGCCAGAAAATCGCGGTATTCCTGCCAGTGACCATCGCCGGCGCGAAGCCGTGTCCACAGCACGATGTCGCGCGCGACCAGATCATCGATACCGGCCGCGGCCTGTTGCGCAGATGCGAAATCGCCCCGGTCGATAGCCCCAAGCGCAAGCGCAAGCGCCGTTGCATCAGCGTCGGCGCGCAACGGGGTGAACAAAAGGATAAGACCAAGGAAAATCTGCCGCATCGAATGCCCTCACTGCTTTTTTCCGCAAGGATATGCGACAGCGCGCGGGACGCAACACACGAACTTGGCATTCCTGCGCGCGCTCGTTAGTGTCGCCGCGATCTGGCCGGGGTATTCGACCTTGGCACCCACAGCGAAAGGATGCGTGTCATGTTCCAAGGCTCGATGCCTGCTCTGGTCACGCCGTTCAAGGACGGCGCGGTGGATTTCGACGCGCTCAAACAATTGGTGGACTGGCAGATCGCACAAGGCTCGAACGGGCTGGTGCCGGTGGGCACGACCGGCGAAAGCCCGACATTGACCCATGACGAACATGAGCGCGTCATCGAAGCGGTCGTGACCACCGCCGCAGGCCGCGTGCCGGTGATCGCAGGCGCGGGGTCAAACAACACCGTCGAGGCGATCCGCTTCGTCGAATTCGCCAAGACCATCGGCGCAGACGCCGCGCTGGTGGTCACGCCCTACTACAACAAGCCCACGCAAAAGGGGCTGATCGCGCATTTCTCGGCGCTGAACGAAATCGGCATCCCGATCATCATCTACAACATCCCGCCCCGCTCGGTGGTCGACATGTTGCCGGCCACCATGGGCGAATTGGCCAAGCTGCCCAATATCGTGGGCGTCAAGGACGCGACCGGCGATCTGAGCCGCGTGCCCAAGCAGCGGATGACCTGCGGGGCGGATTTCATCCAGCTTTCGGGCGAGGATGCCACCGCCGTGGGGTTCAACGCGCAAGGGGGCGTGGGCTGTATCTCGGTCACCGCGAATGTGGCGCCAAGGCTTTGCGCCGAAATGCAGGCCGCGACCCTTGCGGGCGATTACCGCGCTGCGCTGGCCTATCAGGACAAGCTGATGCCGCTGCATGAGGCGATTTTCACCGAACCCGGCGTGTGCGGGGCGAAATACGGCCTTCAGCTTTTGGGCCGTGTCCGCGAAGACGTGCGCTTGCCGCTGACCGGGCTGTCGGATGCCACCAAATCCCAGATCGCGGCCGCCATGCGGCATGCCGGCATCTTGTGAAGCGCGACGGCGAGATTGCCCTGCCCTTTGACCCAGCCGAACGGATCACGGCGGGGCTGAGCTTTGTCGGGCATATCCGCTCGCCCTGGGCCAAGGGGAATGCACCCAAGAACCTGCGCGCGGCGCGCGAGACCGGTCAGGGTGCCCGGATCGAGCTGTTGCCGGGCTATGGCGCCGGGCTTTTGGGGCTTGAGGTGGGGCAGGCCATTCAACTGCTCTACTGGGTGGATCGGGGCATACGCGATCTGATCGTGCAGGTGCCGGGCCACACAGACGGGCCGCGCGGCACCTTTGCGCTGCGCTCGCCGGTGCGGCCCAACCCGATTGCGCTGGGCACGGTCGTGATCACATCACTCGACCCCGAAACAGGGATCATCGGCATCGACGCGACCGATGCCTATGACGGCACGCCGGTTCTCGACATCAAGCCATGGATCGGCACGGTGGATGTGCCACCGGGCTGGCGGCCCGGGGCGTGAACCCCTATATCGGCGGCCATGGCCAAGAATAGCGACAACAAGAATTACAAGGTGATCGCCGAGAATCGGCGCGCACGCTTCGACTATGCGATCGAGGAAGACCTTGAGGTCGGCATCGTTTTGCAAGGATCCGAGGTCAAGAGCCTGCGGCAGGGATCGGCGAATATCGCGGAAAGCTATGCCGCGGTCGAAGAGGGCGAGCTGTGGTTGGTCAATTGCTACATCGCCCCCTATGCACAGGCCAAGACATGGGGCCATGAAGAACGCCGCCGCCGCAAGATGCTGGCCAGCAAGCGCCAGCTGTCGCGGATGTGGAATGCCACCCAGCGCCAGGGCATGACGCTGGTGCCCATCGTGATGTATTTCAACGACAAGGGTCTGGTGAAGCTGAAGCTGGGCATCGCCAAGGGCAAGAAGCTGGCCGACAAGCGCGAAACCAGCGCCGAGCGCGACTGGAACCGCCAGAAGCAGCGGCTGCTGAAACAGAACTGACCAGGCGGCGGCCCGCGTCAGGCAGCCCGGTGCCCGGGCGCCATCCTTGGGCCGCGTTGCCACGGATGGTTGGGGCTGCCGGATGGATGTTTGGGCGCATGCGGGTTTGGCAGCCGCCGGATGCCCATCGCGGGGATCGCATTCAAACAAGGACGCAAAAGCAGCGTGGCCGTGATGCTTGCCTTGCAAGGTTTGCCGGCATAGGGCTTGATGTCGAAACCTGACCCGAAGCGCGCGGAGGCGCTGCCATGGCCAAAGATGACCCCAAGACGCTTGTATCGACCGATTGGCTGGCTGCACATCTGGACGATCCGGATTTGAGGATATTGGACGCGTCCTATTATCTTGCCGATGCGGGGCGTGACGCGAGGGCCGAGTATGCGGCAGGCCACATTCCGGGCGCGCGTTTTTTTGACATCGACGAGATCGCCGATGCACGCAGCGCGCTGCCGCACATGGCGGCGCCCGCCGAGAAATTCATGAGCCGGATGCGCGCCTTGGGCGTGGGCGACGGCCACCAGATTGTGGTCTATGACGGCGCGGGCCTGTTTTCTGCGGCGCGCGTGTGGTGGAATTTCCGCCTGATGGGCAAGACCGACATCGCCGTTCTGGATGGTGGTTTTCCGAAATGGACGTCAGAGGGCCGCCCGGTCGAGGACATGGCACCCATCATCCGTGACCGCCACATGACGGTGCAGCGTCAGGCCCATCTGGTGAAGGATGTGACGCAGGTGGCCGCTGCCTCCAAGCTGGGCGATTGGCAGATCGTCGATGCCCGTTCGCCCGCACGCTTTCGGGGTGACGCGCCCGAACCACGTGCGGGGCTGCGGGCCGGGCATATCCCCGGGGCCAAGAACGTGCATTATGCGACGCTTTTGAACGCCGATGGCACCCTGAAGGATCCTGACGCCTTGCGTCAGATTTTCGCCGCCGCCGATGTCGATGTGGGGCGGCGCACCATCACCACCTGCGGGTCGGGGGTGACAGCGGCCATCGTCATGCTGGCGCTGACGCGGTTGGGCAATGCGGATGTGTCGCTTTATGACGGGTCCTGGACCGAATGGGGGCAATTCGAGCAACTGCAGGTCGCCAAAGGATGAGCCTGACCCCAGCCGGGACCGAAGTCGCCTATAGTGTGACCTATCTTGAAATGACGACGCGGCCGGAATGGCCGATGCCGCGCCTGCCGGGTCACATCCGGCTGGACCGCGCGATCGATCCGCCCGTGTGGTATTTTCTGATGCTTTATGACGCCGTGGGGCGCGATTACGAATGGCAAGACCGCTTCGTGCAGGCCGAAGAAGACCCCGCCGCGCTGCAAGCCTTTGTGCGTGATCGCGATGTGGTGATCTGGACGGCCACGGGGCATGGCTGGCCACAAGGGTTTTTCATGTTGGATTGGCGCGTGCCGGGCATTTGCGATCTGGCCTATTTCGGTCTGGTGCCGCAAGCGGTGGGCAAAGGCTGGGGCAAAGCCTTGTTGCAAACCGCGATCCTGACCGGTTGGGCGCGCGATGGCGTGGACAAGATGACGGTGAACACGTGCACGCTCGATCATCCGCGCGCCTTGGCGCTCTATCAGCGGATGGGCTTTGCGCCCGTCGCACGCGAGGATCGGCGGCGGGTTCTGGTCCATGATCACGACCCCGCGCGCTTTGCCTGAGGGATTGCCATGTTTGAAACCGTCACCGCACCCGAACCCGACAAGATCATCCGTCTGATGGGAATGTTCGCCGCCGACCCGCGCGGCGACAAGATCGATCTGGGCGTGGGTGTCTATCGTTCGCCCGAGGGCAAGACGCCGGTGATGGCGGCTGTCAAGGCCGCCGAACACAGGATCTGGACCGCGCAGGACAGCAAGACCTATGTCAGCTTGCGTGGCGATCCGGGGTATCTGGACGCGATGCGGCGGCTGATCCTTGGTGACGGCGTGCCCGAGGCACGCGTGGCTGCGGCGGGCACCCCCGGCGGCACGGGCGCCGTGCGGCAGGTTCTGGAAACGGTGCATCGGCTCAACCCGACCGCCACGGTCTGGATCAGCGATCCGACATGGCCGAACCATCCGGCGATCATCGACCATCTGGGCCAAGCCCGGCGCAGCTATCGCTATTACGACGCCCAGACCGGCGGCATCGACCGGGCGGGGATGATGGCCGATCTGGCGGGGGCTGTGCGCGGCGATCTGATCTTGCTGCATGGCTGTTGCCACAACCCGACGGGGGCCGATCTTTTGCCTTCGGATTGGCAAGCCATCGCCGCGCTTTGTGCCAGGACCGGCGCGATCCCCTTTGTCGATATGGCCTATCAGGGCTTTGGTGCCGGTCTGGACGCCGATGCCGGTGGCGTGCGCCATCTGGCCCTGACCCTGCCCGAGGTGCTGATCGCGGCCAGTTGTTCCAAGAATTTCGGCCTTTACCGCGAGCGGGTTGGCGCAGTCTTGATCGTGACCGAGGGCAAGGCTGCCGCCGAGGGGGTTCTGGCGGGCATGAACCGACAGAATTTCGCCTTTCCCCCCGATCACGGCGCCCGCGTGGTGCAGGAAATTCTGGGCGATGCCGCATTGCGCATGGATTGGCGTGACGAATTGGAGGCGATGCGCCGCATGATGGAGGGCAATCGCCGCGCACTGGCCGAAGCGCTGCGCGGCGAAACGGGATCAGACCGGTTTGGCTTTCTGGCTGCGCATCGGGGCATGTTCTCGCTCATCGGGGGGACGGCGGCACAGGTCGAGACCTTGCGCGCGGGCCATGGCATCTATCTGGTGGGCGATGGGCGGATGAATATCGCAGGGCTGACGCCCGACACCATCCCGCGGGTCGCGCGCGCCTTGGCCGAGGTGCTTGCCTGAGCCCGCCGTGAGGTATAGGAGACGGCCGTCCGCGATGGGCGCGGGCCAAGTCTCCGACCACCTTGTAAAAACGGAATACATCATGAATTCAAAGTACTTGCCGGGCATTCTGGCAATGGCAGCCGTCGTTGTGGCCTCCAATATCCTTGTGCAGGTCTTGTTCGGGAATTGGCTGACATGGGGCGCGTTCACTTATCCGCTTGCGTTTTTGATCACCGACATCATGAACCGCGTCTATGGCGTGCAAGCGGCGCGGCGCGTGGTGTTCGCGGGCTTTGTGGTGGGTGTGGTCTGTTCGCTGATCGGAACGCAGATCATGGGCGCATACGGCCCCTTGGTCACAATGCGCATCGCGTTGGCGTCTGGGCTCGCGTTCTTGACGGCACAGCTTTTGGACGTGGCAATCTTTGACCGTCTGCGTGATCGTGGCTGGTGGCAAGCCCCTGTTTTATCGAGTGTAATCGGATCTTCTGTGGATACGGCGCTGTTTTTCAGCGTCGCGTTTTCGGCCAGTCTGGCGTTTCTTGAGCCGGGCAATGACGTGTCATGGGCGGGCGAGGTGGTGCCTGTTCTGGGGGGTGGGCCCCTGGCGCCGCTCTGGGTGTCGCTGGCCATCGCCGATTGGGGGGTCAAGCTGGCCATCGCGGTGGCGGCGCTGATCCCCTTCCGGATCATCACGCGCAAAATCATGGCACAGATGGTATAAAAGGTTTTGACAACCGCAAAATCTGTGGCAGGTTAAGGGCAACTGCAACCCATTGAAAGGAGGTGATCCAGTGATCAGAGAAACATTGGAGAATGGTGTCGGGACAGCTTGGGAGGTGCGCCTCTAAGGCAGCCCTTGGGGGTTTTTGCCCCTCCCGGGTGGGTCGATCCTAACCGATACCCGCCTCCTGAATTCTCGAAAGGGTCGTCGCAAGGCGGCCCTTTTTTGTTTGGGATGGCCGCGCACAGCGCGTACACACCCTGTACACAGCCCGTACACAGACAGCCCCCCATGCCCCTGTCGATCAACGACCGCATCACCATCGCCGATTGGGAGCTGACGGAAGCCTTTGTCCGATCCTCGGGCCCCGGCGGGCAGAATGTGAACAAGGTGTCGACAGCGGTGGAATTGCGGTTCGAGGCGGCGCGGTCCCCGCATCTGTCCGACCCGGTCAAGCGGCGGCTGGAACGGCTGGCCGGGCGGCGCTGGACCAAGGATGGCGCGCTGGTCATCCAGGTGGAGGAGACGCGCAGCCAGGCCCAGAACCGCGAGATCGCGCGGCAACGGCTGGCCGAGTTGATCCGCGCGGCGCTGGTCGTGCCGAAACCACGGCGACCGACGCGGCCCACCAAGGGGTCGGTCGAGCGGCGCATCAAGGAGAAGAAGGTGCG
>NZ_CALAHQ010000073.1 GCF_937892565.1 uncultured Roseicyclus sp. | reverse complement strand
CCCGAAACGCCGCCCCACCCCCATGGCCCAAGACCAACTCAGCTTTGATCTCTAGCCTGTCGCTGTTCCCGCGACATCGCGAAAGGGGCGCGGGCCTGATCCGCCCGGCGGGCTGGTCGATGGGCGCGCCCGCCCTACCATGCTGATCATGGCCCGCATGCGCAAGAAATCCGACCTGCCGCAAAAGACCTGTCTCACCTGCAAGCGCCCGTTCACATGGCGCAAAAAGTGGGAAAAGGTCTGGGAAGACGTGCGCTATTGTTCGGATCGCTGCCGCGATACCCGCAAAAGTGAAGGGGCGCCGCGCCGGACCTGAAGGGGCACGCCGCTACCATCCGGGGTCGCGCTGCACGGGTCGTGCCAAGGGACCCGGTCGCGCCCGGCGGGGGACGCGGAATGGCCATGCGCTGCTTTCGGCTCAGGGCTGGCGGGGTCGCAACATCTGACCAAAACCTGTTGCCGATCGGAAACTTTTTCCGTAATCGGCGGCGCAACGGCCTTGTATGCGCTGGAATACCGCGCAGGCGTAGCATCGAGGAGAGACGAGGATGGGTGGGAGTGTGACACGGGCACGGCTGCAGGTGGCCGGCGCATTGGCTGCGTTTGTCGAAGAGCATGCCCTGCCCGGCACGGGTGTGGCGCCCGATGCCTTTTGGGCCGGGTTTTCCGAGCTATTGCATGGGTTTGCCCCGCGCAACACGGCGCTTTTGGACAAGCGCAAGGCGCTTCAGGACCAGATCGACACTTGGCACATCGCGCGGCGTGGCCAACCCCATGATGGCGAGGGCTATCAGGATTTTCTGCGCGAGATCGGCTATCTTCTGCCCGAGGGCGCGGCGTTTTCCATCGACACGACCCATATTGATCCGGAAATCGCGACGGTCGCCGGGCCGCAGCTTGTGGTGCCGATCACCAATGCGCGGTTTGCGCTCAATGCCGCCAATGCGCGCTGGGGCAGCCTTTATGATGCGTTCTATGGCACCGATGCGATGGGCAGCCTGCCCAAGCCCGGCGGCTATGACCGCGGGCGGGGCGCACGCGTGGTGGCGCGCGCGCGGGTGTTTCTGGACAGCGTCTTTCCGATCGAAAGCCACAGCCATGCGGATGCGCGGCGCTACCATGTCGATCGCGGCCAGCTTCTGATCGATGACAAGCCGCTCGAAAACCCGGCGAAATTTGCGGGCTATGCGGGCCACCCCAAGGCACCCTCCCATGTGCTTTTGGTCAACAACGGGCTGCATGTGGAACTGGTGTTTGACCGCACCCACCCCATCGGGTCGCGCGATCAGGCGGGTCTGGCCGATGTGCGGATGGAATCGGCGATTTCGGCAATCATGGATTGCGAGGATTCGGTGGCCTGCGTCGATGCCGAAGACAAGGTGCTGGCCTATGGCAACTGGCTGGGGCTGATGAAGGGCGACCTGACCGAGACCTTTGCCAAGGGCGGCCAGACCGTGACGCGCGCGCTTGCCCCCGATCTGGCCTATGTCGCCCCCGATGGAAGCGCGCTGACAGTCAAGGGCCGCGCCCTGATGCTGGTGCGCAATGTGGGCCATCTGATGACCAACCCCGCGATCCGGCTGGAGGACGGCTCCGAAGCCTATGAGGGGCTGATGGATGCGATGATCACCGTGCTGATCGCGATGCATGACCTGAAAAAGGACAGCGGCCTGCGCAACAGCCATGCGGGCTCGGTCTATGTGGTCAAGCCCAAGATGCATGGCCCCGAGGAAGTGGGTTTTGCCGATGCGACCTTTACCAAGGTCGAAGAGGTGCTGGGCCTGCCGCGCTATACGGTCAAGCTGGGCGTGATGGATGAGGAACGCCGCACCTCGGTCAACCTCAAGGAATGCATCCGCGCGGCCAGGCATCGGGTGGCCTTCATCAACACCGGGTTTCTGGACCGAACCGGCGACGAGATCCACACCTCGATGGAGGCGGGGCCGTTCAGCCGCAAGGATTTCATCAAGCGCAAATCCTGGATCACCGCCTATGAGAACCAGAATGTCGATATTGGTCTTGAATGCGGGCTGAAGGGGCGGGCGCAGATCGGCAAGGGCATGTGGGCCAAGCCCGACGCCATGGCCGAGATGCTGGAGGTCAAGATCGAGCATCCGCGTGCGGGCGCCAATTGCGCCTGGGTTCCCTCGCCCACCGCGGCGACGCTGCACAGCTTGCATTATCATCAGGTCAATGTGGCCGCCGTGCAGGACCGGCTGCTGGCGGGCGGGCGGCGTGCCTATGTCACCGCGCTCTTGGACATTCCGATGGCCAGTTTCAAACGCTGGAGCGAGGCACAGATCATCCGCGAGGTGGAAAACAACGCCCAAGGCATTCTGGGCTATGTCGTGCGCTGGATCGATGCGGGGGTGGGCTGTTCCAAGGTGCCTGACATCCATGATGTGGCCCTGATGGAAGATCGCGCGACCTGTCGCATTTCGGCCCAGCATATCGCCAACTGGCTGCATCACGGCGTCGTCTCGGAGGTGCAGGTGATGGAGATCCTGCGCCGGATGGCCGGCGTGGTGGACCGGCAGAATGCGGCCGATCCGACCTATGTGCCCATGGCGCCGGGGTTCAATGGCATCGCTTTTGCCGCGGCCTGCGATCTGGTGTTCAAGGGGCGGGAACAACCCTCGGGCTACACCGAACCGGTGCTGCATGCCCGGCGGCTTGAGCTGAAATCAGCCTGAGGGAGTGGGGGCGCTGCCCCCGCCCGTTCCGGGCCCCCCCGGAGTATTTGGAAAGCAAAGATGGGCTAGGCCCGCAGTCACCTTGATGGGAGGTCAAGACGATGATTTCACTGGAACAGGCGCGCCAGATGATCGCGGTTGCGCGTGCCACGGGGCGCGATCTGGGGCTCAAGCCCTTGTCGGTGGCGGTGCTGGATGCGGGCGGGCATCTGTTGGCCTTTGAGCGCGAAGACGGGGCAAGCCCGGGCCGTTTCGAGATCGCGCGCGCCAAGGCTTACGGCGCGGTGATGCTGGGCATGCCCGGCTCGGTCCAGTTGGCGCGCGCCGAAGCCCAGGCCTATTTCATGGCCGCGGTGAACGGTGCTTTCGGCGGCAAGGTCGTGCCGGTGCCCGGCGGCGTTCTGGTCTTGCGTGATGGCGCGGTGGTTGGGGCGGTCGGCGTGTCCGGCGACACCTCGGACAATGATGCGAAAGCCGCCGTTGCAGGCATCGAGGCGGCGGGCTTTCAGGCATCGGCTTAAGGCCGCCGCAGGATGTGCCGCATTTTTGGGCAGTTGCGGGGAATTGAGGCTGTCCGACCCGGAGAAGATCTTTTCGTTCGGATCGAATGGCGCTAGGTGTTGTGGCCTGCACAAGGGGAGCGCACATGGCCCGGCCCGTGATCGGCATCATCGGCAATCATCATCTGATCAATGATCAATATGCCACCCATGCCGGTGGCGCGATGAATTCGCAGGCCGTGGCCGAGGTGTCGGGTGGGCTGCCGCTGGTCATTCCCGCCGATCCGCGCTTTGTGTGCATTGAGGAATTGATGGGGGTCTGTGACGGCTTCCTGTTCACGGGCGGGCGACCCAATGTGCATCCCGAGGAATATGGCGAGCCCCCCACCGAGGCGCATGGCGCCTTTGACCGGGCCCGCGATGCGGTGGCCCTGCCCTTGATCCGGGCCTGTGTGGCGCGCGGCCAGCCCATTTTGGGCGTCTGCCGCGGGTTTCAGGAGCTCAATGTCGCGATGGGCGGATCGCTCTACCCCGAGATCCGCGACCTGCCCGGGCGGATGAACCACCGCATGCCCCCCAATGGCACCATCGAGGAGAAATTCGCGCTGCGCCATCCGGTGCGCTTTACCCCGGGCGGCGTGTTTCACCGCCTTTTCGGCGCCCATGAGGTGATGACCAACACGCTGCATGGTCAGGGCATCAAGCAACCGGGCGCAGGGATCGTGATCGACGGCCATGCCCCCGACGGCACGCCCGAGGCGATCTATGTCGCCGATGCGCCGGGCTTTACCCTGTCGGTGCAATGGCACCCCGAATATCGCGCAGCGCAAGACCCGGTCAGCCGCCCGCTGTTCGACGCCTTTGGCGCGGCGGCCCGTGCATGGGCCGAGGCACGTCGCCCCATGCGCGTGGCCGACGTCGCCTGAGGCGCGGATCAGCCTTGGGGCGCGCCGCGCATCTCTCGGATCTGGGCGCGGATCTTTTCCCAACGTCGGGCATCCTCGGCCCGGCCTGCGGTGCGGGCATTGGCCGCTTTCCGGGCTGCTTCGGCCTCGGATTTGTCGCCATGGGCGTCATAAAGGCTGCGGGCATATTGAACGAGATCGCGGTAATCCATGTGTGATCCTTCCTCCGTGACAGGGCCCAAGACTAGCATGGCAGCGGCGCTGTCGCGGATTTCGGTCCAAGGGCAGCCCATCCCGGCAAGTCCTTGCCGAACGGGGCCCATGCGCTAGCCGTATTGCGCCAGCATCGCCTTGAGATCATCAAGGCTGGCCACCTCGGCCACCGGCTTGTCGCGGCGCCAGCGTGCCATGCGGGGAAAGCGCAAGGCCACGCCGGATTTGTGGCGCGGGCTGGCCTGGATGCCCTCAAAAGCGATCTCGAACACCAGCTCGGGCCGGACCGCACGCACCGGGCCGAAGCGGTCGGTGGTGTGCTGGCGCACCCAGGCGGTGATGGCGCGAAATTCGGCGTCGCTCAGCCCGGAATAGGCCTTGGCAAAGGGCACGAAGCCCGCCCCATCGCGCACCGCAAAGGTGAAATCGGTGTAAAGTGTCGCCCGCCGGCCCGACCCGGCCTGTGCATAGATCATCACCGCATCGATGGTCAGCGGATCCAGCTTCCATTTCCACATGTCCCCTCGGTGCCGCCCCATGCGATAGGGCGCGTCAAGCCGCTTGAGCATCAGCCCTTCGGCCCCACGCGCCCGGGCCTGCGCCCTGAGGGTGGCAAGCCCGGCCCAATCGGGGGCGCCCAGCGCGGGCGAAAGCCGCAGCGCCACGCCATCAGCAAGCCCGCCCAAAAGCTGTGCCAAGCCTGCGCGTCTTTGGGCAAAGGGCTGCGCCCGCAGATCGCGACCCTCCCATTCCAGCAGATCATAGGCCATCATGATCACCGGCGCCTCGGCCAGCAGGCGGGCGGGCACGCTCTTGCGGGCGATGCGTGGCTGCAGCCGGGCGAAGGCCAGCGGATGGGCGGCGCGGTGGTCCCAAGCCAGTACCTCGCCATCGATGACGGTGCCGTCGGGCAGGGCTTGGGCCAGCGTGGCCAGTTCGGGAAAACGGTCCGTCATCAGCTCTTCGCCGCGCGACCACAGGTGATGGCTGCCGCCCCGCCGGATCAGCTGGCCACGGATGCCGTCCCATTTGTCCTCGGCCAGCCAGTCGGTCACCGGTCCCAGCGCGTCGGGCGCCAGGTCAAGCTGATGGGCCAGCGCAAAGGGATAAGGGCGCGACAGCGCGGCCTGTGGATCGGGGGCTGCGATCAGACCCTGCCATGTCGTGGTGTCGGGCGACCAATCGCCCATCAGACGGTGGGTCAGTTCGGCCTCGTCTATGCCGGTGGCTTGCGCCAAGGCACGGGTCATCAGCTTTTGGCTGACCCCCATACGCCAGCCACCCGTGATGAGCTTGTTGAAGATGAAGCGCTGGGTCGGATCAAGCCCATCCCATGCGCGCAGCACAAAGTCGCGCCGCTTGGCGTCATCAGCCCCGTCCAGTGCGCGCAAGTCGGCGATCCAGTCGCTCAGCGATGCCTCGATCCGCGTCTGGGGCGGCGGCAAGATCAGCGCGATGGTCTCGGACAGATCGCCCACGACAGGGTAGCAGGTCTCGAACAGCCAGGTGGGGATGCCCGCCCGCTCGGCCGCCCACAGGCGCAGCCTCGAGGTGGTGATGCTGCGCCTTGGGCGTCGCCCGGACAAAAGCGCCACGGTCCACAGCCGGTCAGCCTCGGGGGCGGAGGCGAAATAGGCCGCCAAGGCCGCGGTCTTGGCGCTGGTTCGCGTGGTCTGGTCAAGGGCGGTATAGAGCGCTGCGAATTCTTTCATGGCGCGGTTCTTGTCCGCAAGAAGGCGCCCATGCGCGCAAGGGCTGCATCAGCGGCGGGCATCTTGCCGGCGTGCAGGTGCCAGACATGGGGCAGCCCGGGCCATGGGTCATGGGTCGCATCATCCATCGCGGCCACAAGGCGGCGTGCCTCTGCGGCAAGCGCTTCTTCGGCGCCGCTCTGGATCATCGCCGGGGGCAGGCCCGCCAAATCGCCCAGAAGCGGCGAGATGGCCGGATCGGCAGGATCGCGCCCCCCCAGATAGGCCGCCCGGATGCGCCGGGCCCATTGCGGCGGGATCAGCATTTCGCCAGGCGCGGCGGCAAAGCGGGCCGCGATGTCGCCCGACAGATCCGCAGCAGGCGCGATCAGCGCCATGGCGCGCGGCAAGGGCTGGCCGGTATCGCGCAGATGCTGGGCCAGCAGCAGCGCAAGATTGCCCCCCGCGCTATCGCCAGCCAGCGCCACGGGGAACAGGCCCGCGCCCACCAGCCGGGCATGGGCGGCGATGATGTCATCGCGCGCGGCCGGAAACGGGTGTTCGGGGGCCAGCCGGTAGCGCGGCAGAACGGCACGCAGCCCGGCCGCACGCGCCAGATGCGCGGCAAGCGCGGCATGGGTGCGGGGGCTGCCGATGGTAAAGCCGCCACCATGGACATAGAGCAACACCCCCGCATCCCGCGCCACGCCGCCCGGCCGCAGCCAGAGCGCACCATCAGGGTCGGTGCGGACGGCCGTATCGGCGGGAAACGCACTGCTCAGGCGCGCCGAAAGCGCAAACAGCAGCCGCAGCCCCCGCTGGGAGGCAACAGCAGCCAGCACGCGCCGGTCGATCGCCTGCGCCGTCCAGCGCCAGAAACGGTCGGTCCTGGTCAGCGGCGGGTATGTCATGGGGCGCTCTGCCGTGCGGCAAGGGGGGGATCGGTGTCGTTCCGGGTGTCGCGGTCGGGATCCGGCTCAACCTCGGGCAGATCGAGCGCCTCGCCGCCAAATTCCGTGGCCACGATGCCCGCCTCATAGCCCTGTTCGCCCAGCCAGCGGGCAAAGGGCGCGGTGTAGCCATGGGTGACAAAGACCCGCTCGGCTCCGGTCGCGGCGATGGCGGCGTTGAGCCCCGCCCAATCGGCATGGTCCGACATGACGAAGCCGCGATCGGCCCCGCGCCGCCGCCGCACCCCGCGCAGCTGCATCCACCCCGAGGCGATGCCCGTCGACACAGGCCCAAAGCGCCGCATCCACGCCGACCCCAACGCCGACGGCGGCGCCAGCACCATCGCCCCGCGACAGGCCGCAAGATCGAGCCCCGGCGCCACCGCGACCGTGTCGGGCAACGCGATCCCCTGCCCCCGCAGCACCGCGTTGGTGGCCTCGATCGCGCCATGCGTCAGGATCGGCCCGATCCCCGGATCCAGCAGGCGCAGCACCCTTTGCGCCTTGCCCAGCGCATAGACCCCCAGAACTGCGGTCTGCCCCCTCGCCCGGGTTTCGGCCCACCAGCCATTGATCTGTTGGGCCAGAACCGCCTCGCTGGGCCAATCATAGATCGGCAGACCAAAGGTGCATTCGCTGATGAAGGCATGGCAGGCGACCGGCTCGAAGGCTTCGCTCAATCCATCGGCCACGGTCTTGTAATCGCCCGACACGACCCAGACCTCTCCCGCCACTTCGATGCGGATCTGGGCTGATCCCGGGACATGGCCCGCGGGGTGAAAGCTGACGCGCGCATCGCCGATGCGCAGCACCTCGCCATAGGGCAGCGTCGCAAGGCGGATGTCGCCCAGGCGGTGCCGCATGACCGGGGCGGCGGCCCGGGTGGCCAGATAGGATCCATGCCCGGCGCGGGCATGATCCGAATGGCCATGCGTGATCAGCGCCCGCGCGACAGGGCGCCACGGGTCGATATAGGCATCAGCCGCGGGGCAATAGATGCCGGCTTCCCTGAATTCCAGAACCATGGGCATCACACTAGGGCGTTGCCGCGCCCGTGCAAGCCTGCCCCTTGCCTCTCCCATCCGGGCCCGGCTAAATGCCGCCCGACCCAAGGAAAGATACGATGACACGTTACGTCTACAAGATGGTTCCAGCCCCTGAGACATCCACCAAGCGCAAGGGGCTGAAGGGCACAGGCCTGTTTGCCGCCACTCTGGAAGAACTGCTCAATACGCTCGGTGCCCAGGGCTGGGAATATCTGCGCGCCGAAACCCTTCCCGAAGAGGTGCGTTCCGGTCTGACCTCGCGCAAGACGGTCTATCGCAACCTGCTGATCTTTCGCCGCGCCCTGCCCGAGGATGGCCCGCCCCAGCCGCCCCTTGCAACCGCCCAGATGGCGGCCGCGCCCGTGCCCCCACCCTTGCGGCGCACCGACACCCGCCCCCCGACCGAAGGCGCGCCAAGCCTTGCCAATCTGTTCCTTCCCCCACAGGACCGTTCCGATCCCGACCGGGGCGCCGGATCCTAGGCGCTGATCTTCAGTGCCAGCGCGTGAATCTCGACGACCAGATCGCGGCCCAGCGCCGCATGCACGGCGCGGTGACGGGCGATCCTGTCCATGCCTTCGAAACGCGCGCTGGCGATTTCCACGCGGAAATGGCTTTCGCCCCCCTCCTGATAGCCCGAATGGCCGCGATGGCCCTCGCTTTCGTCGACCACCTCCAGCTGGCGCGGCGCAAAGGCCGCCTCGAGCCGCGCCCGGATTTTCTCGCCTCTTGTCACGATTTCCACCTCATGCCCCTTCACCTTGCCGCCTGAAACACTAGAGTTGCCCCTCCGAGTCGAGAAGGGAAGGCCCAATGCCCGACAAAGACCCGTTCAATTTCGATCTGCGTGTCGCGACCGACAAAAAGAAACGCCGTTCGGGCCGGCGTGGCATGTCGGGCGCATTTGAAACGTCGCAGCGCGTCTGCGAGGCCGAAGGCTGTGCAGAAACCGGACAATACCGCGCACCCAAAAGCCCCGACAACCTCGAAGACTACAAATGGTTCTGCCGCGATCACGTGCGCGAATACAATCTGAAATGGAATTTCTTCGAAGGCACCACCGAGGCCGAGATGGAAGCGCAGCTTGACCGCGACCGCGTCTGGGACCGCCCCACCAAACCCTTCAAGCGCACCGTCGAAGAAGCGGCCTGGGCCCGGCTGGGGGTCGATGATGCCCATCAGGTTCTGGGCGGCAATGCCACCCGCAACCCCGGGCGCGCCAATGGCATGGGCCGCAAGCTGCCGCCCACCGAACGGCGCGCGCTGGAAATCCTCGAGGCCCGCGACAGCTGGACCAAGACCGAGATCCGCAAGAGCTACAAGGCGCTGATCAAGATCTTGCACCCCGACATGAACGGCGGCGACCGTTCGGACGAGGACCGCCTGCAAGAGGTCGTCTGGGCTTGGGATCAGATCAAGGACAGCCGCAACTTCGCCGATTGACGATTGACCCTGCGCGGGGCCCGTCCATCTTTGCTTTGAAAATACTCCCGCCGGAGGCACCCTTGGGCGCAACCGGCACGACGCCCGAAACCGGGGGGCCCGCCCACCACCTTCCCCCCGCGCCGCGCAAGCGGCGCGCCCCCGGCGACGGCACAGCCGGCGCAACACGGACCGACGCGATGCGTGAAACCCATGTCACCACCTTGATCCTGGGCGCAGGTGCGGCCGGCATGATGTGCGCGGCCCATGCGGGGGCGGGCGTTCTGGTCATCGATCATGCCCGGTCGCCGGGTGAAAAGATCCGCATCTCGGGCGGTGGGCGGTGCAATTTCACCAATCTTCACACAGCGCCCGGGAATTTCCTGTCGGAAAATCCGCATTTCTGCAAATCCGCCCTTGCGCGCTACACGCCATGGGATTTTCTCGATCTGGTCGGCCGCCATGCCATCCCCTGGCATGAAAAGACGCTTGGCCAATTGTTTTGCGACCGCTCCGCCAAGGATATCATCGCGCTTTTGCGCGCTGAAATGTCAGGCGCCGATCTTTGGCTTGAAACCACACCCGAAGATGTGGCCCATGACGGCACGGGCTTTCGGGTCCGGCTGGATCGGGCTGGCCAAAAGGTCATCGTCACGGCCAGAAACCTTGTTCTGGCGACGGGCGGCAAATCCATCCCCAAGATGGGCGCCACCGGGTTGGCCTATCAGATCGCGGCGCAATTTGGCCATCGCATCACCGAAACCCGCCCGGCGCTCGTGCCTCTGACATTTGACGAGGCGCAAAAATCCGTCTTTGCGGCATTGGCGGGAACCGCTGTGGACAGCCGCATCGCTTGCAACGGCACAGCCTTTGACGAGGCGATGCTGTTTACCCATCGCGGGCTTTCGGGGCCTGCGGTGTTGCAGATTTCGTCCTATTGGCGCGAGGGTGATGCGCTCTCGGTCAGGCTTTGTCCCGGGGTCGATCTGTTCGACCATCTGCGCGCGCGCCGCGCCGAGGCGGGGGCGAAATCCGTGGCAACGATTCTGGCAGAGGTGCTGCCCAAAAAGCTCGCCCAGCATCTGACCGGCGATTGGGGTGTCGCGGGCAACATGGCCGATCAATCCGATGCGGCCTTGCGCGCGCTGGCCGACCGGCTGGAGGGCTGGCATCTGACCCCCACCTCATCGGAGGGCTACCGCACCGCCGAGGTCACGCTGGGCGGGGTTGCCACCGATGCGATCAGTTCCAGATCGATGCAATCCCACCTTGTGCCGGGTCTGTTCATCATCGGCGAAGCGCTCGATGTCACGGGCTGGTTGGGGGGGTACAATTTCCAATGGGCCTGGTCGTCGGGGGTTGCTGCGGGCCGGGCGATCGTGACGGGCTAGTCGCGCCAGAAGCGCAGCGTGAACAGCACGAAAACAGACAACAACTCCAGCCGCCCGAGGATCATCGCCGCGATCATGATCCATTTTGCCGACACTGGAAACGCCTCGACCGATCCTGCGGCGCTGACCTCGGGACCAAAGGCCGGGCCGATATTGGCCACCGATGTCCAGGCGGCGGTGATCGCGGTGCGGGTGGACAGGCCCGTCAGCGACAACAAGACCGCCGTCACACCCAGCGTCAGGAAGAACAAGACCGTGAATGCCATCACGGAATCGATCACATCGCGCTCGATCGGGCGCCCATCAAGACGTGGGGCCACGACGATGCTGGGCCGAAGCAGGCGGCGGAACTCGGCGATCAACGCCTCGCGCAGCACCATGAAGCGAAACACCTTGACCGAACAGACGGTCGACGCGGTGCAGCCCCCGATCAGGCCCACGATGAAAAGCACGGCAAAGGGAAAGCTGCCCCATTGTGTGACATCGGCGCTGCTGTAGCCGGTGCCGGTAAACACGGTCACGATGTTGAACAGCGTCTGGCGCACTGTCGGCTCCCAGTGATCGCCCAGCACCAGCAACCGCCACAAGATCACCGCCGCGCAGGCATAGCCGATCCAGCGCAGAAAGGCGCGCACCTGCACATCGCGCAACAGCGCCCAAGGATCACCGCTGGCCATCTGGATAAAGCGGATAAAGGGCACAGCCGCCAGGATCATGAACAGGACGGCGGCGTATTCCGCAGGCCCCGAAAACGCGGCAAAGCTTTGGTCGGTCGTCGAAAAACCACCCGTGGACAGGGTGGTCAGCGCATGGACCACGGCTTCATAGGGGGTCATGCCCAACAGGCCATAGGCGGCCATGCAGGCCAGCGTCAGCGCCACATAGGCCATCACCAGCCCCTTTGAGATATCGATCGCCCGCGGCAAGACCTTGCCCAGCGTGTCAAAGCCTTCGGCGCGGAAAAACTGCATCCCCCCCACCCGCATCACCGGCAGAAAGATCAGCGCCACGATCACGATCCCCAGCCCGCCCAGCCATTGCAGGATGCCGCGCCACAGATTGACCCCGCGCGGCAGCGCATCGAGACCGGGAAAGACCGTCGATCCCGTGGTGGTCATGCCCGACACAGCCTCGAAATAGGCATCCGTCAGGCTGACATCGGGCGCACCCAGCACAAAGGGCATGGCCCCGATCAAGGGCAGCACCACCCATGTCGCCGTGGTCAGGATGAAGGCCTGTCGCACATTCATCTGGCCAAAGTCGAAATTGGCCGAGGCCAGCGAAATGCTTGCGCCCAGCGCCACGGCGATGATGGCACAGACGGCAAAGGCCTGCCAGTTGGGATTGCCATCAGCCAGATCGAGCGCCATCGGAAACAGCATCGACAGCCCCAACACGATGGTCAGAAGCCCAAGGATGTAACCCACGGGTCGCAGATCGAACATAAGGCGGAGCGTTGGCCCCCCGACACGGCGCTGTCAAGCGACCGCGCCCCCTGCGCATGCGAAAGGGGCGCGGAAAACGCCGGTGTCAGCCGCGGTGGATCAGGCTGGCAAAAAGATGCGGATCAAGGCTTGCCTGCGCAAAGGTCGCCCCTTCGGTCAGGACACTGACCGCATCATGGCTGTGCAGGCTTTCCTGATGGCTGGCCACAACCCGGAAATCCCCCAGCCGTGGATCGGCATGGAGCCGCTCGGCAAACAGGCGCGCGGCATCTTCGACAAAGATGGGATTGGCGGCGTTCAGCTCGGCAAAGGCCTGTTCATCTTCGCGCTTGACCATCACCTGCGTCTCGGTCGGCACGGCGGCGCGGGCCATCTCGATCAGATCCTCGAACCACAGACAGCCCGCACCTTCGGTCAAGACCACCGACAGCCGCGCAACCGAGCGCTGGGAATGGGGGGTTGCCAGCTGATTGCGCATGGCGCGCGCATGTTCCGACAGTTCCAGCGAACAGGGGCAGGTCGAGGAATAGACAAAATCCAGATGCACGATCTTCTGGCGCAGCCCGCCCCGTTCGACCAGTTCCAGCGCGATGTCGTAATACTGATACCCCGTCAGCCCCGAGCGCAGGCTTTTCACCTTGGCCGGGAATGACAGTCGCATCTGGATGCGCGCGTCAAAGCTTTCCAGATCGGATTTGTAATCATCAAGCGCCGCCTCGATAACCTCGAAGCTGAAGGTCTTTTCGGCATGCGCATAGAAAGACCGCATGATGCGGCTCATGTTGATACCCTTCTTGTCCGCCTCAAGGCTGACGGTGCCGGTCACGCCGGTTTCGAGCGTCAGATCACCATTGTCGCGCGTGTGATAGCGGATCGGCAGGCGGAAATTGGAAATGCCCACATGCTGGATCTGACGATTGGCGCCCCGGATCAGCGACGACGGCCCATTTTGCAAATCGGGCAGCGTCGCCTTGTAGGCGGCATCAATGGTGAAGCCGTCGGGATAGCGGCGTTCGAATTGCGGATACCCCCCGCCGATCAGGCGCGCCATCGCCGGGTCTAGCGCGGCAATATCATCGGCGCTGGCGGTTTCCGCCCAGAGCTTCAGACGCGCAAGCGCGGCCTCGGCCTCGTCGCGCGTCACGGCTTCGGGCAGTTCGATGACATGCATGTTCATTATGGTCGTCCCCCATAGAGCCGGTCTTGCCCGCCTTACATAGATCGCCCGCGCGCCGGGCCCAATCCTTTGCAACGAAAGAAATACGCGGGCCGACGGCGAACGGATCACAATGGGGCGCCCCACGGCGGGGTTGTGCGCGCCGGCCCGGCGGTCCAGTCTGCCCCCATCACATGAGGACACAACATGCCGCAACCCGATCACATCTCGATCTATGATCTACCCGATCCGGCCGATCTGGACGATGACATGCGCCGCTATTTCGAGGTCTGTCAGGAAAAGCTGGGGCTGGTGCCCAATGTGCTGCGCAGCTTTTCGCGCAACCAGGAAAAGCTGCGCGGATTTATCCAGTATTACAACACCTTGATGCTGGCACCCTCGGGGTTGAGCAAGCTCGAGCGCGAGATGGTCGCGGTGGTGGTGTCCTCGGCCAACCGCTGTTTTTATTGCCTTGTCGCCCATGGTCAGGCGGTGCGCGCCTTGTCGGGCGATCCGCACTTGGGGGAAATGCTGGTGATGAATTACCGGGTGGCGCCTGTGTCTGCGCGGCAGCGGGCGATGCTGGATTTCGCATGGACCCTGACCACCACCCCATGGGAGGTCGAGGCCCCCCATCGCGCGGCACTGTTTGACGCCGGTCTGACCGAGGCCGAGATTTTCGATCTGGCCGATGTGATCGGGTTTTTCAACATGACCAACCGTTTCGCCATCGCATCCGACATGATGCCCAATCCATCATACCACGCGATGAACCGCTGAAAAGCCAAGCCCCGCTTGCCCTGGGTCGTCCCCGGCGGCAGTAAATCCTGACACCGGCTCTCATGATTAACGAAGTCTTAATCACTGGGGGCAAAACTATGCCAAATCGGGTCTTTCCGCACGCCGTGAGAATCGACCGCCTGATGGCGCCGGGGATCGGCACGGGATTGGCCCCGACCGGCATGGAGATTTGGGGGCCGCAGATGGCGCAGCAATCCGCATTCGATGATCAGGCCAAGCTTTCGGGGGCTGCGGCCACGCCGCACGCCCAAGCCGACAAAGCCGCCATGCTGCAGGTCGTGATGCGGGCGCATCTGTTGCGCGGCGCGCTGGACAATGCGCGGGCGGCGGCTGATCTGTTGGCCCAGCTTGCGGGCCAGCCCAAGGGGCTGTTTGTGCTTTTCGAGGCCGCGCTGGATCTGGACCAAGTGCAACTGGCGCGCACGATCCTGTCCGAGGCCGAGGGCAAGGGCCGGGTAACCGCGCATGAGACGGCGCTGATGCGCGCGCGGATCGCGCAAACTCAGGGCGACATGGCGGCGGCAAAGGCCATTCTTGTCAGCGCGATCGAAGCCACCCCCGATGAGGTGGCGCCGCGCCGGGCATTGGCCGAAGTGATGGTGGCTATCGGAACCGCCGCCGACACGCGCACGGTTCTCAACCATCTGGGCGGCGCCACGACCCCGACCCCCAACGCGACGCAGGCCAAGACCGACTAGGCGCGCGTGCCGCGATCAGACCCGGTATTTTTCGATGAAGCCATCCAGCGGCAACTGGCGAAAATCCTGCAGCGCCTGTCGCAGCCGATCATGTGCCCAATCCCACCACGCGATGTCCAGAAGGGCCTGTTCCTGAGCCTCGGTCATCCGGCGGCGGATCGGGGTTGCGGGCACGCCCGCCACAATGGTGAAGGGGGCAACGTCCTTGGTCACAACAGCGCCTGCGGCCACGACCGCACCGATGCCCACCGCCACCTCGGGCTTGATGATCGCGCCATGCCCGATCCAGCAATCGGCGCCAAGGCTGGTGCGCCGGCTGGCCCGATGGGCGAAAAACGCGGCGTCATCGGCCACATCGTCCCAGTAATAGCTGGAGCGATAGAGGAAATGGTGCTGTGCGGGCTGCGCCATAGGATGATCGGTCGGCCCGATGCGGGTCATCGCGGCGATATTGGCAAACTTGCCGACGCTGGTGTTGGCGATATCGGCCAACCTTGCGCAATAGGCGTAATCGCCGAAGTGCGAGTTGGTGACATGCGAGCCTTGGCCCACCTCGCAATAGGCGCCGAAGGTGGAATTGACGATCTGGCATCCGGCGTGAATGAAGGGTTCGCTGGCCGAGAGTTTTGGCATCATGCGGCTTTCTGCACTGAAGCGGTTGTTATTCGCCCTTGATCAGCTTGCGCCGCAGCCAGCCCGAGAGCGCATCCATCGCGATCACCAAAAGCACGATCAAGATCATGTAATAGGTGACTTTTTCCCAATCCTGTGTGGTCTGGATCGCCTGCGTCAGCATCAGGCCGATGCCGCCGCCCACGATCGCCCCGATGATCGTGGCCGAGCGCGTGTTGGATTCGAGGAAATATAGCACCTGGCTCAGGAGCACCGGCATCACCTGCGGGATGACGCCGAAGCGGTAACGTTGCAAGGCGTTGGCGCCAGTCGATTGCACGCCTTCGACCTGTTTCTGGTCGGTATTCTCGAGCGCCTCGGAGAAGAGCTTGCCGAAACCGCCCGTATCCGTGATCAGGATCGCCAAGGCCCCCGTCATCGGCCCCGGCCCGAAGGCGCGGCTGAGGATGATGGTGAAGATCAAGGCATCAACCCCACGCACGAAGTCGAAGACCCGGCGCACGGCAAAGCGGATCGATTGAGCCGGCGTGAAATTCTGGGCCGCAAGAAACGCCAAGGGCAGAGCTATTGCCGCCGCCCCAAACGTGCCAAGGAATGCCATGAGCGCCGTCTCGCCAATGGCCCAAACCACATCGCCATGCCGCCAGACCGAGTTATACCAGACATCGCGAACGACCGATTGCCAATTGGGCAGATCGGGATAAAGCCGCTCGCCGCCAAGGACCGAGGCCATGACCGCACCCGTCCCCATGCCGCTGTATTGGCTGTTGAGGTCGAAAAAGAACAGCTCCCAGCCGAAGAAATACCGGAAGGTATCGGCGCGCGAGCGCGTCACCGTCAGACGCCCCTCGGGCGTTGCGACGGCCACGCGGCTGTCAGAGGCGTTGATGAAATCAGGCACCGGTCCCGCTTGCGGCAACTCCAGCGCCAAGGCCTCACCCACCGTCACCCGGATCGGCCCATAGCCCGGCAGATCATAGGTGATCACCGGCCCCTCATAGGTGACGGTATGGCCATTGGTCAGATCGACGACCACCCGTTCATCCGAAATCGCGACCCAATCGGGGATCTGCACATCGCTGTAAATCGCGCGCCTGCTGCCCTCGACCGAGACATTGGTTTCAAAGCTGCGGTTGTCCTGCGTGACGTGGATCTTGTGGCTGACCGCGTCCGACAGCAAGATCACGGCATTGTCCATATTGGCCCGCTGCGCCAAACCCGGCACATCGAAGGCCACGAAGATATAGCCCAGATAGACGAGCAACACGGCGGGCACGGCAAGCGCGATGGCGCGCTTGCGGGCAAAACCCTTGATCGTGGCTTCGCGCAGATCGGCATGGTCAAGCATGGCCATCACGCGGCCCTCCCTTGGGTCAGGCTGTTGCGCATCCAGCTCGAAATCTGGTCGACGATCACGATGGTGGCAAACAGCATCAGGAAAATCGCCGCCGCCTGGTCGAACTTTCCTTGGCCAAAGGTCATGGCATTGCGCAGCTCATAACCGATACCGCCCGCCCCCACGAAGCCCAAGATGGCCGAGGCGCGGATATTCACTTCGAGCCGCAAGAGCGAATAGCTCAGGTAATTGGGCAGAACTTGCGGGAACACGCCCAACCATGTGCGCTGCCACCATGTCGCGCCGACCGAAGCCAGCCCATCGAGCGGCTTTAGATCGACGTTTTCGTTCACTTCGGAAAACAGCTTGCCCTGCGCGCCCGCGGTGTGGATCGCGATGGCGATGACGGCAGGCACCGGGCCGCCGCCCATGATGAAGATCAGGACCAGCGCGATGACGATCTCGGGCACGGCGCGGAACACATCCGATGTGCGGCGCGCCACGGGAATCAGGCGCGGCCAATAGGCAAGGCCACGGGTGCCAGCCAAGGCCAGCGCTGTGCCGAGCAAACAGCCAAGAATGGTCGAGACCATGGCGATGTTCACCGTCTCGATCAGCGCCGGGAAGGCGGCAGTGGCGTGTCCGGGCATATTGGCCGCGTTGCGCCATGCTTCACTGATAAGGTCATGGGGAAAATCGAAAATCCGCGAGATACCCTCGGCAAAGCCGCCCGCGTTGCGCTCTTCGGCGATTTGGAACCCCGCGACAAAAGTCACGATAAAGGCCAAAAGAAGCAGCCCGCCATACATGCGTTTGCGACGCGTGAGAGCAAGGTAATCGTCGCGAATGTCGCTAATCCGGGGTTCGGCTGGCAGGACCGTAGCCATGGCACTTCCTTTGAAAGAAGAACCGGATGCCGCGAGCGGCGGCATCCGGCAAGATTATCCCAAGGCGATCAGTTCATCTGCGAGCGGCGGACGGCGATGATCGTCTCATAGGCTTCATGCGCAATCGGCAGGAAGCCAGCGGTTTCACCTGCCGCCACGCCATAAGCACATTCCGGATCAGCTTCGTGCAGATTGGCCAGCAACTCGATGATGGTGTCTTTCACTTCCTGCGGCAGCGCATTGCGCAGCGTGATCGGGCCTTCGGGGATGGGGCTCGAGCGCCAGATCTCGACCAGATCGTTCATGTCGACGATGCCGCTGTCGGCCGCGCGGCGGAAGGCGCCCGAATTGTAGCCATCGGCCCAATCGCCCTGCGCGTCAGCCCAAGCCACGGCGGCGTCGAAATCGCCATTGGCCACACCGATGATCGACTGCTCATGGCCGCCCGAGAAAACGACCTTGCCGAAAAATTCACCTTCGGCCATCGGGTAGCCCTGCTGGGGCAGCTCGACGAGGGGGACAAGGTAGCCCGAGGTGGAGTTGACGTCGGCAAATGCAAATGTCTTGCCCTTCATGTCCTCCAGCGAGCTGATGCCACTGTCGGCGCGGGCGAACCCGATCGAATGGTAGTTGAAGCTGCCGTCGAGATTTGTCTTGACCAGCACCGGCGAAGCCGCTTCGGGATCGGCGATGTGGATCGCGGCATAGGAAGATGCGCCCAGCCATGCCAGATCAATCGTGCCGCCCAGCATGCCCTGGATCACGCCGTTATAGTCGGCGGGGGTGAACAGGCGGACAGGCACACCAAGCGCTTCTTCGGCATAGGCGCGGAAGCACTCGTTGGACGTCAAACGGTCTTGCGCATTCTCACCGCCGAGCAGGCCGATGTTGAATTCGGTGATCTCCTGGGCTGCAACAGGGCTTGCGATCGCCGTGGTCAGCGCGAGCAAAGTGACAAGTTTCTTCATCGGATCTCTCCATTGGGTTTTGCCCCGATCCGGGGCACGGGCGGAATTCAGTTTCAGGCCAGGCTGGCCGCCTCGCGCAGCGCGGTCAGCGCCGGGCTGTCGTCGGGGCGGTTTATGGCGGTCGAGGTGGCAGCCTCGTTGAAGCTGTCATCCGCGCCATAAATCTCGCGCGCCACATCCGTGGTCAGTTGCGCCGGCGTGCCATCGAAAACCATGCGCCCGTCGCGCATGCCGATCACGCGGTCGCAATAGTGGCGCGCCGTATCAAGGGTGTGCAGGTTGGCAATCACCATGCGCCCATCTTCGACGTTGATGCGCTTGAGCGTGTCCATCACGATCTGCGCATTCATCGGATCAAGGCTGGCGATGGGTTCATCGGCCAAGATGATCTGGGGATCCTGCATCAGCGCGCGCGCGATGGCCACGCGCTGTTGCTGGCCACCCGACAGCGCCTCGGCGCGCTTGGGGGCTTGTTCGGCGATGCCCAGACGATCGAGAATATCGAGAGCCCGCAAGATATCTTCACGGCTCCAGATATTGAACATTGTGCGCAGGGTCGAACGACGGTTCAAGACACCATGCATGACGTTGGATGCCACATCCAACCGCGGCACCAGATTGAACTGCTGAAAGATCATCGCGCATTGGCTTTGCCAGGCGCGGGCTTCGGCGCCCTTGAGCGCCAGAATGTCGCGCCCGTCGACCAGGATTTGACCCGATGTCGCATCCGTCAGCCGGTTCATCATGCGCAGAAAGGTCGACTTGCCGGCCCCTGAACGCCCGATGATGCCCACAAATTGCGGGCCGTCGACCTTGAAGGAGAGTGCATCCACCGCCCGCTTCTGGCCGAACAGGCGCGTGGCTTTTTTGACTTCGAGCATGCGACCCTCGCTTGTTGTTGAGGGCTTGTGTCAAAGACAGATGACGCTCAGGCGACGAAACGGTTAAGGTTTTGTGACAAAGCGCGCCGCGCTGGTGCAGGCTTGGGCAACGCTGTCAGACGGGCATCAATATGGGCGCAGGCGTCTGGTATCTTGCAGCCGCGCTTGCGCTGATGCGGTGATCCCCCGTGGCTGCATCGCAAAATGCGCGCGCCATCTGTGCGGTCAGGTCTTGAGGGGCGCCGTCGAACACGACACGTCCCTGCACCAAGCCAATGATCCGGTCGCAACAATCGCGCGCATCCTCCGGGCGGTCGGGGCTGCACAGCACGGTGAGCCCATCTTGCTGGTTGAGCGTGCGCAAAACTTCCAGCGTGCTTGGGCCGTCGCCCCGATCCGGGCGATTGATCACATGATCGACAAGAAGCATCCGCGGCCCATGCATCAAGGCCCGGGCGATGGCGATTCTCTGGCGCTGCGCATGCGACATGGTCTGGGCTTTTTGCCGGGCGTTTTGTGCCAGCCCCACGCGGTCCAGCGCTGATCCGGCGCGGGCACGTTCGCGCGGGGTGAAAATCTGCGCAACTGCGCGCCAGGGCGTCAGATCGTGACCGCGCCCGATCATCACATTTGTCGCGACATCCAGATGATCAGCCAAATGGGCCCGCGCGCCCACCAATGCGCAATCGGCACGCCAATCGCGCAAAGCACGCCCCTTGATCTGGGCGATGTCGGTGCCATCGCACCAGATATGTCCCTCCGACGGGTCGATCAGGCGTGCCACCAACCGCAGCAATGTCGATTTGCCTGAACCCGAGCGCCCGATGATCCCCACCATCTGGCCCGCCGGAATCTCAAGCGTTGCGTCCGCCACGGCGATGGTGCTGCCAAATCGGCGGCTCAACCTGTCCAGTTTCAACATAGAATGCGGCCCCCTGCCTGTTGGCATGACGCGTCATGCCTTGTGCCGACCACGCATCGCCTGACGCGCGACACCCTTTTGTGTTGTCATGCCGCTCATGTGTAATAGCTCGATAACGGCGGCATGACGTCTTGATGACACCGCGCGCCAGACTGACCGGCTCTGGCACATCCCCAAACGTCACAAAACCATTACGCAGCCGATATCGTGCCGTTACATTCATCCCCTTCCTGAGCGCTGACATCGCAGGAGCCCGAGATGCTGGATACCGCCCACGCCCCCGATCTGACCCTCAGCGATGCGCGCATCGTCACACCGCTGGGCGTGGTCGAAGGCGCGTTGAAGATCGAAGGCGGCATGATCGCGGGCATGGGGCGGGCGCGCGATGGCCTGAGCCTTGGCGGTGCCTTTTTGATCCCCGGCATTGTCGACCTGCACACCGATCATGTGGAACGGCACACCCATCCGCGGCTGACGGTTCTGTGGCCGCTTTTGCCTGCGCTGATGGCCCATGACGCGGTGGTGATCGCGGGTGGCACAACGACGGTGTTCGACAGCCTGTCGGTCGGCGCGTCGATGAAGCGGCCCGAACGCCGCGAGATTCTGGAACCGCTGGTCGCCGCCATTGCCGAAGGTCAGGCGGCGGGCGTGTTTCGCGCCGAACATCTGCTGCATCTGCGCTGCGAAATATCCGACCCCGCGACCATCGCACTGGTCGATGCCACCATCGCGCATCCGCTGACGCGGCTTGTGTCGGTGATGGACCACACGCCGGGCGACCGCCAAAGCCCGGATGTCGCGAAATGGTTCGATCACATGATCCACGAGATGGAGGTGAACGCCGCCACCGGCCAGCTGATGATGGATGATCTGCTCGACCGCTCGCGCAGCATGGGCCAGATCGTGCGCGATCATGTCGTGGCCAAAAGCCGTGCCGCGTCACTTCCCTTGATGAGCCATGATGACCGCAGCGCAGACCACGCCGATCAAGCCGCCGCCGAAGGCATGGCGATCTCGGAGTTTCCCACCACACTGGTGGCCGCAGAGCGCGCGCGCGCGCAAGGGATGTCAATCATCATGGGCGCGCCCAATTACCTGCGCGGCGGATCGCAATCGGGCAATATCGCGGTGTCCGAATTGCTTGCCCGGGGTCTGGTCGATGCGCTGGCATCCGACTACGTGCCGCGCTCGTTGCTCGATGCGGCCTTTCGGCTTGCCGACGATCCGGACACGCCCCATGACCTGCCCGCCGCCATCGCCCTTGTCAGCGATGCGCCCGCCCGCATGGCGGGGCTTGGGGATCGCGGCCGCATCGCCGAAGGTCTGCGCGCCGATCTGGTCGCAGTCCGCATGGTCGCAGGCCAACCCGTCGTCCAAGCCGTATGGCGCCAAGGCAAACAGGTGTATTGATGCAACCCATTCAAATCGGCGCGGCCTTGATGGTCGCTGATCTCCCCCGCTACCGTGATTGGCTGATTGCGGGCCAGCGCGATCTGGAAATTCAGGATTTCTTGTTGCCCGGTGTCCTGACGGGCGACTGGCAGGCCCGCGTCGATGCAGCGAAAGCCCGGCTTGATGGCTTTACCGGGCGTTTGGGCATCCATGGGCCTTTCATCGACATGACCCTCGACATGGCCGATGCCGAGATTGCCCCCATCGTCGCACGCCGCCTTGAGACCGGCGTGGCCGCCGCCGCCGCGCTGGGTGCGACGCAGATGGTGATCCATTCGCCCTTCACCACATGGGATTGGTTCAATTTGGGAAACAATCCCCGCCAAGGCGACACACCGTCGGATTTCGAAGCCAAGATCGCGCGTGTGGCGGCCCTTCTGGCCCCTGCCATCGCCCGCGCCGAGGGCGAGGGCGTCACGCTGGTGATCGAGAACATCGAAGATATCGACCCCGCCCAGCGCCGGTTGCTGGCCCAAGGCCTGGGCTCGGATGCGGTGCGCCTGTCGATTGATACGGGCCATGCCCATTACGCCCATCACGCAACCGGCGCGCCACCGGTCGATTACTTCATCCATGACGCGGGCGCGATGCTGGACCATATCCATCTGCAAGACGCCGATGGCTTTGCCGACCGCCATTGGCCACCCGGGCGCGGCACCATCAATTGGCACGCGGTCTTTGCCGCCATCGCGACCCTGCCCCAACGCCCGCATCTGGTGCTGGAGTTGCGCGATAGCGCCGATATCCCCGCCGCCATGGATTGGCTGGAGCGTCAAGGCCTTGCCTGCTGAGCCGGGCCTGCGCCGTCATCCTTGCACAAATACGCATGCCCCGGCGCCGCGCCCCGCACATCGGCAGGAAGCCGGGGCCACGGCATCACGCGACCCGCTGGCCCGCCGACCAGACGCCGCGGAGCGCGGGCACACCATCGACAAGACGGAAGCGAATGAGGTCCGCGCGCAACCCTTCGGCCAACCGCCCGCGATCGACCAGACCGGCCGCTTTTGCGGGGGCTGCCGTCACCGTGGCCATGGCGCGCGCCATGTCGCCCCAGACCTCGCCCAGCATCACCGCGCCGCACAGCAGCGCCGAGGGCACATAATCGGAGGACAGAATGTCCAACAGCCCCGCCTGCCCCAGCGCCCCCGCCGAGACATTGCCCGAATGCGAGCCGCCCCGCACCAGATTGGGCGCCCCCATCATCACGGCAATGCCATGCGCGCGACACGCCCGCGCGGCGTCTTGCGTTGTGGGAAACTCGGCCAGCGCCACGCCGAACCGGGCCGAGCGCATGACATGATCGACCAGCGTGTCATCATGGCTGGCCAGCACCGCACCCAAACGCTGTGCCGCCAGCACCGCCGCCGCCTCATGCGTGTCGCGCACCGCCGCGCCCAGCGCCTGCCGCGTTGTCACATGTTCGGCGAACTGCGCCTCGGACAGGCCATGCTTGCCCATCATGTAGGTCCGGTATTGCCCGATATCGGCGAATTGCCGCTGCCCGGGCGTGTGATCCATCAAGCTTACCATGCCCACGCGGTCTTCGGCCCCGAACTCGGCCAATTCCGCCATCAGCGTTTCGGAACAGATCTCGGCGCGCAGATGGATGTGATGGCTGATCTTCAGCGCGCCGGTCGCGCGCATCGCCAGAAGCGCGTCGGCCAGCGCACGCGCATAGCGCGACCAGCCCACGCCGCCCTTGCCCTCGATCGAGCCTACGCGCAGCGCGTCATAGACCGTGGTGATGCCACAGGCCGCAAGCTCGGCATCATGGGCCACGATGGCGGGTTTCAGCGGCCATTCCGCCGACGGGCGCGGGCGCAGATGGCGCTCAAGATTGTCGGTGTGCAACTCCACCAGACCGGGCGCCACGATATCGCCGCCGCAATCGATCGCGCCCACAGGCACCGACAGATCGCCCGCCAGTTCCACGATTTGGTCCCCGGCGAGCGTGACGCGGCCCATCATCTCGCCCTCGGGCAGGATCAGCCGGGCATTGGCAAGGGTCAGCGTCTGGGGCATCAGGGCATGGTCTTTCGGCATCACGGCCTCGCAAGGGAAAAGGGAAGATGAACGGGTTCACACGCTATGGGCTTTACATGGTCCCCGACGGCGAATTCTACCGCGCGGGCGCCCAATGGCTGGGCTGGGACAGTGTGGCGGGGCGCGCTGTGCCACAGCCCGTGCTGGCGGGCTTGCCGCAGGCAGCACAGGCGCTGACCGCGACGCCGCGCAAATACGGGTTGCACGCCACGATCAAGCCGCCGTTTCGGCTGGCTCCCGGCACCAGCGCCGAAACGCTTGCCGAAGCCACGCGGCATCTTTGTGCCAGCCTGTCGCCCGTGACAATCCCCGCGCTGGCGTTGCGGCGTCTGGGCGGCTTTGTCGCCGCTGTTCCCGATGGGACCAGCGCCGCGCTCCACGCGCTTGCCGCCGCGTCGGTCGCGGCCCTCGACCCCTTTCGTGCGCCCCCCTCCGAGGCGGAACTGGCCCGCCGCCGGGCATCGCGCCTCAGCCCCCGGCAAGAGACCCTGTTGGCACAATGGGGCTATCCCTATGTGATGGACGAATTCCGCTTTCACATCACGCTCAGCGGATCGCTGACCCACCCCGAGGCCGACGAGCTGTGTGCGATCCTGAGCGCGCATTTCGCAGCGGTGCTGCCCCGGCCCTTCGTGATCGACAGCCTGTGCCTGATGGGCGAAGATGAAGCCGGTTTGTTCCACCTGATCCACCGCTACGCGCTGGGCGGGTAGAGCGCGGCCAAGGCCGTGTCGACCGCGTGGTACAACGGACCGGAATTGTCGATCTCGATCACCCTGAGCCCGGGCGGAAACGCGGGCGCGGGCCGCGCCATGCGCCGGGCGATCTCGGTTTGCGTCTCGCGGCCGCGCGCGGCCAATCGCGCCGCCAGCGCCTGCGGCGTGGCGGTCACGTGCACCACCGTCAGATCCCCGAAAACCAGAGCCGCACGCTCCAGCATCGCGCGCGACAGATTGGCCAACGCATCTTGTCCGCGCGCCAGAACCTCATGGGCTGTGCGCTCGATGCCGTAGCTCAGGCCATGCGCCTGCCAATGCAGCGCGAAATCGCCCCCCGCCGCGCGGGCGGCGAACAAGGCGGGGCTGACCGCCTCATGCGCCTCGCCCCCGGCATTGGGCGGGCGTGTGATGACGCGGCGCAGCTGCACCAGATCGGGGCGTGCCGCGCACAGGCCCGCCATCACGCTGTCCTTGCCGACCCCCGACGGGCCGACCACGGCAATGAAGCGGCCCGCCATCAGACAAGCCTCGGGGTAAAGCCCGCGATATCGATCTGGCGGTCGGCCACCCGCGCGCGCGCGTCCAGATCGTGAAAGATGCCGACAATCGCCGCGCCGCCTGCCTTGGCCTCAGCGATCAGCTGCAGCACCGTTTCGCGGTTGGTGGCATCCAGGCTTGCCGTCGGCTCATCAAGCAAAAGCGCCGGATAGGCATGGGCAAAGCCCCGCGCGATGTTCACCCGCTGCTGTTCGCCGCCCGAGAATGTGGTGGGCGACAGCGACCACAGCCGCTCGGGGATACGCAGCCGGGTCAGAAGATCGCGCGCGCGCGCCAGCGCCTCGGCCTCGGGCCGGCCAAGTACCAGAAGCGGTTCGGCCACGACCTCGAGCGTTGGCACACGCGGCACCACGCGCAGGAACTGGCTCACATACCCCAATTGCGCGCGCCGAAGCGCCAGGATCTCGCGCGGCTCGGCGCGGGTGATATCCACCCCCCCGATCCGCACCGACCCGCCCTGAGCCAGATAATTGCCGTAAAGGATGCGCATGACCGTGGATTTGCCCGCGCCGCTTTCGCCCGTCAGGGCCACACATTCACCGGGCGCCACCGAAAACGACGCCCCGGAAATCACCGGGATCACCGTGCCACCCTGATTGTGCAGCGTGAAGGTCTTGATCAGGTTTTCGACATGTATCATGGGGCGCGTCATCTCATACCTGCAATACGGAACTGACCAGCAACTGCGTGTAGGGCGCCTGCGGATCATCGAGCACCTGATCGGTCAGCCCGGTCTCGATCACATGGCCATCCTTCATCACCATCAGCCGATCCGCCAAAAGCCGCACAACGGCCAGATCATGGGTGACAACGATGGCCGACAGGCCCATCCGCCGCACCAGACCGCGGATCAGATCCAAGAGCCGGGCCTGAACACTGACATCAAGCCCCCCCGTCGGCTCATCCATGAACACCAGCCGCGGCCCGGTCACCAGATTGCGCGCGATCTGCAAGCGCTGCTGCATGCCGCCCGAAAACCCCGAAGGACGATCGTCGATCCGCGTCTCGCTGATCTCGACGCGGCCCAGCCAATCGGTGGCAACCGCGCGGATGTCGCCATAATGGCGCGCGCCCACTGCCATCAACCGCTCGCCCACATTGCCGCCCGCCGAAATGCGCATCCTGAGCCCGTCGCGGGGGTTTTGATGGACGAATGCCCAGTCGGTCCGCCCCAGCATGCGCCGTTCGGGTTCGGACATGGCCAGAACATCGCGCGGACCATCGCTTCGGGTGTCAAAGACCACCTGCCCCGCATCCGGCGCCAGATGGCCCGCCAGACAGTTGAGCAGCGTGGACTTGCCCGACCCGCTTTCGCCAACGATCCCCAGAACCTCGCCGGGATAGAGCCGGAACGAGACATCCAAACAGCCGATCCGTGCGCCATAGCGCTTGGTCAAGCCCCGCACATCCAGCAGCGGTGTCATGCGCGCCCCTCCCCTTCAACTTTTCCGAAGACACGCATGCCGCCGCCCGCCACCGCGCACAGCCCCTGAGCGACGTGAGCGGTTTGCTTGCGCAAACCGTGCGGGAAAACCCGGGTTTTCCCAGTGGGAAATCTCGAGATTTCCCGTGCGAAAAACACCTGTTTTTCGCCCCCGCTCATGGCGCATCCTCGCGCCGGCCCGCGCAGAAATCCGTGTCGGAACACACGAACATCCGCCCCCCCGCATCATCGGTGATGACCTCATCAAGATAGCTGTCATCGGCGCCGCACAGCGCGCAGGGGTGCGGTGCCTTGGACGGATCGAAGGGATGATCGTCGAAATCAAGGCTCACGACCTGTGTAAAGGGTGGCACTGCATAAATGCGCTGCTCACGGCCCGCCCCGAACAGTTGCAAGGCCGGGCTTTCAAGCTTGGGATTGTCGAATTTCGGAATGGGCGAGGGGTCCATCACATAGCGGCCTTCGACCTTGACCGGATAGGCATAGGCGGTCGCGATCGCGCCATGGCGGGCGATATCCTCGTAGAGCTTGACATGCATCAGCCCGTATTCCTCGAGCGCGTGCATCTTGCGCGTCTCCACCTCCGAGGGTTCCAGAAACCGAAGGGGCTCGGGGATCGGCACCTGATAGACCAGGATCTGATCCTCGGTCAGCGCCGTCTCGGGGATGCGGTGGCGGGTCTGGATGATCGTGGCCTCCAGGGTCTTTTCGGTCACCGCCACCTGGGCCGTCTTTTCGAAGAACTTGCGGATGGACACGGCATTGGTGGTGTCATCGGCGCCCTGATCGATCACCTTGAGCACATCCTCGGGCACAAGGCAGGCGGCGGTGACCTGCACGCCGCCCGTGCCCCAGCCATAGGGCATCGGCATCTCGCGGGAGGCGAAAGGCACCTGATAGCCCGGCACCGCCACCCCCTTGAGGATCGCGCGGCGGATCATCCGCTTGGTCTGTTCGTCGAGATAGGCGAAGTTGTAATCGGTGTGGTTCATGTCATCCCCGCGAAATCGCCATAATGCTGCCGGATTGATCGGTCAGCATCTCACCATGACCCACCAGACCGGACTGGCTGCGATGTATGCACTCGTCTTCTGCATCCTGTGGACCGTCGTCAGCACGGCGCTGATCCTCGGCAACTTCGACGGTCTTGCCGGCTGGGAACGCATGGTCGCGCTGCTGTTTCCGCTCGCCGGGCTGATCGCGACCTACAGCGCGTGGCTGGCCCTGCGCAGACGCCGGAGCCTGAGGGTCGAGACCCGCGATGGCGCGACATGGTATGTCTGGATCGACCTTGATGGCCGCGAGCGCAGCTCGACCCGTGACCCGCGCGACGATTGGGACAGCGACGGCGGCGGCGATGGCAGCGGGGATGGCGGGGGCGACTAGGCTCATTCCGCAGCCTCCCGCGCCTGTCCGGCAATCGCCTCGGCCCTGAGGCGGCGGATCAGCTCCAGTTCCGACTGGAAATCGACGTAATGGGGCAGCTTGATATGCTCCAGAAACCCCGTCGCCTGCACATTGTCGGCGTGGTAAAGCACAAACTCGGTATCCTGGGCCGGGGCGCCGACATTGTCCTCGCCCAGTTCCTCCCAGCGCAGCGCGCGATCGACAAGCGCCATGGAAATCGCCTTGCGCTCGGATTGGCCAAAGACCAGCCCATAGCCGCGGGTGAATTGCGGCGGCTCGGTGCGCGAGCCGGTAAACTGGTTGACCGTCTCGCATTCGGTCACGACGACCTCGCCCAGCTCGATGGCAAAGCCCAGCTCGGGAATGTCCATTTCCACGGCGACCGTGCCGATGCGCAGCTCGCCCACGAAAGGATGGGTGCGCCCATAGCCGCGCTGCGTGGAATAGGCCATCGACAGCACAAAGCCTTCGTCGCCGCGCGCCAGTGCCTGCAGCCGCAAGGGGCGGTCGGCGGGAAAATCCAAGGGCTCGCGCGTCAGATCGCGGGGCGTGGCGCTGCCTTGGGCCTCGGGCTGGATCAGACCTTCGCGCGCCAGAAACTCCGTGACATGGGCCATCGCGCCGGCCGACGCCTCGGATTGCGGCGCGTCGGGCGGGGCCATGCCGTCGGCGGCCAGCGCGAAATCCAGCAGCCGGTGCGTGTAATCAAAGGTTGGCCCAAGGATCTGGCCGCCCGGCAGATCCTTGAAGGTCGCGCTGATCCGCCGGTCACAGGCCATGGCCCCGGTATCGACGGGCCGCGCGGCGCCAAACCGCGGCAGCGTGGTCCGATAGGCGCGGATCAGGAACACCGCCTCGATCAGATCGCCGCGCGCCTGCTTGATCGCCAGCGCCGCCAGATCGGGATCGTAAAGCGACCCCTCGGCCATCACCCGCGCGACTGCCAGCGCCAGCTGCTCACGGATTTGCGCGATGCCCAGTTCCGCCACACCAGGATCGCCACGCCGTTCCTCGGCGAGCCAGGCATGGGCATTGTCGATGGCGCGTTCGCCGCCCTTGACCGCGACATACATGGATCAGCCCTCCACGCGGGTGCTGCGCGGCAGACCGGCCAGTCGGTCGCCACAGGTGAAATAGCAATCAAAGCCCAAGGGAAAGCAGCGGCGATTGTCACGAAAGGCCGCCAGCTCGGGCAACGACAGGCGCGCATGATCCGCAATGCCCGGTCCACGCAGAATCGCGCCGTCATTGCTCAGAACGTCGCGTTCGACGATCAGCGTGGCGGAGCGGTCGGGATAAGCGGGCGTGCCGATCGCGAAACGCGCCACAGGCTGCAACGCCGCCCATGTGCCAAGCGCAAAGGTCGCGGCCTCGGCTGCGACCAGCGGCGCGCCGGTGTGAAACACGATCCAGTCGCGCAAGGCCCCGCCGTCATGGGAGGGCGCCAGATAAAGGGGCGTGGTCGGGTCGCAGAGCGTGACGATCAAGGCGGCAGCGGCCGGCGAACAGGGTGCGGGCGGCACCAGACCGGCCACGGTTTCGATCCGGCCGGGGCGCGCCATCGCCTGCAATGCGGCGCGAAAGGCGCGCGCGCCATCGCGGGCCGGATCGGCAAAGCCGCCCTCCAGATGGGTCTGGTTCATGCGTTGTCCCCCCGGACCATGGTAAAGAACTCGACCCTGGTGGCAGCGGCGCGGGTGGCGCGGGCGGCCCGCGCGGCCTCGGCCTCGGCGCGCAGGGGGGTCAGGATCGCCGCCTCGATCGCCGTGCCCTGCCCGTCCTGGCACAGCGCATCGATCAGGGCGGCGGTGCGCGCGGCCGCGTGGGCGCGCCCTTGCACATGGCCATGACCCACCGCCCCCGACGCAAGCCGCACCGAACAGCGCGTCACCGTCATCTCACCCAGATTGAAGGGCGCACCGCTGGCCCCCGCCCGGCCCCGCACCATCACGGTGCCGATTTCCGGGGGGCGCAGCAGATCATGGGCGGGCGATTGCGGTGCATAGGCGGCAAAAAGCGCGCAGAGCCGGTCGGCCGGCGCGCGGGCGAGGGTCGACAGCCGCGCGCGGCGCAGATCGGTTTCGGGGTCGGGCTTGGTGACAGACATCTTGGCAAGTTGTCCATTTATATTTATACAACTATACAAATCTCATCTCACAAGCCCCGCCCCGCCGCAAGGGGTCGCTGTGTGAAGCTTTGGTGACACTCATGGGACGATCCCCGCTCTGGACGGCGATCCGCGATCAGATCGCGCAAGACATCGCGCGCGGTCATTATGGCCCGGGCGACCGGCTGCCGACCGAGGCACAGCTTTCGGACCGCTTCGGCGTCAACCGCCACACGCTGCGCCGCGCGCTGGCCGATCTGGCGGCATCGGGCACGGTGCATGCGCGCCGTGGCGCGGGCGTCTTCGTTCGCCACCGCCCGACCGCCTATCCGCTGGGGCGCCGGGTGCGGTTTCACCAAAATCTGATGGCCGCCGGCCGGGTGCCGGACAGGCGCATCTTGCTTTTGGAAACCCGGAGCGCCGACACGCGCGAGGCGGCGGCCCTTGCCCTTGCCCCCGACACACAGGTCCATGTCTTCGAAGGCCTCAGTCTGGCCGATGGCGCGCCCATCGCGCTCTTTCACTCGGTCTTTCCGGCCGCACGCTTTCCGGCACTCTTGGATCACCTGCGCGACAACCCTTCGGTCACGGCGGGTTTCGCGGCCCATGGCCTGTCCGATTACACCCGCGCCAGCACACAGATCACCGCAAAATCCGCCACCCCGACCATGGCCGCGCAATTGCAGCTTGCCGTCGGGGCGGCGGTGTTGCGCACGGTTGCGGTCAATGTGGATGGCGCGGGCCAGCCCATCGAGTATGGCCGGACATGGTTCGCGGGCGAACGCGTGGCGCTGACGCTCGGGGCGGATGCGGGCTAAGACCCCTGCCGCTTCATCTTTCCGGACATACGCATATCCCGACGCCGCCACCGTCACCACAGGCGGGGGCAGCGCATCAGCCCAGCCGCGCACCGGGCGGAATTGTCGGGGGGGCGGCGTTCAACGCCTCCATGGCAAAGCCCGCCGCCGCCTTGTAGCCCGCCATGAATTCCGCGCGCTCTTCGGGCGGGATCACCGCGTCGATATCCTCGAACACACCGCCCGAGCGCGCATCGAGCAGGTTCAACAGCCCAAATGGCCCCGCACCCCGGTTGCGCAGCTGCACCGCCGAGATGGGCGCGCACAGCCTGGCATCATAGGCCGCCAAGGCCGCTTGCGTCACGCCATGCGCCAGCATCATCGCACCCAAGACGCGCCCATCGACGATCGCCTGGCTCGCGCCATTCGATCCCGTGGGATACATCGGATGGGCCGCATCCCCCATCAGCCCCACGCGACCCTCGACCCATCTGGGCAGCGGATCGCGGTCGATCATCGGGTTTTCATAGGCGCAATCAGCGGCGTGCAGCATCGCGGGCACATCCAGCCAATCATAGCGGAACGCGTCGAAATGATGGAGGAACTCCGCGATCTCGACAGGGCGGAACCAGCCATCCTGCTGCCAGCCATGGCTGGGGTCGACCGTCACCTCGGCGATCCAGTTGATCAGCGCCAGACCATTCGCGTCGGGGGCGGAAATCGGGTAAAGGACGATCCGGTGACGATGCGTGCCAAGGCCAATGAAAGATGACCCCGTGCGCAAGGGCCTTGCGCGCACCGTGCCGCGCCACATGATGGCACCCCCCCAATGGATCGGCGGCTGACCCGGGTGCATCTGGGCACGCACCCGCGAATGGATGCCATCCGCCCCGATCAACAACGCGCCCGCCACATCCTCGACCCGGCCATCGGCATGGGTGATCCGGGCACTCACGCCATCCGGGGTTTGGGCATACCCCGTCACCTTGGCGCCCAGCGCCACGGCATCCGCGCCCAAGCGGTCCACCACCGCGTCGTGAAGCGCCATGTGAAACGCCCCGCGATGGACGGCGTATTGCGGCCAGTGATAGCCCGCATATCGCCCGCGCGGCTCGGCATAGACTTCGCGGCCATTGAGCCCCACCAGCGCCCATTCCTGCACAGGCACACCGATGCGATCCAAGACCTCGGCCCCCAGACCCAGATCGAACAGCTCGCGCACCGCGTTTGGCTGAAGGTTCACCCCCACGCCCAAGGGCCGCATCGTGCGCGCAGCGTCGAAAACCCGCGCAGGCACGCCGATCTGGTGGAGCGTCAGCGCAAGGCCAAGCCCCGCAATGCCGCCCCCCGCGATCAGGACAGGGGCAGCCATGTCGCTCAGATATCGAGGAACACGGTCTCGCCCGGCCCTTGCAGCCGGATGTCGAAGCGATAGGCCCCCGGCCCAACCGGACGGGCCATCAAGGTCTCGACGCGCGGGCGCTGTTCGATACGCGCCAGAAGCGGATCGGCGCTGTTGTCCTCATCGGCGAAATAGATGCGGGTATGCAGGCCGATATTGATGCCGCGCGCCACGATCCAGATCGAGATATGGGGCGCCATCATCCGACCGTCATGGCCCCTGACCGCACCGGGCTTGATGGTGCGCAGCGTGAACGCGCCGCTGTCCTTGTCGGCGGCAAATCGGCAAAAGCCGCTGACGGCCGGATCGGCACCGGGCTGGCCCGGATAACGGCCCGCGCCATCGGCCTGCCAGCTTTCGAACATCGCGTCGCGCATCGCCCAGCCCGTGCCGTCATGGATTGACCCGGTGATGGTGATGACCTCGCCCTTGGCGCCATCGCTCATGGGCGAAAGCCCCAGATCCTCGGGATAGACGCCGGGCAGGCCCGCGAAACTGGGGATGCAGCCGATATGCACATAGGGCCCGCCGGTCTGGCTGGCGGTTTCGGTCAGAACGCCAAGCTTTTGCACCATGGCTTACATCCCCTCGGGCTTGTTTTCGAACATGGTCTGGCGGCGTCCGCGCAGCACGATGTCAAAGCGATAGGCCAGATAATCCATCGGACGGCTTGCCGCCATGTCGAGCGGCGCCACCAGCTGATCGAGTTGCCCGCGATCCTTGACGGTGGCCGCAATCGGGCAGCGCGCGATCAGCGGATCACCTTCGAAATAGGCTTGCGTGATCAGCCGCTGGCCAAAGCTGTGACCAAAGAGCGAAAAGTGGATATGCATCGGCCGCCAGTCATTGCCGCGATTGGGCCAGGGATAGGCGCCGGGGCGGATGGTCAGGAATTCATAATAGCCGTTCTCATCGGTCAGCGTGCGCCCGCAGCCGCCGAAATTGGGATCGAGCGGCGCGAAATAGGTATCCCTCACATGGCGGTAGCGCCCGCCGGCATTGGCCTGCCAGACCTCGACGAGCGTATGGGGCACGGGACGGGCGTTTTCATCGACCACGCGGCCATGCACGCGAATACGCTCCCCGATGGCCGGAGCGGCGCCCTTGGAGAAATTCACGATCAGGTTGTTGTCGAGCGCCCCGATCAGCCCATGACCAAAGCGCGGGCCGGTTTCCTCGGACGGGGTCGATTCCATCGACAACAGCGGCAGGTTGGGGCTGCGCGTCATGGTGGTCTTGTAGTCGGGATCATAGGGCACGGGATGCGCGTCGCGCCTGCGCGGGATCAAGCGGCCGGTTTCGGTCATTTCTCGCCCTCCATCTCGGCAAAAATCCTTTTGGCGATGCGGATGGCGCTGTTGGCGCGCGGCACGCCCGCATAGATTGCGACATGCTGGAACACCTCCATCACATCGCTGTGGCTGGCACCCGTGCGCACGGTCGCGCGCAGGTGCAGCGCCAATTCCTCTTCGTTGCCCAAACCCGCCAACAACGCCAGCGTCAGCATCGAACGTTCGCGCCGCGTCAGCGCGTCCGACGCCCAGACCGTGCCCCATGCGGCTTCGGTGATCAGCGTTTGAAAAGCGTGGTCAAGCGGCGACTTGGCGGCTTCGGCACGGTCGACATGGGCATCGCCCAGAACGGCACGGCGCACCTGCATGCCTTTGGTATGGCGGTCAGTCATGGTGTCTTTCCCCCCGATTTCGGGTCATGGCCCGCCTCAATATGGCAGACCGATATAGTTCTCGGCCAGATCGCGGCGTGCGGTTTCCGATTGCGACAGATGCAACAGCGTGGCCTTGCGCATCTGCCCCGCGAAACTGTCTTCGCCTTCGAAATGATGCAGCATGCTGGTCATCGACCATGAAAAGCGCATGGCTTTCCAGATGCGGGCCAGCGCGCGGGCCGGATAGGCGTCGATCCCGCGCGTGTCGCCCTGTTTGACCGCCGCAATCAGCGCCTGATACAGGTAGAACACATCCGACACCGCAAGGTTCAGCCCCTTGGCACCCGTGGGCGGCACGATATGGGCGGCGTCGCCCACCAGAAACAACCGCCCCCAGCGCAAGGGCTCGCTGACAAAAGACCGCAAGGGCGCGATGGATTTCTCGATCGACGGGCCGGTCACAAGCGTTCTGACCACATCGCCCGGCAGGCACGACATCAGCCGTTCCCAGAACCGGTCATCGGACCAGCCCTCGACGGTGTCGGTCAGCGGCACCTGAACATAATAGCGGCTGAGCATGTCGTTGCGCATGGAGGCCAGCGCAAAGCCATTGGCCGAATTGGCATAGATCAGTTCCGCATGTGCAGGCGGCGTGCGCGACAGAATACCCAACCAGCCAAAGGGATAGACGCGTTCGAATTCGCGGCGACGGTCTTGGGGAATGGTCTTGCGGCTGACGCCATGAAACCCGTCGCAGCCCGCGACATAGGCGCAATCGATGCGCTTTTGTGTGCCGCCATGGGTAAAGGTCACGAATGGCGCATCGCTGTCGGCATCCCCGATGACCACATCGGCCACATCATGCAAGATCACAGCCCCGATCGCGTCCTGAGCCGCGTAAAGATCGGCCGTCACCTCGGTCTGGCCATAGACCATCACCGTTTTGCCGGTCAGTTCCTTGAAGTCGATGCGCACCATCAGATCATCGTCGGAAAAGATGCAGCCCTCATGCGGGTGGCCTTCGCGTTCCAGACGGGCGCCCACGCCCGCCTCGTGCAGCATGGCGACGCTGCCTTGTTCCAAGACGCCCGCCCGGATGCGGGCAAGCACATGGGCGCGCGACGTGCGTTCCAGAACGACCGTGGCCACCCCCGCCCGGTTCAAAAGCTGCGACAGCAGCAGACCCGATGGCCCACCGCCGATGATCACCACCTCGGTCTTCACGCGCGTATCCCTTGCCCTTGCACGGTCTACCATAGCGCGCGCGCGGCAAAGACGAATGGACGGCGGCAACCTTGGCTGGTAGAAATCGGACATGTCCGTGCCCAGCCATATCCCCGTCTTCGCGCTCTACGGCGAAACCGCCCCGTTTCCTGACATCATCCATATCGAGCGGATCGCAGACCGTGCCACCAGCCATGGGTGGACCATCGCCGCCCATCGCCACGGTCAGTTGGCGCAACTGATCGTGATCGAACACGGCGGCGCCACAGCCCGCATCGATGGCGATGCCTGTCCGCTTTCGCCCGGCGATTTCCTGTTCATCCCCGCGCATGCCGTGCATGGCTATGATTTTCAGCCCGGCACGTCGGGGCATGTGATCTCATTGCCGACGGCGCTTTTGGTGGACGAGGGGGCGCCCAGCCCCGGCATCGCCGCCTCTCTTGCCCGCCCCTTGCGCGGACACGCCGATGATATCTTGCGCCATCTGATCGGCCTCCTGATCGCAGCCTTCGAGACGACAGGTCGATTTCGAACACAGCTTGTGCTGGGGCTAGCGCAGGCGCTGCTGGCAGGACTTGCCGAAAACAGCGCCGCCCGTGCGCCCGGGGCGGTCGCGGCAGGCGATGGGCGGCTGACACGCCTTGACGCGCTGATTGCCGCGCGCATGGCCTCAGGCTGGGGCGTGGCCGATTACGCGGCGGCCCTGCAGATCAGCACCGGGCATCTGGGGCGGCTGTGCCGCATGGCCAGTGGTCTGGGGGCAAAGGCCTATATCGAACAGGCCGTGATGGATGAGGCGAGCCGCCTTTTGGCCTTTACCCGCTTGCCAATGTCGGAAATCGGCTACCGGCTTGGGTTTGAAGACCCCTCGCATTTTTCCAAACGCTTTCGCGCGGCGCGCGGGCTTGCGCCGTCGGCCTATCGCGACCGGATCGAAGGACGCAGCACAGCGCCCTAGGCCGGCGCCGCGCAGAATGGGCTGTTGACAGTCTTTGCCGCCCCGAACCAGGGTACGTGCCAGCCCCTTTGCCCTTCGGACATGCCCCGATGACAAAATCCCCCACGATCGCCCAGGCACTTGCCGCGCGCATCCATGCCTTTGGCCCCGGTGATCTGTCGCCCAAGGCCAGGATGCGCGGGCGGATCGGGGTGATCGATACCGTCGCCGTGGCGCTGGCCGGCGCAGGCATGGACTGTGTCGAGACACTGTGCGCCGTGCCGGGTGTGGCCGATGCGCCGGGGCCGTGCACGCTGATCGGGCGGCGGGGCCGGGTATCGATGCTCGATGCTGCGCTGGTGAATGGCACAGCGGCCCATGCGCTTGATTATGATGATTTTTCCAGTGTCTTTGGCGGCCATCAATCCGCGCCCATCCTGCCCGCGGTTTTTGCGCTGGCCGAGGCCGAGGGGCATGGCGGCGCGGCGGTGATGACCGCCTATGCCGTGGGCGTCGAAACCGAGATCCGTATCGCGCGCGCGGTGCATTTCCACCATTACGACAAGGGCTGGCACCCCACCGCGACGCTGGGCACCTTTGGGTCGGCGGCGGCCTGTGCGCATCTGATGGGGCTGGGCGAAGCGCAAATTGCCATGGCGCTGGCGCTGGCTGTTTCGCAAGCCGCAGGGGTCAAGGCCAATTTCGGCACCATGACCAAGCCCTTTCATGTCGGCCAATGCGCGCGGGCGGGGCTTTTGTCGGCCCTACTGGCGCGGCAGGGCTTTACCGCCAACCCGGCCGCGTTCGAGCACCCCCAAGGGTTTTTCGAGGTCTTCAATGGTGCGGGCACCTATGACCCGGCCCGCATCTTTGCCGATTGGGCCGCACCGCTGGAGTTGGAAGATGACGGCATCGCCATCAAACCCTACCCGTGCTGCGGCAGCGCACATGCCGCCATCCGCGCCGCGCTGAACCTGCGGGCGGAAACCGGGCTTGATGCCGCCCAGATCGCCCGGATCGACGTTCTGCCCCATCCCCGGCGCCTGCCCCACACTGACACGCCTTGGCCCCAAACCGCGCTCGAGGCGAAATTCTCGGTGCAATACCTTGTCGCGCGCGCGCTCATGGATGGGGCGGTGAAGCTGGCGCATTTCGACGATGCAGCGATCCACGATCCGGGGATCGCGGCGCTTTTGGCCAAGCTGACGGCCCGCCCCCATCCTGAGATGGGCGATCATAGCACCAGCCAATGGGCGGCCGAGGTGATCGTGACCACCCACGCGGGCGCGGTTCTGTCACACCGCATCGACGATCTGATGGCCGCTGGGGGCGCTGTGCCGCTGACCACGGAGGGCTTGCGCGACAAATTCATCGATTGCGCCGAAGCCATCGGCCCTGCGGATTGGTCGGGGGCCCTGTTCGATCAGTTGGCATGCTTCGACACCGCGCCCGCGCTTGGCCCCATGCTGGCACTGCTGGCAGGCCCCACCGCCCGGGCGGGCGCGGGCTGATCCAAGCTGCATTCCAGCGCGATCAGCGCGCTCTGGCGAGCGTTGGCGATATGGGCGCGCATTCGACCCTTGGCGGCGACCGGGTCGCGCGCGCTTGAGGCCGCCACGATCGCCCGATGCCCTGCCAATGCCGCTTGCACACGCCCGGCGATGGTCGCGGATCTGGAGCGGTAAACCCGCAGCAGATCATAGGGACCGCGCGCTGTCTGGCCGCCATGGGATCGTCCGATCCCAACGGACGGCAATCGAACGGCATCGACGGGGGAACTCCTGCGCTTTCAAAGCTCTGCATGGTGGGCCCGCCCAGCCGCGCGGGGCCGGGGCGATGGTGTGCATCCACACCACCGACGCCGCAAGGATCATCATCGGCCAATGCCCGACCGAACGCGGGCACGCCAGGGTGACGGGCGATGTCACCCTTGATGGGGTGGCAGGCAGCGCCGCACCGATCCGGTTGGAATTTCGTGCGCCCGGCGGCGCGGGCATGGGGCCGATCCGGGTGGGCCAACCCTCGGGGATCTTGACGGGCGACGCCGAGGTCCGCATCGCCCGGGACGGAACGGCGCATGCGGTGCATGGCGCGGTCTATCGCAGCGCGCGCCGCCAGTTCGTGGGGCGCGTGCTGATCCCCGGCCAGATCCGCATCAGGCCAGCCACCGCGCCAGCACCGGTGTCAGGCTCATGACCAGCACCAACCGCAAGACATGGTGAAAGATCACAAAGGTGATGTCGGCCCCGGTCAGGATTGCCAGCATCACCATCTCGGGCTGGCCACCCGGGGCAAAGGCCAAAATGCCATGCAAGAGATCATTGATCCCCAGCAGATAAATGATCTCGCCAAACAGCACCGTAAGGGCGGCCAGCATCAAGGCATAGGCGGCGCTGGCTGATACGACGCGGCGCAATTCATCGCGGGTGACGCCGACATAATGCGCCCCCACGCTCATGCCGATGACGAATTGCGCCAGAATGAGCGCCTCGGTCGGTGGGCGGTTCTCGATCAGACCCAACAGGCTGGCGGCCGCCGACAAGATCATCGGTCCAAGGATCGTGGCGCCAAACAGGCCAATCCGCTTGGCGCCCACATATCCGAAATAGGCGCAAGCCGCGAGGATGGCGATATCCTTGAGCGGGATATCCTTGACCGGCACACCGGGCGCGGCGCTAAGGTCCACATCGACATAAAAGCTGATCAGAAACGGCAACAGCGACACCAGCGTCAAGATGCGTGTCGCATGCACGAGCGACAGTGCCCGCACATCGCCGCCCCTTTCGCTGCCCAGCAAGATCATCTCGGCAAAACCACCCGGCACGGTGGCGAAATAGGCGGTCGGCTTGTCAAAGCCCGCGACACGGCGAAAGAACGGATACCCCAGCAACAGCGACACCGCCAGGAACACCGGCACAAGGCTGGCGCTGGCCACGGCCTGGGGCAATTGCTCCATCAACGCGGGCGACACGGACGAGCCGGCCGCCACCCCAAGGATGGTGCGCACCGCGTTCAGCCAGTTGGTCGGCACACCCTTGAGCTGCGCGCCCATCAACGCGGTGATCAGACAGGCCGCCAATGGTCCAAGCAAGAACGGCAGCGGCATGGACAGCCCCCAAAAGACCGCCGTGCCGATCAGCCCGATCAGCGCGGTCCACAGCCGCCGCATCCAGATCGCGCGTTGCGCGCCATCGGTCATGATGCGCCTGTCCCGCCGAAAACCCGCGCCATGATCCCTCTGCGGTCCCCCTTGGCGCATACCGCACCACGCGCAAGGCTGCCGTCGTGTTTCAAGATGCCCAGCGCCACCCGCCCTGGATCGGGGGTGCGGCCATGGGGCACGATGGTGGCAATCTGTGGCGCGGGCAGCGCGCGGTCGATCGCGGCTGAAAGCCCCTCGATCGCGCGGGCATCGCTGCGCACGATGATCTGCGGATCGCCATCGCGGCGGGTATCGGCGGCGGCGTTGATCTTGTCGATCATCTCGGGCGCGGGGATCACCGCCTTGCCGTTGGAATGGTCGTGTTTCCCGGGGAACACCTGATCCGCGATCTGCAGCGTGGCGGCCCCTGCGCGCTCCGGCATCCCGATCCCCCGCACCGCGTTCAGCGGATTGCCAAAGCCCCCATCCATGTCGACGATCAAGGGCAGATCGGTGGTCTGTGCGATTTCGGCGGTGGTGGTCGGCCCCGGATCAGGCAGACCAAAACGCATATTCGCCGCCCCCGGCACGATCACGGCGCGGCGGGCTTGCAGGGCTTGTTTGAGGGTGGCGGTCGGTTTGGCCATCGCCGTTCCATCGCTTGGCAGGGCATGACACCAGCGGCAGCGCAAAATGTCAACATTCTACAATCTACAATCTGCTGTCTTGTCACGTGCCCCGTCAGTTGCCGATCACCCGGAGGGCCGCGCCCCGTGCGAAAGCCACGACATTTTCCGCGGTCTCACGATACATCCGCTCATAGGTCGCCAGCGCCCCATAGCCCACATGCGGCGTCAAGATCAGCCGCCCTGATCCGATCAGATCGGCATCGCGCCAAGGGCTATCCGCGGGCAGGGGTTCTTCGTCGAACACATCGATCGCGGCACAGGCCAGCCGCCCCATGCGCAACGCATCAAGCAAGCCATCGCGGTCGATGATCGGCCCGCGCGAGGTGTTGACCAGACAGGCGTCGGGCTTCATCCGCGCCAGTTGACCGGCCCCGATCAGACCGCGGGTGCGCTCGGACAAGACCAGATGGATCGAGGCCACATCGGCCTGTTCCAACACGGCCTCGAGGCTTTCGGCGCGGCTGACGCCCACCTCGGCTGCGCGCGCATCGGTCAGGTTCTGGCTCCATGCCACCATCTTGACGCCGAAGGGACGGGCCAGCGCCGCCACATCGGCACCCAGCCGCCCCAGCCCGATCAGGCCAAGGGTCAAACCCTCCAGATCGCGGCCCGCCTCGGCTTGCCAGCCGCCCCGCGCCACCGCGCCCAGATTGGCCACCAGATTGCGGCTGGCCAGCAAGATCAGCGTCATCGCCAGATGCGCCGTGGCCGCCGCCCGGCTGGCAGTGCCACAAACCGTGATGCCCCGCGCGCGCGCCGCACCCATGTCGATCGACAAGTTGCGCATCCCCGTCGTCACGATCAACTTCAGTCGGGGCAAGGCATGGATCAGCGCGGCGGGCATGGGCGTGCGCTCGCGCATCACGCACAGCACATCAAAGGGGGCAAGCGTCGCGGCCAGGTCCGCTTCGGGGATGGGCGCGCGGAACACCGTGACATCGGCATCCAGATCGCCCCAATCGGCGAAGCGGTCGCTATAGCCCAGATAATCGTCCAGAACAGCGATCTTCATGCCACCACCCTTGTCTTGAGCCCCGTCCGCTTGGCCATCGCGAACCGCACAAGGGCCGCGAACCGATAAAGCCCATGCACGAATTTGCCATAGGGCATGGTCAGGAACAGCGCGAACACCACACCCAGATGCAGCGCCAGCAACAGCCCCATCGCAGCCGTACCGCCAAGGATATGCAGGCCAAGCCCCGTCACCGCCGTCAGATGCAACATCAACAGGAACGCCATCGCCATGCCTTTCGTGCCCTCATCGACCAGATCGGGCAGGCGGCGCTTTTTGGCGGCCATCAATCCACCCGTGCCAGCGGCCAGCATCAATCCGCCCAGCGTGCCCAAAAGCTGCGGCACATCCCACCACGCATAGGGCGCCACGCGGCCAAAGCCATAATGATAGATCGTGCCCACCGATGTGGCGGCAAAGCACAACAAGAAGCCGTAAAAGGTCAGATGGTGGTAAAGCCGCCGCTTGTCTTCGGGCTTGTCATCCTCGTTGAAACAGCCCGCCCCGCCGCCATCAAGATAGCGCAACGATCCCGCATCCCGGACCGCCTGCCACAGCGAGGCGGGCGCAGGTCCCGCGACCATGCGCACCGCATTGGCATCGCGCCAGAAATTGCGCAGCCCCATCAGCATCGCAAAGATCGAGAACACAAAGACCGGCCCAAACAGCCCCACCATCGCATCATGCGACATCAGCGCGTAAAACCCCTGGGGCGATTGATGGGCAGAAAACAGCGCGCCGGGCGCGTTCCACGCGATCATGCCCGCCAGAAAACCCGTGACCGACAAGGCCGCGATCACAGCAATCACCAGCCCGTTCTTTTCGAAGACCGGGGCCAGTGCGCTGGGCCATGCATAGCGGCCATAGCTTTCTTGCCGCACACCCGCCAGTGTCTTGGGCAGGTTGATGGCAAATTCATGGGGCGGCGAAAACTGGCAATCATGATAGCAGGCGCCGCAATCATGGCACAGATTGGCAAAGTAATCGATATCGCCTGCCACGAAACTCCGCTGCATTTGCAGCGCGGGGAAGACCGCGCAAATCCCCTCGCAGTAGCGGCAGGCGTTGCAGATCGTGATCTGGCGCTCGGCGTCTTGTTGCAGCTCAGTTCCCGACATGGCGCGCTGCCCCCTTGCCTGCCAGACGCCCGAAAACGGCGCCGATTGTCATCCCGATGCCCGCCAGATAGCCGCGCCCCAGCACATTTCCTGCCATGATCTCGCCTGCGGCATAGATATTGGCGCTTGGCCTGCCGCCTTGCATCAAGACGCGGGCCTCGTGGTTCACGCGGGTGCCGAGATACGTGAAGGTGATGCCGGGGCGGACCGGATAGGCATGAAAGGGCGCGCTATCGATGCGGCGCGCCCAATGCGATTTGGGCGGGCTGATGCCTTCGGTCCGGCAATCATCATGGATTTCGGTGTTGAAATCACCATCGACCACGGCGGCGTTGAAGCGCCCGATCTCGGCGGCTAAGGCCGATGGATCAAGCCCCAGCTTTTCGGCCAATTCCGCAAGCGAGGGTGCCGAAATCGCCGGGTAGACCGAGGGCATGAAGCGGCCCACCGCCTTTTCGTCGAACACGATCCACGCGATCTGGTCGGGTTGATCGGCCACCAAACGGCCCCAGATCGCGTAGCGCTTGGGCCAGAAATCCTCGCCTTCGTCATAAAAGCGTTCGCAGCGGTTGTTGATCACCACGCCAAAGATGATGCAATCAAGCCGCGTGACGATGCCGCCGTCGAATTGCGGCGACCGCGCGTCGATTGCGACCGCATGGCATTGCGTCGGATCGCCCACAGGTTCCACCCCCGCATCCAGCAGCATTCGCAGGATCGTGCCGCGGTTGTTGGGCGTGCCGCGGATCAGGAAATTCCTGGCCCGTTCGCCCCAGTATTCCGTAAGCCATTCGATGTTGGCCTCGAACCCGCCCGCCGCCGTGACCAATGCGCGGGCACGGACCACCTGCGGCCCGTCGGGGCCTTGGATCCGGGCGGTCTTGAAAAACCCGTCCTCGATATCGAGCGCGGTGGCGGCGGTGTCATAGCGAAACGCCACACCCATCTTTTCGGCGCTGTCATAAAGCGCGTTCAGCATCGCGCGCCCACCGCCCAGAAAAAACGCATTGGTGCGCCCAAGGTTCAGCGTGCCGCCCAAGGGCTGCTGGAACCGCACACCGGCGCCGGTCATCCAATCCCACAGCTCTTTGGACTGAGCGATGGTCAGCCGCGCCAGTTCCGGGTCGGTCTCACCGCCCGTCACGCGCATCAGATCATCCCAGAACTCATCCTCCGGGTATGGCCCGGTCAGGATCTCGTTGCCCGCATCATGGGCGCAGCGCAGATTGCGGGTGTGGCGCGTGTTGCCACCGCGATAGACCTTGGATGCGGCTTCGACCACCAGAACCGAGGCCCCCTGACGGCGCGCCTCGATCGCGGCGCACAGCGCGGCATTGCCCCCGCCGATCACAAGCACATCAACGCTCAGATCGGCAAGGTTCTGGTCTGTCGGCGCGGTCATGTCATTTGATCCTGGCCCTTGGCGGGGCGTTGAAAACCGGGCTCAGGGCCCGGCACCATGCGTGGTGCCCAGCGCAACTTGCATCCGTTTATACGGCTGTATACATGCGGATACGGACGGGTCAAGCGCCCGTCATCCAACAGGCCGGACCATTCAGCGCCGGGCGGGGCAGCCCGTGCGCGCGCACAGATGGCATCCCGGCCCGGCCGCTATGGCAGACGGACGGGGGGCGCTTGCCGGACCCGCGGGAACCGGCGTGACCAGCATGACGGCTTGCATCACCGGGGCTTCGCCAAACCCCGTCTGGCCCGCGGGCTGGCTGACGGCCCAAGCCCGGAACAGCGCGCCTTGCGGCATCTCGATCAGTGCCGCTTCGGGCTGACCGGGTCGGCCCAGCGCACGATAAAGCGGCCAAAGCGGGCAGCCCGCCCCAAAGCGCGGAATCGAAAACGCGGTCAAGCGACGGCGGAAAATCAACGCCCCCGATCCGTCACAGACCGCCAGCCCATAAGCGGGCGGGCCATCGCCCAGACCCTCATGACGCGGCAGCGTGGCCAAACGGCGCAGGACCAAGGCCACATCGCCCTGCCCCAACCCCAGCAAGATCGCCGGATCATATCGTGCCGCCTCGGCGGCGGGGCGCATCACCGGCAAAGGCAGCCGCGCCGCATCGGCCGCATAGGCCAGCAACCACCGCTCGCCCAAGGCGCGGGTGGCGGGGTCTTCCATGCCGGGTGTCCGCGCCAGAACGGTGGCAATCGCGGCCTGTCCATGCACCTCGATCTCGGGGAAATGATGGTCAGACGCCTCGAACATCGCCTCGACGCTTTCGATCGGGGTGGAGGCGCCGCGCTCACTGGCCCCGGCGGCTTCGGGTTCGAAATGCCGGATGAGTGCGGTGGCGCGCGTTGACAGGCGCTCGGCCTCTTCGTGCAGGTTGCGGTGAAACCGGCCGCGCCAGACCGCATCCAGATCGGGTTCGCGCACCAGAATATCGGCGGTCGATCGGATGGCAGCCACGGTCGACAGCACCTCATGCATCGATTCCGCCAAGACCGGATCATGCCCGATCCGGTCGCGCAGCCCTTCGACCAGCGCCTCAAGCGCGGCGATGCGCTTTTGCTGTTCCGCGATAAGCGCCACCCAACCGGGAAAGCGCCCCGCCATTTCATCGATACGGTCGGTTTCGGGCACTGCACCATAGCCCGCAGGCTGATCGCGGGCCGCGCTTTGCAACGCATCATAAAGCGTCGCATCCGCCCCTTCGCTCAGCTGCGCGGGCTCCACCATCAACGCGCGGGCCAAGGCCAACAACAGCTTGCCCCCGATCCGGCGGCGGTTGTGTTCGATCAGATTGAGATAGGAGGCCGAAATCCCCACCGCATCGGCCAAAGCGGCTTGCTTCAGGCCCAAGACCAACCGCCGTTCACGGATACGGTTGCCAGTCAATTGCGCCCGCCGCGCAAAGGGAGAGATCGGGGCCATCAGACACCTCTGGGCTGCTTTGACAAAAGCTTAACAGGAAAAAGACACACAAAGAATGGGTTATCTTGCGCTTTACACGCGACGTATCTCGCATGTGCGCGACAGGGCGGTTCAGAAAATACAGCCGATTTTAGCGATCCACTGGTGTGGTTGACGGTTTTTGTTCATGCTCAAGCCATGGTGGGGGTCTGAAGATCGGAGGCTGCGATTTGGTCGGTCCTGTTTCCTATTCCGTGAGCGTGCCGAATGCGGGCGTCGCCCCACACGGCACGGCGTCCGTGGCCGAGGCCGCGCCGACAAAGCCAGAATTGGGGCGCGCGGCGGTCACAGCCATCGCATCCACCCGCCAGACTGGCGGCGATCCATGGCCTGCGCCCCCTCGCGATCCTGCCCCGCTCAAGGGCTTGGGTATTCCGCCGCTCAACACCCGACATGTCGGCGATTTCGATCGTCTGGACGATCCTGTAACACCCGTGGCCCGCTTCGAGGCACAGCCGCAAGCGCCCAGCCCCGCCCAGCTTGACCAGAGACGTTAAATGGCAACAGCCCCGGGATCACCCCGGGGCTGTCGTCTGTTTGCGTGGCGGCACGCTCAGTTGGCGAGCGCCGCATCCGTCACGGCATGCGTCCATGCGCCGGAAGGCTCGGCCGTGATGACCGCATCGCCACCTTCCAGAAGCGTCCGGACGGTCCGCGCATAGGAGGCTTCGTCCAGCCGTCCGTCGCCACCTTCGACCAAAAGCGCGATCTCGCCCATCATCCGCTTTTGATGGGTTTCGGTCTGCGCGCCGGTCTCGTCGTTATCCAGCACGATCATCGCCGCCGCATCGGGGTTTTCCGCCGCCCATGCCCAGCCCTTCATCGAGGCGCGCACAAAGCGGGTCATCTTGTCGAAAAACGCGGGATCATTGAGGTTTTCTTCCAGCACATAGATGCCGTCTTCGAGCGTATCCATGCCGTAATCGGAATAGCGGAAGGTCACCAGTTCTTCGGGCGACACACCCGCATCGATGATCTGCCAGTATTCATTGTAGGTCATGGTCGAGATGCAATCGGCCTGACGCTGCAACAAGGGATCGACGTTAAAGCCCGCCTGAAGCAAGGTCACACCATTGGCGGAGCCATCGACCGGGATGCCCAGCTGGTTCATCCACCCCATGAAGGGGTATTCATTGCCGAAAAACCAGTGCGCGACGGTATGGCCGGCCAGATCGGCGGGCGCGGCGATGCCACTGTCCTTCCAGCAGGTCAGCTGCAGACCCGACCGCACGAAGGGCTGGGCGATATTGACCACCGGCAATCCCCGCTCGCGCGCAGCGAGCGCCGAGGGCATCCAGTTGAGCATCGCATCCGCACCGCCACCCGCCAGGACCTGCGGCGGTGCGATGTCGGGGCCACCGGGCAGAATGGTCACATTCAGACCCTCTTCCTCGTAAAAGCCATTCTCGAGCGCCACGTAATAGCCAGCGAACTGTGCTTGTGTGACCCACTGCAACTGCAGCGTCACCTCGTCTTGCGCCTGTGCCGCGCTTGCGGCCATGCCCAGCGCAAGCGCCGGGATCAGTGTTCTTTTCATTGTCTTCCCTCCAGGTTGAACCATCGTCTCAGTGCTTCAGCCCCGTCTTTGCGCCGGGTGCCAGAAGGTCAATTGCCGCTCGATCAGCGCCACAATTCCAAAAAACAGCGATCCAGCCATAGCGGCGACCGCAATCTCGGCCCAGACCATGTCCATGGCCAGCCGCCCCATCTCGATCTTGATGCGAAAGCCCATTCCAACCGTGGGAGAGCCGAAAAATTCAGCAACAATCGCCCCGATCAGCGCAAGCGTCGTGCAGATTTTCAACCCGTTGAAGATGAAGGGCAGCGCGGTAGGCAAGCGCAGCTTCAGGAGCGTCTGGCCATAACTTGCCGCATAGGTGCGCATCAGGTCGCGCTGCATGGCGTCGGATGCCTTGAGGCCTTGGACGCAATTGACCAGCATCGGAAAGAACACCATTGCCACCACCACCGCCGATTTCGACTGCCAGCCAAAGCCGAACCACATCACAAAGATCGGCGCCGTGCCGACAATCGGCAAGGCCGCGATGAAATTGCCCACCGGCAAAAGCCCGCGCTGCAAAAAGGGGGAGCGATCGACCGCCAGAGCGATCACAAAGGCTGCCCCGCAGCCCATGACATAGCCCGCAAGCGCCCCCTTCAGGATCGTCTGCTGAAAATCCGCCCAAAGCGTCGCAGTCTCGGTGATCAGTCGCGCCCAGATGGCGGATGGCGCGGGCAGGATCACGAAACTGATCTGGTAGAGTTGCACCGCCATTTCCCACAGAACCAAGAGCGTGACCCCAAAGATCAAGGGCACGATCAAACGCAACCCCGCCCCGGCACGACGGGTCGCCAATGCCGCATTGAGCGCCCAGGCGCCGAACCAGACCGCCAGGATCAGCGCCAGACGCATGTCGCTGGTTGCGGCCAGCACAATCAGGACAGCCCCCAGTGCCGGCAAGCCCCATGACGGCATGTTCATCGACCGCATGGCGCCCCCACGACCGGAAAGCGCACGTTTTCAAAGATGTTTTCCTTGCGGAAAACGGGGCGAAAAACCCGGGTTTTTCGCTCGGGAAACCCCAGGGTTTCCCGCATCTGGCGCACGGCAGCGCTCATGGCCGTACCCCCATCCGTCGCAAGACGATCTTTTCCAGCGCCCCCAGAATCATCACCAGCGCCGCCGCACAGATCGCGGCCATGAACAACGCCGACCAGATCTGGATCGTCTGGCCGTAATAGCTGCCCGTCAGCAAGCGCGCCCCAAGGCCAAAGCGCGCCCCCGTCGGCAATTCCGCCACGATCGTGCCCACAAGCGCCGCCGCGATCGACACCTTGAGCGAGGTGAACAAGAACGGCACCGACGCAGGCAGCCGCAGCTTCCACAACATCTGGGCTCGGCTGGCGGAATAGGTCCGCATCAAATCCAGATCCATCGCGTTGGGGCTGCGCAGGCCCGCCACCATGCCGACGACGACCGGAAAGAAACTGAGATAGGCCGAAATCAGTGCCTTGGGCACCAGAAGCTTGGTATCGTCGCTGATCCAGCCCTGATCGACCGCAGTGTTGAGCACAGGCAGGTTTGCCACCACCACAACAATGATCGGCGCGATGGCCAGGATCGGGATGGTCTGGCTGGCAATCGCCCAGGGCATCACGCTGAGATCCATGGCGCGGCTGTGCACGATGCCGATGGCCAGCAAGATGCCCAACCCCGTCCCGATCATGAACCCAAGGATCGTGGGCCAGAGCGTGTGATAGGCGTGAAAGATCAGGTTGCGCGGATTGCCCTGCATCTGGCCGCGCCGTTCGCGCATGACAGGCTCGCCCACGGTGGTGTTCCAGATTTCGGCGGCGACCTGATGGGGGGGCGGCAAGACAGGGCGTTCCTGGGTCATGGCGTCGGCGATGATCTGTGACGGCGTCATCTCAAGGTTCTGGCGCTGGATCTGGTCCAGCGTCCAGGCGCGGTTCATCATCACGCTGGCACCATACCAGATCGCGATGATGGCCAGAACGACACTGAGAACCGGCACGACCGCACGCGCCATTGCCGCCAGCGCACCGGCCGTGCGGGTCGGCCTGTCAGTGACCGCCATGCTCATCCTTGCCACCGCGCCGGCCAGATGATCAACGCCACCGCCACCACACCCAGGGCCAGCCCCGCGCCCTGCAAGGCGGTCGGGCGTTCGCCAAAGACGGCCATACCCACGGCGCTTGCCAGCACCAGTTGCAACACGGCAGACACCGAGATCGCCACCGCCATCCCGCTTTCCCGCATCAGCCGCACCATCATCAGGTTGCCCAGAGTATAAAGGCAAAGCGCGATCAGCAGCACCCAGAGCTTGGACGTGTCGACGTAATGGCGCAGTGTCGCGCTGGCCGTCAGAAAGACCAGCATCGCGCCGCCAAGCCAGAGGGTCAGACTTGCGCTCATGGCTCGGCCTCAATCCTCATAGGCATGCCCCGCGCGCAGCCCTTCGCGGACACGATGGGCGATGGCCAGAAACTGGGGCGTGTCGCGGATATCGAGCGGGCGTTGCCTTGGCAGGTCGCTTTCGATGATATCGGTGATGCGCCCCGGACGGGGGGACATGACGACGATTTTCGTCGACAGGTAAACGGCTTCCGGGATCGAATGGGTCACGAAACAGATGGTCTTTTGTGTCCGCGCCCAAAGCTGCAAGAGCTGCTCGTTCAGGTGATCGCGCACGATCTCGTCGAGCGCGCCGAAAGGTTCGTCCATCAGCAAGATATCGGCATCAAAGGCCAGCGCCCGGGCGATCGAGGCGCGTTGCTGCATGCCGCCGGAAAGCTGCCATGGAAATTTCTTGCCAAACCCATCAAGATCAACAAGTTGCAAAACATTCTTCACGCGCTTTTCCTGCTCGGCGCGGTCGAACCCCATGATCTCAAGCGGCAGCGCGATGTTCTTTTCGATGCTGCGCCACGGATAAAGCCCGGCCGCCTGAAACACATAGCCATAGGCGCGGTTCTGGCGCGCCTGATCGGGTGTGATGCCGTTGACGGTGATCGTGCCGCTTGTCGGATGCTCGAGCGCCGCGATGACGCGCAACAGTGTGGTCTTGCCACAACCCGACGGCCCGATGAAGCTGACGAATTCACCCTTGCCGATGGTCAGGTTCACATCTTTCAGCGCATGGACCGGCCCATCATTGGTTTGAAACGTCAGGTCAAGGTTCTGGGCCGCGATCACCGGGGCAGAGGCTTCGGTGGTCGCGGCAACGGCGGTCTGCGTCATCACACCCCCGTCGCGGGAATGCCCGCGCGCGCCACCGGGCGGGGCGCGGTCAAGTCCTTCCATGTGCTCAGCGCGCGGTTGACGGTGCCATTGCCGGGGCGCTTGACGAATTGACCATGCCCTTCGCGGGTACGGATTTCACCGTCATGAACCGCCACATGGCCCCGCGTCAGCGTAAAGCGCGGCAGGCCCTTGACCTTGTGGCCCTCGAACACGTTGTAATCGATTGCCGATTGCTGCGCGCTGGCGGCAATGGTCTTTTCCTTGGCCGGATCCCAGACCACGATATCGGCATCCGCGCCCACCAGGATCGCGCCCTTTTTGGGATAGCAATTCAGGATCTTGGCGATGTTGGTCGAGGTGATCGCCACAAATTCATTGGCTGTGATCCGCCCCGTGGCCACCCCATGGGTCCACAGCATCGGCATGCGATCCTCAAGCCCGCCGGTGCCATTGGGGATTTTCGAGAAATCGCCGATGCCAAAGCGCTTCTGTTCGGTGGTGAACGCGCAATGATCGGTCGCCACGACCGACAGCGAACCCGACATCAGCCCCGCCCACAGGCTGTCCTGGTGTTTCTTGTCGCGAAACGGTGGGCTCATCACGCGGCGCGCGGCATGGTCCCAATCGGGGTGGAAGTATTCGCTTTCATCGAGCGTCAGGTGCTGGATCAAGGGCTCGCCCCAGACCCGCTTGCCAAGCGCGCGGGCCCGCCGGATCGCCTCATGGGCATCCTCGGACGAGACATGGACGACATAAAGCGGCACGCCCGCCATGTCGGCGATCATGATGGCGCGGTTGGTGGCCTCGCCCTCGACCTGCGCGGGGCGGGAATAGGCATGCGCCTCGGGGCCGGTATTGCCTTGCGCCAAAAGCCTTGCGGTCAGTTCGGCCACCACATCACCGTTCTCGGCATGAACCATCGCGATGCCGCCCAGTTCCGCCAAGCGGTTGAAAGACGCGAACAGCTCATCATCATTGACCATGAGCGCGCCCTTGTAGGCCATGAAATGCTTGAAGGTATTGATCCCGCGATCCTCGATCACGGTCTTCATCTCGTCAAAGACCTGCTCGCTCCACCATGTGACCGCCATGTGATAGGAATAATCGCAATTGGCCCGGCCCGCCTTGTTGTCCCACATCTTGAGCGCATCAAGCAGACCCTGACCGGGGCTGGGCAGGGCGAAATCAACCACCATGGTGGTGCCCCCCGACAGCGCCGCGCGCGTGCCGCTCTCGAAATCATCGGCGGAATAGGTGCCCATGAAGGGCATTTCCAGATGGGTGTGCGGGTCGATCCCGCCGGGCATGACATAGCAGCCCGACGCGTCAAGAACCGTATCACCCTTGAGATCGGGGCCGATCTCGGTGATGCGCCCATCCTCGATCCGCAGATCAGCCACATAGGACAGATCGGCCGTGACGATCGTGCCCCCCTTGATCACCGTGCTCATCGTATCATCCCCCGGTTTCGTATGGATCAGCTTGACGGCGTGCGCGCACAGATCATGCGGTCATCGCGCGTCAAAAGCGGCAAAAAGGTCGTCTCGACCGGCCCGTCGTAACGGTACCAGTAACAGCCATCGCTTTCGATGCGGACCTGCGTCAGATTCTGACCGGGGGCAGCAAGCGCGCGGACCGCCTCGCTGATCTGTTCGACCTCGCCCTCGGGGGGCGGCATGCAGGCCGACAGCATCAAGACCGCAACGACACTGGCGCCACGCAGGGGGCTCATTCGACGATCTCCGCCGTCTCGACCACCGCGTGAAACAAGACATTCGCACCCGCCGCGGCCCATTGGGCACTGATCTCTTCGGCCTCGTTATGGCTGAGCCCGCCGACACAGGGGCACATGACCATGGCCGTGGGTGCCACATCGTTGATCCAGCACGCATCGTGACCGGCACCCGAGACGATATCCATATGGCTGTATCCCAGCCGCTCGGCCGCCCCCCGGATGGCATTCACGCAGCCCACGTCAAAAGCGGGCGGATCGAACTGGCCCACGATCTGCGCCGCGAAGGTCACGCCGATATCGGCACAGATCGCGGGCGCGCGCGCCATCAGCTCTGCCACCATGGCGTTGAGCTTGTCCAAGACATGGCTGCGGAAATCGACGGTGCAGACGACCTTGCCCGGAATGATGTTGCGCGAATTGGGATAGACATCGATATGCCCGATCGCGCCCACGGCGCCGGGCTGGGTCTTCATCGCGATCTCATGCACCAGCTCGGTGATCAGCGCCAAACCCCGCCCCGCATTGCGCCGCATCGCCATCGGCGTGGATCCCGTATGGCTTTCGGTGCCGGTGATGGTGCATTCGATCCAGCGCAACCCCTGACCATGGGTGACAACGCCGATCTGCTTGCCCTCGGCCTCAAGGATCGGGCCCTGTTCGATGTGCAGCTCGAAAAACGCCTTCATCGGCCGGTGACCGACCGGCTCGCTGCCTTTCCAGCCGATGCGTTCCAGTTCATCACCAAAGCGCTTGCCCTGGGCATCGACACGATCATAGGCCCAATCCTGCGTGTGCCGCCCGGCAAAGACACCCGAGGCCAGCATCGCGGGCGCAAAGCGTGTGCCCTCTTCGTTGGTCCAGTTCACCACGACGATGGGGTGGCGCGTCTTGATCTTGAGGTCGTTGAGCGTGCGGATCACCTCCAGCCCGCCCAAGACCCCCAGCACCCCGTCATATTTGCCGCCGGTGGGCTGGGTATCAAGATGGCTGCCCATATAGACCGGGGCCGCATCGGGGTCGGTACCTTCGCGGCGGGCGAACATGTTGCCCATCTGGTCCACGCCCATGGTCATGCCCGCCGCCACGCACCACGTCTGAAAAACTGCGCGCCCTTGGGCATCTTCGTCGGTCAGCGTCTGGCGGTTGTTGCCACCCGCGATGCCGGGGCCGATCTTGGCCATGTCCATGAGCGAATCCCACAGCCGCTCGCCGTTGATGGTCATGTTCTCGCCGGGCGCGGCCATGGGATGTGCCTTTCAGATCAGGGTATTATGGGCCGTGGTCACTGCAGACGCTTGAGGACGTCCGCCACCGTGCCGATCAGCGTGTCGATATGCGATTTCTCGATGATCAACGGTGGCGACATGGCAATGATGTCGCCTGTGGTGCGGATCATCACATTATGCTCATAGGCATCAAGAAACGCACTGAAGGCACGCCGGGTCGGCTCGCCCGCGATGGGCTCAAGCTCGACCCCTGCGATCAGGCCCAGATTGCGGATGTCGATGACATGCGGCAACCCCTTGAGGCTGTGGACCGCATCCTCCCAATAGGGCGCAATCTCGGCGGCACGTTCGAACAAACCTTCTTCGCGATAGGTCTCCAGCGTGGCCAGACCGGCGGCCGAGGCAATGGGATTGCCGGAATAGGTGTAGCCGTGGAACAGCTCGATCACATGCTCGGGCCCCTGCATGAAGGCGTCGTGGATTTCCTTGGTGGCCAGAACCGCCCCCATCGGGATCACGCCATTGGTCAGACCCTTGGCGCAGGTGATCATGTCGGGCATGACATCGAAGTAATCGGCGGCAAAAGGCGCGCCCAGGCGGCCAAAGCCTGTGATCACCTCGTCGAAAATCAGCAAGATGCCATGCTTGCGCGTCAGCTCGCGCAACCGCTTGAGATAGCCCTTGGGTGGGATCAGCACGCCAGTGGACCCCGCCACGGGTTCCACGATCACGGCCGCGACCGTTTCCGGGCCATGCAGCGCCACGATGCGCTCAAGCTCATCGGCCAGATTGGCGCCATGCTCGGGCTCACCCCGGCTAAAGGCGTTCAAGGCAGGCTGATGGGTATGGGGCAGGTGATCGACCCCGTTCAGCAGCGTGCCAAAGAATTTGCGGTTGTTGACGATGCCGCCGACCGAGATACCCCCGAAATTCACCCCGTGATAGCCGCGCTCGCGCCCGATCAGCCGCGTGCGCGTGGCCTGGCCGATCGCCCGCTGATAGGCGATGGCGATCTTCAGCGCGGTTTCAACCGCCTCGGATCCGGAGTTGGTGAAAAACACATGCTCCATCGGCTGGGGCGCCATGTCGCGCAGGCGGTTGGCCAGCTCGAATGCCTTGGGATGGCCCATCTGGAAAGCGGGCGCATAGTCCAGCTCACCGGCCTGCTGGCGGATCGCCTCGACGATTTTCGGGCGATTGTGGCCAGCGTTGCAACACCACAGCCCCGCCACCCCATCAAGCACCTCGCGCCCATCGGCGGTGCGGTAATGCATGCGATCCGCCGACACCAACATCCGCGGCGCCTTCTTGAACTGGCGGTTGGCGGTGAAGGGCATCCAGAAAGCGGACAAATCATTCGGCACGGGGTTGGAACGGTCAAGCGCCATGGTGGCATTCCCTGTCTTGCCGGTCCGGGCGCGCGCTGCCGGACCGCTGGATTGTTTTTGACCAAATGGTCAACCGAACGCTAGCAGAGGCGCTGTGCCAGTCAACGGCCCGCAATGAATTTCCTGATAGGCGCGTGCATAAAGACAAGGCAGATGATGCCCGTTCAGACACCCTTGCCCAAGGTTTCATCATATGCCGAAACGGGGCTTGTGCCAAGACGGGCCAAAGGCTCAGATAGACGCATGCGACAACAAAAACCACGCACGCGCATCCAGCGACAAAATCGCGAAACCATCCTCGAGGCCGCGCTCGAGGTGTTTTCGCAACATGGCTTTCGCGGCGCCACCCTTGACATGATCGCGGCGCAAGCCGGGCTGTCCAAACCCAATCTGCTCTATTATTTCGCGTCCAAGGAAGCGATCCATGTCAGCTTGCTCAGCCAGTTGATGGACACATGGCTTGATCCGTTGCGCGCGCTTGACGCCCAAGGCGACCCGGTCGCGGAATTGCGCGCCTACATGCGGCGCAAACTGGAACTCAGCCGCGACTTTTCCCGCGAATCACGCCTTTTTGCCAATGAAATCGTCCAGGGCGCGCCCCATATGCAGGCGGCACTGGCCACCGATCTCAAGACGCTGGTCGATGAAAAATCCACGGTGATCCGGGGTTGGGCTGCGGCCGGCCGCATCGCCGATGTCGATCCGCACCACCTGATCTTTTCGATCTGGGCGTTGACCCAGCACTACGCCGATTTCGATGTCCAGATCCGCGCTGTTCTGGGCGAAGGCCGTGACCCCATGGCCGAGGCCGAACGCTTCCTCGATACCCTGTTCACACGGCTTCTGGCGCCCTGATCCTCTTTGCTTCAAAAATACTCTCGGGCTGTGTGTGAGGGGGGCAGACAGCCCCCCCCGCACCCGTCATTTCGCGAAACTGGCGCCGAGACAGCCCACTCGCTTGCCTCATTCTGCCGCCGGGCGGGCGGCGGGATTGTTGGGATGGGTCGTCCAGTTGGCATAGTCATCCGACACCACCGCCCCGGTGCGCGGGTCCACCGCGCCTGCGGGCATGCGCTCCATCGTGATGCAATTTTCCACTGGGCAGACATTGACGCACAGATTGCAGGCGACGCATTCATCATCCATCACCTCAAACACCCGGTCGGGCGACATTGAAATCGCCTGATGGCTCGTGTCTTCGCAGGCGGCATAACAGCGCCCGCATTGGATGCAGGCATCCTGATCGATGCGCGCCTTGGTGACGTAGTTGAGGTTCAGATACTGCCATTCCGTCACATTGGGCGTCGCGCGCCCGATCAGATCGCTCAGCGTCATCTCTTTGTTGTCAAGATACTGCGACAGGCCCGAGATCATTTCTTGCACAATCTTGAAGCCATAGGTCATGGCCGCCGTGCAGACTTGCACATTGCCTGCACCCAACGCCAGATACTCGGCCGCGTCGCGCCATGTGGTGACCCCACCGATGCCCGAAATGGGCAATCCGCGGGTTTCGGCGTCGCGGGCGATCTCGGCGACCATGTTCAGCGCAATCGGCTTGACCGCCGGGCCGCAATAGCCGCCATGGCTGCCGCGCCCGTCGATCGATGGCTCGGGGCTGAAGCTGTCAAGATTGACCGAGGTGATCGACGATACCGTGTTGATCAGACTGACGGCATCAGCCCCACCCCGTTTCGCCGCGCGCGCAGGATAGCGGATGTCGGTGATGTTGGGCGTCAGCTTGACGATCACGGGCATGCGCGTGTTTTGCTTGCACCAGCGCGCCACCATTTCGATGTATTCGGGCACCTGCCCCACAGCCGCCCCCATGCCCCGTTCGCTCATGCCGTGCGGGCAACCGAAATTCAGCTCGATCCCATCCGCGCCGGTGTCTTCGACCAAGGGCAGGATCGCTTTCCACGCCTGCTCTTCGCAAGGCACCATCAGGCTTACGATCATCGCGCGATCGGGCCAGTCGCGCTTGACCTCCTTGATCTCCCGCAGATTCACCTCAAGCGGGCGGTCGGTGATCAGCTCGATGTTGTTGAGCCCCAGAAGGCGGCGGTCGGCACCCCAGATCGCGCCATAGCGCGGACCGTTGACATTCACGATCGGCGGGCCCGCCTCGCCCAACGTTTTCCACACAACGCCGCCCCAACCCGCCTTGAAGGCGCGCACGACATTATAGGCCTTGTCGGTCGGTGGCGCCGAGGCCAACCAGAATGGATTGGGCGATCTGATGCCCAGAAAATCGCTGGAAAGGTCTGCCATGGTTCCGGTCTCCCCTATGCGCTTGTCCGAATTTTCGTACGAAAATTCGCAGTGATCGATTATTCGTACGAATAATCGCTTTAGCCCATCAGGCTTGTGTGAATGTCTTCTGCCGCGTCGCGGCCTTCGGCGACGGCTGTCACCGTCAGATCCTCGCCACCCGCCGCGCAATCGCCGCCCGCCCAGACGCCGGGGCGTGATGTGCGCCCTGCACCGGTCACCTTGATCTTTCCGCCTGCAATCTCAAGACCGCCCGGCGTGCCCGAAAGTGTCTGACCAATTGCCTTCAACACCTGATCGGCGGGTATCTCGAAGGTCTCGCCTGTGCCGATCAACGCCTTGCCCTCGGACCGGGTATATTCGACCCGAACCCCGGTCACCGCGCCATTGCCCAAGATGGCTATCGGCAGGGCGTTGAAGATGATCTGCACGCCCTTGGCTGCGGCCAGATCTTGCTCATAGCGGCTGGCGGGCATGGCCGAACGGTCGCGTCGATACAGGATCGTCACGCTTTGCGCCCCCAAAAGCTTGGACTGCACCGCAGCGTCGATGGCGGTCATGCCCCCGCCGATCACCACCACATTGCGCCCCACGGGCAGTGCCGACAAATCGCCCGCTTGCCGCAGATCCGCGATGAATTCGACCGCGTCCGTCACGCCGGCCCGCGTTTCACCCTCGGCGCGCAGCGCATTCACCCCTGCCAGACCCATTCCAAGAAAGACCGCATCATAATCGGCCGTAAGCGTCTCGAGCGACAGGTCACGCCCCAGCGCTTGGCCCGTATGCAGGCTGATCCCGCCGATCTGCATCAACCAGTCCAGTTCGGCCGCCGCATAATCATCGGTCGCCTTGTAATGGGCGATGCCGTATTCGTTCAGACCGCCCCCTTTGGGCCGCGCATCGAACAGATCGACATCATGACCCTTGAGCGCCAGACGATGGGCGCAAGACAGACCCGCCGGACCCGCCCCCACAACCGCCACGCGCTTGCCCGTGGGCGCGGCGCGGGTAAAGGGATGCACGCCCGCCGACATCAGCCTGTCGGTGGCATAGCGTTGCAGCCGCCCGATTTCGACGGGCTTGCCCTCGGCGGTCTCGCGCACGCAGGCCTGTTCGCACAGGGTTTCGGTGGGGCAGACCCGCGCGCACATGCCGCCGAGGATATTCTGGTCGAAAATCGTCCTGGCTGCGGCCTCGGGCGTGCCTGTGGCGATCTGACGAATGAACAGGGGAATGTCGATGGTGGTGGGGCATGCCGTGATACAAGGGGCATCATGGCAAAAATAGCACCGGTCCGCAGCCACCAGCGCCTCATGGGCATCGAGCGGGGCATGCAGATCGGCGAAATTGGCCTGCAGGGCGTCTGCATCAAGCCGCGCGGGCGCGATGCCGGGGGTAAAGGGGCTGTTCGTCATCGGCAGATCTCCCTGCGAGCGAATGGCTGCGTGTGAGGCAAAGGGTGTCACGGGTTCGATTTTTTATCAAACGGTAAATTTATTCGTCACCGCTGAAGCCCACAGATTTTTCGCCCCAAGGTCGCGCTTTGCCGAAAAATCAGGCACAGCCCGGCCTTGCGTCGGCACAAAAGCCTGTGCCCAAGTTGACGGACCGGGTTTTCCCCGGGCAAAGGCTGCGCTATACGCGACCAGCAGCCGGACCTTCGCACGGGGCCGGGTGAGGGTTAAGGGCCAGCCGCAATGCGGCCCCGGTTTGCGAGGACAGACATGAGCGACAAGACCGATGCCACGCGCGCCAATGACGTGGCCTTTATCGAGGCTTTGGCCGAGCTTTTGCGCAAGAACGACCTGAGCGAGCTGCATGTGAAGCGCGAATACGGCGAGCATGATTGGCTGAATGTGCGCGTTGCGCGCCAGATGCAGATGGTGGCGGCCCCGGTCCAGATGCTGGCTGCGCCCAGCGCACAGCCGATGGCGGCCCCGGCCGCCCCCGCCCCCGCGCCCTCCGTGATCGAGGATCCCGCACAGGCGCCGGGCGCCGTGACCTCACCCATGGTTGGCACTGTCTATCTTCAGGCAGAACCCGGCACCAAAGCCTTTGTGTCGGTCGGCGACCGCGTGACCGAGGGCCAGACGCTTCTGATCGTGGAAGCGATGAAGACGATGAACCAGATCCCCGCACCGCGCGCGGGCACTGTGAAACGCATCCTCGTCGAGGATGGCGCACCCGTCGAATACGGCGCGCCGCTGATGATCATCGAGTAGACGGGGCACCCCATGTTCAAGAAAATCCTCATCGCCAACCGCGGCGAGATCGCTCTGCGCGTCATCCGGGCCGCGCGCGAGATGGGGGTTGCGACCGTTGCGGTGCATTCCACCGCCGACAGCGACGCGATGCATGTGCGCATGGCCGATGAGGCGATCTGCATCGGGCCGCCCCCCAGCACGCAATCCTATCTGTCGATGGCCGCCATCATTTCGGCCTGCGAGATCACCGGCGCCGAAGCGATCCATCCCGGCTATGGTTTTCTGAGCGAAAACGCCAGCTTCGTGCAGGCCATCGAAGACCATGGGATCAAGTTCATCGGCCCGTCGGCGGAACATATCCGTCTGATGGGCGACAAGATCACCGCCAAGGACACGATGAAGAAACTGGGCGTGCCTTGCGTGCCGGGCTCGGAGGGTGGCGTGCCGACGCTGGATGCCGCCTATGAGGTCGGGCGCAGTGCGGGCTACCCGGTGATCGTCAAGGCCACGGCAGGCGGTGGTGGGCGCGGCATGAAGCTGGCGCGGTCGCAGGCGGACATGGAGACCGCCTTTCGCACCGCACGGTCCGAGGCAAAGGCCGCGTTTGGCAATGACGAGGTCTATATCGAGAAATACCTCGGGCGCCCCCGCCATATCGAGGTGCAGGTCTTCGGCGATGGCCGGGGCCGCGCCGTGCATCTGGGCGAGCGCGATTGCTCGCTGCAGAGGCGCCATCAGAAGGTCTTCGAAGAAGCCCCCGGCCCCGCCATCGACGCGGCGACCCGCGAACGCATCGGCGCCACCTGCGCACAGGCGGTGGGCGATCTGGGCTATGAAGGCGCGGGCACGATCGAGTTTCTCTACGAAGATGGTGAATTCTTCTTCATCGAGATGAACACCCGCCTTCAGGTCGAACACCCCGTCACCGAGGCGATTTTCGGCGTCGATCTGGTGCGCGAACAGATCCGCGTGGCATCCGGTCTGCCGATGTCGTTCCATCAAGAAGATCTCAAGGTGAACGGGCATGCGATCGAAGTGCGCATCAACGCCGAGAAGCTGCCGAATTTCTCGCCCAGCCCGGGGCGGATCAGCCAGTATCACGCGCCGGGGGGCCTGGGTGTGCGGATGGACAGTGCCATCTATGACGGCTACCGCATCCCGCCTTATTACGACAGCCTGATCGGCAAGCTGATCGTGCATGGCCGCGACCGGCCCGAGGCGCTGGCGCGCCTGCACCGGGCCTTGGGCGAATTGATCATCGACGGGATCGACACGACCATTCCCCTGTTCAATGCCCTGCTGGCCGAACCGGCCGTGCAATCGGGCGAGTACACGATCCATTGGCTCGAGGGCTGGCTTGCCGAGAATTTCGGCTGATACCCAGCGTCCGGGCGCACCCATCGACCCGGCCGCCATCCCCGCGTTGCCGCAGGGGCATGGCGCGGTGGAATTGGGGGGTGGTTTGCCGCCCGCAGCTCTTTTTCGTTTTCCACAGGATTTTCCGGGACCGCGCCCTATATCGCCTTGCATGGCGCATGACATGCTCAGCCCGGTTCGCCCGGTGCTGTCCCCGGAACTGATGATAAGGGCTTACGCGGCCGGCATTTTCCCGATGTCGGACGGCGCGGATCAGCCGGGTATTTTCTGGGTCGACCCGCAACGGCGGGGGGTGTTTCCGCTTGATGCGTTCCATATCTCGCGCACGCTCAGGCGCAGACTGGCGCAGGGCGGTTTCGAGATCACGGTCAACCGCGACTTTCCGGGTATCATCGCCGCATGTGCCGATCGCCCGGAAACATGGATCAACAGCGAAATCTTCGGCACCTACCTGTCGTTGCATGCTCAGGGGCATGCCCATTCGGTCGAGGTCTGGATGGACGGGGCGCTGGCGGGGGGCGTGTTCGGCGTGGTGCTGGGGGCGGCCTATTTTGGGGAATCGATGTTCTCGCGCCGCACGGACGGATCAAAGATCGCCCTGACCCATCTGATTGCCCGGCTCAGGGCGGGTGGATTTCAGTTGTTTGACACGCAATTCACCACCGAACATCTTCAAAGCCTTGGGGCAATCGAAATTCCGCGCGCCGAATACCGGCGGCAATTGCAGCTTGCCGTCACCTCGCCTGCGGATTTCTTTGCCATCGACCGTGACACGGCCCCACAAGGCGCGTGATGGCGCTCACTCAGCGAAACAGCGCAGCACCCAGACATCATAGCGCGGATGCTCCAGCGCATTGAGCGCAGGCGATGAGGCGATCATCCAGCCATCAAACAGGCGGTTGCCCGGCAGATCCAGAATTTCCAGATGCGCATAGGCATCGGATGCGGGATCATCGCTGGGAAAGCGGCATTCAAGCACGCGGATGGCAATGCGCCCGTAAATCACCGTATCACCCACGACCATTTCCACATCGGTGGGCTGGCCCAGCATCCGGTCAAGCGCGCGCAGGGTGACGCGATTGGCTTGCGCGGTCGTGGGCTGGCTGATCGACGCGATGGGCGCAGATGTGCCGGGCAAGATGGTCGTCGCCCCGTCGCCTTGTCCCGTCGGGGGCTGGGTCAACGGGAACAAGCCGCCTTGGGGGGGGGCGCCGTCCTGACCCGGCGCCGCCGGATTGGACCCGGCAAGGCCACCGGGCGGAAGCTGAAAGCCCGGGATCGGACCATCGCTGTAATTGTCGAACTGCTGGGCCAGCGCGGGCGATGCGCACAGCGCCACGCCCGCCACCAGCGCCGCAAGCGTGCTGCGCATCACTCAGACCCATCCCCCGTCACAAAGCGCATCAAAAGCGTCACAAGGCTGACCGAGCTTTGCGTGTCGGTGATCCGGTCGCCGGGGGCGTAGTTGAAGGGTGAGCCCCCCGGAATGATTTCGACAAAACTGCCGCCCAACAGACCTTCGGAGGCGATGGTGATGGCGCTGTCATCGGGCAACAAGATGTCTTCGCGCAGGCTAAAGGTCGTTTCGGCACGAAAGGTCATCGGATCAAGCGTCATGGCGGTTACCGTTCCCACACGCACCCCGGCCAGCCGCACCTCGGTGCCGACCGCGATGCCTTCGGCGCTGCGGAAGGATGCAGCCATGGGATAGGTGCCCCCCGACGGGCCGCTGCCGGAGCTGCTGGCGGCATAAAAGAAAAACCCGGTCGCCACAGCCAGAACGGCGGCGCCAACAAGAACCTCGGTGATGCTGTTATCCCGCGTGGACATGGCGATTGCCCCCCGTCATCATTACCTTATGGCGCCAAGACCGGCGCGATCCAAGGGGGCTTGCCGCCCTTGGGCCGATTTCCCGCCGATCAAGGCCGCTTACTTGGGCGACCATGCCTCATAATCGCGGCGGTCTGCGGGTGCCGCACGGCGAATGGAACCCGCGGGCAGATGCGCGGCGGATGTGCCCGTCAGATTGGGCAGATGCGGTTTTTCCCAGACCTTGTGCGCGACAGGCTGTTCGCTGGGCGCGCTGTCAAAGGTGTGATGCAACCAGCCATGCCAATCGGCATCTACCCGGCTTGCCTCGACCTCGCCATTGTAGATGACCCAGCGGCGTGCGCCGTCCTTGGAGCGGTAAAAGATGTTGCCCTGCTGATCTTGTCCCACCCGCACGCCATGGCGCGCGGTGAAAAGCTGGGTCCCGATGGTCTGGCCATTCCACCATGTCACAAGGCGCTTGAGAAAGCTGAGCATCAACAGGCCCTTTCGGGGTTGCAATCCGACAGCCCGTCTTGTGCCCGATGTGGTGGGGTGCGTCCAGTGCCATGCGGTCGCGTCTGCGTGCGACGCAATCGGCACAGCATGCATGCAGCCCACCCGCGCGCATGTGCAATCGCCCAAAGGCGCAGACGCTGATGTTCCGCCAAAGCGCATCTGGCACGGACAATCGTCAGGCGTGGCCGAATTCGCAAGACTGCGCGGTCTTTTCTGACGCCCGAGCGATTGCCGCACACGAGGCCTTGGCCTAATCCTTGTTGCAGACACAGCCACCATTAGGGGGAAAGACCCATGACCGACGGCCCAAGCTATGGTTTCGACACGCTGCAGATCCACGCCGGCGCCCGCCCCGACCCCGCCACGGGGGCGCGGCAGACGCCGATCTATCAGACCACGGCCTATGTGTTTCGCGATGCCGAACATGCCGCCGCCTTGTTCAATCTGCAGGAGGTCGGATATATCTATTCGCGCCTGACCAACCCAACGGTGGCGGTGCTTCAGGAACGCATCGCAACGCTGGAGGGGGGCGTGGGCGCCGTATGCTGTTCGTCGGGGCATGCCGCACAGATCATGGCGCTGTTCCCGCTGATGGCACCGGGGCGCAATGTGGTGGCCTCGACCCGGCTTTACGGCGGCACCGTCACGCAGTTTTCCCAGACGATCAAGCGGTTCGGCTGGTCGGCCAAATTTGTCGATTTCGATGATCTCGATGCGGTGGCCGCTGCCATCGACGACAACACCCGCGCCGTGTTCTGCGAGGCGATCGCCAATCCGGGTGGCTACATCACCGATGTGCGCGCGGTGGCCGATCTGGCTGACGCGGCGGGCGTGCCGCTGATCGTCGACAACACGACCGCCACACCCTATCTGTGCCGCCCCATCGAACATGGCGCGACGCTGGTGGTGCATTCGACCACCAAATACCTGACCGGCAACGGCACGGTCACAGGGGGGTGTGTGGTCGATTCGGGGCGCTTCGACTGGTCGGCCAGCGACAAGTTCCCATCGCTTTCGGCGCCCGAACCCGCCTATCACGGCCTGCGCTTTCACGAGACCTTTGGCCCCTTGGCCTATACCTTTCACGGCATCGCCATCGGTCTGCGGGATCTGGGCATGACCATGAACCCGCAGGCCGCCCATTACACGCTGATGGGGATCGAAACGCTGTCCTTGCGGATGGAGCGGCACGTGGAGAATGCGGTCAAGATCGCCCAGTGGCTCGAGGCCGATCCGCGCATCGCCTATGTGACCTATGCGGGGCTGCCGTCGTCGCCCTACTTCGACCGCGCAAAAACCGTTTGCCCCAAAGGCGCAGGCGCCCTGTTCACCTTTGCGGTCAAGGGCGGATACGAGGCCTGCGTGCGGCTGGTCGATTCGCTCGAGATCTTCAGCCATGTCGCCAATCTGGGCGATACGCGCAGCTTGATCATTCATTCGGCTTCGACCACGCATCGCCAATTGACCCCCGAACAGCAAAAAGCCGCCGGTGCCGCCCCGGATGTCGTGCGGGTGTCGATCGGCATCGAGGATGCAGATGACCTGATCGCCGATCTGAATCAGGCACTGGCGCGCGCCGTGGCATAGGTCGGCGGATGCATGCCGATGTCATCTTTCGGCATTCAGGCGTTGTCCTAAGAGGTTCGAAAGGCGACTGAGGCCTCGGGGAAGTGTTTTCCCCGAGGCTTTTGTGTTGTAGAGCATCAAGAGCCGGGATCAGGATGGGCCCGGCCGCAACTTGAAACGACGACTGGGGTCGGATGTGACGGTCGATTTCGCGCTGTTCTTGTCGCCGCAAGGCATTGCACTGGCCCATCGCCAGACCGAAGGCCATTGGGCGCTTGTGGGCGAAGCGGCCCCCGACGGCCCCGATCTGGCCGCAGACATGGCCGCGCTGAAGGACGTGATCGCAAAGCGGGGCGGCACGACGCAACCGGTTGTGCTGGTCTTGCCGGATGACCAGATCCTCTACACCTCGTTCATGGCGCCGATCCAGGACACCCTCCTGGTCGAGGCGCGGATCGTCGAAGGGCTGGAGGGGCTGACACCTTACGCGGTGGCCGATCTGGTCCATGACTGGCGCCCGATCGAAGCCGACCGGGTCAAGGTGGCGGTCATCGCACAAGACACCCTGAACGAAGCCTCGGGCTTTGTGGCGGCATTCGGGTTTGAAAGCGCGGGCTTCATCGCGATGCCGCCGCTGGAGCGTTTTCCCGGAATGCCCGCCTTTGGGCCAAGGCCGCCGGGTCTTGGCGATGGTGCGACGGGGTTGGCGTTTGGGCCGGATACATGGGTCGACCCGGACATGGCCGCAAGTTTGGCTGTGGCCGAAGCACCCGACCCAGCCCCAGCCCCAGCCACCGTTAAGGCCACAGCCGAAATCGCATCGGCTGTGCCGACCGACCCCGCGCCACAAGACATCCCGGGCGACGACAAAGCCGGCGCGCCGCTCGATCTGATCGCGCAACCAACCACCGCCGACGCCCCAGCCGACAGGCCCAACCCCAGCCCCGGCGAAAACCCTGGGTCAGCGGCATCCGCCCCGCCCGACACGCAGACAGCGCCGCCCCCCGACACAGCGGCCGCCACGCTGACCGAGGCCGAGCCGGAAATGCAGATGGGCCTGGCTGCGATCCTTGATCTGACGCTCGATCAGACCATCACCCCGGTCCGCCCTGACGCCGGTTCTGCAGGATCATCCGATGGGGTCCAGCCCGACCGGATCGCGGATGCGCAGCCCGCCACCGTCGGGGTGCGCGGCGGCACCGACCCCGCCCGCCCCGCGTCGCGCGACGGGACGGCGAAATCATCCAATGCCGGGCGCGCGTCCACCCCCCCCTCGTCCAGATCGGAAGGCCCCCCCTCGCTCAGCTTCAGCGGGCGTCGGAGCCGTGCGCCCAAGCAAGATGGCGAACCCGGGGCGTTCTTGTCGGGCCGCTTGGGGCGGCTGGGATTTGGCACATTCTCGATGGGCGATGCGGCCCCCCAGACACCGCCCGATGCACCCTCGCCCCCCTCACCGCCAGAGGCGGCACCGCGCACCAGCAAGTTGACGGCCCAACTTGCGCGGCTGCGCGACGCCAGCAGGGTGCGCCCCAAGATCAACATCCCCGCACCCAAACCGCCAGCGCCCCCCCCCGCGATCATGGCGCAGGGCGATGATGCGAAGGCGATGATTGCAAAAACAGGCCTGCCAGTGCCGGGTGGCAAACCCACAGCCGCCGCAGCCGGCAAGGTCGCCAAAGCCCCGACGCAGCGCAGCACCGCCGATGCCGTCATCAACGCCGGGCTATTGGCGCGCAAATCCGACACTGGTGCGGCCCCTTCGATGCGCGCGGGGCTGTTGCTGACGCTTGTGTTGCTGGTGCTGTTGATCCTGATCGCGGTCTGGTCGGTGTTTTTCCTGCCCGACAGCCCGGTGGCGCGTGTGTTCGACAGTGGCAGCGGCGCGGTCAGCCAGGATGTCGCGACAGCGCCCACCCCTCCAGAGCCCGAAACCCTCCCGGTGGCTGTCGAACCGGAAGCACCCGCCGCTCTGGCGGCACTGCCTGCCCCCGACATTGCCCAACAGCCGGTGCCAAGCCTGCCGCCCGCACCCCCGGCGACACGCGCGGCATTGCCCGATATCGACGCCGAACTGGACCTGCCGCCATTGCCGCCGCTGCCGCAAGACGCGCTGCCCTCGCTGGCGGAAACGGAACGCATTTACGCCGAAGACAGCATCTGGCCGCGTCCGCCCGACCCACCCAGCTTCAGCCCCTTCACCCTGACCGACGACATCTACATCGCCTCGATCGATCCGACGGTGACAGCCCTTGATGCCGTGGCGCTGGCCGACCCCCAGATCAACATCGCCGAGATCCTGCGCGCGGTGCCGCCACCGCCCCGATTTGGTGCCCAACTCGAACGTGACGCCCTGGGCCTGATCGCAGCCACCCCAGAGGGCGTGCTGACCCCCGAGGGGGCTTTTGTCGTTTCAGGCCGACCGGCCGTGCTGGCGCTGCCCCGCCCGGCCGGCATCGTGCCCGAGATCGAAGCCGCCCCCGCCGTGGTTGCGCAAGATACACCCCGCCCCACCGTCTCGCCCCGCCCGCGCCCCGATGATCTCGTGGAATCGCGCGAGCGTCAGCTTCTGGGGGGGCTGACCGTGTCGGAATTGTCAGGTCGACGCCCGACCCCACGCCCGGCATCGGCACAAGACGCGGCACAAAGCGCGGCCGTGGCCGGTGCCTCGTTGTTTGTCGCGGGCACCGACAGCACGGCCCCGGCACAAGCCGCCGCCATCCTGGGAACCCCGCGCGCTGTTGCCGCCTCACGCGTGCCAAGCCTCAGACCTGCCGATATCGCGGACATCGCCGCGCAATCCGCGCGCGCATCCGAAGAGATCATCGCCGTTGCCGCGACCGAAATCGCCCCGCCGCCCAGCATCCCGTCAAACACCGATGTGTCGCGCGCGGCAACGGCGCGCAACGAGATTCGCCTGCGCGATATCAATCTGATCGGCGTTACGGGAACGTCCTCCAACCGCAGCGCGCTGGTGCGGCTACCCTCAGGCCGCTTCGTCAGCGTCAGCGTGGGGGATCGGCTGGATGGCGGGCGTGTCGTAGCGATCGGCGAAAGCTCGCTTCAATATGTGGTCAACGGGCGCAATGTGACGCTGGAAATCCCGGGCTGACCCCCTCGCCCGCTACAGCAAGAACGTCGCTGCCAAGCCCAGAAAAGCGAAAAACCCCACCACATCGGTGACGGTCGTGACAAAAGCGCCCGAGGCCAGCGCCGGATCGATCTTGAGCCGATCCAGAAGCACCGGGATCAAGATACCGGCCAAACCCGCCACCAAAAGGTTGATCACCATCGCCGCCGCGATCACCGCGCCCAACGCCGGGCTGCCGAACCAGAGCACGCCAACACCCCCCATCACGACGGCAAAGACCAAGCCGTTGATCAGGCCCACCGCCCCCTCGCGCCACACCACGCGCATCACGTTCGAGCGCGTCAGATCGTGAGTGGCCAGCGCACGCACCGCCACCGTCAGCGATTGCGTGCCCGCATTGCCCCCCATCGACGCCACGATCGGCATCAGCACCGCCAAGGCCACGATCTGGGTGATGGCCGCTTCGAACTGGGCGATGACCAGCGAGGCGATGATCGCGGTCCCCAGATTGACCAAGAGCCACGGAAAGCGTTGTCTGGTCGTTTCCAGCACCCGGTCCGACAGGCTGGAATCCTCGCCCACACCCGCCAATTTCAACAAATTCTCTTCAGCCGCCTGATCGAGCACGATCATCGCGTCATCGATCGTGATCACGCCAACCAACCGCTCGTCCTCATCGACCACCGGGGCCGAGATCAGATGATAATGGTTGAAGATATAGGCAACGTCATCCTCGTGCTGGGTCGCCGGGATGGTGCGGAAACTGTCCTCGGTGATGTCTGACAGGGCCGTGAGGCGGGCCGATGACAACAGCCGCCCCAGCGTCACATAGCCCACGGGCTTGTGCCGGGGATCGGTCAGGATCACATGATAGAATTGCGCAGGCAGGCTGGCCTTGCCCGCGCGCAGATAATCGATCATCTCGCCCACGGTCCAATGCTCGGGCGCATGGACCACCTCGCGCTGCATCAGCCGACCCGCGGACTCCTCGGGGAACGACAGCGCCTGTTCGACTGCCACCCGGTCCGAGGGTGCCAGCACCTCGAGGATCGCCTCGATCTGTGCGTCGGCCATATCCTCGACCAGATCGACCACATCGTCGCTGTCGAGATCGCGCACCGCATCGGCCAGCACATCATCGGGCAGCAGCGCGATGACCTCTTCACGCAAGCCCCAATCCAGTTCCGACAACACATCGCCATCGATCCCCCGCGACCAAAGCGCGAGCCACGCCGCGCGCTCTGCCTCGGAAACCTGTTCCAGAAGATCGGCGATGTCGGCCGGGTGCAGCGGCGCCATCAGGGCATCGATGGCCGTGACATCACCCGCCAAGACCAACGCCTTCAGCCGCGCGCCTACCCCCCCGGTCAAGGCATAGACATCACGATGAGATCCGACATCGCGGGTTGCGAGATCGCTTTCGTCACCTGTCATCCGGGCCACCTTGTCCTGAACTTTGCACTGCGTATCGATGAATTGCCCCTAACATAGCCCCCCGCAGCCGGCTATCACGCGCACAGCGCAAAACGGACAGAAAGGGGCCCGCCATGACCGACCGGCTGATCCTTGGCCAGACGCTGGCCTTTGGCGGTGACCCGTTTCGCCAAGGCCCCGATGTGGCCCATCACGAACGTCAGGGCGCAATCTTGATCCGGGACGGCAAGATTGCCGCTCTGGGCCGTGCCGATGATCTGCGCGCCCGGTATCCCCAAATCCCGGTCACCGATCACGGGGCGGGGCTGATTTTGCCCGGTTTCATCGATGCCCATGCCCATTACCCCCAGACCGCCATCATCGCCTCATGGGGCAAACGGCTGATCGACTGGCTCAACACCTACACCTTCCCCGAGGAAGCCCGCTTTGCCGATCCTGCCTATGCCACAGCGATTGCAGCGCGGTATTTCGACCTGCTTTTGAGCCATGGCACCACAACCGTGGCCAGCTTCGGCACGATCCACCCCGAAAGCGTCACCGCCTTTTTCACCCAAGCACAGGCACGCGGTCTGCGGGTGCTGGCGGGCAAGACCTGCATGGATCGCGACACAGCGCCCGCCTATCTGCGCGACAGCGCCCAATCGGCTTATGACGACAGCAAGGCGCTCATCACGCGCTGGCATGGGGTCGACAGGCTGTCCTATATCATCACCCCGCGCTTTTCGCCCACCTCCACCCCCGATCAGCTGCACGCATTGGGCGCGCTCTGGGCGCAATACCCCGACTGCCTGATGCAGACGCATCTGAGCGAACAGACCGATGAAATCGCCTGGGTCCGATCGCTCTATCCCACGGCGCGGGACTATCTTGACACCTACGAGGCCCATGGGCTTTTGGGGCCGAACGCGCTTTATGGCCACGCCATCCATCTGGAACCCCGCGAGATCGACCGCCTGGCCGAGGTGGGGGCGGCCTTGGTCCATTGCCCCACCTCCAACGCCTTCATCGGATCTGGGCTTTTCGACATGGGTCTGCGGGCGCGGGTGCGGGTGGGCCTGGCCACCGACACCGGCGGCGGATCGTCCTTTTCAATGCTCAGAACCATGGCCGCCGCCTATGAGATCGCCCAACTGCGCGGGCAGGCGCTGCATCCGGCCGAACTGATCTGGCTGGCCACCGGCGCCTCGGCCGAGGCCTTGGGCCTGAGCGACAAGATCGGGCGCCTCGCACCCGGTTTCGAAGCTGATCTGCTCGTCCTCGATCTTGCCTCCACACCCGCCATCGCACAGGCCAGCGCGCGTGCAAACGACATCTGGCAGGCGGTCTTTCCCACCCTCATGATGGGTGATGACCGCGCCACGCGTCAGGTCTATGTGGCGGGCGCGCCTGTCACATGACGCGCAAGCCAGCCCTTGTGTGCTTGATAGAGAAGCCGGGCGCCGCCGCCACAGGCGACGGGGACAGGGGCCCCGATTTTTCGTACGAAAAATCGCACCGCGCGCGGAGCGCGCCCTACACCGCCGCCTCGATCGCGCCGACGATCTCATCGACCACCGCGCGCATCAGCGGCTCATCCTCGGCCTCAGCCATGACACGGATCAAGAGCATGGTGCCCGATTTGCGGATCAGTGGCGGGCGCGCCCGTCACATCACGCGCCAGCCAGCCCTTGTGTGCTTGATAGGAAAGCCGGTCGGCGCCGCCACAGGCGACGCGGACAGGGGCCCCGATTTTTCGTACGAAAAATCGCACCGCGCGCGGAGCGCGCCCTACACCGCCGCCTCGATCGCGCCGACGATCTCATCGACCACCGCGCGCATCAGCAGCTCATCCTCGGCCTCGGCCATGACGCGCATCAGCGGTTCGGTGCCCGATTTGCGGATCAGCAGCCGCCCCTGACCTGCAAGCTTGGCCTCACCCGCCGCAATCGCCGCCCGAACGGCGGGGTGTTCCAGCGGGGTTTGACCCGCAGCATAGCGCACATTGCGCAAAAGCTGCGGGACGGTCACAAAATGCCGCGCCAAGGTGCTGGCCGGTCGGCCCGTGCGCACCATTTCTGCCAGAAACTGCAAGCCTGCGATCAACCCGTCGCCCGTGGTGGCGTAATCGGTCATCACGATATGGCCCGATTGTTCCCCCCCCAGATTGAGACCATGAGCGCGCATCGCCTCGACCACATACCGATCGCCCACCGGCGTGCGGTGAAGACCGATCCCGCGTGCGTCCAGAAACCGCTCAAGCCCCAGGTTCGACATCACCGTGGCGGCAAGCTTGCCCCCCTTCAGGCGCCCCTCCTCGGCCCAGCGCGCTGCAAACAGTGCCATGATCTGATCGCCATCGGCCACGCCGCCCGTCTCGTCGATCAAGATCACCCGGTCGGCATCGCCATCCAGACAGATCGCAATATCGGCCCCCGTTTCCCGCAAACGCGCCACCGCCGCTTCGGGCGCGGTCGACCCGACCCCGGCATTGATATTGGTGCCGTCGGGTGCCACGCCGATCGCCACGACATCGGCACCCAATTCCCACAGCACCTCAGGGGCGGCGCGATAGGCGGCCCCATGGGCGCAATCGATCACAACCTTCAGCCCATCGAGCGTCAATCCCTGCGGAAAGCTGCTTTTCACCCGCTCGACATAGCGAAACCGCCCGTCATCGATGCGCCTTGCCCGGCCGATGTTGGCGGCCTGCGCGGGCAAGATATCACCCGACACAAGCGCCTCGATCTCGGCCTCGGCCTCGTCGGACAACTTGAAGCCATCGGGGCCGAAGAACTTGATGCCATTGTCTTCGGCCGGGTTGTGGCTGGCCGAGATCATCACCCCCACATCAGCCCGCATCGACGTGGTCAAAAGCCCCACGGCGGGTGTGGGCACCGGACCCAACAGCAAGACATTCATGCCAGTCGAGGTGAACCCCGCCGTCAGCGCGTTCTCGATCATGTAGCCCGACAACCGCGTGTCCTTGCCAATCACGACCCGATGCGCGCGGCTGCCGTCACGGCGAAAATAGCGCCCCGCCGCCGCACCCAATCGCAACGCCATGTCGGCCGTCATCGGATAGGTATTGGCGCGCCCCCGCACCCCGTCGGTGCCGAACAGCTTTCGTGTCATGTGCTTTGCTCTTCCTGCCTGCCCAGGGCCAGCGCCTGCCACAGCGCGATGGCCTGTTTGTGTGTGGCTGTATCATGAACGCGCAGCATCTGTATGCCCTGAAGCACCGCCCATAGGCCGATCGCCGCCGATCCGGGACCGCGCCGGGCGGCCACCGTCTCGCCCGAGAGGGTGCCGATCATTCCCTTGCGCGACACGCCCAGCAAGATCCCGCAGCCCAGCCCGTGAAACAGGCTCAGTCGGTCCAGCAACGCAAGGTTCTGGTCCAGCGTCTTGCCAAAGCCGATCCCGGGGTCGATCATGATGCGCGCGCGCGCCACGCCCGCCGCCTCGGCCTCGGCCACGATGGCCGCCAGGGCATCATAAACATCCAGCACCACATCGCCATAGGCCCCGGGCGCCATGGCTTGCATGGTTTCGGGCGTGCCGATGGAATGCATCACGATCAGGGGCGCACCCGCATGCGCCGCGATCCGGGCCAAGGCCGGATCATGGCGCAGGCCGGAGACATCATTGAGCAGACCGGCCCCCGCCCTCAGCCCTGCTTCGGCCACCGCCGCCTTGCGGGTATCAAGGCTGATGGGCGCGCCGACACCGGCGGCCCGCAGCCCCGCGATCACCGGGGCCACACGGGCGATTTCCTCGGCCACGGGCAGGGGTCGCGCACCCGGACGGGTCGATTCGCCGCCGATATCGATCAGATCGGCACCCTCACCCAGCATCATCTGGCCGCGCGCGATGGCGGCCGCCACGCTGTCATCCACCCCGCCGTCCGAAAAACTGTCAGGCGTGACGTTCAAAATCCCCATCAGACGCGGCCGGTCCAGCGTCAGCCCCGCCACCGCCGGGCGGGGCGCCAGAAAAGGGGCAAGGGCGGCGGCGGGCAGATCATGGGCGGCAACGATGTCGGGCGCTGCGCCACGGCGCAGGCGTTCCAGATGGGTAAAGCGCACCCAGCCCCCCGCAAGCTGCAAGGCTTTGCCACCGCGATACGCAGGGTCGGTCAAGGGGATCGGGCGCAGATACGTATCGGTCATGGCTGGCGCCTAGCGCCCAAGCCCAGCCCTTGGCAAGGGTTCAGCATCGAATTTGCGCCCATACGCCAGCAAGTATTGACGCAATGTCACTTTTTGCCCCTCATGCGTGTATGGACAGCCAGACCCTTTTCCGCAGTTTCCGACTCAACGGCAGGGCGCCGCACCTGAGTGATCTTGATCTCTATGCGCGGGTTTTCGGCACGGTTGAGGGCGCATCGCGCTTGGCTGCCGACCTGCAGGATTGGGACCGTTATCGGGTTTCACCTTGGGTGATGTTTCACGCCGATTACCCGGTGGGCGTAGCGGGATTTCGGATCGGGTTCGGCGGTGAGGGCTTGGAATTGAGCTTTCATTTCCTGCCCGAGGTTGCGGGGCAAGGGCTGGCCAGCGAATTCGTTCAGGCCGCGCTGGATCAGGCCGCAAGCCTTTATCGCGAAGACCAGTTTTTCGCGATGGTCAGCCTGGACAATGCCGCCTCTATCCGCGTGCTGGAAAAGGTGGGCTTTGTTGGCGATCCACCAGTGGGCGGACAACGGCGGATGCGGCTGACGCTTACACCAAGGGCGGGGCAGGATCGAGCGGTCCCAAGCGTGTGACACGCACGCCGCGCGGCGGCGCCAGATCGGCGGTGGCACCGAACACCAGCACCTCCAGCGCCTCGAACGCCTGCGCAAGCCACAATGCCAGGGCCAAAGGTTCGGTCACCGATGCCGCCGGCCCGTCATGGGCATCAAGCACCAGCTTGGAGGGCGCCCAAACGCTGATCCGCCCCTGCCGCATGGCCCAGTCAAGCTCGGTCCGGCTGTCGACCACCACACACCGCGCATCACAAGATGCCAGAACCCAGGCCGATTGCTCGATCGCCAAAAGATCGATCCGGCGCTGCGGCATGGCGTGAATGGCGCGCGGCGCGGTGGTTTCGGGGCGGCCGACGCACAAGATCAAGGGCACCCCACCCGTTTCCAACCTGTCCAGCAAATCCGACAGATCGGGGCGCGCAATGGCGGCGGCGGACAGGTAAACGATCCGCGGATGGGGCGCATCGGATGGCAACAACCGCAACCGCCGCCCCTCGGGCGCGTTCCTGAGGATTTCAACCCCCAAGACATAGGGGCCGCGGTCCAGCTTGCCGATGCGCACGATGCAGCGCGCCGCAAGCGGATGGGTCAGGATACGCTCCGCGATCCGCGCTGCCAGCGTTTCCAGCAAATTCACCCGCTCGGCCGCCAGCGCCGCGTCGATCGCCTCGACGATGGTGTCATAGCTCAAGATGCGGTCGACATCATCGACGGCCTGCTCCGCACGGGTGGCCACCTCGACCACCACATCGAACTGGACCGTCTGGGTGACGCCGCGCTCGGCCTGAAAGGCACCGATTTCGACCTCGCGGCGGTGATCGGTCATCAAGATGCGATCGCGCGGCGGATCGCCCGCCAGCGCCTTGGCCCGTTCAGCTGGATGCCCGAAGGCAAGGGATATCTCGTGGCTCATGGCGGCGGACTAGCATGGCGCGCGCCGCCAAACCATGCCCGCAGGCGGCAGGCGGCGCGCTGTCTGCGACGCTTCAGTATTGCTGACGGTAGAAAATATGCGCGCCAATCTGCGATGTGCGTGGATAGACCCGCGCCCAGCGCGGGTTGACCCGAGCGGCGTGGTAATGGGTGGCGCCCGCCGTCAGGCTGCGCGGGGCATCCTCCATCATGATGTGCGCGATCTGGCCCGCACGGTGCCACGCCTGCTGATCCGAGATCAGTTCGGGAACCCCATCGCAGGTATAGGTGAACTGGCAGGCGTAGCGACGCCCGGTGCCTTGATGCACGACACCACAAATGCTCGCAGGATAGCTGGCGCTTTCCACACGGTTCAAGATCACCTCGGCCACGGCATACTGACCTACGATGGTCTCACCGCGGGCTTCGAAATAGAGTGCCTCGGTCATGCAGCGCCATTGGCCATTGCCACGCAAGGGGGGAAGCGCATCCAGTTCGCTGGCCGACAGGATATGCGCATCATCCGCCCCGGGCCGACCGGCAAAAGGGGCGCCTAGTCGGCGCAGGTGATCATCCGACAGCGCAGACATCACAGCGGTTTCGACCCCCATCAATGCGCCCAGCCGTAGCCCGATATCGGCGCTGACCGAGGGGTTGGAGGTGCTCACCGCGACATCGGCGGCAAGTGGAGCAGCAACACACACAAGACCCACGCTAAGCAATACGACCAGACGTCTTGTCCTCATGTCCAAAACCCTTTCAGGGGGCTTGACCCCGCTTCGGCAGCTTCACGGTTTCACTACATGATTCCGTTTGTTAACCATGAAGCGGACAAGCGCCAAATCGGCACCGGGTTTTGTGGATATTTGGACCCGTGCCCCTAGACTTGGGGGGCAGCGGCGGCACATCAGCCGAGATCTTCAACCGATCAGTGAGCGTCGTATGGCAAAATCTTGTCTTGAATGGACAATTGCGCAGCCGCCAATTTCGCGACCGGAACCCGGAACGGTGAGCAGGACACATAATCAAAGCCGGCGCGTCGACTAAAGGCGATGGTGGCGGGGTGGCCCGCATGTTCGCCGCAGATCGAGAGCATCAATTCGGGCCGCGCCCGGCGCCCGCGTTCGGCGCCCAACAGCATCAATTCGCCCACCCCGTCGATATCAAGCTGCTGGAACGGGTCTTCGGGAAACACGCCCAGCTGCACATAGGCGGACATGAAGCGCCCCGCATCATCGCGCGACAGACCATAGGTCATCTGCGTCAGATCGTTGGTTCCGAACGACAAGAAGGCCGAATGCTCGGCGATCTCGCCCGCGCGAAGCGCGGCGCGCGGCGTTTCCACCATGACGCCCAGCCGATAGGTGAATTCCTGACCGCTGCGCGATTTGACCTCGGCGGCGATCACGTCGATGCGGGCCTTGACCAGTTCGACCTCGCGGCGGGCCGATACCAGCGGGATCATGATCTCGGGCACCACGGGCGCACCCTTGCCCGAGGCCTTGATCGTGGCTTCGAAGATGGCGCGCGCCTGCATCTCGTAGATCTCGGGCACGGTCACACCCAGGCGCACCCCCCGCAGACCCAGCATGGGGTTGAATTCCTGCAGGCTTTCGATGCGCGATTGCACCCGGCTGACGGGCAGATCCAGCGCCTCGGCCAGCGCGCGGATACCGTCGCGGTCACCGGGCAGGAATTCGTGCAACGGCGGATCGAACAGCCGAATCGTCACCGGCTGGCCCTGCATGATCTGGAACAATTCGATGAAATCGGCGCGCTGCATCGGCAAGAGCCGGTCGAGCGCGGCGGCACGATCGGCGGGGTTTTCAGCGAATATCATCTCGCGCATCACCGTCAGGCGCGCAGGGTCAAAGAACATGTGTTCGGTGCGGCAGAGCCCGATCCCATCGACACCGAAGCGCTGCGCCATGGCGGCGTCTTCGGGCGTGTCGGCATTGGCGCGGATGCCGATATCGCGCGCGGCGTCGGCCCAATCCATCAAGCTGGCAAAGGCCCCGCCCAAAGCGGGCTCGACCAGCGGCACGGGGCCCACAAGAATATCGCCCGTGGACCCGTCAAGCGTGATCACATCGCCTTCGTGAAAGATGCGGCGCCCGGGAACGGTCAGGGTTTTCTTGCGCCCATCCAGCTGCAGACGGATCGCCCCCGTCACACAGGGCAACCCAAGCCCCCGGGCGATGACGGCAGCATGCGAGGTCATGCCGCCCCGTTCGGTCAGGATGGCCTGGGCCGCATGCATGCCACGGATATCTTCGGGGCTGGTTTCACGGCGCACAAGGATGCACGCTTCGCCCTGCGCGGCCATGGCTTGGGCGGTGGCGGCGGAAAAGACGATCTTGCCGGTGGCGGCACCGGGGGCTGCGGCGATGCCGCGCGTCAGCACATCACGCGCAACGCCGGGGCCGACCTGACGGTGCAAAAGCTGGTTGAGCGTAAAGGGCGGAATGCGCATCAGCGCTTCGTCGCGGGTGATGATCCCGTCTTCGGCCAGCGCGACGGCAATCGCGACCTCGGCCCGCCCCGACCGGGGGCAGCGCACCGCATCGAGAATCGACAGCTGGCCGTTCATCAGGGTGAATTCGATCTGCATTTCCTCGCGCAGGCGGTCGCGCATCAACCGCCCCGCCGCACAAAGCGCACTGACCGTATCAGGGGCCACCTCTTGCAAGGACCGTCCGCGCGGATCGTTGAGGATGTAATGGGCATCGCTTTCGGACAAGGCGGCGCGCCCCTGGGCCTGCGGCAGCCAGCGGCCCGTGACCTGTGGCGCGCCGGTGTCGGGGGCGGCAAATTGCACCACGCCCGAACCCGACACCCCCTGACCGATGCCCAGCGCCATTTCCTGCACGACCAGCCCCAGCCCCGCATCGACCGGCGCGCCCTGCGCTTGACGCAAGAGCCGCGCGGTCGTGCCTTCCCATGCGCGCGCCATGGATTTCAGCACTTCGGCCAGCTGTTCGGCGGTGTTCTGGGGAAAGGGATCTTCGGTTTCGGTCTCGAATTCGGCCTTGGCCAGCCGGGGCGTCATCGGACCCTCATAGCCATCGGCATCCAGCCGCAGCACATCGACCGCATAAGAGCGGATGAAGCTGACATAAAGCGCATCGGCGGCATCGCGGCCATGGGTCATGGCCAGTTCGGCAGCCTTGGCATCGGTCATGCCGATGTTCAGGATCGTGCCCGGCCCGCCCCAATCCGACATCTGCGAGGACGAGCGCACCGACAACAGCGCGCCGGGGCCAAAGACACCGATCAGCGATTGCATGTCGGGCAAGCGTCCGGCGGCGATGGCGCGCACGGTGTCAAAGCTCAGCGCCACGGTGCGCGGCACCGGCAGCTCCAGCCGCACCAGACGCTGCAGGCATTTGGCACGATTGCCATGGGTCGATGTGCGCAGCTTGGCGGTCGCGGTGATTTCGGTAAAGTCGGGCGTGGTCAGCATGGATGCCTCGTTTGCACCTGCAGCATTAGATACAACCGCAAAGCGAAGTGTCCAGAAAAACCATCACTCTGACTGTCATTAAATTCTGACGCCTGCCGGCTTAGCCCTCCAGCTTGGACAGATCGGCCACAGCACCGCAGGTTTCGACGATCCGGTGCAACAGGTTCAACCGATTGCGCCGCAGGATCTGGTTTTCGGCATTGACCTGCACCGCGTCGAAAAACGCATCGATGGGCGCGCGCAGGGCGGCCATCCGGGTCATCGCAGCCGCAAAATCCTCGGATCTGAGCGCGGGCCGGATCGCGGCCTCGGCTGTGGCCAGCGCGTCGAAAAGCGCGCGTTCTTGCGCGGTTTCGGCGAATTTCGGGTCGGCACCATAGCGGTATTCGACCCCATCGGCGGCTTCGGCCTGATGCAAGATATTGGCCGCGCGGCGGAACCCCTGGACAAGGTTTTCGCCATCGGGCGTGGCAAGGAACGCGGCCAGGGCACGGGCGCGCGCGACCACAAGGAACAGGTCATCGGCGGGCGGGCGGGCCAAGGCGGCATCGATCACATCGTGACGGATGCCCTCATCGCGCAGATGGACCTTGAGGCGGTCGTGGAAGAAAGCCTCCAATGATGCGGCCTCGGACACGCCCCGCTCATCATGCGCGGCAAAAGCGGTGGTGGCGATCGGCCCCAACCCCAACCGCACCCCATTCTCCAGCACCATCCGCACCACGCCCAGCGCCGCGCGGCGCAGCGCGTAGGGGTCTTTCGACCCCGTTGGCTTCTCGTCAATCGCCCAGAACCCGGTCAGCGTGTCGATCTTGTCGGCCAGCGCCACGGCCAGTGACACGGGCGCGCTGGGCACGCCATCCCCCTGCCCCATCGGTTTCCAATGGTCGCGGCATGCATCGGCCACGGCCCGGTCGCGGCCCGCCTCCAGCGCATAATAGCGGCCCATGACGCCCTGAAGCTCGGGGAATTCGCCCACCATGTCCGAGCGCAGATCGGCCTTGGCGATCAGGGCGGCCTCTGCCGCTTGTTCAGGGTCGGCCCCCAGCATCGGCGCGATCTCGCGCGCGAGTGCGGCGATGCGCGCGATCCGCTCGGCCTGAGAGCCCAATTTCGCGTGGAAGGTGACCGATTTCAGCCCGTCCAGCCAATCGCCCATCCCCGCCCGCGCCACGCGCAGGTCGTTTTCCCAGAAGAACTTGGCATCCGACAGGCGGGCCGACAGCACCTTTTGATTTCCCGCCAGAATCGTCGCGCCATGATCTGCTGTTTCGACATTGGCAACGGTGATGAAGCGCTCGATCCGGCCGGTTTCTGGATTGCGGACGGAAAAGAATTTCTGATGTTCGCGCATCGAGGTCTGCAACACCTCGGGCGGCAGATCGAGAAAGCGATCCTCGATCGTGCCCATCAGCACCACGGGCCATTCCACCAGCCCCGCCACCTCGGCCAGAAGGCCCGCATCCGCCACCAGCGTCAGCCCGGCGGCAAAGGCCATCTGGTCGGCATCATGGCGGATATGGGCGGCACGGTCTTCGGACGACAGCATCACCTTGGCGCGCTTCAGCTTGGCCGCGTAATCGGCGAAATGGGCCACCGGAAAGCGGGCGGGCGCCATGAAGCGGTGCCCCTCGGTGGTGTTGCCCGACACGATGCCATCGACATCAAAGGGCACGACATCGGTGCCCGCCTCATCCGACAAGATGCACAGGATCGATTGCAGCGGGCGCACCCAGCGCAACGTGCCCGCCCCCCAGCGCATCGATTTGGGCCAGGGAAAATCGCGGATCACGGCCGGCACGACCTCGGCGATGATATCCGCGGCCGGGCGGCCCGCGCGTTCGATGATGGCGAAGAAGACATCGCCCTTTTTGTCCGCGCGCGCCTCGAGCTGGTCGCGCGTGATGCCCGCGCCGCGCAAGAACCCCTCGATCGCGGCTTCGGGCGCGTCGGTGCGGGGCCCGCGGCGTTCCTCGCGGGTGGTGGGGGAATGGGCGCTGAGCCCCTCGAGCGTCAGCACCAGGCGGCGCGGCGTGGCAAAGGCGCCGGCACTCGCATAGGTCAGCCCCGCCCCGACCAGGCCATCGGTCACAAGACGCTTCAGATCCTCGGCGGCGCGCGCCTGCATCCGGGCGGGGATTTCCTCGGAGAAAAGTTCGAGGAGAAAATCGGGCATGGTGCAACGTCCTGAAAGAGCGGTCAGATCCAGTCGAGATTGACGCGGGTCACGGGGTAATGCGCCGCCACAGCATTGCGCAGGGCGGCGAAGCGGGGGCGCAGATCGCGAAACTTGTTTTCATGGGTCTCGGCCACCGTCAACCGGACAAGTTCGAAAAGCCCCTCGGCCTGCATATGTTCAAGCAGATCCAGTTCGGCGCCTTCGATATCCATCTTGAGAAAGGCGACCTCGCCGCGCTCTGCGGCGATATCGCGGATCATGTCGGGCAGCGCGATCTGTTCGACCTCGATGGAATTTGCTTCGGCCTGATCGATGTTATGCCCGCCAGGTATCACGGTGGATTTGACCGATCCGGCCATGCGGTTGGCCTCGAAGTTGGTGGCGCGCATCAGCCCGACGCGGCCCGCCGTCACGCCGACCGCGGCGTGGTGCAACACGACATTTTGCATCCCCGCCACCCGGGCGGACAATTGCGCAAAGGCAAAGGGGTCGGGCTCAAAGGCATGCACGGTTGCGCCGGTTTCGGCCAGGGGGCCGGTCACCGCGCCAACATTGGCGCCGCAATCCATCACCACGTCGCCGGGGCGCAACATCGACACGATCCCTTGCAGCAAGCCGCGCGCGAATTGCGCCCGCGCGTTGCGCTTGGCGCGGCGCTTGAGTTTGTCGTGATCTGCGATAAGCGCCGCATGCTGGGCCGCCAGATCCGCCATCACCGCCTACTCCAATGTCCCGTTCAACTGGTGCCATGCAAAACCGCGCCCGTCGGGATAGACGGCGATCACCCTGTCGATGCCGCGATGGATCTCGTGGACCGACAGGATCGCCACGGCCTCGCCGCTGGCCAAGGCCTCGCCGATGGCGCGGGCATCGAAACAGCCGAACCAGTCGGGCGCGACAAGCGGTGTGGGGTCAGGATGGGGCATGGCCCCCGATGCAAGCGCCAAAGCCTCGCCCTCGAGCAGGAAACAGCCCCGGAAGCGCAGGGGCGAGCTTGCTGCATCGATCCCTTGAAAGGCGTCATGCGCCAGCGCCACCACGTCGCCCGAGGGCAGGGTCACGACCAGATCGGCCTGATCGAGCGTCTCGAAATAGGCACGGGTCTGGGCATACCAGAGCACGGCCGCAAAGACGGCGGTGATGGCGACGATGGCGATGGCGATGAGCCGCCCCGATGTCATGCCACAGGCCCCGGCGCAGCCCATCCGCCCGCCTCTGTCTGCACGAAGGCGTCGGCGCAAAGCTTGGCCAGCGTCCGCACGCGGCCGATATAGGCTTGGCGTTCGGTCACGCTGATCACGCCGCGCGCGTCAAGCAGGTTGAACAGGTGGCTGGCCTTGATGCATTGATCATAGGCGGGGTGCGCCATGATGATCCGCCTGCCGGTCTTTGGGTCTTGGGCGGGCTGGTCGAGCAGCCGCTGGCATTCGGCCTCGGCATCCTTGAAGTGCTGCAACAGCGTGTCGGTGTGCGCCGCATCGAAATTGTGGCGCGAATATTCTTCTTCGGTCTGGCGAAAGACGTCGCCGTATGTCAAAGCGATGGGTGCTGCGGGGTCGTTGAAGGGCATGTCCATCACATGATCGACGCCCAGCACATACATCGCCAGACGTTCCAGCCCATAGGTCAGCTCGCCCGAAACAGGGGTGCAATCATGGCCGCCCACCTGCTGGAAATAGGTGAACTGGCTGACCTCCATCCCGTCGCACCACACCTCCCACCCCAGACCCCAGGCGCCCAAGGTCGGGCTTTCCCAGTCATCTTCGACAAAGCGGATGTCGTGCAGCCCCATGTCGATGCCGATGGCCTCGAGGCTGCCCAGATAGAGCGCCTGAAGGTTCGGCGGGCTGGGTTTGATCAGCACCTGATACTGATAGTAATGCTGCAACCGGTTGGGGTTTTCGCCATAGCGCCCATCGGTGGGCCGCCGCGAAGGCTGCACATAGGCCGCCGCCCATGGCCGCGACCCAAGCGAGCGCAAGGTGGTCGCCGGATGAAAGGTGCCCGCGCCCACCTCCATGTCGTAGGGTTGCATGATCGCGCAGCCCTGAGCGGCCCAATAGGCTTGCAGGCGCAAGATGATTTCCTGAAAACTCCGGGGGGTGTCGGGCATGGCGCGGTCCGCTGTCCTTTGGGGGGATGTGGTCGGGCCTTCCTAGTGTCACGCAAGCCTGCGGTCAACGCGCCCGCGCGGCAGGCCGCTTGCAAATCCTTCAAATTCCGGTGCATTCCAAAAAGACGCCATGGCGCGCGGGGCAAGGCGGCCCGCAGGTTGCGGGATGGTGCGGACATGCCGATGAAGGATTGCGGGAACGATGCGGGTGCTGTGGCTTGACGGTGTGATCGACCTGATTTCGGTGGCGATTTTGGCGCTTGCACTGGCGCTGGTCTGGCCGGGTCTGGCCCGCGCGCAAGAGGGCGTTTTTATCCAGATCGAAAGCTGGCCCACCCTTGGCGCCGCCGAAAGCCGCGCCCGCGCGATCGAGCAGCGCCTCGACAATGTGAACGCCTTTCGCGCCCGAACCGGGCTTTATGCCATAGCACTCGGCCCCTATCGGCAGGGCGAGGCAGAGGCGCGGTTGCGCGACCTTCTGGCGCGCGGGTTGGTGCCGGGCGACAGCTTCCTCAGCGATGCCGGCCCCTATGTCGCGCGGGTCTTTCCCTATGGCGGCACGGCGCTGGCCGCAGCGCCCGGGGCGGTGGCGGACCCGATCACCCCAAAGCCCGAGATCGCCAGCCCCGCGCCCGATTCCGTGCCCGGTGCCGCAAGCCCCGGGCCACAATCGCCGCCGCAAGAGACGCTCGAACAGGCCCTGCAGGCCGAAAACCGACTGGACCGCGCCGAGCGCGCGGAACTGCAAGGCGCGCTGCAATGGTTGGGCCAGTATCAGGGCACCATCGATGGCGCCTTTGGCCCGGCCACCCGCGATGCGATCTGGGCCTGGCAGCGCGACGCGGGGTTTGTGCCGACCGGCATCCTGAGCACGGCCGAGCGTGACCACCTGCTCAGGGCCTATCGGACCGAGCTCGACAGCCTTGGCATGGCCCCGGTGCGCGATCCGCGCGCGGGCATCGAGATCGACTTGCCCATGGCGATGGTAAGCTTTGACGGCTACAACTTTCCCTTTGTCCAGTTTGCGCCGCAAAATGACAGCGGCGTGCAGGTCTTGCTGATCAGCCAGCCGGGCGACCGCGCCAGCTTGTCGGGGCTCTATGCGATGATGGAGACGCTCGATTTCGTGCCGCCGTCGGGTGCGCGTGACCTCCAAGGCGACGGCTTTGTGCTGACCGGTCAATCCGAACGGCTGCGCAGCCATACCGAGGCACGGCTGATCGGCGGCGCGATCAAGGGTTTTGCCCTTGTCTGGCCCCCCCGACAAGATGCTCGCATCGCCCGCATCTTGCCCATGATGCAAGCCAGCTTTCGCGCGCTGGAGGGCGTTCTTGATCCCGGCGCCGTGCCACAAGATGCGCTGGGGGCGATCGATCTGGCCACGGGTTCTGCGGCGGGGTCGCCCGCGCGCGTGCGTTCGGGCTTTTTCATCGATGCGGATGGCCATGTGATCACCACATCCGAGGCGGTGGCGGGAACCTGTGCGCGCATCTTGATCGACATGGCCTATCAGGCCGACATCGCCCATTTCGATGACGCGCTGGGGCTGGCGGTGTTGCGCCCGCTGCAGGCGCTGGCACCCTTGAGTTTTGCCGAAATGTCCAGCCAGCCCGGCCCGGTCGACGCAGAGATCGCCGTGGCGGGATTTCCCTTTGACGGGGCGCTTGGGGCGGCTTCGATGGCGTTTGGACGCCTTGCCGATCTTCGGGGCATCCATGGCGAGCCGATGATCCAGCGTCTTGCAGTGGCCACCAGCGACAGCGAGGCGGGCGGGCCGGTGTTCGACATGACCGGGGCGGTTGTGGGCATGGTCTTGCCCGACATGGCCGCGGGGCGGACCCTGCCCAGGGATGTGACGCTGGCCTTGCGTGCCGATCTCTTGTCACAGCCGCTTGGCGCGGCCGGGATCACGCCGCGCATCGCGACGCGCACAGAGCCGCTGAACCCCGAGCGGCTGGCCCGGCTGGGCGCGGAAATGACGGTCAGCGTCAGCTGCTGGAACTGATCGGCAGCACCTGCGCGCAGGACCGGGGCACCAGAGCCTTTCCCTTGCAGGCCCCAGCGATATGTTGCATGCCAGAGCCGATAAAACACAGCCCGCTACGATCGAGGACACCATGGCAGACGGCAACTTGAGCATGGACGCGAAACCCACCGAGGAAATATCCGTCCGCGAGGTGTTCGGTATCGACACCGATATGAAGGTCAAGGCCTTCGCCGAGCGCTCTGACCGCGTGCCCGAACTCGACAGCACGTACAAATTCGACCCCGACACGACGCTGGCGATCCTTGCGGGGTTTTCGCACAACCGCCGCGTCATGATCCAGGGCTATCACGGCACCGGCAAATCCACCCATATCGAACAGGTGGCCGCGCGGCTGAACTGGCCCGCCGTGCGCGTCAATCTTGACAGCCATATCAGCCGGATCGACCTGATCGGCAAGGATGCGATCAAGCTGCGCGACGGCATGCAGGTGACCGAATTTCACGAAGGCATCTTGCCATGGGCGCTGCGCAATCCTGTTGCCATCGTGTTCGATGAATACGACGCAGGCCGCGCCGATGTGATGTTCGTGATCCAGCGCGTGCTGGAACATGACGGCAAGCTGACGCTGCTCGACCAGAACGAGATCATCACGCCGCACAGGTATTTCCGCCTGTTTGCCACCGCCAATACCGTGGGTCTGGGCGACACCACCGGGCTTTACCACGGCGTCCAACAGATCAATCAGGCGCAGATGGACCGCTGGAGCCTTGTGGCGACGCTCAATTACCTCAGCCATGACGCCGAAAGCGCCATCGTGCTGGCCAAGAACCCCCATTACAACACCGAAAAAGGCCGCCGCACCGTCAGCCAGATGGTCACTGTGGCCGACCTGACGCGCACGGCCTTCATGAATGGGGAACTGTCCACCGTGATGAGCCCGCGCACGGTGATCACATGGGCGCAGAACGCCGAGATCTTCCGCAATGTGGGCTACGCCTTCCGGCTGTCCTTCCTCAACAAATGCGACGAGCTTGAGCGCCAGACGGTCGCCGAATTCTATCAGCGCTGCTTTGACGAGGAATTGCCGGAAAGTGCGGTAAGCATGTCGATGTCCTGAGCGGGCCGACGGTGATGCTTAGGGTTGTGGGCATTTTGGCTTTCACGTTCGCAAATGAGGCGACTGCCCAAGTGGCTGGCTTTCCGGCCTTCCCCGAGGACGGTTCGCACGCGGAGATGGCCCGCCACTGCCTAACGATCACCACCGCCAATAACTACGCTTCATCTTTTGGGGCGCATGTGGCCTCGATGATGAGCACTAACGGCACAAGGATAGGCTGGCATGGTACAGTCTCCCGCCCCTCGGAAGACCTGGTCGCGCTTATCGGCGGTTCTGAGGCCATAGAGGACGCCCTAGACACAGCAGCAGCATTACGCCGTTATTGGGAGTCGCTTGGGACAACCTACTTCGCGGCAATTTTTAACGGGACCTCACCCTACGCAGACGCCGAAGGACTGGCTCTTAGCGCCGCCTTCGTGCGCTGCCTCGATTGGGCTGCGACACTTCCCTTCACCCTTCACCATCCAACCGAGCGAATGGATATCAGCTACCCCGGCGCTCCGGATCTTCCATCGCGCTGATCATGGACGGCAATTGCAAAAGTTAACCAAAGGTTAATTTTCGGCTCGACAGGGGGCGCGTGGGCCGCCATCACGGCCGGATGCGATCCGCCCTGTCCCCTCCGATCCCTGGTCTTGTTGCCCTGCTGTGCCTGGGTCTGATCGCCCTTGCGCCCGATGCGGCCAGCGCCCGGACGGGGGGCTCCCCCTGCGCGGTCGTGCGCGTGATCGATGGCGATACGGTCGATCTGGATTGCCTGGGCGAAGGGCGCTTTCGGGCGCGTCTGACGGGTTTTGACACGCCTGAAACGCATCGTCCCGGGTGCGCGGAAGAAGCCTTGGCGGGGCAAGCCGCGACACGGCGTCTGCGCGCGCTGGTGGCCGCATCCGGCCAGATCGACGCGCAACTTGGCCGCTGGGACCGCTACGACCGGCGGCTGGTGCAACTGTCGGTGGATGGGCGCGATGTGGGCGCACGGCTGATCGCCGAAGGGCTGGCGCTGCCGTATCAGGGCGGGCGACGGCCTGATTGGTGCGCAAGGCTGCGTTGACGGGCACGCCGACGGCGATTGACCGCGCCCCCCGGCCCGGTGCATCGTTGCGCCATGACATTTCCGACGCCCCAAGACATCACTGCCGCCGCCGCCCGCATCCAGGGCTGGGTTCGTGACACCCCCATTGTGCGGATCGAAGGGGCGGCGCTGGGGCTTGATCATCCGGTGATCTTCAAGCTGGAACACACGCAAGTGACGGGGTCGTTCAAGGTGCGCGGCGCCTTCAACACGATGCTGGGCGCAGATGTGCCCGCCGCGGGCGTGGTTGCGGCGTCGGGCGGCAATCACGGCGCAGCGGTGGCACATGCCGCCACCAGCTTGGGCCACGCCTCCGTCATCTTTGTGCCCAAGGTCATCGCCAAGGAAGAAAAACTCCGCCGGATGCGGCTGTTTGGCGGCAAGGTGATCTTGACCGACGGCCCGGTCGAGGCCTGCATGGCCGCCTATGCCGATCATGCCGCAAAGACCGGCGCGCTTTCGGTCCATCCCTACGACACCTTTCCGACACTGGCCGGTCAGGGCACGGTCGCGCGCGAGATCGAGGCACAGACGGGCGGCATCGACACCATCCTTGTCGCCACGGGTGGCGGCGGGCTGATCGCGGGGGTGGCTGCGTGGTTTCGCGACCGGGTGCGGGTCATCTCGGTCGAGACCGAAGGCACCAACACGCTGGAACGGTCCTTGCGCGAGGGGCCCGAGATCAGCGTGCAAGCCACGGGCATTGCCGCCAGCTCGCTTGGTGGCCCACGCCTGGGCGTGATGTCTTATGCCGTGGCGCGCGATCATGTGGACCGCGCCATCGTGCTGCCCGATGCGGCGGTATTCGACGCAGCCCGGCGGCTTTGGGAAGGGACACGCCTGATCGGTGAGCCGGGTGCTGCGGTGGCGCTGGCGGCGCTGACCTCGGGCGCCTATCGGCCCGAGGCGGGCGAACGGGTCTGTGTGCTGATCTGCGGCGGCAATGCCGAGCCCGATTGGTTCATGGCATAAGGCGCGCAGCCCCCCTTGCCCTTGGCCCGCCTTCGCGCCACATTCCCGCCCATGGCAAAGCACCCCACTGACAACCCGGCCGATCCGTTCAAAAAGGCACTGGCCGACGCAACCCGCGTTCTGGCCGATGATCCCGATCTGGCCGTCACCTATTCCGTCGATCCACCGGGCATCTCGGGCGATACCGTGCGCCTGCCGCAGGTCAGCCGCCGCATGACCCGCGACGAGGTGCTGCTGGCGCGCGGCACCGCCGATGCGCTGGCCTTGCGCCACCGCTATCACGATCAGGGCACGGCCGCGCGCTACACGCCCCCCGGCGCCATGGCGCGCGATCTGATGGAGGCGATGGAAACCGCGCGCTGCGAGGCGGTGGGCGCGCGCGCCATGCCGGGCACGGCCGGAAACATCGACGCCAAGATCGCCAATGACGCGCGCCGCAAGGGCTATGGCGAAATCCGCAATGCCGCCGACGCGCCGCTGGCGACGGCGGCGGGCTATCTGATCCGCCATCTGGCCACGGGCCGCCCCCTGCCCGCCGAGGCTGCCAATGTGATGGAGCTTTGGCGCGGCTTCATCGAGGATCGCTGTGGCGGCACGCTGGAAGATCTGGGTGAGGTGTTGACCGATCAGGCGGCCTTTGCCCGGTTTTCACGGCGCGTGATCAACGATCTGGGCTATGGCGATCAACTGGGCGACGACCCCGACGAGATGGACGATCAGTCAGACGAGGAAACCTCGGAAAGCGACGATCAGGACCAACCCGATTCGACCGGTGAGGATGACAGTCAGGAAGAAGAGGCCGAGGCCAACCCCGAACGCAGTCAGGATCAGCAGCAAGATCAGAGCCAGGCCCAGGTCCAGATGGACGACGAGGGCGACATGGACGAAGCCGACGAACAGGAGATGCCCGAAGGCGAGGCCCCCAAGGAACCGCCCCCCCCGCCCCCCCATTCCGACGCTGACCCGGGATATGCGGTGTTCACCACCGCCCATGACGAGGAAATCGCCGCCGAAGATCTGGCCGAGGCGCAGGAACTTGAACGTCTGCGCGCCTATCTGGATCAGCAGCTTGAACCGCTGAAGGGCGCGGTCAGCCGTCTGGCCAACAAGCTGCAGCGCCGGCTTCAGGCGCAGCAAAACCGCGCCTGGGAGTTCGATCTGGAGGAAGGCACGCTTGATGCGGGCCGTCTGGCACGCGTGGTGGCCAACCCGACCACGCCCCTGTCCTTCAAGGTCGAAAAGGACACCGAATTCCGCGACACGGTGGTGACGCTTTTGCTGGACAATTCCGGCTCGATGCGGGGGCGGCCGATCTCCATCGCGGCGATCTGTGCCGATGTCTTGGCGCGCACGCTGGAACGTTGCGGCGTCAAGGTGGAGATCCTGGGCTTTACCACCCGCGCCTGGAAGGGTGGCAAGGCACGCGAGGAATGGCTGGCAAAGGGCCGCCCCGGCCAGCCCGGACGGCTGAACGATCTGCGCCACATCGTCTACAAATCGGCCGATGCGCCCTGGCGGCGGGTGCGCGACAATCTGGGCCTGATGATGAAAGAGGGGCTGTTGAAGGAAAACATCGATGGCGAGGCGCTGGAATGGGCGCATCGGCGGATGGTGAACCGACGCGAGGCCCGCAAGATCTTGATGGTGATCTCGGACGGCGCGCCGGTCGATGACAGCACCTTGAGCGTCAACCCGGCCAATTACCTCGAAAAGCATCTGCGCGATGTCATCGCCATGGTGGAACGGCGCCGCGCGGTGGAATTGCTGGCCATCGGCATCGGCCATGACGTGACGCGCTATTACCAGCGCGCCCTCACCATCACCGATGCCGAGCAACTGGCCGGCGCCATCACCGAGCAACTGGCCAGCCTGTTTGACAGCGACCCGCGGGCGCGGGCCCGGGTCATGGGGATGCGCCGGGCAAGCTGAGGCCGGTATCGCCGCTTGCGCGGCGATCCGGGCGGAAAACGCGCGTTTTCCGAAGCGCTTTCCGACAGCCTGCCTTGGGTGATCGGCCGGGACGGCGTATTTGGGGAAAGATGAAGGGGATGGGGTCATGTTCCAGAGTTTCGTGGCGAAAACCCGGCCCGAGGATGGGCCACCACGGCTGGCCGCGCTGCGGGCCGAACTGGGCCGGATGGGGCTTGACGGGTTCCTCGTTCCACGGGCGGACCGGTTTCAGGGGGAAAATGTGGCCGCCTGCGACGAGCGTCTGGCCTGGCTGACGGGGTTCACCGGATCGGCGGGCTTTGCCGCGGTGCTGAGCGACCGGGCGGGTGTCTTCATCGACGGGCGCTACCGGGTACAGGTGCGGGCACAGACCGATGCGTCGGTCTTTACCCCCGTCCATTGGCCCGAAACCCAGCTTGAGGATTGGCTGTTGGAGGCCCGGCCACATGGCGCGATGATCGGCTTTGACCCCTGGCTGCATACCGCCGCCGAGATCGCCCGGCTGGAGGCAGCCCTGGGCCCCCGGCAAATCGCGCTGACGGCCGTGGACAACCCCATCGACGCGATCTGGTCCGACCGCCCGGACCCACCCATGGCCCCCGCCCAAGCATGGCCCATCGCCTTTGCCGGGCAATCGGCCGAAGACAAGCTTGCCAGACTTGCCGCCGATCTTGCCAAAGCGGGAGAGGATGCCGCGCTGATCACCCAGCCCGACAGCCTGTGCTGGCTGTTGAACCTGCGCGGCGGCGATGTGATCCATACGCCGCTGTTGCATGCCATGGGCATCTTGCGCCGCGACGGGCGGCTCGATCTTTTCGTGGAGCGCGAAAAGCTTGCGGCCCTGCGCCTGCCTGAAGCGGTGCGCCAGCATCAGCCCGACGCGCTTGCCGGGATGCTGGCGGGCGAAGCCGGGCGGGTGCGGATCGATCCCAATTCGGCACCGCAGGCGGCCAAATCCATCCTGGCCGCAAGCCGCGCCACGATCGTCGAGGCAACCGACCCCTGCCTTTTGCCAAAGGCGCGCAAACACCCCGCCGAGATTGCCGCGACGACAGCCGCGCATCTGCGCGACGGGGCGGCCATGGCGCGGTTTTTGCACTGGTTCGACCTGGAGGCGCCCAAGGGCGCGCTGAGCGAAATCGACTGTGTCCGCGCGCTCGAGGGGTTCCGCCGCGACACGGGCGCGCTGCGCGACATCAGCTTTGATACCATCGCGGGCGCAGGCGCCAACGCCGCCATCGTGCATTACCGCGTGACCGAGGCGACCAACGCGCCGCTCAAGCCCGGATCGCTGTTCCTGATCGATAGCGGCGGACAATATGACGACGGCACGACCGACATCACCCGCACGCTGGCCGTGGGCGAGGCCCCCGCCCTCGCGGCGCGCGAGGCCTTTACCCAGGTGTTGCAAGGCCTGATCGCCATCCATCGCGCGCGCTTTCCGCGCGGGGTGGCCGGCGCGCATCTCGATGCCCTGGCGCGCGCGGCACTGTGGAATGCGGGGCGCGATTACGATCACGGAACGGGCCATGGCGTCGGCGTCTATCTGGGTGTCCACGAAGGGCCGCAACGGATCAGCCGGGTTTCGACCCTGCCGCTCGAGCCCGGCATGATCTTGTCCAACGAGCCGGGATATTACCGCGAAGGCGCGTTCGGCATCCGGATCGAGAATCTGATCGTCGTGGCCGAGGCCCCCGCGCTGCCCGGCGGGGACGCGCGCGAGATGCTGTGCTTCGAAACGCTGACCTGGGCCCCGATCGACCGGCGGCTGGTGATCGCTGACCGGCTCGCCCCATGGGAGCGCGATTGGCTGAACCGCTATCATGGCGAGGTTCTGGCGCGGATCGGGCCGCTGCTGGAGGCGGACACGCAAGCGTGGCTTGCGCGCGCCTGTGCGCCGATGTGACCAGACCTGTCACATGGCCTTGGCATCCCGGGCCGCGACCGACATAAAGAGATGACCACAGGGGGGGAATGGGACATGGCAGAACACATCACGATCCGCAACGCAGCCGGTACCTGGGTGGTGCGTGCGGGCGGTGCCATTCTGGGCGAAAGCGACCGGGCGCTGGAATTGACCGAAGGCTCTTACCCGCCGGTCATCTATTTCCCGCGCGAAGATGTCGGCATGGCTTTTCTGGAAAAATCCGACAGTTCGACCCGCTGCCCGCACAAGGGCGTGGCAAGCTACTACACCGTCTGCCTGCCGGCGGGCGACATGCCCGACGCCGCCTGGAGCTATGAGGCGCCCATCGCATCGATGGCTGCGATTGCGGGCCACATCGCCTTTTACACCGACCGCATCACGGTCGAACGGCTCTGATCAGCTGTGTTCCTCGGCCGCGGTGGCGGCCAGAGCGCGGTTATAGGCCTTGAGCGCATCGACATGGAACAGCGCCCCCTCCAGCGCGGGGGGGCCATCGCCGGGCGCCAGCTGGACCACCGGCACGAAATCCAGCCCCGTGCGCTCGAAAATCGGCAAGGCGCGCTCCAATGTGGCGTTGGTGTCGGTGTAGATGCCCTGTTCGATCAGCGTCAAAAGCTGTTCGTGGGGGGCGGCGTTTTCATGATCCATCGGCCGCATCACCAGCCTGACCCGGAACATCGCCAGAAGATAGGCCTGCGGCCCTGCGGCCAGATGGATGTTGCGCCGTTCCAGCTGGGTCAGGAAAAAGGAGCGGTCCACAAGCCGTGAGGCAAGCGCCGTCGAGATCGAGACCGCCACCATCACGGCCAGCCCGGTTTGCCAGTCACCCGTCAATTCGAACACGATCAAGGTGGTCGAAATCGGCGCGCCCAGAACGGCGGCCGCCACCGCCCCCATTCCCGCCAGCGCGTAAAGCGTGCCCTCGCCCGACTGGTCGGGAAAGATGGCCGTGGCCACAAGCCCAAAGGCCAGCCCGGTCAGCGCGCCAATCATCAGCGACGGCGAAAAGATCCCCCCGCCCATCCGCCCGCCCAGGGTGATGGCCACGGCCGCGACCTTGAGGATGGTGAACACCACCGCCTCGTGCAACAGCAGCTCTCCGGTCAGCGCGGCCGATGTCGTCTCGTAGCCCACGCCGATGATATGGGGAAAGGGAATGGCCAGCATCCCCAGCAACAGCCCCGCACAGGCCGGCCTGAGCCAGCGCGGCAGCCCGGTGACCCGCTGCGCCAGATTGCCAAGGTCGTCGGCCCAGAATACGGCGCGCATCAACGCCACCGCCACCAGCCCGCACAACAGCCCAAGGATCAGAAAGGCGGGCAATTCGGCGTAGAATTGCAGCGCGCTTTCGTCCATCAGGCTGTATTCCGTCACGCCGCCGAATTCGAGCCGGTTGATGACCGTGCCCGCCACGCTTGCGATGACGATGGGTGCAAAGGCATGCACCGCAAAATGGCGCAACACCACCTCGAGCGCGAAAAGCGCCCCCGCAATCGGCGCATTGAACGAAGCCGACACCGCCGCCGCAACCGCACAACCCAGCAGATCGCGCCCCGTGATGCCATCGGCGCGGATCAGATCGCTGACCCGGCTTGAAATGACCGCGGCCAGATGCACCACAGGCCCCTCGCGCCCCGATGAGCCCCCCGTCCCCAGCGTGATGAGCGATGCCGCGGCCGAGGCCAGACCGGCCTTTTGCTCGACCCGCCCATCGGCCAGCGCCGCCCCTTCGATGACATCGGCCACCGACCGTGCGCGGCCATCGGGGGTGAACAGGTGCAAGATCAGCCCCACCGCCAACCCGCCTGCGACCGGGATCAGCAAGATCATGTACCAAGGCAGCCCCTCGGCAAAGGAATGCAGCAAGCGCACATCCTCGACCCCATAAAGGGTTTCTTGCAACCAGTTGATCCCCTTGCGGAACAAGAGCGCTGCAAACCCCGCGGCAATGCCGATCAACAGGGCGATGATCCAGAACTGAACCTGCGTGGGGCCCTTGTCGCGCAAGACCGCCCAGCCGCGCCGGCTTGCCGCCAAGGCAGTCGTGAACCAGTCCCTCAGGATGCGCAGCACGGTTTCGGCCACGTCCTTCCCCTTGTGCAGAGCCGCCATCATGCCCGGAAATACGAGCCGTTGCGCACGCGGCCCGGGTCCGGGTGGGACAGGTGTAGGCCACGGGGCGGCGTGTTGAAAGCCCGGCGACATCACGATGCGCCCGATTTGCCCGGCACGATTGAAAGCTTTCGTGAAGGCACGCCCCTTGCGTCAGCCCTGCCCCGCCGCCAAAAGCGCACGGGCGGCATCGCGGGCGGCGTCGGTGACCGTGTCGCCCGACAGCATCCGGGCCACTTCATCAATGCGCTCGGTGCTGCTCAGGGCCACCACCTGGCTCAGGGTGACACCCTGATCGACGCGCTTGGCCACCTGCCAGTGATGCGCCCCAAGTGCTGCCACCTGAGGGGAATGGGTGACGACCAGAACCTGCCCGCCCGAAGCCAGCGCCTTGAGCCTGCGGCCCACGGCATCGGCGGTCGCGCCCCCGACCCCGCGGTCGATCTCGTCGAAGATCATCGTCACACCGCTGTCCCCGGCGGTCAGGCAGACCTTGAGCGCGAGCAAGAACCGCGACAATTCCCCGCCCGAGGCGATGCGATTGAGCGGCCCGGCCGGCGCGCCGGGATTGGTGGCCACGACAAAGCTGACGCTATCGGCGCCCTCGGGGCCGGCCGGGCCTTGGGTGATTTCCGTGGTAAAGACGGCGCGCTCCATCTTGAGCGGTGCCAGTTCGCGGGTCATGGCGGCGTCAAGCTGCGCCGCCGCCGCCCGCCGCGCATCAGACAAGGCAGCGGCGGCCACCCCATAGGCGGCCCTGGCCATCGCGGCGGCCCGCCCGAGCGCGGCGATTTCACCGGCACCGCCATCAAGCGCGGACAGCCTTGCGCGCAAGGTTTCGGCCAAAGCGCCCAGATCATCAGGGACCACGCCATGTTTGCGCGCCAAGGCCCGCAGGGCGAACAAACGCTCTTCGGTCTGTTCCAGATCGGCGGGGTTGAACGCCAGCGTCTCGGCAAAGCTGTCGACAGCCGCCTGCGCCTCGCCCAGTTCGATCAGTGCGCGTTCCAGCGCGCCAAGCGCCGCATCCAGCCCGCCTTCGGCGCGTGCGGCCACCCCATCAAGCCAGCGGCGCGCATCCGACATGGCGCCTTCGGCCCCCTCGAACCCAAGCGCGGCGCCGGCGCGGGCCACATCGGCGCGCATCCGTTCGGCGGCTTGCATCAAGCGGCGGCGCGCATCAAGCGTGACCTCCTCGCCGGGGTGCGGGTCAAGCCGATCCAGCTCGTCCACCGCATGGCGCAGGAAATCCTCTTCGGCGCGCATCGTGGCCAGACGCGCCTCGGCGGCCTCAAGCGTCTTTTGCGCTGCCTGCTGTGCGGACCATGCATCGCGCGACCGGCTCACAAGATCGTCATGCCCGCCGAAACCGTCCAGCATCACGCGGTGCTGGCGTGGGTCCAAAAGGCCGCGGTCATCATGCTGCCCGTGCAGTTCAACCAGCGTTTCCGACAGCGCGCGCACCACATCGCCGCTGACGCGACGGTCGTTGATCCAGGATGATTTGCGCCCCTCGGGTGTGTTGACGCGACGCACGATCACCTCGGCCTCGGCGGGCAGACCGGCTTGCGCCAGCACATCCAGCCCGCGATGGCCGGGCGATAAGTGAAACGTGGCGACCACCTCGCCCTGCGCGGCACCCGCGCGCACAAGATCGGCGCGGCCGCGCCAGCCCAGGGCAAAGCCCAGCGCATCGAGCAAGATCGACTTGCCCGCCCCTGTCTCGCCGGTCAGCACATTGAGGCCCGGCTGAAAGGCAAGTTCCAGTCGGTCGATGATGAGCATGTCGCGGATATCGAGGTGACGCAGCATCAGGGCACGGTGTTCCTTAGCGCCCGCGCCCCGTCAAGGGCGCCCTTTGCAATCTCAGAGCCAATCCCCGCGCACCGTCTGGCGCCAGACGTCGCGCAGCCATCCTTCGCCCGCCGCCTCGGGCGCCAGATTCTGCCCGGTCAACTGGCGAAAGGCATCGTCGTAGAATGGCGAGGATTGGAAGTTGTATCCAAGGATCGCGCCAGCGGTCTGCGCCTCATCGGTCAGACCCAGCGCCAGATAGGCCTCAACCAGACGCATCAGCGCCTCGGGGGTGTGGCTGGTGGTCTGGAACTGTTCCACGACAACGCGGAAACGGTTGATCGCGGCGGCATGATGTTCGGCCCGCAGGTAGTAGCGGCCGATCTCCATTTCCTTGCCGGCCAGATGGTCAAAGGCAAGATCAAAGCGCAAGATCGCGTCCTGCGCATAGTCGCTGTCAGGATAGCGTTCGATCACCTGACGCAAGGCTTGCAGCGCCTGAAAGGTCACGCCCTGATCGCGGCCGACCTGATCGATCTGATCATAATAGCTGAGCGCCAGCAGGAACTGGGCATAGGCGGCATCCTCTTCGGCGGGATAGAAATCAAGAAAGCGCTGCGCGGCGATGCGGGTGTTTTCGTAATCCTCGTCCGCATGATAGGCGAAAGCAGCCATGATCAAGCCGCGGCTGGCCCATTCGGAATAAGGGTGCAGCCGTTCAACCTCGATGTAAAAGGCGGCCGCTTCCGGGAAATCGCCCGCCTCAAGCGCGGCCTCGCCCTGCTGAAAGATGCTTTGCGCGTCTTGCTGGTCAAGCGGCACCTGCGCGGTGCTGCGTGCAAACAGCCCGCCCCCGTCGCGTCCGAAAAACCCGTTCTCGCCACAGCCTGACAGCACCATCGCCAGACCGAGTCCCGCACAGAGACTCCATTTCCGGATCGCGCCGCTTTCGCTTTGCTGCATGCTCGAAAAACCCCGTCTTTGCCGGTGCGCAGGCGGTCATGCCGCCCCGTCTTTGTGCCGTCCTAGCATATTCTTTCCGGGGGCAAAACGCCTGAAATCACCCTTGGCCGCGCCAACCTGATCGCCGCGCGCCCTTCAGGCGACATCGGCCAGATCGGCCCCGGTCAGGCCCATGCCGGGCAGCAACGCGGCCTGTTGGGGGCTGCATTCCACCACCCGCCATGCGCCGGGGCTGGAAAAAAGCGCGCGCAACAGTTGATTGGTCAGCATGTGACCCGCACGCAGACCCGTGTAGCGGCCCAGAATGGGTGATCCTGCCAGCGCCAGATCGCCCAAGGCATCCAGCATCTTGTGGCGAACCGCTTCATCCGTGTGGCGCAAGCCGCCGGGGCTTAGCACGGCGTCGCCATCCACAACCACGGCATTGTCATAGGTGCCACCCAGCGCCAGACCGGCGGCGCGCATCGCATCGACATCGGCCTTGCGGCAAAAGGTGCGGCTGTCACAGAAATCCCGCACAAATCGCCCATTGGCCAGATTGGCAACGCGGCGCTGGCGACCGATGGCGGCATCTTCGAAGTCGATGGTGAAATCCATCTCAAGCCCCGGCGCGGGCGACAAGGTGGCGCGGCTATCGCCGTCAGTCACGGTGATCTCGCGCAGCACCTCGATGGCGGTGATGGGCGCGCTTTGGGATTGAATGCCCGCATCCAGAAAGGCGCGCACAAAGGGGGCGGCCGATCCATCGAGAATCGGCAATTCCGGGCCATCAACCTCGACCATCGCATTGTGGATGCCGCATCCCGCAAGTGCGGCCATCAGATGCTCGACCGTCGAAATCTCGGCCCCATCATCGCCGCGCAGCTTGGTGCACAGACGGCTCATCGGGACAGCGGTGTAATGCGCCGGGATCATCTTGGCATCAGGCAGGTCCGAGCGCGCAAACCATATCCCCATGTTCGCCGCCTGCGGATGCACAACGACACGGACCACACGCCCCGAGTGCAGCCCCACACCCGAGAAGCTCACCGATTGCCTAAGCGTCGCCTGCATCCAGTTCCCCGCCGTCTCTTTCACTTTTGTCCACACAGGCTATCGGCCTTGGCCTTGGCCGTGTGGACCCAAGTGGCGGCTTTGTTGGATCAGCCGCTAACCGTGGACCCGAAATAGCGACGGGGATTAAAAGGAACAATTCAAGCTTTGTGTCGTGTTGCAACAAACCGGTCAACGATCGGCATATCTTTGCCGACACCAAGCAAGCTGGCAATCAAGAGCTTGATTTACAAACAAAAAGGGCTGGAAAAAATCCAGCCCTTGAGGTTGCAATGTGACAGGCTTCAGTTGGCCTGACGACGCAGGAATGCGGGAATTTCGATCCGCTCCTGTTCAGGGTCAATCATCATGTCTTCGGGCATGGGGCGCGCGACGGGGGCGGGCGGTGCTGCAGGTCGGGGCGCAAGACCACCCAAGACCGAAGGTTGGCGCCGCTCGGCGGGGGCAGGCGCGTCTTCGGCATGGCCGGTCATGCGGCTGATGAGCGAGCTGAGACGCGACTTATGCGCGGGCTCTGGCTGGCGCGCTACAGGCACGTCACGCTGCAAGGCATCGCGCAGATTGGCCAGCATTTCGGTCGTGGGCCTTGGGGCCGATGGTGCGTGCTGGTGCGCAAAATTTGGTGCCGGGTCCGCGGCAAGCCGGCGGTCAGCCTGTGCAGAGGCCGCCGGACGATACAAAGGCGCCTGAACATCATGATCGTCGATCGGGTCATTGTCCGCGTCATGAAAGCCAAGACCGCTGAACAGCGACGGCTCGGGCTGAGGGTCGCGGGCAAAGCGCTCGGGTGCGCGGGTTTGAAGGTTTGGCGCGGCAACCGGTTCGGGCTCGGGCGCGGGCTTGGGCGCGGCTGCACGGGGGGCAACAGCGGCGGCGGCATAGATGCGGGGGGTCTCGGTTGCGCGGTTGGCCTCGGCGACATCGATGCCGGTCGCCACGACACTGACGCGCATCCGACCCTCCATCGCGGTGTCGAGCGTGGAACCGACGATGATATTGGCCTCGGGATCGACCTCTTCGCGGATGCGGTTGGCGGCTTCATCCAATTCGAACAACGTCAGATCATAGCCGCCGGTGATGTTGATCAACACACCGCGCGCGCCCTTGAGGCTGATTTCATCAAGCAGCGGGTTGGCAATGGCTTTTTCGGCGGCCAGCAGCGCGCGATTGTCACCATCGGATTCGCCCGTGCCCATCATGGCCTTGCCCATCTCGTTCATCACGGCACGGACATCGGCGAAATCGAGATTGATCAGACCAGGGCGCACCATCAGATCGGTCACACCCTTGACGCCTTGATACAAGACGTCGTCGGCCATTGCGAAGGCTTCGGTAAAGGTGGTCTTTTCATTGGCCAGACGGAACAGATTCTGGTTGGGAATGATGATCAGCGTATCGACGACCTTTTGCAGCGCCTCGATGCCTTCATCGGCCTGGCGCATCCGCTTGACGCCTTCGAACTGGAAGGGCTTGGTCACGACACCCACGGTCAGCACACCCAATTCGCGCGCGGCCTGTGCGATGATCGGTGCCGCCCCGGTGCCGGTACCGCCACCCATGCCGGCGGTGATGAAGGCCATGTGCACACCCGCCAGATGATCGACGATCTCCTCGATCGATTCTTCTGCGGCCGAAGCGCCGACCGCCGGACGCGCGCCTGCCCCCAACCCTTCGGTGACCCGCGCGCCCATCTGGATGCGCGAATGCGCGCGCGATTGCGCCAGCGCCTGTGCATCGGTGTTGGCGACCACGAACTCACATCCGTCAAGGTTCTGGTCGATCATGTTGTTGACGGCGTTGCCCCCGGCCCCACCCACACCAAAGACGGTGATCCGCGGCTTCAGGTCCGGCTGGCTGCTGGGCATCATCAGGTTCAATGTCATGGGTCTGTCCGCCTGTAATTGATCGTGTCGGTGATCATTGTTCGATCTGACCCCGGTCTTTACGCCGATTGGCCATCTTTGCCTCTGATTTCCCAAGATGTTACCGCGTTCTAAGGATCACGTCACGCGGAAATTCGACAGAGTCGACGAAATCTGGGGCGAAAATCCGCCGATGCAGCCGCCTATTGCGGCCAGCCACCAGATGCAGGGGTCACCAGTTGTCGCGCAACCATTTGGCCGCCCGTTTCAGGCTGCGCGCCGGCAAGCGTTCAGACGGCGTCTCGAAATCCCACCATTCGTCTTGCGGATGCGCGGCAAACAAGGCCAACCCGACGACCGCGGAAAAGGCTGGTCCGGCCGCCGATTGCGGCAAGCCCTGAACGCGCAGCGGGCGGCCAAGGCGCACCTGATTGCCAAGAATGCGGCTGGCCAGCCCGTCAAGGCCGGGGATCTGGCTTGCCCCGCCGGTCAACACGATGCGCTGGCTGGGCAGATGGTCAAAACCCGCCGCATCCAGCCGGGCGCGGACCTCTTCAAGGATTTCCTCGACGCGGGGGCGCATCACGCCGATCAACTCGGCGCGGGTGGCGGTGCGGCGGTCATGGTGCCAGTCGCCGGTTTCGCCTGTCAGTTCGATCACCTCGCGGTCATCGAGCCCGGTGGCGATCACGCCGCCAAAGCGGCATTTGATCCGCTCGGCATCGGCCATGGAAATCTGCAGCCCCTTGCTGATGTCGCTGGTGACATGATTGCCGCCCATGCGCACCGTATCGGCGTAGATCATGTGCTTCTTGATGAAGATCGACAGGCTGGCGGTGCCGCCGCCCATGTCGATGCACGCGGCACCCAGTTCTTGTTCATCTTCGACCAAACTGGAAATGCCCGCCGCATAAGGGGCCGAGGCAACGCCCGCCAAGTCCAGATCACAGCGCCTGACGCAATGCAGCAAGGTTTCGATCACGGCGCCTTCGATGGACAACAGATGCATGTCGACCGACAACTGATTGCCCACATGCCCGCGCGGATCGGTCAAGCCGCTGCGATGGTCGAGCGCAAAATTCACCGGCTGGGCATGCAGCACCTCGCGGCCGGGCCCCAGATCGGGCATGTCACAGACAGCCAGAACGCGGGCCACATCCTCATCGGTGACCGAGCCACCCGAAAGCGCCACCTCGCCCTTGAGCCCATAACTGCGCGGGCGGGCCCCGGCCAAGGCCACGATCACATGATCGACACGCATCTGGGCCATTTTCTGGGCGCCCTGCACGGCCGTTCGGATCGCGCGCTCGGTTTCTTGCAGACTGTCGATCTCGCCAAAGCGCATCCCGCGCGACCGCGTCGTCGACGCCCCGATGATCCGGAAATTCGCCTGACCCGCCATGGCGCCGATCCCCTCGGAGGGGAGCGCGGCCTCGGCCTGATCGAATTTCAGCACAAGGCACGAAATCTTGTGCGTCCCGATATCGAGCACGGCCACCACGCCGCGCTTGAGCGCGTCTTGTCTTTTGGCCCGCATGGCGCGTTGCGACTGATGCAGCATGTTCATCCGCGTTGCTCTCCGGTGGGGGGTGCGCCGTTCAGCGCCGGTGGCTTGTTCATCTCTTCGATCGCGGCCGGGGTCGTCTGCACGGTCAAGCGATCGGGATGGCGCAAATCGATGCGCACCACGTCGCGGTCCAGAATATCGGTCGCATCATGCAAGGCCAGGGCGCGGTCCAGCGCCTGCACCGCGCCGGTTTGCGGCAACAAGATGCGCCGCCCGTCGACAAGCACCACATCCCAGCGCCGTTCACCCACCCAAGCCAGACCAAGCAACCGCTCGGCCAGGGGTTGGGCCGCAGCATGCAGCGCGAGGGCCTGATCTGCGACGCGGTCCGCGCCATCACCACCGATCACCGGCAGCGGCGCGTCGAGAACACGATCGGCCAAAGCGGCCACATGATGCCCCTCGGCATCGATCAGAACCGGGCCTTCGCGGGTTTGCCAGATCAATGCCGGCACCCGTTCGCTGACCCGCACCGCCAAATAGCCGCCCGACTGGATCCGCAATTCCGCCCGCGCCACGGCTGGCAACGCCTCGATCCTTGTGCGCAACGCATCAAGATCCAGATCGAATGACGACACCGGCAAGTCGATCGCCAGCGCCGCCCGGATCTCGGCCATCACGGCATCGCTTGCGCCCTCTATTCCCAAGACAGTGATGCGGAATTCGGGGCGGTTTTCGATGCCGCTGCGCAGCTCTTGCCAGCTTTCGCCAAAGGCGGTTCGGTTGTCGCTTTGCGAAAAATAGATGCCCAGCCCAAGTGCCACCACAAAACAGGGCAGCCAGACCCGAACCAGTCGGCGAAAATGCGGCGTAAGCCACAGGCGCTGCGCGCGATAAGACCAGATCGAGGGCGCCGGATCACGGGGGATCTCGGCTTGGGGCGGTTCTGGCGCCTGCAGCCGATTTGGCGGGGGTGCGTGCCGGGGCGCACGCGACGGCGTGCGTTCGGCGATCAGCGGTCGCATGAGGCATCCTCCAGCAACCAGCGGCACAATGCGCCGAAATCATAACCACAGACCGCCGCCTGTTCCGGCGTGAGCGAGGTGGGCGTCATGCCCGGCTGCGTATTGGTTTCCAGCAAGAACAGGCCGGACAGACCCTGATCCTCGTCCCAGCGGAAATCGGTGCGGCTGACACCCCGACAGCCCAGCGCGCGATGCGCGGTCAGCGACATGTCCATGCAGGCATCGAAAATCTGCTGGGGCAAGACCGCCGGCACAACATGGCGCGATCCGCCGGGCTTGTATTTGGCGTCGTAATCATACCAGCCGTCGGTCAGAATATCGGTCACGGTCAAGGCACCGGGCTGGCCGGGGCCATCGCCCATCACCGAACAGGTCAGCTCGCGCCCCCGCAAAAAGGCCTCGACCATCACGGTCGTGGGCATCGTCTCGGACAAGCGCGGCGGCGCATTGGCACCCTCGGGCACAAGATACACACCGACCGAAGAGCCTTCGTTGTTGGGCTTGACCACATAGGGCGGGGTCATGACATGGCCCGCCATCACCTCGGTCTTGGTGCAAAGCACACTCTGGGCGACAGGCAAGCCATGGGCGCGATAGACATCCTTGGTGCGCGCCTTGTCCATCGCCAGCGCCGAAGCCAGCACGCCGGAATGGGTGTAGGGAATGCGCAGCCATTCAAGGATGCCCTGCACGCACCCGTCCTCGCCCCAGCGGCCATGGAGCGCGTTGAAACAGACATCGGGATTGAGCGCGGCCAAACGCTGCGGCAGATCGGGGCCGCAATCGACCTCGATCACCTCATAGCCTTCGCCCCGCAGCGCCTGCGCGCAGCCACGGCCCGTGGACAGCGACACTTCGCGTTCCGACGAAGGGCCACCCATCAGCACCGCAATCTTGGGGGTTGTTCTGCCCGAACCCGCCACCATTGCCTCAATCCGCCGGATTCTATTGCCCGGTCAGTATGTTATCGGGGCGTTGCCCCGTGTTTTTCTGCCCGGTTCAACCGGATCCGTCGCGCCGTTTCATACCGACGCGCATGATTTCCCATTCTAGCGCTATTCCCTGTGTCTCGAAAACCCTTTTTCGGACCTCTTCCCCCAAAGATTCAAGATCATCAGCCGTGGCGCCGCCCGCATTGATCAGGAAATTGGAATGCATCCACGACATCTGTGCCCCGCCACGGGTTGCACCGCGCATGCCCGCGTCATCGATCACCTTCCACGCCTTGAGCTCATGCGTGTCATCGGCACGCCCCGTCGAGGAAAACCCCGCCGGGTTGCGAAAGGTCGATCCGGCGCTGCGGTCCCTGGTAGGCTGGGTGGCGTCGCGCTTGGCGATCTGATCGGCCATCTTGGCCGACAGCATCACTGGCGCGCCCGCATCGGCGCGAAATGTCACCTCGGTCACGATGGTATCGGGGGGCAGATCGGTCGTGCGATAGGCAAAAGCGATATCGCCCCGCCCCAGCACCCGGGCCCGCCCGTCGCGGTCGATCACGCGGGCCGACACGACATGATCGGCCACATAGCTGCCATAACAGCCCGCATTCATCCGCAGCGCGCCGCCGATGGATCCCGGAATGGTGCGCAGGAATGTCAGATCGCGCCCCGCTTCGGCCGCCTTGATCGCGACATGGGCATCGAGTGCTGCCGCCCCCGCGATCACCAGATCGCCCTCGATGCGGATGTCGTTGAACCCGCGCCCAAGCCGGATCACCACCCCCGCAATACCGCCATCGCGCACGATCAGGTTCGACCCCACCCCCATCGGAAAGACCGGCACATCCGGGCCAAGCGCCGCCAGAAACCCGGCCAGATCATCGGCATCGGCGGGCTGGATCAGCCAATCAGCAGGGCCGCCCACGCGCAGCCATGTCAGATCGGCCAGGGGCCGGTCGCGCGTCGCGCGCCCGCGCAGGGGAATATCGGCGATGGCGGTCATGGCCGGGCCCCCGGCCCCGGCACGGCGCGCCGTCCGGACCGGGCCATGCCTGCCTCAGCCATGCGCATCGAGATCCTTCAGCCGCGCGGCAAGCCCTTGTGCCCAGGCCGAAATCGTGCCCGCCCCAAGGCACACGACCATGTCGCCCGGCCGGGCCTGTTCACGCACCAAACGCTCCAGATCTTCCTCGGACACCACGGCGCGGGCATGGCGATGGCCATGACGGATCAGGCCGGCCACCAGATCATCGCGGCTGGCGCCGGGAATGGGGTCTTCGCCGGCGGCATAGACCTCGGCGATGCCGGCGACATCGGCCTCGTTGAAGCAGGCGCAGAAATCCTCGAACAGGCTCGACAGCCGTGTGTAGCGGTGCGGCTGGTGCACGGCGATCACGCGGCCTTCGCTGGCTTGGCGTGCGGCTTTCAAGACAGCTGCGATTTCGACGGGATGATGGCCGTAATCATCGATGATGGTGATGCCGCCCACCTCGCCCACCTTGGTAAAGCGGCGGTTGACACCCTTGAACCCCGCCAGCGCGGCGCGGATTTCCGCGCCCTTCATGCCCAGATGGCGCGCAACGGCCACGGCCGCGAGCGCATTGGACACATTGTGATCGCCCGGCATGGGCAGGGTGCAGCCCTCGATCACCTGTCCTTCGGCCTGTAGCGCGATGTCGAAATGCGCCACGCCCGCCTTGTAGGTCAGGTTGATCGCCCGCACATCGGCCTGCGCATTGAAGCCAAAGGTGACCACGCGGCGGTCGGTGATGCGGCCCACCAGCGCCTGCACCTCGGGGTGGTCGGTGCAACACACGGCCAACCCGTAAAAGGGGATGTTGGACACGAAATCGAGGAACCCCTTGCGCAGGTTGTCGAGCGTTCCCCAATGTTCCATGTGCTCGGGGTCGATGTTGGTGACGATGGCGATGGTCGCGGGCAGGCGGTTGAAGGTGCCATCGCTCTCATCGGCCTCGACCACCATCCAGTCGCCCTGACCCACCCGCGCATTCGATCCATAGGCGTGGATCACGCCGCCATTGATCACCGTCGGATCGACGCCGCCCGCATCCAGAAGCGTCGCCACCATCGTGGTTGTGGTCGTCTTGCCATGGGTTCCGGCCACCGCGATGTTGGAGCGCAGCCGCATCAATTCGGCCAGCATCTCGGCCCGGCGCACCACGGGCAATCCCTTGGTTCGCGCCGAATCCAGTTCCGGGTTGCCGGGCTTGATCGCCGAAGAAATCACCACCACCTCGGCGCCATCCAGATTTTCGGCGCGCTGTCCGAAATGAACCCGCGCGCCCAAGGCCTCGAGCCGTTCGGTGATTTTCGAGGGCTTCAGATCCGAGCCCTGCACGTCATAGCCATGGTTGAGCAGCACCTCGGCAATGCCCGACATGCCGATGCCGCCGATGCCGACGAAGTGGATCGCGCCCAGCTTGCTGGGCAATTTGGTGATGGCAGCGGTCATGCGGCTCCTTTGCGGGCCAGTTCCTCGACCAGTGCGGCCAGCTTTTGGGCCGCGTCGGGCCTGCCGGCCGACAAGGCCGCTTGCGCCATCTGATCGGCCTTGGCCGGTTCGGTGAGAATGGATTGGATCGCGGCAGCCAAATGGGGCGGCGACAGCGCGGACTCGGGGATCATCGTCGCCGCCTGTGCATCGACAAGACCACGGGCATTGACGCTTTGGTGATCTGCGGTGGCCTGGGCATAGGGGATCAGGATCGCGGGGCGCCCGATGACCGCGATATCGGCCACCGACGAGGCGCCCGCGCGACTGATCACCAGCTGCGCCTCGGACAGGCGGCGCGGAATATCACGGAAAAACGTCTCGACCTCGGCACGCACGCCAGCCGCGCCATAGGCCGCAATCACGCGCTGTGTATCCTCGGCGCGGGCTTGTTGGGCGATGCGCAACTGGGCGCGCAACCGCTCGGGCAAGAGTGCTATAGCGGCGGGCACCACATCGGACAGGATGCGCGCGCCCTGGCTGCCGCCGATGACCAACAGGCTCAAGGGCCAATCGCCGGGCGGCATATAGGGTGCGGCCGCGCGTTCCAGAACCGCAGCGCGCACCGGATTGCCGGTGTGAACCCCCGCCACACCCGCGGGCAAAAGCGTGGGCCATGTGCCGCAAGCCACCAGATCGACCCGCGCCGCAAACAGCCGGTTGACCCGGCCCAGCACGCCGTTTTGTTCATGGATCATGCAAGGCGTGCGCGTGATCCACGCCGCGGCCAAGGCGGGGATGGTGGGATAGCCGCCAAAACCCACGACAACATCGGGCTTTTCCCGCCACATGCGCGCGGTGGCGCCCAGAATGCCGCCTGCGATGCGAAAGGGTGCTGCGATCTTGCCCAGAACCCCGCCGCGCGCAAAGGTGGCCGATGCAACCTGTCGCACCTCGATGGCATGCGAAAACCCGTCGGTGTAGCGCGCGCCGCGTGCATCGGTCGACAAGCTGACCCGCCAGCCCCGGCGCAACATCACCTCGGAGAGGGCTTGCGCGGGAAACATATGGCCGCCGGTGCCACCGGCCGCGATGATGAGATGGGCGCTGGTGGATGTCATTGCCTCACCGCTGTCGCGAAAGCAGAAAATCCCCGATATCGCCCTGCGGACGCGACCGGGTAAAGGCCAACAGCATCCCCACGGAAATCCCCATCGCGATCAGCGACGATCCCCCATAGCTGACAAAGGGCAGCGTCATCCCCTTGGCGGGCAACAGCCGCGCCGCAACCCCAAGATTGATGAAGGCCTGCAGCGCCAAAAGGCTGACCAGCCCCGTGCCTGCCAGACGGATAAAGGTGTCGCGCTCGCGCATGAGCCGGAAATAGCCCCGGACCGCGATGATGGTGAACAGCGCGATGATCACAAAGACCAGCATCACGCCATATTCCTCGGCCGCGACCGCGATGATGAAATCGGTATGCGCATCGGGCAAGGTCCAGCGGACCGTCCCCTCGCCCAAGCCCGCGCCAAACAGCCCACCATTGCGGATCGCATCGGTGGCATAGGCGATCTGGGTGTGGGGATCGATCTCGGCCGACAAAAAACCATCGATGCGGCGCGCGACATGTTCCGACGAGGTATAGGCAAACACGCCGCCCACGGCCACAAGCGCAATCACGACAAACAACGCCAGCATCGGCGCACCCGACACGAAATAGACCACCGACCATGCAAAGACGATCAGCGCAGCCTGACCGAAATCGGGCTGCATGACCAAGAAGCCCACGATCACCACCATCGCGAACAGCGAGACGCTTTTGCCCGGCGGCCCGCCGATGTCCTGACTGGCCGCGATCATCCAGGCGGTAAAGATCACAAAGACCGGCTTGAGAAATTCCGCCGGCTGAACCGAGGCGAAGCCCAGCGAAAACCAGCGCACGGCGCCCTGACCGAAATCGGTGCCAAAAACGGGCAAAAGCCCCAGCGCCAGCATCGCCCCGAAAAAGCCGATCACGGCCATGCGCCGGATCGTGACAGGCGCCAGCATCGACACCATCAGCATCACGATCAACGCCATGCCACCAAAGGCCAGTTGCCGCGTGACATAGTAGAAGGGGTCAAGACCGTTGCGTTCAGCCAAGGGCGTAGAGGCCGCAAAGCCCAGCAAGATGCCGATCGCAAACAAGACAAGGACGCAAAAGATGGTGACCCGGTCGACCGTTCTCCACCAGCGTGGAATAACCGCTTCGCCCGATTGCACGATCACCGTGCCATGCGCGATCTCCGTCATGGGAACCACCCGCCCGTTTCTTGCCGTTGCCTGCCTCGGATCGCCCGGTTATCCGGGTCTGGGGGCAACTCTACTCCGAAACGCGTCGCAGGGCCAGCGTTAGGTTGGGGCATTCGGGGGCCGGTGTCATGAGCCGGGTCGCTTGCTTTCGTTAGACGCTCCGCGGGACGGGGGGGTCATTCGCGAAAGACGTCACCTGCCCGCCTCTCGCGCAGCATCGCGACAACAGCCTCTGCACCGCCATGGCGTTCAAGCCACTCAATCACACGACAAGCCGAAGCTGTGTAAATTTCTTCCGATTGTGTTGCGCCAAGTCGCCGGAATGTCCGCTGATCTGATGGCGGTTGCGGCCAATCGCCGGCTTTGCAGCCCGTGACCTCGCCATCTTCGACGTCCAAATAACGGGTATCTTGCGAGATATAGACAGAAAGACCCTCGTCGAACCATGCCGGCACCGCTTGCGAGAAGAACCGACGACTGCTGCCGACCCTATGATGCAATTCCGCATGAGCAAGCTCATGAGCGAAAATGGTCGCGTTTGCCCCGTCAGGGTAGGCAAAGACAAACCAGTTCACATAGGCCATTGCAAGCGGTCGGGGCAGGTTTCGTACCCCACATTGACCTGACAGGCAAAGCAGCCACACGGGATTGGAGGCTTGATCAGGATAGAAGTCCAGAACCATTCGTTGTCCAGCAGCAAAGCTCAGCAACGCGGCGTCTATTTCTGCGTCCGTGGCCTTCTGGTCGACATAGATGCGCGGTGCGATCTCTCGGAAGCCTGTGCATGCCGGGCACAGATATGTCCGGACATGGGGTTCCGAATACAACAACCATGTCACCGCCAAGACCAGCAGGGTGAAACCGATGACAGGCGAGCGTAGCAAATTCATGATGGGAAGATCACGCATCGGTCTTTAGGGCCGGTTCCCTCCGCAGTATCCTGCGCCAGATCCCAATGGGAATGCCCGTGACCGATTTGAAAAGCAAAACGCCTATGGTTTTATGGGTTGCCTTCATGGGACATGCCCTACACAAAAACAGTTTCAATTTACGCACCTACGAAAGGTGGGCAGCCCCGTCAGGATGTCAATCTTGGGCGCGACCTTCGACTATTGGCGCCTCACCGTCATCGTCGAAACTGAGCTGCAAACCCGGTTTTCGACGCGCCTGCTTTCGTCTCGCGCTGCATACGAAAGCCGATCCTTGCCCACGCGCGCGCGGGCCTTTGGGCGGGGCACTCCCCCTACCCCTTCAGCCTGCCAACCTGATCCATGAAATCGCGGCCGCGGTGCTCGAAGCTGTCGTATTGGTCGAAGCTGGCGGCCGCTGGCGCCAGAAGCACGGTGTCGCCCGGCTGGGCGTCGGCGGCGGCGCGGGCGACGGCGGTGGCCATGTCGCCGCAGATCTCGTGCGGGATATCGCCAAGGTGAAGGGCAAATGCCGCGGCCTCGCGCCCGATGACATAGGCCTTGACCACCGCACCCGCCGCTGGCGCCAAGGCGTCCATCCCGCCCTCTTTTTCCAACCCGCCGCAGATCCAGCGGATCCGCTCAAAAGCCCCCAGCGCCTTGACGGCGGCGTCCACATTGGTGGCCTTGCTGTCGTTGACAAAGGACACGCCACCGATCTCGGCCACACGCTGGCTGCGGTGCGGCAGGCCTTGGAAGCTGTGAAAGCCCATCTCGATGTCTTTTGGCGCAAGGCCCAGGGCCCGGCAGGCGCCGTAAGCGCAAGCCGCGTTCTGGTGGTTATGCGCACCGGGCAAGCCCGCCACACCGCGCAGATCGATCGAGGCGACCTGTCGGCCCTTGCGCAGTTCCGACAGCCAGCCCTTGCGCGTCACCAGATCCCAGCCCAAGCCCGACAGCTTGGCCTGCGACACCCGGATCACGCGGGCATCCGTCGGCCCCTCGGCCATCTGGTTGGCGATGTATTGCCCCTCGATCTCGTCCACGCCGATCACGGCGCGATCGGGCCCGCCTTCGGCAAACAAGCGCCGCTTGGCCGCGAAATAGCCGCCCATGCCGCCGTGCCGGTCCAGATGATCGGGCGAAAGATTGGTGAAGACCGCCACATCGGGCGTCAGCGCGCGCGCCAGTTCGATCTGGTAGGAGCTGAGTTCCAATACCACCACCCCGCCATCCTCGGGCGGGTCGATATCAAGCACCCCGCGCCCGATATTGCCCGCCAGTTGCACCGACCACCCCGCAGCCGCAAGGATGTGGGCAATCAGCGCCGAGGTGGTGGATTTGCCGTTCGATCCGGTGATCGCCACGACCCTCGGCGGCACGTCCATCCCGGCCCAGTCGCCCATCCCGAGCGACCGGAAAAACAGACCCACATCATTGTCGACGGGCACCCCCGCCATGCGCGCGGCCGCAATCGCGCGGTGCGGGGCGGGGTAAAGATGCGCAATGCCGGGTGACGTGATCAGACAGGCGACCCCTTCGAAAGCCTCCGCCGCCATCGGATCCCAGATGGTGAACCCCTCGGCCAGGGCCGTCTCGCGCGCGGCGGCGCCATCATCCCAGCACAGCGCCTCGGCCCCGCCCGCGCGCAGCGCACGCGCCGTGGCCATGCCAGACCGCCCCAGACCCAAGACCGCCACCCGCCACCCGTCGACCCCTTGAACCGGTATCATCCCCATTCCCCCTTTGCCGCCCCCAAGGCCAGCATGCGCCTTGTCCCTTGTCGCTCGAACAATCCGGTCACGCGGACAGCAGCCAAAAGACACCAACACCGATCAAGCGCACCCGCCGTGCCGCCCGCACGCAACCTAGCGCAGCTTGAGTGTCGCCAGACCGATCAGCGAAAGGATCAGCGAGATGATCCA
>NZ_CALAHQ010000072.1 GCF_937892565.1 uncultured Roseicyclus sp. | reverse complement strand
ACCAGACCGCGCTGGCGCGCGATCATTGGCCTCGGTCAGACCAGACCGCGCTGGCGCGCGATCATTGGCGCCCGATCGCCTGAAGCAAGGTATCCAGCCGCGCCCCTTGCGGCGACATCACCCGCGGCTGCCCGCCCGAAAACGCCGCGCCATAGGCGGCGGCATCATATTCGGGCACGGGCAGTTGCAGATGCCCGACACTCAACAGCCCGGACGCGGCCAGAATGCCATAGGCGGCGGCATAAAGACCCGATTGCGCTTCGATCCGGCTGATGCGCGCCTCCAGCAGGTTTTGCTCGGCGTCCAGCACATCAAGCGTTGTCCGCGCACCCAAGGACGCTTCTTCGCGGATGCCGTCAAAGGCCAGCTGCGCCGCATTGATGCGCTGGTCAGAGGCCTCGATCTGGGCGCTGGCGATGGCGAAACGCGCATAGGCATTGCCCAAAAGCTGCAGGTTGATCTGCACCTGACGGTTCAGGCCCAAGCGCACCGCCTCGGCTTGTGCCAAGGCCTGACGCTCCAGCGAACCAAGCTGACCACCGCGATAGATCGGCTGGCTCAGCGTCAGGCCGATGGCCGCACCATTGCCCTCTTGTCTGGCGTCAGGCGCCTCGAACACCTCGCTGCGCGACAGCTCCAGCGACAGATTGGGCCGCATGGACCCCCGGGCTTGCGCCACGGCGAACTCCGCGGCCGCCACCTCGTGCTGAAGCGCGCGGATGGCGGGATGATCTTGTCGGGCAAGCTCGGCGGCCTGTGCTTGCGAGGCTGGCAGACCGGGCAGGCCTGCGGGGGCCGACACCGCCGCCGGGTACCGCCCCACGGCAAGGTTGAACAGCTCGCGCGAAATCTCGAGCGTGCCTTGGGCCGCAGCCAGATTGGACCGCGCCGTGGCCAGTTGCGCCTCGGCCTGCGCCACATCGGTGCGCGTATCCTCGCCCACCTCGAACCGGTCGCGGGCGGCGCGCAATTGCTGGGTCAGCACACGCACATTGGCCTCGCGCACGGATACGACCTGTTGCGCCTCCCAGACCTCCAGATAGGCGGTGACGGCATCGCCCAGCACCTGCGCCTCCAGCGCGACAAGCTGCTGGCGGGCGGCATTCACCGTTTCCTCGGCCGCGCGCACGGCATTGGCCCGCGAGCGCCCGGCATACAGCGTGACCTCGGCCACCAGCCGTGCGGTTGTGGTGGTGGTACCTGCCACCAGATCGCGCGACGAGGCGGCGGCGAAACTCAGCGTCGGCAAAAGCGCTGCCATCGCCTGATTGACGCCCTCATCGCGCACGCGCAGCAGATAGCGGTTCTGATCGAGCAGGCTCGAGTTGCGATAGGCATCGGCCATGGCGTCACGCAGCGTATCGGCCAAGGCCGGCGCAAGCGGGGCTGACATGGCCGCCATGGTCAGGACCAGAATGCGCGCAATCCGCAAACCCTTGTTCTTCATAGCGTCACGTCCTTTCGCACCGGGCCGTGCCCGGATTCTGCGCGCCGCGCGACAGCGCGCGGCCCGTTTCAGAACACAAAGCCCGGTTGGCGGGCGAAGCCCGCAAGCACCGGTGCTGTCGCGTTGAATTCCATGCGCCACGAAACGACGCCCTGATGCTTGCGGCCCAGGCGTGCCTCACCCAGGGCAGCATCCATGAAAACCGCCATGATGCGCCCGCCCTCCTTGAGTTGATCGATCAGCGCTTGCGGCATCTCTTCGACACCACCAAACACCACGATCACGTCATAGGGGCCGTTTCTGGCACTGCCGAGCGTCAGCGGCGCGGTCAGCACCGCGGCATTGTCAGCCCCATGCGCCGACAGCGCAGCCTCGGCCTCGGCGGCAAGGCTTGGGTCTTCTTCAACCGCCACCACCGCCTCGGCCAGCCGCGCCAACAGGGCGGTGCCGTACCCAAGACCCGGGCCGATCTCCAGCACCAGATCGGCGGGCGTCACATCCAGCGCCTGAAGCATCTTGGCGATCGTGCGCGGCTCCATCAGCTGGCGCGTGGGCGTCAGCGCGACAGGGCCGCCGACATAGGCAAGATCGCGCACGGCATCGGGCACAAAACCCTCGCGCGGGACAGACAGCATCGCGTCGATGATCGGAAAGCTGGTCACATCCGACGGCCGAACCTGTGTGTCGACCATGATGCGGCGGCGTTCGGCGAAGTCGGCCATGGGAACTGAACCAATCCGTCTAGTTTTTCCAATCCCGTCTTCGCACAGCCCGCGCGCGCGCGCAACGGGCGGATGGCGCGATGCGACGTTTCTCCCCTTTCGCGCCTTGCACGGCGCGCGCGCTTGGGCTACCTCAACACACACCACCCCGGCGGCGAGTTGGCGGAGAGGTTACGCAGCGGATTGCAAATCCGTGTAGACCGGTTCGATTCCGGTACTCGCCTCCATTTACGGGCTTCTGGGACGTCAGGTGGTCATACGCTCCGCTTTGACCGGATCGTGACGTTAAAGCAATGGAGCCATCTTCAGCACCCCGACCGAGGTTGGCGCAGGCCCCGTTTTCAGTCACGCAAAACCGCGCCGTTTGCGCGTCGGCGACAGGGCCCCGCGACAAGGAATCGCTTTATCCACAAACGCAGTTTGGCTTCACTGAACTCACGTACAAGGTGACTTGGGTACATGGTGGTTCAGGGTTTCCTGCCGGTCCAGAATCTCGCATCCGGGCGATCAGGCTCCGCTAGGGCGGGGGACGTGCGCATGTGGCGGCAGACCGCCGTCACGACGCCTTGTGCCCAGCCGCTGAGTGGGCGCCGCAAAGGCGCGATGGGGCAGTCTCTACGGACCATTTTCGCACAGCACCGGTTCGATGCAGCCCGGCCACCGTGGCGTCGCGGTGTGGCCGCTCTTTTACTGATCCTACTTGCCACGCCCGCCGCGGCGCTCGATCCCGCGTGTCGCACCGCGCCCAGCGCAGCCTGCGTCGCCGCCGCTGCGGCCGGGAACTTGCAGGATTTCTTCACCCGGGCCGAAGGCATACGTTCTGCACCAGCCGGTCTTGGCTACATCCTAGGTGCCACGGGACAGGTCGCCGCTGCGGCAGCGCTGAGAGACCGCGCGCTGCAGCAAAGTGGCCGGATTAAGTCCGCGTTGCTGTCGGTCGCCGTCGGCCTCGATGCGGCCGGTGATCTGGCTGCCGCACGCGCTTTTCTGACGGAAAGCCTGGTCGTCGGCGCCGCGGCCGGGGCCAAAACGGAAGTTTCCTGGGAAGATCTAAGGAGAAGGATCGTGATCCATCGCGTCCTGAGGGGCGAGGGCGCCCGACTGCGCGCCGATGGCGCCGAACTTGGTGCGCCCGAAGAGGTCGCGCAGTGGGCGGATTGGGTAGCCGAGGCCCAGCTTGGCCCGGCCTGCCCCACCACGGCCGGGCTATCGCCGCGTACGCTTCGCGGCCTTGGTCAATTCGTCTTTGTCACTGACCACCGCGCGGTGACGGCAGCGCTGATCGACTGCGGTGCTGCCGAGGAAATAAAAAGCATTCTCCTGCCACCGCTGTTGCGGGACGCCCCGCTGGCCGGGCCAGCCGCGGCCCGTCTTGCAAAGGGCTTGCGGTCGGACCGATATGTTGTGGCACTGCACTCCAACACCATCGACGACGCCCTGCAAACGCTCGACCGGCCCTGGCCCGAGCCCCCGTTTCCGCAACGGCCTGCCAACATGGAAACCACGGGTTATCGGCTTGGTCTTCTTGCTGCGGCGCAAGCTCAGATCGACCGGCAGGTGTTCTTCCGCGCGGCAGCGCTGTCCCACCTTGACCCGAAGGAAATCGCGCCTGTCTTGCAGGGCTGGCTTCTGACCGGTTTGCCGCCGGAAAGCCCCTTGCCCGCGCGGATCGCCCCCTGGATCGCCGCGCTGGATGCGCCCGACCCGGCGGCGCTCTTCGCGCTTCTCGCAGCGCCGCAGCCCGCCCTGCCGCGCGCGATGTGGCGCGATCTGATCGCGGCTGCGGCTGTCAGGGCGATGCAACGCAACGAACCGGCACTGCTCGAGGCCGCGTTGACTCGTCTGCGCCCCTCGCGTGCGCTGGCCGAGGAGATGGCGATTCACGCGGCATTGCCCGGGAGTGACACCTTCTGCCTCGTTGGTCCGCCCTTTTTGGGCGACCCACAAGACGAACTGCGGCGTCTGGCTGCCGCGATTGCCGCAGAGCAGGGACAGCCGGCCCAGGCCGTCGTGCAGGCCGACAAGATCAGCTGCCCTGCCTTTCGGGCTGTCACGCTTGCCGATGTCGCCCTGCGCGCCGCCCAGCCCGACCTCCTTGCGACCGCCCTTGCGGCAGCCGAAGCACTTCCCGACCCCGGCACCCGGGGCGAGGCGCTGGCGGCCATCGCGGCGCTGCTTCACGCCAAGGCTGGGCAAGCGGCCCGGGATCGTTGAAAGGCCTGCCCATTTGGCGATGGCCTGAACCGTGATTTCCTGCCCACATCTCACATTGGCTGTGATGCATGCTACCAAGGAAATGGAACACCCGAAAATCTTTCCCAAGACCATCACGCGCCAAATCCAGATGGTTCTTGACAGGTCAGACCAACACGGATCGCCCCACCCGCCGGGCTAGGCCGGCACATCCGCGCCAAGCGCCGCCGACAGATCGGCCGCCGCGCGCAGCACCGCTTCGGCCAGGCGCGGGGTTTCGCGCGCCGAGACACGGCTGATCGGCCCTGACACCGACAATCCCGCCACCACCTCGCCGCGCCAGTCAAAGACCGGGGCGGCGATGCAGCGCATGCCTTCGGTTTTTTCCTCATCGTCAATGGAATAGCCGCGCGCGCGGGTGTCTTGCAGATCGGCGCGCAAAGCGGCGGGATCGGTCAGGGTGCGCGCCGTAAAGCGATCAAGCGGCGCGGTTGCAATATGACGCGACAGCCGGTCATCGGTCATCTGTGCCAAAAGCGCCTTGCCGATCCCCGAGGCATGCATGGGCGACAAGGTGCCGGGCGGAAAGAATGCCCGGATCGAAGCGTGACTTTCCACCTGGCTCACGAAGATCACATGGGTGTCGCGCGCGATGCCAAGGTTGGCGGTCTCGCCCGTGGCCTCCATCAAGCGCCGCAAGATCGGCCGCGCGCGATCCATCACCGAAGTCCGCCGCAGATACCGCGCCCCGATCAGGAAGGCCCGGGGCCCGATATGCCAGAGCTGTGCAGATGCGTCGAATTCCACCAATCCGCGCGCCTCAAGCGTGGTCAGGATGCGATAGGTGGTGGCAGGCGACTGGTCGGTATCGGTGGCCAATTCCGACAGGCTGGCCCCGGTCGTGGTCGACAGATGCTCGAACACCGCCATCGCCCGATCCAGCGATTTGATCGTGTTCTGATCCGATTTGTCATCCCACGCCTTGGGGCGGCCGCGCGCACGGCGCGGGGAATCAGGGGGGTCGGGGTCGTTCATTCGCGCCTCGCTGCAGTGCAGTGAAAAATGATTTCACGATTTGAAAAATATCAACCCATTGAAGGGAAACACTTTGCAGGCACCGTAGCATTTTTGAAAAATGATTTCAAAAAAATTGTGCGTGAGGGCTGCAAGCACTACCTGATGGTCCAAGCGTTAAGGAGACGGCTGTCATGAGCTTGCAGAACCCAGTTTTCATCCCGGGGCCCACCAACATGCCCGAAAGCCTGCGCCGGGCATGCGACATGCCCACGCTGGACCATCGGTCGAGCCTGTTCAAAGACATTCTGCACCCTGCCCGCGACGGCGTGCGCCGCGTGCTGAAATCTGCCAACGCCGAGGTGTTCATTTTCCCCTCGACCGGCACGGGTGGCTGGGAAGCAGCGATCACCAACACGCTGTCGCCGGGCGACACGGTTCTGGCGTCGCGCAACGGCATGTTCTCGCTCAAGTGGATCGACATGTGCCAGCGCCATGGGCTGACGGTCGAGATCGTGGAAACCCCTTGGGGCGAAGGCATTCCCGCCGATCGCTTCGAAGAGATCCTGACCGCCGACACCACGCATCGCATCAAGGCGGTTCTGGCCACCCATAACGAGACCGCGACGGGCGTGCGCTCGGACATCGCGGCGGTGCGCCGGGCGATGGACGCCGCCCGTCACCCCGCGCTTCTGTTTGTCGATGGTGTCAGCTCGATCGGCTCGATGCCCTTCGAATTTGACGGCTGGAAGATCGACGTGGCGATCACCGGCAGCCAGAAGGGCTTCATGCTGCCCGCGGGTCTGGGGATCGCGGCCTTTTCGGCCAAGGCGATGGCGGCGGTCGAAACCGCCGGGCTGGCGCGCACCTATTTCGACATCCGCGACATGGCCAAAGGCTATGCCGCCAACGGCTATCCCTACACGCCCGCGGTCGGGCTTCTGAACGGTCTGAAAGTCGCCTCCGAGATGCTTCTGGCCGAAGGTCTGGAGACTGTGTTTGCCCGGCATACCCGCATCGCCACGGGTGTGCGTGCCGCGGTCGCGGCCTGGGGGATGGAGCTGTGCGCCGCGCGGCCCGCGCTTTATTCCGATACGGTCAGCGCGATCCGCACGCCTGAGGGCTTTGATGCGGCGCGCATCGTCAGCCATGCCAGCACCCGCTACGGCGTGGCCTTTGGCGCGGGCCTCGGTCAGGTCGCGGGCAAGGTGTTCCGCATCGGCCATCTGGGAAGCCTGACGGATGTGATGATGCTGTCGGGTCTGGCCACGGTCGAGATGGTGATGGCCGATCTCGATCTGCCCATCCGGCTGGGATCAGGCGTCGCCGCCGCGCAAGATGTGTACCGCCAAAGTGCTGCGTCTCTGGCGCTGGCCGCCGAATGACAAGGAACGCCGCCATGAAAGACATCGCCGCACCGCAAATCCCGACCTATGACGACGTGATCGCCGCCCATGCCCGGATCGCGCCCTACATCCATCGCACGCCGGTTTTGACCTCGGCCTACATGAACGAGCTGACCGGCGCCGAATTGTTCTTCAAATGCGAGAACTTTCAGAAAGCCGGTGCGTTCAAGGTGCGCGGTGCGTCCAACGCGGTGTTCGGCCTGAGCGATGCGATGGCGCCCAAAGGTGTGGCCACCCATTCTTCGGGCAACCACGCGCTGTCTCTGGCTTATGCGGCGGGCCGCCGGGGCATTCCGTGCAATGTGGTCATGCCCCGCACGGCGCCCGAGGCCAAGAAAGCCGCCGTGCGCGGCTATGGCGGCACGATCACCGAATGCGAGCCCTCCACCACCTCGCGCGAGGCGGTTTTTGCCGAGGTGCACGCCCGAACGGGCGCCGATTTCGTCCATCCCTACAACGACCCCCGCGTGATCGCGGGGCAAGCGACCTGTTCGCGCGAACTGATGGAACAGGTCGACGGCCTCGACAGCGTCATCGCCCCGATCGGCGGCGGCGGCATGGTGTCGGGCTGCTGCCTGACGCTGTCCAATATCGCGCCTCGGGTAAAGATCTATGCCGCCGAACCCGAACAGGCCGATGATGCCTATCGGTCCTTCAAGGCGGGCCATATCATCGCCGATGATGCGCCCATCACCATCGCAGACGGGCTCAAGGTGCCGCTCAAGGAGAACACCTGGCATTTCGTGTCACAGCATGTGACCGACATCCTGACCGCCAGCGAACAGGAAATCATCGACGCCATGCGCCTGACCTGGGAGCGGATGAAGATCGTCATGGAACCCAGCTGCGCCGTGCCCCTGGCCACGATCCTGAAGAACCCCGAGATTTTCCGCGGCCAGCGCGTGGGTGTCATCATCACTGGCGGCAATGTCGACATGGGCAAGCTGCCCTGGATGACATGACCGCGTGGCGGGACAAGTCCCGCCCTACCCTTTTGCCGTAGGGCGGGACTTGTCCCGCCACCCGACCCGACACACCGAATGGGAGACATCGCATGAAAGACGTCATCGACATCGAAACCCTCGAAGTGGGCTATGACATCCCCGCCCTGCCCGGCATGTCCGAGGCCGAGATCCAGACACCCTGCCTGATCCTCGATCTGGACGCGCTGGAGCGCAACATCAAGAAGATGGGCGATTACGCCCGCGCCCATGGCATGCGCCACCGGGTGCATGGAAAGATGCACAAATCCGTCGACGTGGCCAAGCTGCAAGAAAGCCTCGGCGGCGCGGTGGGCGTGTGCTGCCAGAAGGTCTCGGAGGCCGAGGTCTTTGCCCGTGGCGGCATCAAGGATGTGCTGGTATCCAATCAGGTCCGCGAACCCGCCAAGATCGACCGTCTGGCGCGCATGCCGAAACTGGGCGCGCGCACGATCTGCTGCGTCGATGACATCGCCAATGTCGCCGATCTGTCGGCGGCTGCCGTCAGGCACGGCACCCAGATCGAATGTCTGGTGGAGATCGATTGCGGCGCGGGACGCTGCGGTGTCACAACCACCCCTGCCGTGGTTGCCATCGCCAAGGCCATCGACGCGGCACCGGGGCTGAAATTCGCAGGGCTTCAGGCCTATCAGGGCGCGATGCAGCACATGGACAGCTACGAGGACCGCAAGGCCAAGATCGCCGTTGCGGTGGCGATGGTGAAAGATGCCGTCGACACGCTGAAATCCGAAGGCATCGACTGTGACATCGTCGGCGGCGGCGGCACGGGCAGCTACTATTTCGAAAGCACCTCGGGTGTCTATAACGAGCTTCAGTGCGGCTCCTACGCCTTCATGGATGCCGATTATGGCCGCATCCTCGACAAGGACGGCAAGCGCATCGACCAAGGCGAATGGGAAAACGCGCTGTTCATCCTGACCTCGGTGATGAGCCACGCCAAGGCCGACAAGGCGATTGTCGATGCCGGTCTCAAGGCACAGTCGGTCGACAGCGGCCTGCCGGTGATCTTTGGGCGCAGCGACGTCAAATATGTCAAATGCTCGGATGAGCATGGCGTTGTGGCCGACCCTGATGGGGTGCTCAAGGTCAATGACAAGCTGCGCCTTGTGCCGGGCCATTGCGATCCCACCTGCAACGTCCATGACTGGTATGTGGGCGTGCGCGGCGGCAAGGTCGAGGTTGTCTGGCCGGTCTCGGCCCGCGGCAAGGCCTATTGATGAGCGGCACCATGGCGGCAGCGCATGAATTGGTGATCATCCCCGAGGGGATGATCGCCGATCTCCTGACCCGGCAGGCGGCCTTTGACGCGGTGGAAGCGGTGTTTGCCGGCATGGCCTCGGGGGCGGCGGTGAATTTCCCCGTGGTCCGCGAAGCCTTGGGGCACGAGGATGCGCTGTACGGCTTCAAGGGCGGCTTTGATCGCGCGGGCGGGGTTCTGGGCCTGAAGGCGGGGGGATACTGGCCGCACAATCTGGAGCGGCGCGGGCTGATCAACCACCAGTCGAGCGTCTTCTTGTTCGACCCCGATACGGGGCGCGTCAAGGCGATGGTGGGCGGCAATCTGTTGACCGCGCTGCGCACGGCAGCCGCATCCTCCGTCTCGATCAAGCATCTGGCGCGCAAGGATGCGCGGATCCTGGGCATGGTCGGCGCGGGCCATCAGGCCAGGTTCCAGTTGCGCGCGGCGCTGGAAACCCACGCCTTCGAACAGGTCATCGGCTGGAACTACCACCCCGAGATGCTGCCGGGTCTGGCGGCGGTCGCCGAAGAGATGGGGGTGGCGTTCCGTGCTGTCGATCTGCCGGGCCTGTCAGCGGCCGATGTGATCATCACCATCACCTCAAGCTTCGCCCCCTCTCTGATGGGCGCGCATGTGAGCCCCGGCACGCATCTGGCCTGCATGGGCACCGACACCCGGGGCAAGCAGGAGGTCGAGGCGGCCCTTCTGGCGCGCTCGGCGGTGTTTTGCGACGAGGTCGCGCAATCCATCACCATCGGCGAGGCGCAGCATGCGGTGGCCCAGGGGCTGATCGGGGCCGAGGCGGTCACCCCCATCGGTGCGGTGATCAACGGCACCCATGCGGGCCGCACATCGGCCGATGCGATCACGCTGTTCGATGGCACAGGCGTGGGCCTGCAAGATCTGGCCGTGGCCGATGCCATCGTGAAAGCCGCGCGGGCGCAAGGTCTGGCAACCATCGTGCCGCTCTGAACGGGGCGGGCACAGCCGCGCGCGCGGCTGTACCGGCGCACCGCCCCGGCCGGGGGCGGGGTGGCGGGGGCGGACGTCTCCGGCGGGCGTGTTTTCGAAGCAAAGAGGGCCCGAGGCGACCCCGTCAGGCGTCGCGCAAGGTGAAGGGCTGGTCGAACCAGTGTTCTTCAAGGTTCGCCCCGTCGCCGATCCGGTCGATCACGGCAAACAGGCCCGGGGCATGCAGCGGTGTCAGCACGCCGTGCCAGATATTGCGGCCGATGTTGACAGCTTGCCCCGCGCTTGTGCGAAAGGCGCGCGGTCTGCCGGGTGTGCCCCCGTGGTCGGGGGCCACGACCACCAGAAACGGATCGAGCGACATCGGCACGAAGGCCTGAGAGCCCAAGGGGTGGCGTTCGACCATCGCAAGCGCCAGGGGCAGAATGCGGGCCTCGGATTGAAACAGGCTGATGCCGGGGCGGCCATCGACAATGTCGATCCGGGCTTGGTCATGCCAGCGCCCGCACAGACCTTGGTTGATGATGCGATCGGGGGCGCCTGAAACCGAAAGCAGATCGCCGAAAGGGGCGAAATCCGCACCATCCATGGCTTCGATCACGATGTCGCGGGTCATCCCAGCTTCTCCATCAGGCGCAACTCCGCGATGCGTTCGACCTGACGGCAGGCCTCGGCAAACTCGGTGGCAGGGTCCTGTTCGATGCGGCGGCGAAAGGCGGCAAGGATCGTGGCCTTGGTGTTGTCGCGCACGGCGATGATGAAGGGGTGACCGAATTTTTCGGTATAGGCGGTGTTGAGCGCCGTGAATTCGCTGCGTTCGGCATCGCTCAACGCATCAAGACCCGCGCTGGCCTGTTCGGCGGTGCTGTCGGCGGTAAGCCGCCTTGCGGCGGCCAGCTTGCCCGCCAGATCGGGATGGGCGCACAGCACGCCCAGACGTTGCTCGGGGGTGGCGGCGCGAAAGATGCGCGCCAGCGCCGAATGGACACCGCGCGCGCTGTCATGGGTCGGGCCAAGCTCCAACGCATGGGCGCGCTCCGCGATCCAGGGCGAATGCTCGAAAATGCCGCCAAAGGCCGCCACAAAGGCGGGGCGATCCATCTCGGAGGGGCGGGTGCGCAAAAGCGGCGGATGGGTTGCGGCCCAATGCCGGGCAATCTGGAGCCGGGTGGCGAACCAGACGCCCGAATGCCCCGCCATGTAAGCGAGCGCACGCTCCAGCGCCTGCGCGCGACCGGGGCGGCCCGCCAGCCGGCAATGCAGACCGATCGACAGCATCGCGGGGCGCCCGGCCTGTCCTTCGGCATAAAGGTTGTCAAAGCTGTCGCGGATGTAGGTTTCGAACTGTGTGCCCTCGGAGAAACCCGCCTGAATGGCAAAGCGCATGTCGTTGACGTCAAGCGTATAGGGCACGACCAGCTGATCATGGTCACCAAAGCGCCGCCAATAGGGCAGATCATCGGCATAATCATCGGCGACATAGGCAAACTGGCCCGTCTCGGCCACCAGCCGCATCGTGTTCATCGAACAGCGCCCGGTGTACCAGCCGCGCGGGGGGGCGCCTGTCACCTCGGTGTGCAGCGCGATGGCCTGAGCAATCTGGTCGCGCTCGACATCTTCGGGCATGTCGCGGTGTTCGACCCATTTCAGCCCATGGCTTGCGATTTCCCAGCCGGCGGCCTGCATGGCGGCGACCTGCTCGGGCGCACGCGCCAGCGCGGTCGCCACGCCATAGACGGTGACGGGATACGCCGACAGCATCCGGTGCAGCCGCCAGAACCCGGCCCGCGCGCCATAGTCGTAGATGGATTCCATGTTCCAGTGCCGCTGCCCCGGCCACGCGCTGGCGCCGGTGATTTCCGACAAGAACGCCTCGGATGCGGCATCACCATGCAAGATGTTGTTTTCGCCGCCTTCCTCGTAATTCATCACGATCTGGACGGCGATCTTGGCGCCCCCCGGCCATTGCGGATCGGGCGGGTTGGCACCATAGCCGGTCATGTCGCGGGGGTATCTGTGCATGGCGCGCACCTCCAGTCCTGTCGGATACAGGCTTGGCGAAGCCTGCGAGGGGTTGCAAGGGGCAGGAGGCTGGGAAATGCTGGCGCCACCCTTGACGGAGACCTGCGATGCCCGGCTTTTTGACCACACATGTACTTGACACCGCGCGCGGCTGTCCGGCGGCGGGGCTGGCGATCACGCTCTACCGCATCACCGGCGCGGGGCGCGAAAAGATCGCGCACAAGATCACCAATGCCGATGGGCGCACCGATGGGCCGATCCTGCCGGCCGAAGATTTCGCCCTCGGGCAATACGAGCTGGTCTTTGCCGCCGGCGCCTATCTGCGCGCGGCGGGGCCAGGCGCGCCCGAGCCGCTGTTTCTGGACGAGGTGCCGATCCGCTTTGGCATGGCCCAACATGACCATTACCATGTGCCCTTGCTGATTTCGCCCTATGGGTATTCAACCTATCGCGGAAGCTGACGCTACGTCTTGGCGCTTTTTCATTTCAAACGAAAACGCGTTGCGCTAGCGTCGAGCGATTGGTGGAGTGACATGAGGGGGAGGCTCATGGAGCATCCGGATCGGCCGTGGACGGCCTTTTACCGTGCGGGCGCGCGGGTCGATATCGCCGCGCCTGCCTATCGCAATCTGGCCGACATGATCGGATCGGTGGCGGCGACCTTCGGGCGCGCACCGGCCTTTACCTGTTGCTTGCCCAACGGCATGAACGGCACGCTCAGCTTTCAACAGGTCGACGCGATGTCGGATGCGCTGGCGGCCTATCTGCGCGACATCGCGGGGCTCAAGGCCGGCGACCGCGTCGCGGTGCAGATGCCCAACTGCCTGTCCTTTCCGGTGGCAGCCTTCGGCGTGTTCAAGGCGGGCTGCGTGCTGGTCAATGTCAACCCGCTCTACACCGCCGACGAGATGGCGCGCCAATTCGCCGACAGCCGCCCGCATGCGCTGATCATCATGGACATGTTCGCCGACAAGCTGCGGCGCGCAACGGCGGGCCATCCGATCCCCAACATCATCATCACCCGCGTCGCCGAATTCCTGCCCATGCTGCCGCGGGGCATCGTGGGGCTGGTGCAAAAACACTGGGACAAATCGGTCAGGCGGATCGATCTGCCCCATATCCGCCTGCCCGAGGCGCTGGCGGCGGGGCGCGCGCGCATCAGCGCCGGCAAGTCCGCGGTCGGCACCTATCATCAAGATGTCACCGGCGATGACGTGGCAGTGCTGCAATACACCGGCGGCACCACGGGCACAGCCAAGGGCGCGATGCTGACACATGCCAACCTGATCTTGAACATGGAACAGACCATGGAACTGATCGAAGGCGTGCAAAAGGGCCGCGAGGTGGCACTGACCGCCTTGCCGCTTTATCACATCTTTGCCTTTACCGTGAATTTGCTGGGCTTTTACTGGCTGGGCGCGCGCAACATCCTGATCCCCAATCCGCGCCCCCTGTCGAACCTCAAGCGTGCCTTCGAAAATTACAAGATCACCTGGATGAGCGGGGTCAACACGCTGTTCAACGGGCTGACCAATGAAATCTGGTTTCAGGACAGCCCGCCCCGGCATCTGAAATTCGCCAGCGCTGGTGGCATGGCGCTGCAATCCTCGGTCGCTGCGCGCTGGGAGGCCATCACGGGCAAGCCCGTGCTGCAAGGCTATGGTCTGACCGAGACATCGCCGGTTCTCACCTTCAACCCGCTGGGCAAGGTGCGCGAAGGCTCGATCGGTGTGCCCGTGCCCTCGACCGAGATCCTCTGCCTTGACGATGCCGGCAATCCCGTCGCCCAAGGCGAGACCGGCGAGATCGCGGCGCGCGGACCGCAGATCATGAAAGGCTATTGGGAAAAACCCGAAGAAACCGCCAAGACCATGCGCGGCGACTGGTTCTTGACCGGCGATATCGGGGTGATGGATGCCGATGGCTATGTCCGCATCGTGGACCGCAAAAAGGACATGATCGTGGTCTCGGGTTTCAACGTCTATCCCAACGAGGTCGAAGACGTTCTGGCCGCCCATCCCGCCGTGCGGGAGGCCGCCGTCATCGGCGTGCCCGATCCCGAAAGCGGCGAGGCGGTCAAGGCATTCATCGTGACCTCCGACCCCGGCCTGAGCGCCGAGACGCTGCGCGCCTATGTCAGGGAGCATCTGACCGGCTACAAGGTGCCCAAGCTCTACGAATTCCGCGACGAATTGCCGAAATCCAATGTCGGCAAGATCCTCAGGAAAGACCTGCGCGCCGAGGCGCTGGCACAGATCGCGGCGGAGTGAACGAAGATGGTCGATGAATTTACCCAGACACTGCTCGGGATCATGGTGGCCATCATCATGCTGGGCATGGGCGCCTCGCTGACGCCGCGCGATTTCTACCTTGCACTCAAGCGGCCCTATGGGCTTGGCATCGGGGTGCTCAGCCAATACGGGATCATGCCGCTTCTGGGCTTTGTGATGGCGCTGTTTCTGGTGGTGCCCGAACCCATCGCCATCGGCATCTTGATCATGGCCTGCATGCCGGGGGGCACGACATCGAACATCTTCACCTATTTCTCCAAAGGCAATCTGGCGCTTTCGGTGCTGATGACGGTCACGTCGACGGTGATGGGCGTCATCTTGATCCCGATCATCTTGCTGCTCTACGCCTCGGCGCTCGATCTTGACATCCCGCGCGAGGATATCGTGCGGGTGCTGATCGTGCTGTTGGTGCCGGTGGCCATCGGGATGGGGTTGCGCAAGCTCAACGCCAATGTGGGCGCGGTGATCGAGTTCTGCGGCGCGCTGCTGGCGCTGTTCTTCATCGCCTTCATCATGGTGACATGGGTGCCGCAGAACTGGCAGTTCCTGCTGTCAACCACGCCTGCGACCTATGTGGCGGCGATCGGGCTGGGTCTGATCGGGATCACCTTGGGCTATCTTTTTGCCACCGCACTCAAGCTGCATCCGCGCAACGCGCGCACCATTGCGCTTGAGACGGGCATCCAGAACGGACCCCTGGCGATTGCCATCATCGTCTTCACCTTTCCGCCCGACCAGCAACAGGCCATCATGGCGGTGCCGGCCCTTTATTCGCTGTTCATCGTGATCGTCTCGACCCTTGTGACGCTGGTTTTCCGCCGCGCCAACACGGCCGCGGAACAGAAGATGCCCGACAGCCTTTTGTGATCTGAGCCGTGCGAAAAACGCCAGTTTTTCGCACTGGAAAACCCGGGTTTTCCCGTGCGTTTTCCGTGCGGAAAACGCACCCTTCACCACCGGCTCGGTCAAAATTCATTGACACCGGTAACAAAGTCACCGACACGCCCCGGTTGCATGGTCTATCCCCTCTCCCATCAAGGAGAACATAGCCATGTCACACGCGCTCACACGTCCCGCCGACACCTGGTCGCCGCTTTATGTCCTCGCCTCTGTCGGCGCGGGCGGTCTGTCTGTCACCTTTTTCATGTATCTGATGCATTGGGTGCCCCATCCCGGCCGCACCGTGCCGGTCTTCGAAGACATCACCGCCGCTTTGGGCCGTGGTGAGCCCGCCTTGACCGCCGCCATCACCGTGGCGCTGCTGGGCATTGCCATCTTCGGCGCGCTGAACCTGTCGCTTCTGGTCTGGAACCTGCGCAAGATGCGCGGCTTCCGGGCCTCGGCAACAGGTCAGGCGCTCGCAAACTCCAACGCGCAGACCCAGATGATGGCCCTGCCCCTGGCGCTGGCCATGTCGATCAATGGCGGCTTCATCCTTGGGCTCGTGTTTGTGCCGGGGCTGTGGTCGGTGATCGAATATCTGTTCCCGCTGGCGATGGTGGCGTTTCTGGCTGTGGGGTGGCTCGCCTTCAGGCAACTGGGCGGGTTCATTGCCCGCGTGACCGCCCCGGGCGGGTTCGACTGCGCCAGGAACAATTCCTTTGCCCAGATGCTGCCCGCCTTTGCGCTGGCCATGACGGGTGTGGGTCTGGCGGCACCCGCAGCGCTGAGCGCCAATGGGACGGTAGCGGGGATCTCGCTGATCGTGTCGAGCTTTTTCCTGATCGCGGCGGCCGTGATCGTTCTGGTGGGCCTCGTGCTGGGCCTGCGTTCGATCCTGGAAAACGGCGTGGCCGCCGAACAGGCGCCGACGCTGATGATGATCGTGCCGATCACCACGATCCTGGGCATCTTGATGCTGCGTCAGGCCCATGGGCTCGAGGCAAGCTTTGGCCTGCCCATGGAGGGGGCCGAAAAGATGATGCTTCTGACGCGGCTCATGTCGGTCGAGGTCTTGTTCGCGCTCTTTGGCCTGACGGTTCTGACGGCAACGGGCTATGTCCGCCGCTTTTTGACGGGCGACGCGATCAGCCCCGGCAATTACGCACTGGTCTGCCCGCCGGTGGCGATGTCGGTGCTGACGCAGTTCTGGATCAACGCGGGCCTTGTGGGCGCGGGCCTGATCGAGAAATTCGGCACGGCCTATTGGGCGCTGACGGCGATCGCCATCGTGCTGCAAGCCTTGGCCATCGCGCTGCTTGTCTTCTTGCACCGCCGCCACTTTCGCGCGGCCCCGCGCCCGGTGATGCGCGCGGCCTGAAGGCCTGATCTGCCGCAAGCGGCAAGGACCGGCGCGCAACCCGCGCCGGTCTTTCGTTTGCGATCGCACGCCAACGTGCTAAGACGCGCCTCAAAGGTCCCTCGGAACCAAAGGTTGACCCAAGGCGCGCGCAAGGATGCAGCATCTCAAACCCTTGTCCAGGCACGGCAGCGTCATGGCGGTGTCGATGATGAAGGACGAGGCACCCTTTTTGCTGGAGTGGATCGCCCATCATCTGGCGGTGGGCTTCACCGATATCCTTGTCTACACCAACGACTGCTCGGATGGCACCGACACGATGCTGATGCGGCTCGAGGAATTGGGGCTGGCCCACCACCGCCGCAATCTCATCCCAGACGGCGTCAAGCCCCAACCCTCGGCGCTGAACCACGCGCAGAACGAACCGCTGGTTGGGGCCTGTGATTGGGTGCTGGTCCTTGACGCCGATGAATTCCTGTCGGTCAACCACCCCTCGGGCCAGCTTGAGGGGATGCTCGACGATGCCGTGGCGCGCGGGGGCAATGGCGTGGTCATCACCTGGCGCATCTTCGGATCGGGCGGTGTGATCGACTGGTCGCGCGCACCGGTGACCGAGACCTATACCCGCGCCGCGCCACCGCTTTGGAACAAGGGCTGGGGGGTCAAGACCCTGTTCAAGTTCGACCCCGAATACTGGAAACTCGGCATCCACCGGCCCACGATCAAGACAAGGCTGCTCAAGACCGGCTTTCCCGACACGATCCGATGGCTCAATGGCGCGGGCCAGCCGATGGAGGATTATTTCCGCTTTCGCGGCTGGCGCTCGATCCGGCGCACCCTTGGATATGACTGGGCGCAGATGAACCATTACGCCGTCAAATCGCTCGATGCCTATGCGCTGCGCCGGCTGCGCGGCAATGTGAACAACAAGACCGACAAGTATAACGCCGATTACTGGTCGCTTCAGAACCGCAACGAGGTGGAAGACCGCGCCATCTTGCGCCATGCCCCCGCCCGCGCGCGCATCATGGCCGAATTGCTGGGCGATCCCGTGCTGAACCGCCTGCATCATGGGGCCTGCGAGGCGATCGAGGCCCGCCTTGCCACCTATCGCCAGACCGAAGCCTACCAGCGGCTGCGCGACAGCCTGATCGCGGCATCGCAGGTGCCGATCACCCGCGTCCAAGCCAGACCGCCCAAGGCGCGTGACCCCGCCAGGATCGCCGCCCTGATGAGCGCGGTCGAAAAACAGGCCAGCGCGCGCCCGAAACCGGACCGGCGCACCCCGACCGTGACAGGCTGGGCCGTCGATGACGGCGACCCCTATCTGCCCCCGCCGCATGATCTGAGCGGGGATATGCCCTGTGACTGGGTGGTCAATCACGATGTCGCCCTGCCCGCCGATGCGCGGGTGCTGCGCCCCGAGGCCCTTGCGGCCGTTCTGGCGGGCCGCTTCGAGCGCCGCAATGCGCGCAACATCACCAGCTATCTCGACGGCTGCGCGCGTGTGCTGGATATCGGCGCGGGCATCGGTTTCATCCCGATCCAGGCGGTGCGCAAATCCCAGACGCTGATCGTGATGGTCCAGGATCAGCGGGCCGCGCTGATCGCCATGGGCCAAACCATCGCCCGCCGCGACGGCGGGGCGCATGACGCCCGGCTGAAATGGGTCGACGGGCCCTTGCGCCTGCCCGGCGATGCGGGGGACAGCGCGGGGGGGCTTGCCGCCTATCTGCGGGATTTCCGGCCCGCAGCGCTTCGGATCAGCCGCCCCCGCGATCTGCCGCCTGCCATGCTGGCGGGCCAGACCCTGCGATCCCTGCGCCGGGTGATCGTGCCCTTCGCCTCTGACGCACAGGCCGATGAACTGCGCGCGGGCTATGGGCCGGTGCTGGCCCAAATGGGGTTTGCGGAAATCCCTGCCCGCGCCGCCGCGGGCAGCCTGCAATTCGACAAGACCACATCCTGACCCGATCGCACAGACGAAAGGCCGCGCATGCAAGACCCAAGCGACACGACAGACCAGATCGCAGGCCATGGCGTGGTGGTGCGTGCCAGCAATGGCGATGTGATCCGGTATGACCCGACGGGGTTGGTGATGCGGCTGTCGGATCGGGTGATCGCCGATATCGCGCTGCGCCTGGGCCATGGCGCCGGGCCACAGGGCGGGGCACGGCCCGAACCACCGCAACCCGGCCCCCCCCCCGAGCCTGCCCGCGATCCCGAAGCGCTGCTGGACGGGATCGACGCCTGGGGGGTCACACAGCTGGGTGACTGGCTGCACTTCAGCGCGCGGATGCCGGGCGCGCAAGGGGTGCGCGGATTTCGTCGCCACATCACCGGCGGTGCGGTGCTGGGCGATGGTCCGGGGGCGGTCTTGGGCATTCTGGGGCTGGGCGGCCCGCGCGCGGCGCTGGCCAACCCCGGCGCTCCGGCTTTCGCCCATCACATCGTCAGCGCCGCCGATGACATCGGCGCGGTCGGCATGGCCGGCATCGACATCGCACCCAGAACCGACCGGCTGGAACCCCTGCGCGAGACAACCCATGAGGCGCTGGTGGCCGAAACCATCTTGCACTGGCAGATCGAGACATTCGGCCCCCTGCCCCTGATCGTCACGCGCGCGGAAACCGACCCCTCGGCCAGCGCCGCCGATCTGGCACAGGGTCGGGCCGTCGAAAACCTGTTGATTGCAGCCGCAAATCAAAAGGCCGCGGCCGCGCTGATGGGCAAACGGGCAAAGCTGCTGGCTGTCTGCCTCGATTTCGCATGCGAGCATCTGGGCGATGATCCCATCGCCTATCGCGACGGGATGCTGGCGGTGATGGCACGGGTGTCGGATGGGCTTTGGTCGCTGGGCTATGACAGGCCGCTGTTCGTGGCGCGGTTCGAAACCGGGCTTGACCCCGCCCAGGCCGCGGCGGTGGTTCAGGGCCAATGGGAATTGTCATGGAACCATGGCGATCACCGGCTGATCCATTCCGCGCCCAGTGCCAGCTTTGCCTGCGACAGCTACGACCGCCCGACCGAGGCTGGCCGCCGGCAGATGGCCGAAATGACCGCCGCCGCCATCGCCGCGGGCCCGGATTGGCGCTGTCCCACGCTGTTTCTGGCGGAATGGGAACCGGGCGCATCCCCGGTGATCCGGGTCACCGCACAGGCCGAGGGGCCGCTGACGCTGGAACAGGGCATGGCCCATGGCTTTGCCCTTGGCGGCGCGGGGGCGCCCAGCATCATCTCTGTCGGCATTGCGCCCGATGATCCACAGGCGATCTTGCTGCAGCTGAGCGCGCGGGCCGAGGGGGTGCAGCTGACCTATGGGCTGGGGATGCAAGGCGCGCTGCGCGACGGCTGGTCGATGCCCAGCCGCACAGGTGCCACGCTGCGCCGCTGGGCCTTGCCGGCCATCCTGTCGGTGCATGGGGGGCGGGCATGATCACGCTGCCCCAGGCCTTGCCACCCGGCGCGCTCTGCGCGGCCGATGCTGCGCTGAATGCGGCACTGCACGGCACCGGGGCGATCTGGTGGTCGGGATCGGGGCTGATCGCCGACGCCACCGGCTCTGTCACCGGATGGCGGGCGGGGTCGGACGGCCCCATGGCCGTCCCGACAGAGCCCAACACCGGCCACGGCCAGATCGGCGAGGCGGGCGATCTCACCGGCCTGCAGTGCCGCACCGGGGTGCATTGCGGGCTGGTGGCCCGCTCGGTGGCCCCCGATGCCGGATGCATGACGCTGGCCGTGCGCTACCTGCCACCTTGGAGGGCCGAGGCCCGGACCATCGTGACGCTCAACACCGGGACAGGCGGGAGAAAGACCGAAGGCGCGAATTACCTCTTTGTCTCGGAAGCCGAGGCGCAGATCACCGTCAAGGATGATGCCGGCCGGGTTGCGGCGCATCTGCCAGCGCCCCCCCAAGACACCCCGCGACTGGTGCTGGTGACGCTTGACCATGCACGGCTGACGGTGGCCCTGATTGGCGGATCCCGGATCACGACCACGGGACAAGGCCCGGTCTTGTCGGGAACGGGCCATCTTTTCATCGGCTGCCGCAACCAGCGACCCGGCCTGATCAAGACGCTGGGCGGCGCGCTTGTCACCGATGTCTGGCTCTGGCCGGGGCACGCGGTTCTGGGCCCGGATGGGGATGGGGACGGCGATCGCGCCAGCATGCTGGCGATGCGGCGCTTTTGGCTTTGGTCCGAGGAAAGCTGATGGGATTTGATCGCCACACCCTCGCACAGGGCCATATCTGCGTGATCTGGGTCGATGATCTGATCGATGTCTTCACATGGCGCGACGCCTTTGGCCTTCGGATCCAGACCCCCAATATCGACCGTTTCATGGCCCGCGCCGCGCGCTTTTCCAATGCCTATGCCACCGTGCCGCTCTGCGCGCCCTGCCGCGCCGAACTGGCCACGGGCATCAGCCCCTTTCGATCCGGTCTGGTCGATCTGAACCGCTTCTGGCGCGATCGCTACCGCCCCGAAAAGGCGTGGGCCTATGACCTGCGCCGCGCGGGGTTTCACACCTTCACCACCGGCAAGGTCGACAGCACCTACCAACCCATGCCCGAAGCCTACCGCCGCATCCTGTTTCACGCCGAACCGGCGGCGGATGACACCGGCAAGCGCTCCGGCGTCAAAACCTATCTTGACCGCGGCCCCGGCATCAAGGGCGTCAACCACCCGCATGATGACGGCTCGCAAGACGACCGCTTCTACGACCACCACGTGGCGCAAAACGCCATTCACCACGTCACCCGCGCCGATCCGACCCGCCGCCAGCTGATCCAGCTCGGCTTCAAGCACCCGCATTACAACCTGATCACGCCCGACCGCTTCTACGCCCAATACGACCCCGAGGCGATCCGCTGGCCCACCATCGCGCATCAGGCCGATTACAGCGGCCCCCAACCCGGTTTCGCCGTCTACGAGGCCGCCTATATCGCCAATGGCCAATGGACCCCCGAAAAAGCGGGCGATGCGGCCTGGCGCCAGGTCGTGCGCGCCTATTTCGCCGCGATCAGCCATATGGATCACGAACTTGGCCGCTTCCTCGACGCCCTCGAAACCTCCGCCATCGGCCCCGATACCACCACGATCTTCCTCTCCGACAACGGCTTCAACCTTGGCACCCACGACAGCTTTCACAAGATGAGCCAATGGGACAGCGCCGCCCATGTTCCGCTGGGCATCCACCACCCCGCCATGGACGCGGGCCGCGACATCCCCCTGCCCGTCTCGCTTCACAACATCCCCAAGACGATCATGGATCTGGCCGGCCTGCCGCCCCGCCCCGACTGGACATCGGGCCAGTCGCTCCTGCCGCTGATCGACGCGAGCTTTGGCCAATACGACCGCCAGTGGTCGCCCATCACCTGCGTCTTCGGCACGCTGTCCGTCCGCCCCTCGATCGACGGGCTGACCCAATACCGCTACTTCCGCTACCCCAATGGCGAAGAACATGTCTACGACCTTGCCACCGACCCGGGCGAGACGACAAACATCGCCGCCACCGCCCCCCTTGCCCGGCTGCGGGCCGAACTGGTCAAGGGCGCGCTGAACCTCGGGCTTGACCTGCGGGGCCTTGAAAACCCCGCCGCGGGCGTCAACGCGATGATGGCGGTCGATGGCTCGGTCATTCTGGCCGGTGGGCGCGGCAACACCGACTACTGGGCCTATGGCGCCGACGCCGAGAAAATCCGGGAGGAAAAAGACGGCGGCACCGACACGCTGTGGTACATGGCCGGCCCCGATGACTACATCCTCCACTGCCCCCCCAACGTCGAAAAGATCCGCATCGCCACCGTCGTCAGCCGGTCCGAGGCCGATGGCCAGACCGGCAAGACCCTCCGCATCGTCGCCCACCCCGACAGCCCGATCGAGTTTGAGACCTCCGAGCGGGTCGAGATCGACCTGCGCGGCTCGCATGGCGACGATATCATGATCGGCCCCAGACATGGCGGCGCAACCTTTCGCGGTGGGGCAGGCAACGACCTGATGATCGCCAAGGCCAAACAGGCCAACCGCCGCCATGAATTCTACGGCGAGGCCGGCAATGACACGCTCCATGGCGGGCCGGGGCGCGACCTGCTCGATGGCGGCACGGGCGATGACGTCATCTTTGGTTATACGGGCCGCAACAAGATCTTCGGCGGCCACGGCAATGACTGGATCGAGGATGGCGAGGGGTCATCCACCATCGACCCCGGCCCGGGCCGCAACACCGTGATCCTGGCCCAAGGCGCGCATGAGGTGATCGTGGGCACCGGCATCACCCACATCACCGCAGGCCCCGGCGCCAAACGCTTCCGCATCGCATGGGGCGGCGTCTGCGTGATCACGGGCTGGGACGCGGAACAGACCTACGACCTCTCCACCTGGCCCGCCCGCCCGGCGGTGCAGGATATGGGCGGAGGCGTGTGGCGGTTCCGGCTGGGTCTGGGGATCGTCGAGGTGCAGGGCGTGGCCGAGGGCGTGGATTTGGGGGGGCAGGTGCGGTGAGGGGGGAGTTTCGGCCCTCTGCAGACGGTCGCCACGAGGTGCCCGATCTAGCGAACCCGCCGCTCGAGCACGGCGTAGCGAAAGATCAGTCAGCCTTAACGTGACTTTATTGTCGGCCGACCGTCCGAATACGTGGCTCTATACGTTCAGGCACGTTGTAAACTTGAATAGTCATGAATATTTCGCGATTCGCGTCATCTTTTTGTCCAAATAGGTGAGTCCAGCTGCTCTCCGAACGCTGCTTCACTTGTTTCTTGAAATTTGGATGGTTCGGTGTGCTATCAGCGATCTTTTCAAGTACGCCAGTGAAATCCTTATTTCGACTGAACATTAGGATTGCTGCTTTTGTGTCTCGCCAACTCAGGTAAGACAGCACTTGATCTAAGGTTTCAAGATAAGCCTTCTCACCTGTCCAAAACTTGCATTCGCCGACGAAGATATTGCGGCCATCAGCCTTGACAAGAATGTCTGTCTTTCCCTCATAGTTGAAGGTTTCCGCGGTCGCATCACCGAAGAAATGACCGTTAAGTTGTACTAAAAAATGTGTTCGCAGGCTTTCTTCGTCGATTGCCCTGAAAGCCCCAGGGCTTTGCTCCATGACTTGAACCATATTTTCGAGCACACGCAAAATGTGTTCGTAGTCGTCGTTGGTAAGCGTGGGTTCAGGCGTGTATGCCGACCTAGATGCCGAAGGCTTGGGGATCGATGGGCGAATATTCCTGCGCACAGACGGTGCCGCGAATGTTTCGGTAGCGCCGGGTCTCGCCTTAATCCTATAGCCGCGACCAGCGACAAGTGACTTGTCCTTAAGGAGCTTGTCTTTACGCCGCTCAATGGCTTGCGTAGCAAGTGCTTCTAGCCCAGAGTTGTAGCCTCGAGCGTCGTTTGATAGCCATTCGAGGTGAGTATTGATTGAAGCAATTCTGCGTTCAATCTCGTGCTTTACTCGATCGGGAGTAAGGTCCGCGCCGGTCACCGAAAATTTCAAAACTTCATTTCCCACATAGGCGCGTGGATTATTGAAATTACGCGTAGATGGCTGAATGTCGAACGCAACCCTGTTGCCAGAAAAAGGTAACTCAACCTCTATAGAGGTTCCAACAATAAAATAGGGTCTAGATCGATCACTGATGTAGCGATTTCGGTCCTGACTTATATCAATCTGTGTTTCACGCTGATCGACAAGAATTTCATCAGCGTAGATTGTTGGAACGATTAGTTCGTATTCGGAAACATAGTATTTTGCCAAGTCTGTTGTTGATGTGTTGAGCAACTCGTCGCCATTCATGGCCTCAATAGACTCGACAAGCTTCTTCTTCCAGCCTTCCTGCGTGGCGAACCAATCACTCTTGTGAAACAGATAGTCTTCCTGCAAAGAACCATAGCCCGGCATATTAAGCTCACTACTGATGCACTCTTTTCACCCATTCATGGGTGCAGTTTCTTAGGCCTCAAGCAATCCATTTTTTGCTTGGTCATCTCAGCTCGGAAACATCTGCTTTCTAGGTTTCACGACTGCACGCTCCGCAGGAGCGAGAAGTTGCTTTGGCAGTTTTCTGCGGATGGGATGCCGCAACCCCACAGGCTTGCTTTCCGCACCCCCGCACCCTTAACCACCTCCCCCACCCCATCTGTGCGCAAACCGCGTATGTACGGGGTGTGTACGCCCTGT
>NZ_CALAHQ010000071.1 GCF_937892565.1 uncultured Roseicyclus sp. | reverse complement strand
GGCGGGCTGGTGTTCTATCAACAGGCATCGCGCGCTGCGACCTATCAAGGCGTGGTTCGCGGGCTTCAGGCCGTACAAGGCGAAGATCGCGCGCCGTATCAGGTTCAGAGGGGTAGGAAAATCGCGGCAGTGTCGAGTTTCGGTCAAAGCTGTAGGGCGAGCGGCCTGTCATCCGCCGCGTCTGGTCGCGCGGCGCTTTGATCATGCGCCTGAGGCTGGTGCCTTTGCGGGGCCGGTCACATGTCGATGTCACACCCCTGTGCCCCACTGGGTCAAGATCCGGTGACCACCATCGGCGTGCAATCTGCGAAACATCATCGGGTCCACGCAGGCGCGCCAACAGGCGCCGCGATGCGAACCGTTCCCGGCCGCCGCGCTACATCGCGCCCGATACCGACAGGGCGACCGCCATGGCCGCCGTGATCGGCGCAAAGATCACAAAGGCCGGCAGGGCGCGTGATGGCGCAATATCGGTCTGGCCCAGATCGTCCAGCCCTTCGCGCAGGGCGCGCGCCTCGGCCAGCCAGCGGTGCAGGGGCGCGAACCGGCCGGCCAGCACGACCACCAGAGCGGCCAGAAAATAGCCAATTGTCGACCCCAGCGATGTGCCAAAGGCGATCAATGGCAGCGCGACCGCCACAATATCGGCCGCCGTCAGCACAAGGCACCGCAATGCAAGCTGGGCCTTGAACGCCAACAGCGCAATCAGCCACAAGATCACGGCCCAGACCATCGCCGCGCCCGCGACACAGGCCGGGGATGCGCCCGCACAAACAGCTTGCCAGACAGGCAGCCAGCCCAGCGCCGACAGGGCAGGGTCATGGATCAACGCCCCAAACAGCAGCATCACGGCGCTGATGTCGGGTACCCATGTCGTGGCGCGGTCCATCATGGCGGTGATCGTCGCCCAGACCACCAGCACGACAAGGCCGAAATCCGACAGGTGCATGGGCAGCAAAACCCCATCCGCCATCGCCGCCCCAACCCCCAGCCCAAAGCACAACACGCTTAGCCGCAGCCGCCCGATCCGGGCCGCGATGGCCCTGTCGACAGTCAGGAATTGCAACGCATGGACCGCGCACCAGACACAGATCATGCAAAACAGGCCAAGCCCCAGCAGAAACAGGGCCTGCATCATCGCTGAACGGCGGCCGCGATCTGGGACTGAAGCGCATACATGCCGCCCACAACCGCCATGATGACGCCGAACACCATCACAAGGGCAAGGTTGCGAACGGCGGCCATGCGCTGTTCCATCTTTTCCTGATTGAGACGCAGCCAGTCTTGCGCCAGATCGGCCAGACGGCTGGAAAGATCCTGTGTTTGCGAAAAGATCTTGATCGACAGGTTCATCTTGTAGTCAGGCCAGGATTTTCCAAAGCGGTGCAGGGCCTCGCCGAAATCCTGTCCGTTGAGCATGCCGCGCCGGATTTTCACCAAACGCTCGCGCACATAGGGCGTGGTCAGGGGCAAAACGCGCTCGATCGCAACGATGGGCGCGGTGCCGCCGCGCATCAGGCTGGACATGGACAGCATGAAGGAAATGCCGGTGTAGACGCGGTAAAGCTTGTAGATCGGCAGATGATCGGCAAACCGCCGGATCGCGCCGGTCCAGCGCGGCAGCGAAAAGGTGATCAGGATCAAAAGCCCGATGATGGAAAACGCTGTCCAAAGGGCATAGTTTTCGGCAAATCGCCCCAGAAAGGCCAGAAATGCCGCCATGCCCGTCCATTGTTCGACCGGCAGCAATTGGGCGATATCGGGCACGATCACCCGGCCGAAATAGACCAGCATCCCGAAGACCATCGAAAACAGAAAGACCGGATAAGTCAGGCCACCGACAATCGTTCCCACGACCTTTCGCTTCTGGCGCAAGGTCCAGCAGTATTGTTCGAGCTGGCCGGGAAAATCGTCAGAGTTTTCGCTGGCTTCCAGCACCATCCGGTCATCGGACGGAACCCAGTTCTTGATCGCTTCACCAAAGGACCGCCCATTTTGCATGTCGCGCAGCACGGCGGTCAAGAGGACCGACATCGCCTCGCCCTTTTTCTTGCCCTCATCGCTGGCCACCAGCGCCAGCAGCGCCACCGCCTCGGGCTTGGACATGCCCGAGCGCAGGAGTGCTGCGAATTCCTGATAGAACCGGATACGCGGCTGGAACCCGAATTGTGCCTTGGCAAGATATTCCTCGATCTTGGACGCCATCAGCGCATTGCCTCTTTTGATGTCAGTTCCATGATATCCAAACGCAGACGGTCGACCAGTTGGCCAAGCTCGCGCTCATAATTCTCGACAAGATCGACCTCTTCCTCGACCTCGTTGACGTCGACGATGCCGGCGCCTGCCTTGGCAAGTGCATGGTGGAGCACCGGGTATCCACCCAAGCCACCTTCGTCGCGCGGGGTCACCCAATAGCGTTCAGCTTTCGAACGGCTGTTGCCCATATAGAGTTCAAGCAGCTGGGTATCGGGTCGGATCGTTTCGGCCACCACCGTGCGCCCGGTCAGACCCATGAAGCAATGCGGGCAGCCCGGCCCGCGGACATAGAGATTGTCGGCCGATCGTCCGGACAGTCTGATGAACCGTTCGCCCAGTTCTTGCTCAAGCAGGCCGGTCGCCATCGCCTGGGTAAACGGCACCCGGCAATGGCGGCACATGACGCCCAGCAGACGCTGATAGATCAGCCCGCCCACGGTTTTGGGGTCTTTCAGGTCTTCGCGGTCCGCGCCAAGGTTGATCAAGCGGTTCAAGATGCCCAGCGCACTGCCGGCATGCACCGTCGACCAAAGCGCATGGCCTGTCTTGGCGGCTTCGATGGCCATGGCGGTCAGCTCTTCGGAGCGGATCTCGCCCAGAACGATGACGTTGGGGTCTGACCGCAGCGCGGCCTTCATCGCCATCTTGAAGGCGTCATCCGCGGCCTTGCCCGCGCTGATCTGGGCTTGAACGGCACCCAAAAGCTCCAGCTCTCGGGGGTCTTCGGCGGCATAGATGGTGATTTCCTTGCGCTTGTCGAGATACATGGCATTCAGGCAGCGCTGAAGCGTGGTCGTCTTGCCCGATGACACCTTGCCCGCGAAAATATACATTCCATTCGTCTTGAGCCGCATCTTGCGCAAATCGGAAGCCTGCTGGTCAGAATAGCCAAGGCTGTCGACATCGGTTTCGATGTCCTTGCTGACAAATTTGAGGCGCATCACCAGCGCGCCGCGAAAATCCGATGTGGGCGTGTACTGCAGGCGCAGCATTTCCACGCTGCTTGGCAGCAGGCCCGACTTTTGAAACATGGCACCTTGTTGAAAGGTGGAATCCGTTCCCGTCGCGCCTTGGCCCGAGGCGACGGCAAAGGCGGCGCGGATCATCTCTTGCCCTTCGAGGGAGCCGACCGAGGAAAATTCGCGCATGCGCCCGTTAACGCGGAACTTTATTTCCGTTCCGCTGTCGAGAACGCGCATGTGAATATCGGAGGCCTTCATCCGGGCCGCAGCGGCCACAATGCGCGCCAGAGATTTCTGGCGCTCAAGGTCAAGCTTGCGGACGTGGTCCTCTTCCTCGGCGGGTCTGGGTTTGGCGACGACATTCCATGATGGCGTGGCCGACAGCCCGCTCAGCCCATTGGCATAAACCTGTTCGATCACCTCTGCGGGGGCCTCGATGACGGTTTTTTGCGGCATTCCCACACGCTCTGCGCGCTGCAACGCCATGCGTACCGCAGGCATGTGGCGGCAGCCCGTCCGCACAATGGCGGTGCCCTCCTTGAACAGTGCAAGATTGCGGCGCATGTCGGGCGCCAATTCAAGCGGCTGGCCCGATCCGCTCAACAGGGTCCATCGACTGGCGGCTTGCCTCACATCATCGGCACTTGGCGCCGCATTCATGCCCGGCGCGCCTTTGGCAGAAGGCTCATCGGATTTCGAATTCACGCAATCCTCCGTCCATGAGCTCGACCGCCAACCTGTCACGGCCAACGCTGATCACCCGGTGCCCGGTGGGAAGATTGTCATTGTTGCGCACTGTGGTGCGCGTTCCAGCAATCCTTACGACCGCCTTGAGGGCGCCCAGTTGGCCATAGATTTCCTCGATCACCAGCGTGCCGAGCGCCACAGCCTCGGGCAAGGTCGCGCTTTGCGACAGCCCTGCCGGGTTGGCAGTGTCGGGCGCGGTCAATTGTGCAAGCGTGTCAGTGCCATCTTGCGTTTGGGCTGCTGCGCCAGCGGCCTCCATCAGCCGCCCAAGATCGGCCATGACCATGCCGTCTTGCGTGGATTGGCCGCGCATCTGATCAAGCTCTGCGCGTTTCTCGGCCAATTGCAGTTGCAGGTCGATATGGGCGATTTCCTGCCTCATTCCGGCGGGGGTGTCGCGGAAGCTTCTGAATTCGCCGGGGGCGATTTCGACCTGTGCTTCGGGGCCATAGGCGGCAAGGATCTGTTCGACCAGTTGCATCTGCCGAAGCTGGCGATCCATCAGCAACAGACCCTCGCTTAACGCGGCCTGCCGTTCGATAAGGCCACCCACCGCGAATTGCTGGATGCGTTCGTTGGTGACCGCGTCCGGGGTCGCCGGTATGGCTTGCGCTACCGCTTGTGGATCCTCGGCCGTGGGCGGCGTCGCCGCATTCTGCGCGAATGCGTTGGTCGCCATCAACGAAGCCGTAAGCCAAAGGCCAAGAGCCAGCGAAATGCCGGTGGTCACCCCGCCTGCGCGCGGCCAAACGTTTTGCGTGCAAATCTTTGTCGGCATGTCCAACTCCTTTATCGCAGACCGCCGATCGGCGGATGGTAGATGCGAATGTCGAGAACCCATTCATGGTTTGTCGGGCTGTAGCTGAGCCCTTCCGGCACGATGGCCGGAAGATCGGCGACGACGGCCAGGTATTCTTCCAGCATGGCCGAGGTACGAAACGATGCCCGGTGGTAGTTCCAGATCGGCGCGCCTTGTTCTTGCGCCGCTTCGGGCGCGGGCCGCGCTGCAACTTGGCTAAGCCCGGCGTCGAGCAAAAGCGTATCGAAACGGAGCCGCAGGAGCCGGTCCAGATCGGTGGCGGTCAGCGGTTCAAGATCGATGTCCGTTCTTGGCGTAAAGGCGACCTCTTCGGAAAAGGACGCGCTGTTGAGTGCCTCGTCCAGGGCGATCTGGATGGCGCGCTCTTGTCCGGCCGCGATGATCCACGCAGAGCGCCCGCCGGAACGCGACCAGCTGGTGCTGACAGACATCCGCCCGGCGTCATGCGTGCAGACAAGATCGCCGGGGGTCCAGCCGGGTACAAACATCAGATTGCGCTCGACCGAAGTCGTGCAGGCCCGCAGGAATTCCGCCACCGTCGGCGTGCCGACCCAAGGCGGCGTCTGCAACGAGGCCAGTCGATCCCGCTCGCTTTGGCGGGCTTGCATCTCAAGCCAGAGGCGTTCTTGTTCCTGAACATTCTGCCAGTAAAGATACCCCCCCACGCCCGAGGCCGCGACCAAGACCACCACAGCCGCTGGCACCAAATAGGCCTTGATCGTGCTTGTCGACGTCAGATTTCCGGCCTTGCGCGGCGAAAACCATTCGGCCAGCGTGCCGGGCTGGGCATAGGGGATCTGCCAGTCTTCTGGTGCGATTACCCGCGCCCATCCGGGTGCCGCCAAATGCTCTTGCAGTGCCGCCTGCGCGGCGGCCGGCTCGTAGAACAGCTTGTCCTCGTAGACCAGATCTTCGCGATACCCGACCAGCCACCATACCGGGATCTTGCCTGTGCCAGCCGTGATCTGCTCCAGCGCAAACACGGCGATCCAATCGTCGTCGCTGGGAATGCGAAAGCCTGTCGCGGCCGCACCATGGCCTTGGGCCAGCCCGGCCGACGCAAAAGCAAAGCCGATCTGTTGCGCCTTGCGCCGCCGGATGTAGAGATCGGGCGCCCCCCCGGCGATGGCGTTTGATTGGGCAGCCTCGCGCAGCGACACACCCTCTTGTTGTGCGACCCACAGCAACCCGATGCCAAAGCGCCGTCTGCCGATGCGCAGGATCCTGTTGTCATCGAGATAGGGCGCGGGGCTGCGTTTCTTTCCGGCTGGCCTTAGCGCCGATCCGCCTTGAGCCGATGATGTATCCGGCGCGCGCCGGATCGGGCGCGCCGCCAGCGCCTTGATCCGGGCCAGCAGCGGCCGCGTCGCCGCAGCCTCGCCATCGGGTGCGGATGGCAAGAGCGTGCCGGGTTCCTCAACCGTATCGGTCAGAACCAGCACCCCGAATGCATCAGTGGAGTTGCCACCCTTGCCGGCCATGTCACGCGCGCCTTTTCATGATGCTTGCCTCATCGCGAACCGGCGCGCGTCAACAGACGGGGGGTGATGATGATGATCGTGGATTTGCGATCGACGAGCGCCGCACGGTTTCCGCCCAACCCAAGGAAGTTGGGATTGCCGACGCCGCTTCGATCGATCTCGGTCTGGCGTTCTTCGAACCCGGCGATGACCAGCGATTGCCCGTTGCTGATAATGGCCTGCTGATCGAGCACCTGCTCGCTGGTATTGGGCAGTTGAAGATTGCCGAGTTGCTGAAAGCCATTGTTGCTCGACAGCGAGATCGAATAGTTCAAAAACACCTCGCGCGAGTTCAGAACCCGCGGCGTGACCAGCAAGACAAACCCGACCTCGATCGTGCCGGGGGTCGTTGTAGTGGTGGAGTCGCCATTATCGTTGATGATAGTTTCCTGCGATGCGATATAGGCGATCGTCTCGGTGACCTTGATCGGAACCGGCTGGAAATTCGTGGTGATGGCGCCTGCGCGGGTTTCCACGGCAACACGGCCCCGCCGCGCAAGCGAACGGATGACCGCGTTGACATCAACCGACCCTGAGGTCACGCCGATGTTGAACGCGCCGTCAGCCGCCGGTGGGTTCGTGATGCCCGCCGTGATGTTCTGTTCGTTCAGCGCGGCGCTCAGCGTCAGCGACAGCTCGGATTCATCTTCGAGAATGATCGACAACACGTTGATGTCAAACGCCACCTGCTGGCCCAATTGTTCGTTCAGCTCGGCGATATAGCGCTGGACGGCTTGGTGGTCGCTGGGTCGGGCGGTGACAGAGATAATGCCGGTCGAGGTGCCGAAGCTGACCCGTGCATCGCCGCCAAGCAGCCCTTGAAGCCCCTCTCTGACCTCGCCCCAGAAATCGTAGGTGCCCGCACGGCTGAGCGGGCCGGCCTCGAAGCTCGCCGAAACCGTCGAAGCCATCAGTGTGACCTGATAGCGCCGGGTCGCATAGTCGCGAAACACGATGCGGCCATCTTCGTAATCCCATTCCACCTCGAAGGCGGCAGAGATCTGGTCCAGAACCTCGCCCAGCGACCCCGACAGGTTCGGCCGGATCCGCAACGATGTCGTCGGTGATCCGCCACCATCAGCCGACACCGTCACCGGTTGTGCCGATGTCTCGGTGCCGTCTGCCGTGGGTTCAGGGGCTGTGACCTGCACGGTGCTGCCCGTCGGCCCAAGCCGGATCACAAAGGGGATGCCTGTGCTTTCGTTCAGCCGCGCGGCGATTTCGGACAGGCTGAGCGGTGCGCGCGACACAATCGAGATATCGCGCCGCGCCCTGATCCCCGCCGGCAGCCGGTCGGCCGGGGCGACCATCTGGCGTTCAGGCCCGACAAAGGTGCGAGAGTCGACCTGAACACCGCCGGCCCGTCGTGTATCCGCATTCTGGAATTGCCGGTTGGAGGCGTCGACCCGGTCGGCGGCGGTCACAAAGCTGCTTTCCGCCTGTTGAGAGATGTCATTGCAACCACCCAAAAGGGCCACGGCGGCGATGCAGGCAAAAATCCGTATGCGCGAGGTCATGGTCATCTCGTCTCGTTCAGGAGTGTCTGGACGTGGATGACGCGGTTGCCCGTGTACAACGTCACTGTCAGCTCGGGGTTGTTGACATGGATCGAATCCACCAAAGCGGTGACCACGCGCTGAAAGCTTCCTGAAAAGGTTGCCGAGGCGCGCAGGAGGTAATTCATTTCGGTATCCCAGACGACCGTCCAACCAGACGTCCTGGACCAGGTTTCAAGCGTGTCCTTCAGCGTGCTGCCCGACATCGCCGCCCAGTGCTGTCCTGTTGCGCCGGTGCCCGTGACAGGGCCGCCCTGGCTGCCGGTTGGGCCCCCCTGTGTCACCGATCCAAAGTCGATATCGGCCTTCACCCCCATCGACAGCACCGACAGAACCGCAGACATCGAGACGACGGCCATCAATCCACGGGCTTTGCGCATTCGCGATGGCTCTATCCGAACGCGTGTCTTTGTCATTTGGGATCCCACTTTCTCGTACCGAATGCATTTGCCCGTTTTCATTGGAAAATCCTTGCGAAACGGGTTTCATAAGTTTCCCGGCTGATCGTGGCACGGTTGCCATTGTACCCGTGATAAGCCGAAAGCCCCGAGCGCAGCGGAAGCCCGGCCCAGATCAGTGCCACATCATCCATGAAGCTGCGAGGGTCGATTTCGCCCTGCAAGAATGTGTCAAGCCCGACGTCTTCGAGCAGCCGAAGTGCCATTCGATCCTGCAGCGCGGGATCAAACACCGCGTCCGTGCTTAGCCCCATCACGGCGACAAGATAGGCGAGTGTATCGGGAATGATCTGGTAGCGGCCGATGGCGTGCTGTTGCTGCGGGGTGGCTGCGATCCAGTCCTGTATCTGGGCAAGTGTCATCTGGCTGGGGGGCTTGGGCGGGGGAATGACCGCTCGGATCTGAACGGCGTCATAGCCATCTGGCCCGGCTTCGGCCTCGGCGATCAGGTCCAGCAACTCGTCTATCGCGGGCCGCATGATCGGTGGCGCAAGCGTGGGTGTGCGGGGCGTGGGTGCGGCCGCCACCGCGATGGGCGATGAAAGCCCAAGCAGCAGTCGCGCGATGTCGCGGCGTTCCTGTGCGCGGCGGTCAGGTGGCAGGTTGCGCGCGGCCTGCAACCTTTGATGCAGCAACGCCTGGGTTGCATTCATCGGTGGCGCGCTCTGGCTCAGGGATGTCGTACTGGCCGGGGCCTGTGTCAGCGATGATCCAAGGATCAAAAAGCTGGCACACGACAGGCGCGCCACGCCAGCCCATAGGCTTGCCCAAGCGCCGCGCTTGCCCTTGAGGGGGGGGTGAACCAGCCGATGCCCTGTTGTCATGCTCATGTGATGCGCTCCCGGACCTTGCTAAAAGCTTTCGGCGAACCGGCCGAGGTTGCGCAGGTTTGTCTGAAAGGCCAGATCTTCGCGCAGCAGCCGAAAACGCCCGTCGCTGATCTTGGTCCGCATCGCCGCCGCGTTGCGGCCGCGAAAGGAAAGATACTGAACCTCGAGCCGGCCCTTGGTGATCGACTGCCAAACCACGCCCAGAACACAGGCCGCGATGCGGTCGTTGACGGCCTCTGCTCCGCCACGGCCCGCCCCGAATTTCGACAGCGCCATCAGCGCCTCGACGGCGCCTGCGGCGTGGATCGTGGTCAGAACCATGGGCCCGCCAAGCGCGATCTGCAAAAGCTCTTCGGCGCCGGTCTGGTCGCGCACCTCGCCCAGAAACAGGTAGCGGTATGCCCAGCGCCGCGATGCCCGGATCGCATCGGCAACCGCGTTGTCGCGCACTGCGATCTGGTAGATCTGTCCGCCCTCGTAATAGCCTTCGAGCATCTTTTCCGGCGGGTCTTCGATGGTCACACCGACGCCGCCATGCTTGTCCACCCATTGCCGCAGACACGCCGCCGAGGTTGTGGTCTTGCCCGAGGCAAAGGCCCCCGCCACAAGCAAAAGACCCGATGACGCCCCCAAGCCTGTGATTTCCTCGGCGCACCAGCTTGGCAAGCCAAGCGCCGCAAGCGACATCTGAGCGGCATCGATCCGCCGCAGACACCAGTTGCGACGGTCACCGACCCGCGTGCTTTCCCGTGGTTCGGCGGTCATGGAAACGGGCGCGCTGATCTGTGAACACCGGTAGCGAACCCCGTCGAAGGCATGCGTGAATTCCGGCAAGAACCGCTCGGCCGCCCATTTCCGCTCCACCTCGGCCAGAAGGTTCGCGGCGTCGGCGCGGAAGATGTCGGGCAAGGAACGCGGCGCGCGCTCAAGACCCGCCACCCCAAGATTGATGCCGGTCACGTTCAGCGCAAGCAGCGGCGCCTGGGGATCGGTCGACAGGTAGATATCCGAGAACGAAATCTCGGACAGCCGTGCCGTCATCACCGGGGTTGCGCGCGCGGCAATCCCTGCCCCGACCGTGGCACCGTGCTGGACGTCGCTCATTCGCCTTGTCCTCTCTCGGGGCTGGTCCTGACGATATAGGCATCGGCAAAGCCCAGCGCGCGCACCGCGCTCAGGGCATCGGCAAGGCGCGCGTCGGCGGGGCGTGCGCGGACGCTGTGCAAGCTTTGCCCGGTGTCGCTTGGGGGAATGGTTCGTACCTGAAAGCCGCTGTCGCGCAAAAGCGCCTCGGTCTGACCGGCATTCGCGGCGATCTGAAAACTTGCGACCTGGATCCAGGCGGCACTGTCGCCGGCATCGGCGGGAATGCTTGCCGGGGTGGCTTGTGCCGATAGCGCCGGCAAGGGGGGCGGGGCCGCTGCGGGTTGCGCCATCTGTGCCGGATCGGCGGCGATCACATAGGCATCGGCAAAGCCCAGCGCGCGCAACGCGCCCAAGGTGTCATCCAGCGCTGTTTCAGCGGTGCGCACACGCACGACATGCCACGGCTCGGCGGCCGCGCTTGCCGCCATGCTTTGCGCTTCGAAGCCGGCGCCGCGCAATACCGCCTCAAGCTCTGCCACGGTCCGGGCGGACCGGAAGCTGGCCACTTGCACCCAGACCATGCCTTCGGCGGCATCATCGGCAAGGCCGGGCTGGGTCGGGGCGGATGCCAGCACCACCGCGCCGTCGCTTTCGCCCGCGCCCGCACCGTCGGTGACGCTGGCCGCCGTGGCCTGTGCGATGGAAGGTTCGGGGGCAGGTTCGGGGGCGGGGTCAGCCGGGGTATCTTCGGGGATGACGGGGGCGGGCGCGGCGGCGACGCGGGCGGCAAGTTCGGCTTCCAGCACGGTGGGGTTGCGGGCGGCGGCGATTTCGCGGCCATCGGTCAAATGCAACACCACCGCCGTGTCGGATCGTTCGATTGTGGCCACTTCGCCCAAGGTGCCGATGATCATGCCCGGCTGAACGATGATCTGCGAGAACCTGTCCCAAGGCATCTCGACGATCAGCAAACCATCGTCGGCTTCGACAAACTGCCAAGGGTGCGGCAAGACGCTGTTGGTCTGGGCAAGGGCCAGATCATCGCCCGTCAGGGCCGCATCGTCAGTCAGATCGCTGTCGTTCCAGTTGCCGATCCAGGGGGCGTCGGATGCGGCGGGGGTCACATCCGTTCTGGCTACAGACGCTGCGCCGGGCGCTGCGCTGGTGCCCAGCGATATCAACAGCAAGGTCAGCGCGTCGATTTGCTCAGGCGTCATCGTGGCGATGATCCGGGCGGTTTCGGGTGTCAGCAATTCACCCCGCTGAAGCGAGAGCAGCC
>NZ_CALAHQ010000070.1 GCF_937892565.1 uncultured Roseicyclus sp. | reverse complement strand
AGCCCTTGGTCACCGATTTCAGCCGGTCGTAGAAATCGAACACCACCTCGTTCAGGGGCAGGTCATAGACCACCATCGCGCGGCTGCCCGCATAGGTCAGGTCAAGCTGTTCGCCCCGCCGGTCCTGACACAGCTTCAGCACATCGCCCAGATAGTCGTCGGGCACCAGGATCGTGGCCTTGATGCGGGGTTCCTCGATGTGGTCGACATAGGTCAGATCGGGCATGTCGGCGGGGTTGTGCAGTTCCACCAGCGTGCCGTCGCGCATGTGGACATGATAGATCACCGAAGGCGCGGTGGTGATCAGATCGATGTCATATTCGCGCTCCAGCCGGTCGCGAATCACCTCAAGGTGCAAAAGCCCCAGAAAGCCGCAGCGAAAGCCAAAGCCAAGCGCGGCCGAGGTTTCCATCTCATAGGTAAAGGACGCGTCGTTCAGGGCCAGCTTTTCGATGGCATCGCGCAGCGGTTCGAAATCATTGGTGTCGACCGGGAACAGCCCGCAAAACACCACCGGCACCGACGGTTTGAAACCCGGCAGGGCGGCGTCGCATTGTCTTTTCTCATGCGTGATCGTGTCGCCCACGCGGGTGTCGCGCACCAGCTTGATCTGTGCGGTCAGAAATCCGATCTCGCCCGGGCCCAGGGCGTCGATGTCTTGCATCGCGGGCTTGAACACCCCCAAGCGGTCGATCTGGTATGTGCCACCGGTGCGGATCATGCGGATGCGATCACCCTTCTTGATCACCCCGTCGATCACACGGATCAAGACAACAACGCCCAGATAGGCGTCGTAATAGCTGTCGATCAGCATCGCCTTGAGCGCCGCGTCGCGCTCGCCCCTTGGTGCTGGAAGCCGGCTGACGATGGCTTCCAGCACCTCCGGGATGCCAAGGCCGGATTTGGCCGAGATCGGGATCGCATCCGAGGCATCGATGCCGATCACATCCTCGATCTGTTCCTTGACGCGGTCGGGTTCGGCGGCGGGCAGGTCGATCTTGTTGAGCACCGGCACGATCTCATGGCCCGCGTCGATCGCCTGATAGACATTGGCCAGCGTCTGTGCCTCGACCCCCTGGCTGGCATCGACCACCAGAAGCGAGCCTTCGACCGCGCGCATCGACCGGCTGACCTCATAGGCGAAATCGACATGGCCGGGGGTGTCGATCAGGTTGAGAATATAGGTGTTTCCGTCGCGCGCCGGGTATTCGATGCGCACGGTGTTGGCCTTGATGGTGATGCCGCGCTCGCGCTCGATATCCATGCTGTCAAGGATCTGTTCTTGCATGTCGCGTTCGGCCACGGTGCCGGTCATCTGGATCAACCGGTCGGCCAGCGTGGATTTGCCATGGTCGATATGGGCGACGATGGAGAAGTTGCGGATGCGCGAAAGCTCGGTCATGGACGGCCTGCATGGGGATAGGGTCCAGCGGGAGATAGCGGAAGGGGCGCGGTGGGGAAAGGGGCCAAAGCCATAAGGGCCATCGCAGAATGCGCGGCATTCCGCGCCGAACCCGCCCGCGGCCCATCCCACAGCCGTCAGGAATTGAACCCGATCACATTTTCAGGCATGCATCGCCCAAGGCGGACACAGATCCGCCGCCCGAACGATCGTGATCATTGAGGCCTGCCGATGAAATCCAACCTTTTGTTGCCTGCATGTGTGCTTGCGCTGGGTGTTGCAGCGCTGTTTGTGGCTGTTCCTGCCCGGGCAAATCCCATCGAACGCGCCTGTCTGGAGTCCGCCCGCGCCTCGGGGGATCGGACGCTGTGTTCTTGCGTGGGCCAGGTGGCCCAGCGCACCCTGACCGGTAGCCAGATGCGTGAGGGGGCACGGTTCTTTACCGATCCCGAGCGCGCGCAAGACGTGCGCCAATCCGACCGCCGCCGCCACGAGGAGCTGTGGCGCGCGTGGCGCGACTTTGGCGAGGCCGCCGAAGCAACCTGCAGCTAACGCCGCGGTGACCCGGCCCGCGCCGGGATCATTGGCGCGGGCGAACCAGCGATCCGGCGCGCATCGCCCGCGCATGGCCGGCCAAGGGTCGGGCTGTCAGCCGCCCGAGCCTTGCGCGTGACCCTGATGGCCGTGGCTGCCGTGGCCGTGGTGGCCATTATCTTGCTGCATCGCGCCGCCGTCGCTGGGCATTCGTTCCAGATCGACGGGAACGCTCACGGTCAGCGGTTCGGCATGTTCGAATTCCAGCGTCAGTTCGATTGCATCGCCATGATTGAGCGGGCGTGTCAGCCCAAGAAACATGATGTGCAGCCCGCCGCGTTCCAACAGCACGGTTTGCCCGGCAGGCAAGGCGATGCCGTCATCGAGCTTGACCATGCGCATCACGCCCTCGGCGGTTTGCAGATGCGTGTGCAGTTCGATCCGGTCGGCGACATCGGACCGGACGGCCAGGATACGGTCATCGGTTCGGGTGGGATTTGTGACAGCCATGAAGGCCGCGCCGGAAACAGCCATGGCGCTGGCGGCGCGGGCATAGGCGTCATGGGCCTGCATCTGGGCATGGGCAAAGCCGGGCAAAAGCGCAAGCGCAGCGGCAAGGAAAAGCGGGTTCAAGGACAACTTCAAGGACATGGGTCCAGTCTCCGTCTGGTCTGAGGGCAAAAGGTCAGGCAAGCGCGCTCAGATCGCCAAGGGCGGTGCGCGTGCCTGACCGCCGGGCGCTGCGCGCGCGGGCGACCAGTCGAGATCTCTGGGGCGCAGGGCCACGCCCGCGATGGCTGGCAACGCGACCGGGCCAGGCTTTGCCGGCGGCAGGTCAAACGCCACCACCAGACAATCCAGACACAGCGCCTGTTCCAGCGTGACGGGTTGGCCATCTGCATCAAACAGCGGCAGCCCGTCATGGGCCAGAATCACCGATCCCGGAGCCGTGACCGAACAAAGCTGACGCTCGGCGGCCATCGCGCCCCGTGCCATGCCGGCAGACACACCCGTGGCGATCATCGCCAAGGCGGCCAGCGACAAGATCAGGGCGCGCAAGCTGTGCATGCGGGCGATATGCCGTGTGGCGCGGGTCGAGGGAACGCGACAAAAAGACAAACGCCCCGCAGGCCAAGCTGCGGGGCGCAATTCATTCCGTTCTCTCGAGCGGTCTCAGGCCTGTGCGGCTTGAGCCTTTTCGATCTCTTTCTTGATCTTGAGGGCCTTGTCGGACAGCTCCACATCCTTGGCCTTTGCCATGAAGGCATCCAGACCACCGCGGTGATCGACGGTGCGCAGCGCGGCATTCGAAATGCGCAGCTTGAAGGTGCGATCCAGAATGTCAGACCCCAGCGATACCTCGGAAAGGTTCGGCAAGAAACGCCGCTTGGTCTTGTTGTTGGCGTGGCTGACATTGTTGCCAACCATCGGGCCCTTGCCGGTCAGTTCGCAGACACGCGACATGATGTTGTCCTCAAGCTCGGAAATGGAAAGGGGCGTAGGCATGGCGCCACACCCGGAAATCTCGGGGGGGGATACGGGGCGTGCCCGGCGCTGTCAAGCCGGGAATCGGATCGGGCGGCTTGTTCCCGGGTCGCGCACCGGTCAGGGTGCAGCCAAAGCCAAGGCCAGAGCGCGCCGGGTAAGGGCAGAATGCAGGAAACCGATCTCTATCCGCCGATCAAGGCGTTTTTGGAAACCGCAGGCTACAGCGTCAAGGCCGAGATCGGCGCCGCCGATGTCGTGGCGCTGCGCGACGGTCATGAGCCTGTGATTGTCGAGCTGAAGACAGGCTTTTCCCTGGCCTTGTTCCATCAAGGCGTCGCGCGGCTGGCCATCAGCGATCAGGTCTATCTGGCGGTGCCCGCCGGGCAGGGACGGCGATTTCGCAAAGCGCTGGCCGACAACACGCAGCTGGCGCGGCGCCTGGGGCTGGGGGTGATGACGGTGCGCCTGTCGACCGGCCTGGTCGAGGTTCTGTGCGATCCCGGCCCCTTTGCCCCGCGCAAATCCGCAGCCAAGCGGCGCGCGCTCATGGCCGAATTCGCCCGCAGGCGCGGCGATCCGAATCTGGGCGGGGTGCAGGGCCAGCGCGTCACGGCCTATCGGCAGGATGCGTTGCTGTGCGCGCGGCATCTGGCGGCGGCGGGGGCCTGTCGGGGCGCTTGGGTGAAATCGGCAACCGGCGTGGTGCGCGCCACCACCTTGATGCGCGACAACCACTACGGGTGGTTCGCGCGGTTGGGTGGCGGGGTCTATGATCTGACCGATGCAGGCCGCGTCGCGGTGGCCGCACAGCCCGGCTGAGGCGTCAAACCCCACATGCTGTGTTGGTGAAATGCCATCTACCCAACCCCTGCGGGCTGGCCTATAGTGGCTGTGGATAAATGGGTCCACGACCCTATGGACAAGACCGGGACAGGCGCATCGCGCCGCCCGAGGGACAAAAAAGGGGGGGAGGCAGATGCGCTGCCCGTTTTGCGGTAATGTCGATACCCAGGTGAAGGATTCGCGCCCGGCCGAAGATCATGTCGCGATCCGCCGTCGCCGGTTCTGCCCGGCCTGTGGCGGGCGGTTCACCACCTATGAGCGGGTCCAGTTGCGCGATCTGGTTGTGGTCAAATCCTCGGGCCGCCGCGAAGATTTCGACCGCGACAAGCTGGAACGTTCGGTGCGCATCTCGATGCAGAAACGCCCGATCGAGCCCGAACGCATCGACCAGATGGTGTCGGGCATCGTGCGCCGCCTCGAAAGCCTTGGCGAGACCGACATCTCGTCCAAACAGATCGGCGAGATCGTGATGGAGCGGCTGTCGGCCATCGACACGGTCGCCTATGTGCGCTTTGCCAGTGTCTACAAGAATTTCCAGGCGACCGATGATTTCGAGGATTTTCTGGCCGAACTGGCACCGCCTGCATCCAAGACCGACGGCTGAGCGATGGGGTCGGGCGACGACGCCCGCTGGATGCGGCTGGCGCTGGGCTTGGGCGCGCGCGGTCTGGGGCGGGTCTGGCCCAACCCGGCCGTTGGCTGCGTGATCACGCGGAACGGTCGCGTGCTTGGGCGCGGCTGGACCCAAGCGGGGGGGCGCCCACATGCCGAAACCATGGCCCTGGCGCAAGCAGGGCCACAGGCACGCGGCGCCACCGCCTATGTCAGTCTGGAACCGTGCAGCCACCACGGCAAGACCCCGCCCTGCGCCGATGCGCTGATCGCGGCCGGGGTGGCGCGTGTCGTTGTGGCGCTCTGCGATCCCGATCCGCGCGTGTCGGGGCGCGGGTTGGCCGCGCTGCGCGCCGCAGGGATCGAGGTGACCGAGGATGTCTGTGCCCCCGAGGCGCGGCGCGCGCATCGCGGTTTTCTGACCCGCGTGACACAGGGCCGCCCGATGCTGACGCTGAAGCTTGCCACATCGGCCGATGGGCGCATCGCCACGGCGACCGGCGAAAGCCAATGGATCACGGGCCCCTCCGCGCGGGCCGCCGTGCATGGGATGCGCGCCTGCCACGATGCGGTCATGGTGGGTGCGGGCACCGCGCGCGCCGATGACCCAAGCCTGACGGTGCGGGGCTTGGGCATTACCCATCAGCCTGTGCGCATCGTTTTGTCACGACGACTGGACCTGCCTTTGGACAGCCGCTTGCACCAAAGCGCGCGGGCAGTGCCCGTCTGGCTCTGCCATGGCCCCGATGCGCCCGCCGCCGCGCGCGCGGCATGGGACACGGCGGGCGCGCAGCGGATCGAAGTGGCCACGGGGCCGGGCGGGCAGCTTGATCTGGGCGCGGTGATGGCGGCTTTGGGGGCTTCGGGTCTGACGCGCATCTTTTGCGAAGGCGGCGGCGCGCTGGCCGCGGGGCTGTTGTCGGCCGATCTGGTGGATGATCTGGCGGTGATCACCGCGGGCATCGTGCTGGGCGCCGAAGGCACGCCCGCCATCGGCGCCATGGGCATCGCAGCCCTGCCCGAGGCGCCGCGCTTTGCCTTGCACGACACCCATCGGCTGGGATCCGATGTCTTGAGCCTTTGGGGCCGCGATCCGACCGGCGACACGCCCTGAACGATCTTGCACCACGGGCGACCAGACGACACACAGCGCCAAACGCCATGCATGCCAAAGGGGGGCAATCCCATGAAATGGGCCAGAGCAACGACACCAGCGGGTGAGGCGATCATCGGCGTCATCGTGCAAGACAGCCTTGAGCCGCGCGCAGGCCTGGGCTCGGCCACGGTGACAGGCGCGCCTGTGCCGCTGTCACAGATCACCCTGCTGCCGCCGGTCGTACCCGGCAAATTCATCGGGCTTTGGAACAATTTCAAGGCCGCCGCCGAAAAGGGTGGCCATGCCCACCCGACCCATCCGCTTTACTTCCTCAAGCCCGACAGCGCGCTGGCGGGGCCGGGGGCCACCGTCACCATCCCCGAGGCGGCGGGGCGCGTCGTGTTCGAGGGCGAATTGGGCATCGTCATCGGCCAGACCTGCAAGGCCATCCCCCCCGAGGCGGCACAAGCCGCGATCCTTGGCTACACTTGCGTCAATGATTTCACATCGCTGGGCGTGCTCTTTGCCGATCCGTCCTTCCCGCAATGGACACGCGCCAAGGGCTTTGACGGCTTTGGCGCCATCGGCCCGGTGATCGCCACGGGGCTCGATTGGCGTGATCTGACGGTTCAGGTTCTGGTCAACGGGCGCGAGCGGCAATCCTACGAGGCCTCCGACATGATCTTGTCGCCGCCCCAGATCGTGAGCCTGTTGTCCCACGACATGACGCTCAACCCCGGCGACATCATCGCCTGCGGCACCTCGCTGGGTGCCGCCCCGGTGAAACCCGGGATGACGGTCGAGGTGGTGATCCCCGGCATCGGGTCGCTGTCGGTGGTGATGGGGTAGGGGGGGCGTGCCGTGGCGCCCCCTCTTCCCGGCGTCTGCTCTGCGGGATGGAGGAGAGGTTTGGACCCGTTGGTGAACGATCTGCTTACAAGAAGGAAGCGGTGATATATGAGCTTTGGCTATTGCAGATTGTGGCCACAGCCTATGAGTCTGCTCTGGCCTTCACCCCGCCGTGCGCGGCAGAGCGCGGGCATGATGGCTGGATCCCCCTCTCATCCCCGCCAGATCCAGCTTTGCCCTGCGAACCACCCTTGCAGCTTGGCCAGCGCCCTCAGCCCCGGACGCCCGCGCAGCCCCACGCCATCGGCCAGACGATCCAGCGCGACCTCGGGCGGGCAGGGCAGGCCGGTCAGGGGATCGTGGTAGCGCGGATAGGCGATCAGCGCCGCGTGGGCCAGCGCGGCAAGGCTGGGGCGCGCGCGGCGATGGGCGGGGCGCGGTCCCAGATCCTGGGTCAGCCCCCAGCCCGCGTAGAACGGCGCGCCAAGGCAGGTGACCGGCACGCCGCGCAACAGCGCCTCGAACCCCATCCCCGAGGTCATCGTCACCACCCCGTCAACCCGCGCCAATAGCGCCGCCGGATCGCCGCGTTCCAGCACCGCATCGGCACAGGCCGCCAGCACATCGGCGGCCACCGCCCCGCCCCGCAGCCCCGCCACCACGTCGGGATGGGGTTTGTACAAGATCACCGCCTCGGGCATCAGCGCGCGGGCGCGCTGCAACAGCCCCGCATTGGTGCGCACCTCGCCCGCGCCCAGCTTGATCGAGGCGTCATCCTCCACCTGCCCCGGCACAAGGATCAGGGGCCGCCCCCCTGTCAGGGGCAGCGTGGTCTCACCGCCGGGCATGTATTTCGTCAGCCCCAGCGCCACCAGCCGCGCCACCAGCGCCTGGGCGCGGGCAAGCTCTTTGGCGTCCATCCCGGCGGCCTGCGCGATCAGACGGTCGAGGCGGCTTTCGCGGGTCGGGTCATAGTAGATGCCCAGATCATCAAGGACAAGCGACAGGGGGGGCACCAGTTCCGCCCCAAGACCGCGCGACCGCAAGAACCCGTCCTCCAGCCGCTGAAGCGGGCGCTTCGCCGCCGCGCAGGCCGCGACAAGCGCGGGCGTTTCGCGCCCGGCCCAGACCATCACGGGCCGCCCATCGCCGGCGGCCCGGGCGGGATCATCGGTAAAGCGCATCGGGCCGAAGAATTGCGTCAGATGGCGGCGCTTCCAGGCGCGCATGCCCACCGCGACATGCCCTGCACGATCCGCCCGCCATGCGCGCGCCTCGGCCTCAAGCGCGCCGATCGCATCCTCGATCTGGCCCAGACGGTCGCGATAAGGGTCATACCATGTGGGGTAAAGGATCAGCGCCGCCGCTGCCAGTTGGGCGCGGGACAGACCGCGCTGGCGGCGCGCGGGCGTCGGGCGTCGGTCTTCGCTCAGGCCCCATCCGGCGTAGAAGGGCACGCCGAAGAGCACCGGGCGATGGCCCGCGAGGATCGCCTCGAACCCCAGAAGCGAGGTCACGCAATAGACCGCGCGCGCCCCGCCAAAAAGGCGCTGGGGCGATATCGGGCGCTCCTCCAGCATCACGCCCGGCGGCAGGGTCTCGGGGTCGAAATGGCCGGGGCGATGGCCGGCGCGGGTTTCGGGATGGGTCTTGATCACAATGGGCCGGCCGGGGTGATCGTTTCGGGCCTGTGTCAGCATGTCGGCAAAGCTGTCGGCGCTGGCCCCGCCCAGCGCGATCGCGGCATCGCCGCGCGTCTGGTCGATCACGAGGACGTAATCGCGCGCGGGTGGATCAAGCCCTGGGTCGGTCGCGGCGTATTTGGTCAGATGCGCGGCGGCGATGCGGGCCATGACAGCGCGCGCCCGGTCCAGAAGCGCCGGGTCGTCGAGCGGGTGGGTCGCCAGCAGGATTTCCAGATCGGATGGCGCCCCGGCGTCGAAATGGATCCCGCGCCGGTCGATGATCAGACCAAGCGGCGGCCCACCCGATCGGCCGGGGTGCAGCCCGCGCAGGAATGCGTCTTCGACCCGGATCAGATGCGCGCCGCTGCGCTTGGCAATCGCGGTGCCCCGCGCGGCATGGGGCGAATGGCCCCAGACCAGCACGTCATCCCCGCGCCCCGGCCAGCCCAGCCGCAGATCATGGCCCGCCAGCGTCAAGATGCGCCGCACCCGGCCTTGCGTCAGAAATCCCGCGGTAAAGACATGGCCCCGCTTGCGTTGCGCAGCCGCCGAGGCATCGTCTGGCGCGCCCATTTTGGGGTCACTGGACAGCGTTGCTGACCGTTCCGGCGGCACCCAGCGTTCCGGTCAGCGCCCGGATGGCGTTGTTCCATTGGGTGATCGGGGCAGCGGTGACATAGACCGTATCGCCATCGCGAATGACGAAATCGCGCGCTTCGAACATGCCCATCGGCGCGGTCAGATCCAGCACATAGATCAGCCGCTGCGGCCCGATCAGATCGGCCCGCCCCACCACGGCGCGTGCGACGGTTTCGGCTTCGTCGCGCAGCACGAAAACACCCGTGGGATCGGCAAAGTTGGGGTTCAAGCCGCCAACCGAGGCGATCGCCTCGATGGCCGAGATCGCCTGTGCGTCAAAGGGCACCAGACTTTGGCTGCCCGTGGCACCCAGCGCGGTGAAGCTGCGCCCATCGGCTTCGACCAGGATCCGGTCGCCCCCGCGCAAGGCGATGTCGAGCGCAGGATCGCGAAACAGGTCCTGAAACCAGATCGTGCCGCGATGGGGGCCGCGCACCAATGTCACCTGCGCGGTTTCGGCGTCGACCGTCACCCCGCCGGCGGCCGCCAGCATCGCCGACAAGGTCCGGGTAGGCCGCTGGATCGGATAGACGCCCTGAGCGCCCACGCTGCCCGTTATGGTCACGGTTGACCCGTCGCCCGCGCTGCGCCGCACCACGACCTGTGGATCAGGGGTCTGTTCATCCAGATTGCGGGTGATCACCTCGCGCAGCGCATCGGGCGTATTGCCAGCCGCCTGAACGCGACCCGCATAGGGGATGAAGATGAAGCCCGATCCATCGACCTGAACCTCGTCGATCACGGCGGCAGCGGCACCTTGGCCGGCCAACAGGCCATCGGTGACGTTTTCATAGATGGTCAGCGAAATGGTGTCGCCCGGACGGATCACATCGGTGTCCGCGATCGCGGCATTGACCAGCGCGGCGGGAAAACCCAGCGCCGGAACTTGGGCGGTGGCCGCCGTCACGCGCTGGTCGACCTCGACCACAAAGGCATTGCCATCGCGCTCAACCGCGCCCGAGAACAATTCGTTGCGCGTGGGACCCGTGCGGGGCAACAGGCTGCAAGCCGTCACCATGCCCAAGATAGCGCAAAGCGCGGCCAAGCGCGCGATGCGGGATGCCATGGATGTCACCGCGTGGCTCCTTGTTGTCTGATCCTGCCTCGGACTATCTTTTTTCCAGTATGATAGCGATTTTGCGCCGCTGTGACCAGTGCTCGTTTATCGCACCAGCCGCAGGTGTTGCCGCGGTGCCGGTCTGCCCTTGCGCAAGGCCTGATAGGGATCGTCGGGCGCCAGCATCAAATCCACGATCTGACGCAGCAGTTGCCGCCGTCCCCGCGCGGAATAGAAGCTGCCGGTGATCTGCGAGGTTTCCAGCAGGAATTGTCGGTAAACCCGATAGGCGCGGCTGTCGGGGCGCAGGGGCTTTTGAAAAAATGCCTCTATCGGCTGGCTCGAGACGAATTCCGGCTTGAGATAGACCGCCTGCCCGAAGGCCTTGAGCGGCAGACCGCGCCAGAGCGCTTGCTGGGCGGCCGTGGAATTGACCGTCACCGCCGAGACCGCATCACTCAACAGCCGCGCCAGCTTGCCGCCGCGCACGAAATGCACCCGCCCGGCCACGTCATGCTCGGCGGCGATCTTGCGGATGTTGCGGCGCAGCGGCGTGCGCCCGTCCTCCAGCGGATGGGCCTTGAAGACCAGATGGTGATGTGCCGGCGCGCCCGCCGCAAAGCCCCCGATCACCACGCGCAGAAAATCCTCCATGCGGCCAAAGGGCCCGTGATCGCGAAAGCTGGCGTCATGTTCCAGTTGCAACAACACCAGATGATAGGGAAAACTGCCCGACTTGATCCGTCGTGTGGCCAGCGCCCGATCCAGCCAATGCAGCGGCATCAGTGCCAGCCGCTGCAGATAGAGCCGGAATTCCTGCGCCACGCTCAACGCGCGGTGGGGGCGGAAATGGCCATAGCTGCGGTTTCGCAAAAAGACGTAGTGATGATAGAGCGCCCCGTAAAAGACATGCTGGCGCATGTCGCCCCAAGTTGCCGGGGCATCGGGCAGATCAAGATCAAGCCCGTCGAGTGCGGCGCGCATGTCGGCCACCCCAAGATCCATGATCGGCGAATTCCCATTGGCCCCGCCGCGCTCATAGGTCACCCAATAGGGGCGCAGATAGCCCTCTTCGAACACATGCACGGTGATGGCGCATGCCCGCGCGGCCGCGATCGCCGTGGCATGGATAGGGCGCGTGTCACCATAAAGCACCAGATCGCTGACACCCTTTTGCTTCAGCAGGGCCGCCACGCGGTCGGCCCAGCGATCGACAGGATCGCGAAACGCGATATAGCTTTCGCGGTCGGGCCAGAAGACCTCATCGCCCTTGTTGAAGCCCACCCGCCAAACGCTTGCGCCAGCGGCCTCTAGCATGCGCCCCAGCTGGCCAAAGAACGGGCCATGGGGGCCTTGCAAAAACAGAAAGACGCGGTGGGCGTTGTCGCAAGCCATGGCCAGACCTTTTACCAAACTAAAGCGCAAAAAATGCGATTTCGATAAAAATTGCAAGCTGGCGCGGCGGTCGTCATGGCCACCGCCACCCGCCATGCGGCGGCGCGGCCTCTTGAAGCGGGGGGGCATGCGTGGTTTCTGGGCGCAGGAAAGATCAAGAGGGACAACGCCATGTTCACAGGCATCGTGACCGATCAAGGTGAGGTTCGCGCGCTCGACCACCGTGGCGATCTGAAGGTTCGGATCGGCACCGGCTACGACACATCCACAATCGAGATCGGCGCCTCGATCGCCTGCGACGGGGTCTGTCTGACGGTCACCGCTTTGGGGCCCGACTGGTTCGAGGTCGATGTCTCGGCGGAAAGCGTCTCGAAGACGGCGCTGGGCGATTGGGTGCCGGGGCGCAGGCTCAATCTTGAACGGGCGCTGCGTCTGGGCGATGAATTGGGCGGCCATATCGTGTCGGGCCATGTCGATGGTGTGGCCGAGGTGGTGGCGATGCACGATGAGGGCGCTTCGACCCGGATCACCTTTCGCGCACCCGATGCGCTTGCCCGCTTCATCGCGCCAAAAGGGTCGGTGGCGCTGAACGGAACCTCGCTGACGGTGAACGAGGTAAGCGGCGCGGACTTCGGGGTGAACCTGATCCCGCACACCAAGGCGGTGACCAACTGGGGCACGACCGCGCCGGGCGACCGGATCAATCTCGAGATCGACACGCTGGCACGCTATGTGGCGCGGTTGCAGGAATGGGGTTGAGGGGGCGGCGCCCTCCTCGCGCATGGCGGGGCCATGCCGTCGTCGGGCGCGCGCCGGCTGTGCCGTCGCGGCGCGGCCGGAGGGGCCGATCGCTTGTCCGGCCTTGCGCGGCGTGGGGCGTCGGATGCCTCCGGCGGGCGAATTGTTGAAGCTAAGAGGGCAGGGGGTGCTGCATGACCACGGATGGGGCGCCCCACGGGCTGGGGCATAATGGCGGCCCGACGATGGAGCCGGGCTTTGGCTTTCGCAAACTGGCCTGGACCAAGGCGCGGCGCGCGCTTTTGCCCAGCCTGCCCTTGGAGGTGGTCCGCCTGCGTGTGGCGCGGGCCAAACGGCTTGGGCTTCCCTATCAGACCTATGCCACGATCCGCGCCACATCGGGCCATGATATCGTGGCCTTCTTGTTTTCGGGCAATGCGCTGGATCTGAGGCCGGGACGGGTGGCGATGCCGGTGGGTGTGGCCGAACGGCTCGAGACGCTGTCGGGGGCGGTCGAGCGTTTGGCGGCAGTCTATGCACCCAGCAGGCCCCAGGATCTGTCCGCGGTCCATCCCGATCTGTTCGAAGCGGTCGGCGCCGCACCCGGTTTCACCGCATCATGGCGCGAAACGCGCGCGGCGCTCACAAGCCTGCTGGCCCACAGGCGCTTGCCGCGTGATGGGGTGGTTCTGGTCGCGGCCACGGGGATCGAACGGGGCTGGTCGGGGGCAGCGGGCCTTGCCGGTGTGATCGATCGCGAGATGCTGTTTGCCGCAGGGCCCCCAGCCTAGCGGCGGCCTAGTCATGGCCGGGCGGATGGTCTATCTGGCGGCGAACACTCGCGCGAGAGGACGGGCAAGATGCAAACCTTCGAACAGCCGGGACCGGTCGAACGGGACTGGTCGCAAGCGATTTCCCCGATCGAGGAAATCCTCGAAGAGGCCCGCAATGGCCACATGTTCATTCTTGTCGATCATGAGGATCGCGAGAATGAGGGCGATCTGGTGATCCCCGCGCAATGGGCCACGCCCGATGCGATCAATTTCATGGCCACCCATGGGCGCGGGCTGATCTGTCTGTCGATGACATCGGCGCGGATCGACCAGCTGGGGCTGCCCTTGATGTCGACCAACAATTCCTCGCGCCATGAAACGGCCTTTACCCTGTCGATCGAGGCGCGCGAAGGTGTGACCACGGGCATTTCGGCGGCGGACCGTGCGCGCACGGTGCAGGTGGCGATCGATGCCAGCCGGGGCGCGGCCGATATCGCCACGCCCGGCCATGTGTTTCCGCTGCGCGCCCGCGATGGCGGGGTGCTGGTGCGGGCGGGCCATACGGAGGCGGCGGTCGACATCAGCCGTCTGGCGGGGCTGAACCCCTCGGGCGTGATCTGCGAGATCATGAACGAGGATGGCAGCATGGCGCGGCTGCCCGATCTGGTGGCGTTTGCACAGCGCCACAACCTCAGGATCGGCACGATCAGCGATCTGATTTCCTATCGCCGGCGGCACGACAATCTGGTGAAGATGCGCCAGGAGCAGACCATCACCAGCGAGTTCGGTGGCGACTGGACCATGCGCATCTACACCGACGAGACGCAGGGTGCCGAACACATCGTGCTGATCAAGGGCGACATCGGCGGGCCGGCGCCGGTTCTGGTGCGCATGCATGCGATGGATCCGCTGCTGGATGTGGTTGGTGTCGGCCCAAAGGGGCGGGCGGACGAGTTCGGCGATGCCATGCGCCTGATCGCGGCCGAGGGGCGCGGCGTGCTGGTCTTGCTGCGCGATCTGACGATGAAGCTGGTGGTCGGGGACGAGGTCAGCCCCCAGACCCTGCGCCAATACGGGCTGGGCGCGCAGATCCTGTCATCGCTGGGGATCAGCGACATGATCTTGCTCAGCAATTCCCCCAAACCCAAGGTCGTGGGTCTGGAAGCCTATGGGCTGTCGATCATGGGCACCCGCAAGATCTCGGAGCTTGGATAATGGCCGGACATTCCGACAATGACATGGGGCTGCCGGCGTTCGACAAGCCCGTCAGGATCGCCATCGTGATCGCCCCCTATTACACCGCCATCGCGCATGCACAGATCGCTGCGGCGACAGCCGTTCTGGATCAGGCGGGCGCCACCCATCAGGTGATCGAGGTGCCCGGTTCGCTCGAGATTGCCACGGCCATCGCCATCGCGCATCGTCTGGCCGAATTCGATGGCTATGTGGCGCTGGGCTGTGTGATCCGGGGGGCCACCAGCCATTACGATGTGGTCGTCAACGAAAGCAGCCATGCGCTGACCATGCTGGGGTTGCAGGGCCTGTGCATCGGCAATGGCATCATCACGGTCGAAACCCGCGATCAGGCCGAGGAACGCGCCGATGCGGCGCGGCTGAACACCGCGGGGGGGGCGGCGGCGGCGGCCCTGCACCTGATCGCGTTGACGCGGACCTTTGCCAAGCCTAAAGGCGGCGTCGGCTTCCAGCCCCGATCCGAAAGCAAAGCGACATCATGACAAGCGAAGACGCGACAGCGCCGCGCCCCAAGGGCATCAGCCGCGAAGAGCGCCGCCAGATGCGCTCGGCCGCGCGGCTTTATGCGGTGCAGGCGCTGTTTCAGATGGAAGCCTCGGGTCAGATGGTGCAAACGGTGCGCCGCGAGTTTGAAACCCATCGCTTTGGCGCGGTCTATGACGGCGAAGAGATGGCCGAGGGCGACCCCGATCTCTTTGCCAAGACGCTGGAGGATGCGGTCAATTTTCAGGCCCGGATCGATCAGATGACCGATCGGGCGCTGGTGGCGAAATGGCCCATCGCACGCATCGATCCCACCTTGCGCGCGCTGTTTCGGGCCGCGGGCGCCGAATTGACCCAAGGTGCCGCGCCGCCCAAGGTGGTGATCAGCGAATATGTCGATGTCGCGCGCGCCTTTTTCCCCGAAGGCCGCGAGCCGGGTTTCGTCAACGCCGTTCTCGATCACATGGCGCGTGAGGCGAGGCCCGAAGCGTTCTGAAATGATCTTGCATGAATAATGCGGGTCGGGCCCCCTTGCCGCCCTGTGGCGGCCACCCATCTCATCACAAACGCGTGTGTGCGGATGCGCCAGCGCCGGATCAAGGGAACAGTCAGACATGAATGCCGTGATGATGGTGGCCGGGCTGGCCATGTTGCTGGTCGGGGGCGAAGGCCTCGTGCGGGGTGCTGTGGCGTTTGCCACGCGGATGCGATTGCCCATGGCGGTCGTGGGGGCGGTGGTCTTGGGGTTTGGCACATCCATGCCCGAGATGCTGACGTCGCTTTCGGCGGCGCTGTCGGGGGCGCCGGGGATCGCGATCGGCAATGTGTTGGGCTCCAATATCGCCAATATCGTCCTGATTTTGGGCGTTGCCGCTGTGATCGCCGCGATCCCGACCGACACCGCCGAAACCGAGGATCGTGTCTGGTTGGTCGTGGCAACCGTTCTTGGCATCGGTGTGATCATGATCGGGGCCGATATCGGCCGCATCGAGGGGATGATCCTTCTGGGTGCGCTGGCGGTCTATCTTTGGCGCGCGCTTGGGCGCGATGCCACGATGGAACCTGTCCCCGAAGTTGTGCAGATGGGGCCGGGGATGATCGCGCTTTATCTCTTGGTGGGCTTGGGCATTCTGGTCAGCGGTGCCTGGCTCTTGGTCGAGGGTGCCACGGGGATAGCGCGCGCCTTTGGCGTCAGTGAAACCCTGATCGGGCTGACCATCGTTGCGGTGGGCACGTCGTTGCCGGAACTGGCGACCAGCATCATTGCCGCCCGGCGTGGCGAGGCCGGGCTGGCCTTGGGCAATGTGCTGGGGTCGAATGTGTTCAACATTCTGGCCATTCTGGGTCTGACGGCGGTGATCGTGCCGATCCCGGTGCCGGCCGATCTGTCGATGCTGGATCTTGGGCTGGTGGCGGGAACGGCGCTGTTGCTCATTGGGGCGCTGACGTTGGGGCGGATCGGGCGTGGCATGGGTCTTTTGTTTCTTGCCGTCTATGCGGCCTATATCGGGTGGCTGGCGCTGAACGCTGCCTGACTTTTGGGCAAGACAGCGCCGCAAACGCGATCAAGCGCCGCGCCCTCTTGTGCGCGGCGCAACGACCGCTACCTTTGGATGACACCAAGCCAAAGGATGCGTGCCATGCCCAAACACATCGCCTTCATTTTGCGTCACGCCTTGATTGGTTTTGCATTGGCGGTTGTGTTCGTGGGCTTGCTGTTGGTCTTTGATGTGGCGGGGCTGTGGCATCTGGTGACCCATACCGCCGAAGGGCCGATCGCACTTGTGATGCTGGTGGTGTTTTTTGCCATCACCTTTGGCGCGGTGCAGATCGGCTATCAGATCATGATGCTGGGCGACGATGATGATGATGATGACCAAGGCGGTCACCGCGCCCCGGAATTTCAGCGCGATGCGATCTTGGTGCGGGTGCGCGAGAGCCGCCAGCGCCGTTAAGCCGCCGCTGGGGGGCCAGCGCACACGCCGCCCCTTGCGGGGCGGCGTCTTGCTGTGACGGGGACCGCAGCAACCGTGGAGGCGTCAATTCCCGAGGACCTGGTTTTACAGGTGGGCGCCAGATAACCGGACCAGGATCCGGACAGAGCCAGCCCCCTCGGAAATGCTTAAGGCCACCGGAATTTTGCCACAGGCACGCGAAGAGCAGAGCCGTCACCCTTTCAGATAGGCCCCCGCGACCGCGCTGGCAAGTACCCAGCATGGCTTGCCAGCGTTCCCATTCTGTTCCAGTCTTGTGCCATGTCCCATTCCCCCGCCACTCCCGATCCTGTTGCCCCCGGTCAGCTTTTGGCGCGCGGCGTCTGTCGCCACTTGCGGGGCCATGATTTTGTGACCTTGGTGGAATTCACCCCCGAACGGGGCAAGCGGCTGGATGTCATGGCGCTGGGCCCCAAGGGTGAGCTTTGGGTGATCGAATGCAAATCAAGCCGCGCCGATTTCACCTCGGACGGGAAATGGGGTGGCTATCTGGAATGGGGGGATCGCTATTTCTGGGCGGTGGATGCGGATTTTCCCGCCGACCTCTTGCCCGATGGCACCGGTCTGATCATCGCCGATGCGTATGACGCCGCGATCTTGCGCATGGGGCCCGAGACGAAACTGGCGCCTGCAAGGCGGCGCGCGGTCATCCAGCGCTTTGCCCGACACGCCGCGCTGCGGCTTCAGGGGATGCGCGATCCCGGCGCGGGGCTGGGACCGCTCTAGCGCTTTTGCTTTGTCATGTTGCGCGCCAGAGCGGCGGCTGCGCGCAGCTCGTCGGCGATTTCCTCGGCCTCTTCGGGTTCGAAATCGAGCGGCAGATCAACACCATCGCCTTCGACATAGATGCGCACCATGCCAAGCGTCGTCGGTCCGATCTGCAGGTTGGCTGCGATCTCGCTTTCCTTGTTGATACCCATGTCCTGCACCTCCAAGCCCTGTGGCCGGGGTAGCCGCAGACGCGGCCAAGCGCAAGCGATGTGGTGGCCATGACCCCTTGCAATCGCGCCCTCGCTTGGCTATCCCACCCCTCGTGCCGGCGTAGCTCAGTTGGTTAGAGCGCCTGATTGTGGATCAGGAGGTCCCCCGTTCAAGCCGGGGCGCTGGTACCACCCACGGAAATCCCCCGCCCCCGTTTGTGATCGGCACAGCTTGGCCGGATGGCGCATCCAAGCGGCCGTGCCCGTTCCCGCACAAGATCAGCGCTGCATTTGCCAAGTGACATCCGCCCAAAGGCGGTCCAGTTTGCCTCAGGTGCCGCCCTCACCGGCGGCCGAATGGGGGGCACGGCATGATCTTGGTCACAGGGTTTCAAGGCTATGGCGGACGCAGCGCAAATCCATCCGAGGTGATCGCGCGGGCCCTGGACGGCACCCGCATTGCGGGAACGACGGTGCGCGGCCATGTCTTGCCTGTCGATTTCGCGGCCATGTGTGTCCAGATGCCGGCACTGATCGACGATGTGCGCCCACAGGTGATCTTGTCGCTGGGGCTTTGGCCCGGCGAGCCGATGCTGCGGATCGAACGGGTCGCTTCGAACTGGTCATGGTTCGAACTGCCCGACAACATCGGTCACCGCCAGAACGGCAAGGTGATCGAAGCCGGTCCCGACGGCTATCTGTCCACGCTGCCCGCCGATGCGATGCAGGCAGCGATTCGCGCCGCGGGTCTGCCGTGCCGTCAATCGGCAACTGCGGGAACCTATCTGTGCAACGCCACAACCTATGTCACGCTGCATCATTGCGCAGGGCATCACCCGGACAGTGTCGCCGGTTTCATGCATCTTCCCTACCTGCCCGCGCAGGTCGCAGATCTCTTGGATCAGATGGCGACCGACAGCCACCTCGAGATGCACCAACGCGCCGATTATGCCTCGATGCATCGTGACGACATGATCGCGGGCGTTTTGATCGGGTTGGAAACGGCCTGCCGTGAGTCGCGCATCTGACCCCGGCCGCGCCTTTTCGGATCGCCCGTTTTCGCACCAGATGGGCCAACCGGCGCCCGGGGATCGCTGCACGAAAGATCGGGGTCGGCCGAAACATGAAATAATCGATAATTCTCGTGACGCGCGCGCATCTGTCGATTGACAGGTTTTTCACACCCTGCGTACGTTGGGTCACGGAATCGAACGAACGTTCAATTAATGAGCCGGCTGTTCGGTCCAACAAGGTTCTGCGGTCTGACTGATCGACAGGCCAGCCTGAACGGGAGCGCGTCTGATGCTGGTGTTCGTAAGCCTCGTCATCCTTCTTATCGTCGTCATACTGGGTATTCTTTTCCTCAACCGCTACTATCGCAAGGCCACCCGCGAGGTCAGCCTTGTACGGACAGGTGCCGGTGGCCAAAGGGTCGTGCTGGATGGGGGCTGCATTGCCTTGCCCTTCTTGCACAAGGTATCCGAGGTCAACATGCGCACCACCAAGCTCGAGATCGAGCGGTTGGGGCCGAAATCCATCATCACGCGGGACCGCTTGCGCGTCGACATCGGGGCGGAATTCTATGTCCGCGTTCGGGCCTCGGCCGAAGGCGTCGCCACCGCCGCGCAGGCATTGGCGGGCAAATCCTTTCGGTCGGCCGATCTGGCGGAAATCCTTGAGGGCAAGCTGGTCGACGCCATGCTGTCGGTCGCCGCGCGCTACACGATGGATGAGCTGCAAGACAATCGCGCGGCCTTCGCGCGCGAGGTCTCGGAGGTGCTGTCCGACAATCTGGCGCAAAACGGTCTGCTGCTCGAATCCGTGTCGCTGACGCGGATCGACCAGACGCCATTCCACGCGCTCGACGAAAACAACGCGTTCAACGCGCTTGGCATGCGTCGTTTGGCCGAGATCATCGCGGTCAACAAGAAAGAGCGCGCCGTGATCGAAGCCGATGCCGAGGTGGCCGTGCGTCAAAGCCAGCTTGATGCCACCAAGCGCAAGCTCACGATCAGCCGCGAAGAAGAAGAGGCGATGATCACCCAGCATCGCGAGATCGAAATCGCGCGCTCGCGGTCGATGGCGGAAACCGCCGAAGAACAGGCAGCATCCGAAAAGCGCCGCGAGGCGGCCCGCATTTCGCGTGAACGCGAAGTGCGCCTGACCGAGATCGGCAAAGACCGCGAATTGCGCGAAAAGACACTTGCCGCGGAATTGGCCACCGCGCTGACCAGGACCGAAAACGCCGTGCGGCTGGCCGCAAAGCGTGTCGAAGAAGCCCATGCCGAAGCCGAAGCCATCGCCGCCACCGCAGCCGGGGCCGAGGCAGAGGAAAAGGTGCGCACCATCCGCGAACAAGCCGCGGCAGACCGCGACAAGGTTCTGGCCTTGATCAGAGCGGCCGAACAGGCCGAGGTCGACGACACCCGCGTGCGGTCCGAAGTCGGCACGATGCTGGCCATGGCCGAAGCAGAAGCCAAGGCCATGCTGGAGCGTGCACAAGCGCAAAAGGCCAAGCTGATTGCCGAGGCCGAGGGCCGGTCGGCGGTCATCACCGCCGAAAACACGCAAAGCTCCGAACTGATGGCCATGAAGCTTGACGAGGCGCGCATTCGCACCCTTCCCGATGTGGTCGAGCGCATGCTCAAGCCCGCCGAAAAAATCGAAAGCATCCGCATCAACCACATCACCGGAATGGGCCGTTCGGGCACCGCTGGTGGCGAAGGTGGCGGCAGCAGCGAGGGCGGCACGGTCAACCAACTGGTCGATGGTGTCTTGTCGATGGCCCTGCAATTGCCCGCTGTCCAGAGACTGGGCGAAGAGGTGGGCATGAATATCGGTGACGGGGTGCGCGGCGTCGCCGCACAACTCGATCGCCGCAGCAGCGGGGCAGCCCGCACCAAGAAAACGGATGAAAAACCGTCTGAGTCCAAGGACTGATCACGCGGTTTTCCCCGCAGGGGACACCGCAGATGCAACACACCAACAGGAGAAAGACCGCTATGACTTTTTCGCGTAGAAGCTTCCTTGCAGGGTCCTCGGCGCTGGCCTTGTCTTCGGCTCCGATCATCGGGCGCGCACAGGGCAGCGACAAGATCCTCTTTGCCTCCATCCTCGATCTGTCGGGGGGCCTTGATATCTACGGCACCGCGATGGCCGACGCCACCAGCCTTGCCATCGACGATATCAACGCGGCGGGCGGTCTGCTGGGCCAGGAGGTCGAGCTGAAGATGTATGACGCTCAGTCCACCATCCAGTTCTACACCCAGTATGCGACCCAAGCCGCCGCGGGCGACCGCGCCGCAACGGTGCATGGTGGCATCACCTCGGCCAGCCGTGAAGCGATCCGCCCGACGCTTGCGCGCTTTCGCACCATGTATTTCTACAACACCCAATACGAAGGCGGCGTGTGCGACTTCAACAACTTCTGCACGGGCTCCACGCCGGCGCAGACGGTGGCAAAGGTCGTGCCCTATGCGATGAACAAATGGGGCAAGAAAGCCTACATCATCGCGGCAGACTACAATTATGGCCAGATCATCGCGCAATGGGTGGACCGTTTCGTGCGTGAGAACGGCGGCGAAACCGTTGCGATCGAATTCTTCCCGCTCGACGTCACGAATTTCGGACCCACGATCAACAAGATCCAGCAAGCCAAGCCCGATCTGGTGTTCTCGGGCCTTGTGGGTGGCGCGCATGTGTCGTTCTACCGTCAGTATGCCGCGGCCGGCATGAATGCGGAGATCCCGATCGCCTCGACCACCTTCGGGATCGGCAACGAGCACAAGCTGATCTCGGCCGAGGAAGGCAACGGGCTCCTGGCGGCCTATTCCTACTTCGAAGGCGTGCAGAATGCCGAAAACGCGGCCTTCCTTGCGCGGATGGACGCAAAATTCGGCGCAAACCGCGCAACGATGAACGAATTGAGCGTGCGCTCCTACGAGGGTGCGATGCTCTGGGCAGAAGCCGTCAAGCTGGCCGGCAGCATCGATCATGCCGAAGTGTCGGCGGCGCTGAAATCCGGTCTGACCTTCAACGGACCCTCCGGCCCGATCACCATCGACCCGCAGACCAACCACGCGATCCAGAACGTCGTGCTGGGCGAATTGCAGGATCAGGAATTCAACATCGTCGAAAGCTACGAGGCGCAACCGCCCTCCGACACGCAGCTTGTGTGCGATCTGAATGCCGATCCGACCCTGTCGACCTTCTACTTCGAAAATGGACTGGCGGCCGCCGGGATCGATTGATCCACAGGCTCTGCCACGCCGACTTGCCGCCGGGGGCGTTTGACCCCGGCGGCTCTACCGACGCGCCCCGCGCCCGCAACCCGATGGTTCCGCCGCGGCCCAGACATTGACGGAGAGCCCCTTGGATCTCGTTGCTGCGATCGGCCTGCAACTGGCTTATGTCATCGCGAACCTCGCGCTGATCAGTCTGGGCCTTGCGATCATCTTTGGCATGATGCGTGTGATCAACCTGGCACATGGAGAATTCCTGATGCTGGGGGGCTACACCGTCGTCGTGGCGACCAATGCGGGTGTGAACATCTGGGTGGCCATGCTGATTGTCGCGCCCCTGGTGGTGGGCATCATCGGTGTGATCGTGGAACGATTGCTGATCCGCTGGCTCTATGGCCGGATGGTCGATACGCTGCTGGCCACATGGGGCTTGTCGCTGTTGCTGGTGGGGCTTGTCACGTCGATCTTCGGCGCCTCCACCGCGACGACCGTGGCGCCACCCCTTGGGGCGATCCGCATCGGGTCTTATTCGGCGTCGGGATATGAGCTGTTCTTGATCCTGATCACGCTTGTCCTTCTGGTTCTGGTCTGGCTGACGCTGCGGTTCACCAAGCTGGGGCTCCTGGCGCGCGGCACGATGCAGAACGCACAGATGGCCTCGTCTTTGGGGGTCTCGACCAGCCGCATCTACATGATCACCTTTGGCTTGGGCGCCGCAGTATCGGGGTTGGCGGGGGCCTTGCTGGCACCGATGACCGGGGTCTTGCCCACCATCGGGGCCACCTACATCGCCAAGGCCTTCATCACGGTGATTTCGGGCGGCTCGGCCATTCTTGCGGGGACCGCGACGGGCTCGGTCCTGCTGGGGGGGCTGAACGGTATCTTCACCTTCATCGCGGGATCGACCTTCGGTGAGATTGCGCTTCTGCTGGCCGCCATCCTTCTGCTGCGTCTGATGCCGCGCGGGATCACCGGCCGCTTTTTCCGGAAATCGCTATGAACAGCGGCATGTTGCGCCAGATGCGCCCGACCTTTTTCTACGCCCTGTTGGGGTTGGTGTTCATGTTTGTCGCACCCCAGGTGCTGCAACTGTTCACCATCATCAACCTGACCACCGCCATCGCGCTGGCCGTGCTTGCGCTCAGCCTTGCGCTGATCTGGGGCTATGGCGGCATCTTGTGCTTTGGGCAGGTCGCCTTTTTCGGGCTGGGCGCATATGTCTACACCATTTCCGCGATCAATTTCGGCGGCTCGACCTGGGCCATCGTGATGGCGGTGCTGGTCACCTCGGCCTTTGCGGCGGCGCTGGGCTATTTCATCTTTTTTGGCCGGGTGTCCGACGTTTATCTGGGCGTGATCACGCTGACGGTCACGTTGATCTTCTTTTCCTTGATCCGGCGCACATCCGGCCCGGAATACAAGATCGGCAACGCCTTGCTGGGTGGGTTCAACGGTGTGTCATCGCCGCCCATCAACCTGCCATGGAACACCAGCCAGTTCCTGTTTCCCGAACATGTCTTTTATGTCGCCATGGCGGCGCTCATCATCTGTTATGTTTTCGCGGGCTGGCTGGTGAACACCAAATTCGGCCGCGTCTGCGTGGCGATCCGCGAGAACGAATTGCGCGCCGAGTTGCTTGGGTACGACTCGCGGCTTTACAAGCTGGGCATCTTCACGATCGGCGCGGGCATCGCCGCCATTGGCGGGGTGCTGTTTTGCAATGGCGTGGGACGGATCACACCCGATGTGTTCAACCTCTACAATGCGGCGCTCACGATCATCTGGGTCATCGTGGGTGGGCGCGGCACGCTGATCGGGCCAATCGGGGCAACATTTGCCTTGTTCTACCTGACCTCGGCGCTGGGTGGCCAAAGCGTGTTGAACAACAATCTGGTGCTGGGCGCCATCTTGATCGTCTTCGTGCTTTTGGTGCCCAAGGGCGTCGCCCCGACGGTGATCGATTGGGTGAACGCGCGCCGCAAGACGGCTCCGGTGCGCGTGCGCCGCCGCCGTGGCGCGCGGGCGGAGGGAACGGAATGACACGGCAACGTGGCGATGTGGTGCTGGAAACGCGTGGGCTGTGCATGCATTTCGGTGGCGTGCGGGCGGTCGACCAGGTCGATTTCACCCTGTTCGACCGTGAATTGCGTTGCCTGATCGGCCCGAACGGTGCGGGCAAATCGACGTTTTTCAAATGTCTGACCGGCCAACTGACCCCCAGCGCCGGTGAGGTGATGATCCGCGGACAGGCCATGACCGGGGCGGAACCCTTTGAGGTGGCCAGCCTTGGCGTGGGGATCAAGACACAGGTTCCAAATGTCTTTGACGGGCTGACGGCCGAGGAAAACATCTGGATCTCGGCCCGTCGCTGGCATGATGAACGGCGCACGCGTGCGGTGACGGCGGACACCATCGAACGGCTGCGTCTGGGCGATATCCGCCGGATGCAACTGGGGCGTCTTGCGCATGGTCAGCGGCAATGGGTGGAATTGGGCATGGTGGTCGCGGCCGAACCATGGCTGGTGCTGCTCGACGAACCCGCCGCCGGCATGACGCATGATGAAACCTTTCGCACGGCCGAATTGATCGAAGAGATCAACAAGACATCGGCCTTGATCGTGGTCGAACATGACATGCAGTTCATCCGCATGATCTCGCGCACGGTCACGCTGTTTCACGAGGGCCGCATCCTGATGGAGGATACGATGGACGCCATCTCGGCGGACAAGCGCGCGCGCGAAGTTTATCTGGGGCATCGGGCATGAGCGCGCTTTTGAAGGTATCGGGCCTGCGGGCCGGTTACGGCCGGGTGCCGGTGTTGCATGGCGTGGATCTGACCGTCAACGAGGGCGAGATTCTGGGCGTGCTGGGCCATAATGGCATGGGCAAGTCCACGCTTTTGAAAACCCTGATGGGGATCATCCCGGCCACCGCCGGCAGCATGGTCTTTGACGGGCAGGACATGGCGCGCACCCGGTCATCGGGCCGGGCGCAGCTGGGCATCGGCTATGTGCCCCAAGGGCGGGGCATTTTCCCAAACCTCAGCGTGCGCGACAATCTGCGGATGGGTGTCGCAGCCCATGACATGGACGAAGACAGCGCCATCGACCGCGTCATGGCGGATTTTCCCCGCCTTGAACGTCTATTGGACCGTGAGGGTGGCGCGCTGTCGGGCGGTGAGCAGCAATTGCTCGCGCTGGCACGCTGTCTGGTCTCGGAACCGGACCTGATCTTGCTTGATGAACCGACCGAGGGCATCCAACCCTCGATCATCGACGAAATCATCGATCTTCTGAAGGAACTCAACCGCCGTGAGGGGCTCAGCATCGTTCTGGTCGAACAAAGCCTCGATTTCATCACGGCCCTGTCGCACCGGGTCTTGCTGATCCAGAAGGGCAAGATCATGGGCGAGGTGGCCGGGTCCGAGGCCGCCGATCCTGCCTTGATCGAAGAATTCACCGGCTTTGGGGCGGGCGCGGGCAAAACCGCCAAACCTGCGCCCAAGATTGCCACCGCGTCCACGGCCGACCGCGCGTCTGCGCCGCCCGCACAGCCGCACGCGCCCAAAGCCCAGCCTCAAACCCCAGCTCACCGCGCCACCGCACCGGCACCGCTGCAACAAAGGATGTCCTACATGACCGTCCAGCGCCCCACCCATTCCCAGATGAAGGCGATCGTGGCCGAATTGGGCATGAACATGTCGGATGCCCGCATTCAGGAATTTCTTGATGTGATGCAAGGCACGCTTGATGCCTATGATGTGGTCGACGCGCTGCCCGATTATCTGCCGCCGGTTCTCTACCCGCGCACGTCGGGCCATCGGCCGACCGCGGACGAAAATCCGATGAACGCATGGTATGTCAAGACCGAGATCAAGGGCGCGCCGCGCGGTCCCTTGTTGGGGCGCAGCGTCGCCTTGAAAGACAACGTCTGTCTGGCCGGTGTGCCGATGATGAACGGCGCATCCACGCTCAAGGGATATACCCCCGACATCGATGCCACGATCGTGACGCGGCTTCTGGATGCGGGCGCCACCATCGTCGGCAAGGCGCATTGCGAATATTTCTGTCTCTCGGGCGGCAGCCATACCAACGCAACGGGGGCGGTTCATAACCCGCACAAGCCGGGCTATTCGGCGGGGGGGTCTTCGTCGGGCTCTGGCGCGCTGGTCGGGGCGGGGCTGGTCGATATGGCCATCGGCGGCGATCAGGGTGGCTCGATCCGCATGCCGGCCTCTTTTTGTGGTGTCTACGGGATGAAGCCGACCCATGGTCTGGTGCCCTATTCCGGCATCATGCCGATCGAGAACACCATCGACCATGCAGGGCCGATGACGCAGACCGTGATGGACAACGCCTTGATGCTGGAAGTGATCGCCGGGGCCGATGGCCTTGACCCGCGCCAGTATGACGTGGTCACCGACCGCTACACCGCTGCGGTCAACCGCGGTGTGTCCGGCTTGCGGATCGGGATCGTCAAGGAGGGCTTTGGCCACGCACAATCCGAGGCGGGCGTGGATGCCAAGGTTCGCGCCGGGGCCGACATGTTCCGCCGTCTGGGGGCCACCGTGGACGAGATTTCCATCCCATGGCACCTGCATGGCATTTCGATCTGGACCCCGATCGGGCTTGAGGGCCTGACCAACCAGATGATGCTGGGCAATGGTTTTGGCACGGGGTGGGAGGGGCTTTATACCACATCCTTGCTGGATTATCATTCGAACTGGCGCAGCCGCGCCGATGAGCTGTCGGATACCTTGAAGATTTCGATGCTGGTCGGTCAGTATCACCTCAAGCACACGCGCGGGCGCTATTATGCCAAGGCCCAGAACCTGTCGCGGCAACTGCGCGAGGAATACAACAAGGTCTTTGCCTCTTATGATCTGTTGCTCATGCCGACCACGCCGATGAAGGCGACCCCCTTGCCGCCCGCCGATGCCAGCCTTGAGCTGTGGTGCCAGCGGGCCTTCGAGATGCTGGCCAATACCGCGCCCTTCGATGTGACCGGTCACCCGGCGATGTCGATCCCCTGCGGCATGGTGGATGGGCTGCCTGTCGGGCTGCAATTGGTCGGCCGGCGTTACGAGGAAAGCACGATCTATCGCGCCGCCGGCGCCTTTGAACAGGCTGGTGACTGGCGCAAACTGTAAGTCTGGAAAGGGCTTGGGAACATGTCGGCAAGGGTCACATCGCGGCCGGGCATCCGGCCAGCCAATGGATTGTCGCATGTGGCGGGTTCCACCGACCGCCCGCTGATCGACGCGACGATCCCCGCATTTCTGGCCGAGGTGGTGCGCCGGCATGGCGCGCGCACGGCGGCCGTCTTTCGGCAGACCGGTGATCGCTGGAGCTATGATGAATTTGCCCGGCTGATCGACCGTCTGGCGGCGGGTCTGCTCTCGGTCGGCGTCTACAAGGGCGACCGGGTCGGCATCTGGTCGCCCAACCGTCCCGAATGGCTGCTGGCGCAATTCGCCACGGCCCGGATCGGCGCGATTCTGGTGAACATCAACCCGGCCTATCGCACATCGGAACTGGAATATGCGCTGAACAAGGCGGGCGTGTCCGCCCTGATCGTGGCACCGCAGTTCAAATCGTCCAACTACATGGCGATGCTGACGGAACTCGCACCTGAAATGGCAAGCTGCCCGCCGGGCCGGTTGCACGCCGCGCGGCTTCCTGCCTTGCGCAGCGTGGTGCAGTTGGGGCCCAAACCGCGCCCCGGGGCCTTTGCCTTTGACGAGGTCATGGACCGTGGCAATCGCGCGCTGCGCACCCGACTGGATGCGATCAGCGCCACCCTGAACCCCGATGATGCCATCAACATCCAGTTCACAAGCGGCACCACGGGCGCGCCCAAGGGCGCAACGCTGAGCCACCGCAACATCGTGAACAACGCCATCTCGACCGCACGGGCCATGCGGCTGCAACCGGGCGAGGGGTTGTGCATTCCCGTGCCCTTCTATCATTGCTTCGGCATGGTTCTGGGCAATCTGGCGGCCTGTTCCTATGGCGTGGCGATGGTCATTCCCGGTGAATCCTTTGATGCCCGCGATACGCTGGCCGCCATCGATGCCGAAGCCTGCGCGGCCGTTCACGGCGTGCCGACGATGTTTCAGGCCATGCTCGATCATCCCGAGTTCGACAGCTTCGACATGCGATCCCTGCGCACCGGCATCATGGCCGGCGCGCCATGCCCCGAACCGCTGATGCGGCGGGTGATGGAACGCATGCATTGCCGCCAGATCACCATCGGCTACGGCATGACCGAAACCAGCCCGATTTCCTTTCAATCCGCCGTCGATGATCCGGTGGACCGCCTTGTGTCGACCGTGGGCCGCATCCAGCCCCATGCCGAATGCAAGGTCGTCGGGCCCGATGGCCGCACCCTGCCCGTGGGCCAGCAGGGCGAATTGCTGACGCGCGGCTATCTGGTGATGAAGGGCTATTGGAACGACCCCGAACGCACCGCCGAGACGATCCAGCGCGGCTGGATGCATACGGGCGATCTGGCCACCATCGACGCCGAGGGCTATTGCCGCATCACCGGCCGGTCCAAGGACATGCTGATCCGTGGCGGCGAAAACGTCTATCCCGCCGAGGTCGAGGAATTCCTGTCCACCCATCCCGATATCTCGCAGGCCCAGGTCTTTGGCATCCCCGACGCCAAATATGGCGAAGAGGTCGCGGCATGGCTGATCTTGCGCCCCGGTGCCACCCTGACCGAAGACACCTTGCGCGATTGGTGTCGCGGCAAGGTCGCGCATTACAAGGTGCCGCGCTACATCCGCTTTGTAACCGAAATGCCGATGACGGTCACGGGCAAGCCACAAAAATTCATCATGCGCGACAAGATGATGGCTGATCTGGGCCTGACCGCCTGACCGCCTGATCGCCCCAAAAGGAGCCGTTCATGCACACACTGACCGCCATTTTGCGGGCCAGACCCGGCCACGAAGCCACGGTGAAAGCGGCCCTGTTGCAGGTGGGCGCGCATGTCCGGGCGCAAGAACCTGACACGGTCAGCTTCTATGTCACGCAATCCGCAAGCGACCCTTGCCTTTTTGTCACCCATGAACGCTTTGCCGACAGCGCGGCCATGGATCGGCACAATGATGGGGCGGGGTCCAAGGGGTTCTTTGCTCAGGCGGGTCACCTTCTCGATGGCCCCGTCACCGTGGTGACAGGGCCAGAGATCTTTTCAAGATAAACCGCTCAGAGCTGCACGCCCTTGGTCAGCGCACCATCGATCACCAGATTGGTGCCGCTGGTAAAGCTCGACGCGGGCGAGGCAAGAAACACCACGCCCCGCGCGATTTCTTCGGGCCGTGCCATCCGGCCCATCGGGTTCATCCCCAGGGCTTCCGCAAACAGGGCGGGGTTGTTTCTTTCGATCGACTGCCAGATGCCGCCGTCGAAATAGGTGTTGCCGGGCGATACGGTGTTGGCGCGGATGCCCTTGGGCGCCAGTTTCATCGCCAGACCTTGCGCATAATGCACCAGGGCCGCCTTGAAGGCGCCATAGGCCGGGCCGGTGAAATCCACCTCGCGCCCCGACACCGACGAGATCAGCGTGATCGACCCCGCCGTTGATTTTTCCAGCCAGGGCAGGGCTGCGTTCACCAGACGCACGGAATGCATCATGTCCGTCTCATAGCCGGCCTGCCATGCCGCCTCATCATCCGCAACCGCCAGCGCCGAGACATTGGCCACGATGATGTCGATGCCGCCCAAGGCGGCGGCGCTGTCTTGCACCCATGCCCTGAGGGCATGGGCATTGGACACATCGACCGCGCGCCCAAACGCATGGCCACCCTTGGCCTTGAGCGCTTCGACGGTGGCTGTCACGCCTGTGGCATCGCGCGCACACACCGAAACAGAGGCACCCTCGGCGGCAAAGATTTCGGCGCATTTCAGCCCGATCCCCTTGGTGCCGCCCGTGACCAGCGCCCGCAGGCCCTTTAATCCAAGATCCATCTTTCCACCCTTTGTTCGCCGGGCTTAGCCCAGATAAGTCTTCAGCATCGATGCACCCAGCGAATATTTCGGGTCCACCATGTTGCCCACACGCATCTTTCCAGCCTGTGTCGCAAGGAAATAGGCCTCTGATTGCTCAAAGCCGTAATCCTCCACCATCCAACGGATCAGGTCGCGGTAAGCCATCCGGGCCGCATCCTCCATCGGGCGGGCGCTGCCGACGGCCATGATGAAGTCTTCGGTTTCCAGCCGCACACCGGGGATGGACCAGCCCTTGATCAGGTCGATCTGGACCGTCACCGTGGCGGGAATTTCCACCGCCACGCCGCACAATTCGCCGTCACCCTGCCGGCCATGGCAATCGCCGATATAGAAAAACGCCTCATCGCGCTGCACGGGGAAATAGATCACCGCGCCCGGTGCCACATCGGGCAAATCCATGTTGCCGCCGTAATAGTCAGGCACCAGAGACGAGATCGCCTCAAGCTGGGGCGATACCCCCATCGTGCCCACGAAAGGCTCGTAGGGCAGGGTGATCTTGTCCGAGAATTGCACCCCATCCTCGGTGACCACCATCTTCTTGACGCGCTCGGGGATGGGGGCGTTCAGATGCGTCAGGCTGCTGGCGACAAGCCCGCCGAAATCGGGGATCAAGGCTGTCGTGCCAACCGGTTGCGGCCCGCGCGGCAAAAGGCTTTTGACATACACCGCCAGAACATCCCCCTTTTGCGCCCCCTTGACCGCAATCGGGCCGTTTTGCGGGTTCACAAAGGGCATGTTCAGCACCTTTGACGGCAGATCGGCTTCGGTTTTCACGGCACCGCCAAAGGCGTCCAGCGTTTCGACCGCCACGACATCACCCGGCGCGATGGTCATCACCGGGCTGGCATAGGGCCCATAGACGTAATGATAGGTTCCTTGTGCGCTTTCGCTCAGATGATGATGCGCGCCCTCGCGCGCCTGCGCCACGCCGCGCCGCCCCATGACCGAGGATGCAAGCCATGTCATTTCCGGTGTCCCTCCGTTCGGTTTTGTCCGTCCGAGGGTTAGGTTTTCTTGGCGGATTGGCAAGGCGGATCGGCGGGCAACAGACAAAAAACCGAACGTTTGTCCGATTTTCCTTCGCTGCCGGCCGTCGGCCCGAACGGCGCCTCCCGCGCGCGATCGCCCGTTGCGGCCGGGCCACGGGCCCGCTTATGGGCCGATGCGAAATTCCTGCACCGGCGCAAAGGTTTCGCTGTCATACACCCGGATCACACCATCATCGCCCACGATCACGCTGAAGCCATCGATCACGCTGATGCCCACGGCACCCACGCCATCGGGCAGCGTGAAATTGCCCGGCGCGACCAGCAGGGGGGCAGACCCTGCGTTCAGCCGGATGACAAGCAGCGCAACGATGGTTAAGACGCCAAGGATCATCACCGCGGTCAGCACCGTCACCAACCCCTTGAGAAATCGCAAGGAGGCGGGCAGCGTTTCGGGCAATTCCGCGTCAGGGGGCGTTTTCATGGCTTTGGCCACTCGCATCGTTACGGTCCTGATCGGCCCGGACCCGGCCAGCCGCCTTGATAAGGCACTGGGCGACGCCGTGCCAGAGGACGAAGCGCTCAGCCGCTCGCGGCTTGCGCGGCTGATTGCCGAGGGGGCCGTGGCGGTCAATGGCGTGGTCGTGACCGATCTGCGCGCCCGCGTGTCGCAAGACGACAGCGTCACCATCACCGTGCACGACGCAATACAGACCGACACAGCCCCCGAGGCCATAGCGCTCTCCATCGTTCACGAAGACGAGGATCTGATCGTGATCGACAAGCCCGCGGGCATGGTTGTCCATCCCGCGCCCGGATCGCCCGGCGGCACGCTGGTCAATGCGCTCTTGCATCATTTCGGTGGCAAGCTGTCAGGCATCGGCGGCGAAAAGCGCCCCGGCATCGTGCATCGGATCGACAAGGATACCAGCGGGCTGCTCGTGGTGGCGAAATCGGACCGCGCCCATCATGGGCTGGCGGCGCAATTTGCCGATCATTCGATCGAACGCGAATACATCGCGCTGTGCCATGGCGTGCCCGATGCGGGGGATCCGCGCCTGAACGGGGTGCGCGGCGTCAATTTCGAGCTGGGCGGCATTCTCAAGATCACCACCCAGCTGGCCCGCCACAAGACCGACCGCCAACGTCAGGCCGTGCTGTTTCAGGGCGGCCGCCACGCCGTCACAAGGGTGCGCGTGGACGAGGCGCTGGGCCCCGTGGCGCGGGTTTCGTGCCGCCTGGAAACCGGGCGCACCCATCAGATCAGGGTGCACATGACCCATGTGGGCCATGCGCTTCTGGGCGATCCGGTCTATGGGGGCAGCAGGCGCATTTCCGACAAGCTGGTGGGCGCCGATCTGGCCCGCGCGCTGAATGGCTTTTCGCGGCAGGCGTTGCATGCGGCGCGGCTGGGGTTTGTTCATCCCGTCACGGGGGACGAGATGGAATTCATCGCCGATCTGCCCGCCGATATGGACGCCCTGATACAGGCCCTGCGCGCGGCGCGTCTGTAACATCCGCACACAGCCCGGTGAGCTCACGCAAATGCGACTTGTTGCGGGCGGGCGCGGGGATCATTATCTGAACCCAACAGTTCACTTCCGCCTCTTGACGATAAGTTAACGCGCTTTACATGAATGTCATCGGAACCTGACAGGGGGTCCATACCCATGACCAGTTATGCCAATCTTCCAGCGCCATCGCCCGAACAGGGGCTCAACCGCTATCTTCAGGAAATCCGGCGTTTCCCGATGCTGGAACCCGAAGAGGAATACATGCTTGCCAAGCGCTGGGTCGAAGATCAGGACCGCAACGCGGCCCACAAGCTTGTCACCTCGCATCTGCGTCTGGCCGCCAAGATCGCGATGGGCTATCGCGGCTACGGTCTGCCGCAGGCCGAGGTGATCTCGGAGGCGAATGTCGGCCTGATGCAGGCGGTCAAGAAATTCGACCCCGAAAAGGGCTTTCGCCTTGCCACCTATGCGATGTGGTGGATCCGCGCCTCGATCCAGGAATATGTCCTGCGGTCCTGGTCGCTGGTCAAGCTGGGCACCACCAGCGCGCAGAAAAAGCTGTTTTTCAACCTGCGCAAGGCCAAGGCGCGCATCGGTGCGCTGGAAGAAGGCGATTTGCGGCCCGAAAATGTCGCGCGCATCGCCCATGATCTGGGCGTGACCGAGGTTGAGGTCATTTCGATGAACCGCCGTCTGTCGGGGGGGGATGCCTCGCTGAATGCCACGATCGGCGCGGATGAGGATGGATCGACGCAATGGCAAGACTGGCTGGAAGACACCGATGCCGATCAGGCCGGCGATTATGCCGAGCGCGAGGAATATGAAAGCCGGATGGCCTTGATGGCTGATGCCATGACGGTCCTGAACACGCGCGAGCGGGAAATCCTGACCCAGCGCCGCCTGCGCGACGACCCCGTCACGCTCGAGGATCTGTCGGCCGTCTACAATGTCAGCCGCGAACGCATCCGCCAGATCGAGGTGCGCGCCTTTGAAAAGCTGCAAAAGCGCATGCGCGACCTGGCCCGGGACCAAGGGATGCTGGCCAGCGCCTGATCTCTGCGGCTGATGCGTGTTTGGCGGCGCGGGGGCGATCCTCGCGCCGTCTTGCGTTCCGGCGTGCCGCCTGTTCCTGTGCGCATCCGACAGGGTCGTGGCAATCGGAGGGACTATAGATGACGGACCATATCCGCTGGGGCATTCTGGGCGCATCCGGCTTTGCGCTGAAAACCATGGCCCCTGCCTTGAACGAGGCACGCCGGTCGCGGCTTGTGGCGGTGGCCACCCGCGACCCGGCGCGCGCCGAACCCTTCGCCGCCATCGCGCCGGGCCTGGTCATCCATGACAGCTATGACGCGCTTCTGGCCGATCCGGGCATCGACGCGGTCTATATCCCGCTGCCCAATGCGCTGCATGTCGACTGGTCGATCCGCGCGGCGCAAGCGGGCAAGGCTGTCTTGTGCGAAAAACCCATCGCGCTGTGCGCGGCCGATTTCGACGCGCTCATTGCGGCGCGTGAGGCCACCGGATGTCTGATCGCCGAAGCCTGGATGCCCGCCCATCACCCGCAATGGGCCCTTGTGCGCGATCTGATCGCCAAGGGCACGCTGGGCGCGCTGTACAGTGTCACGGGCGTCTTCACCTATGGTCTGGACGATCCGGGCAACATCCGGTTGTCGGCCGATCTGGCGGGCGGCGCGCTGCGCGATGTGGGGGTCTATCCCATCGGCGCTTTCCGCTTCGCCACGGGGCTTGAGCCGGAAATCCTGTGGGCGGACGCGATCATCGAAAATGGCGTCGATACCTCGGCCTGGGTGCAGGCACGCGCGGGCGATATCCGCTTCTCCTTCCATGTCTCGATGCGCACCACCCGCTATCAGGCCATGGTCTTCGAAGGCAGCCGTGCCCGCCTGTCGGTGATGGCCCCGTTCAACCCCGGCCAATATGGTCAGGCCGATGTGATCTTGGCTGCCGACGGGGAGCCCGACCGCGTCTTTGCCTTTCCCGATGCGCGGCAATACGCCCGTCAGGTCGAAGCTTTTGCTGCCACCCTTCTCGACGGCGCCGAATTCGCCTATCCTCTGGAGGCCGCGCGCGGCACACAGGTTGCCATCGACGCGGTATTTGCATGGCTCAAGACGAAAGGTGTCGGGGATGGATCGTAACGAGGATGCGCAGTTTGCGGGGCGGTTGACGGGTGAACAGCCCGATACGCCCAAGGAGTCGATGGGGCTTCGCTTTCTGTATTTGGTGCTGATCTCGATCATGCTCAGCCTGAGCCACACGGTGCTGGCGGTTCTGACGGTGGTGCAATTCATCATCATGCTGGTCAACACCGGCGAAAAGAACCAACGACTGGCCAATTTCGGCACCGATCTGGGCATCTGGATGGCCAAGGCCGCGCGCTATCAATCGGCCGCCTCGCCGGTCAAGCCATGGCCCTGGACCGATCTGGATTGACGCAAGGCCCGCGCGACCCATCTGGTGGTGCCGAAAATCCAGCCACAGGAGCAGGCCAGATGTCAGACGACGCGCCGATCATTGCGCAAAAATCCCCCTTTGCGGTCGATGTGACCGAAGGCAAGACCTATTTCTGGTGCAGTTGCGGCCGCTCGCAAAACCAGCCCTTTTGCGACGGCTCGCACAAGGGCACGCCATTCCAGCCGCAGAAATGGACCGCCGAAAAAGACGGCCGCGCCTTTTTCTGTGGCTGCAAGGCCAGCGCCAAGGCACCGCTCTGCGATGGGGCGCACAACCGGCTCTGACCCCGCCGGGGTGGGGATGGGGGGCGTCAGCCCTCCATCGCCTCCAACTCGTCGATAAAGCCCTCGATCATCGCCAACCCCTTGTCCCAGAACGCGGGGTCGGATGCGTCAAGACCAAAGGGGGCCAACAGCTCTTTGTGGTGCTTCGATCCGCCAGCCCTGAGCATGGCGAAATACTTGTCCTCGAACCCCGGCGTGCCTTCGGCATAGACGGCGTAAAGCGCATTCACCAAGCCGTCGCCAAAGGCATAGGCATAGACGTAAAAAGGCGAATGCACGAAATGCGGGATATAGGCCCAGAAGCGGTCATATCCCTCCATGAAATCAAACACCGGCCCAAGGCTTTCGGCCTGCACGCTCATCCACAGCGCGCCGATGTCGTCGGGGGTCAATTCGCCCGCCCGGCGCGCGGCGTGCAGCTTGCACTCGAAATCATAGAACGCGATCTGGCGGACGACCGTGTTGATCATGTCCTCGACCTTGCCCGCCAGCAGCACCTTGCGCGTGGCCGGATCCCTGGCTTCGGCCAGCATCTTGCGAAAGGTCAGCATCTCGCCGAACACGCTTGCGGTTTCGGCCAGCGTCAGCGGCGTGGCCGACAGCAATTCGCCCTGTTCGGCCGCCAGCCGCTGATGCACCCCATGGCCCAGCTCATGGGCCAGCGTCATCACATCGCGCGGTTTGCCCAGATAGTTCAGCATCACATAGGGGTGCACATCGCTGACCGTCGGATGGGCAAACGCGCCCGGCGCCTTGCCATCCTTGACGGCGGCATCGATCCAGCCTTGGGTGAAAAACGGCTCGGCCAAGGCGGCCAGATCGGGGTGGAACCCGTCATAGGCGCGGCTGACCAGCGCGCGGGCCTCTTCCCAGGGAAAGATGCGGGTTTCCTGCATCGGCAGGGGCGCGTTGCGATCCCAGATCTGCAGCCGCTCCAACCCCAGCCAGCGCGCTTTCAGCGCGTAATAGCGATGCGACAGGCGCGGATAGGCCGCCACCACCGCATTGCGCAGCGCCTCGACCACCTCGGGCTCGACATGGTTGGACAGATGCCGCCCCATCTGCGGGCTGGGCAGCTTGCGCCAGCGGTCCGAGATTTCTTTCTCCTTGGCCAGCGTGTTGTGGACCCGCGCAAACAGCGGCAGCTTTTCGCCAAACGCATGGGCCAGCGCATGCGCGCCCGCTTCGCGCCGGGCGCGAACCGGATCGGTCATCAGGTTCAGCGTCGCCTCGATGCCCAGCGTTTCGCCTTCGACCTCGAACTCCATCCCGGCGATGGTCTCGTCAAACAGCTTGTTCCACGCGCTTGCGCCCACCACCGATTGATCGTGCACGAACCGCTCCAGCTCATCGGACAGCTGATAGGGCGCCATGGCGCGCATCCGGTCAAACACGGGGCTGTAGCGGACCAGATCGGCATCCGCGCCAAAGATGCTGCGATAGCGCGCCTCGGGGATGCGGTTGAATTCCAGACTGAAGAACACCAGGGCCGTGGTGCAGGCGGTGATGCGGTCTTGCATGTCCGACATGAACTTGGCGCGCTGCGGGTCGGTGGTGTGCTGGTAATAGCGCAATCCCGCATAGGACATGATCCGCCCGGCCACCCGATCGATCGTCTCGTAGCGGCGCACACAGGCCAGCATCGCCGCGCTGTCGAGCGTCGCGAGATGGCCCTGATAGCTTTGTGCAAAGCCCGCACATTCCCCCTCCAGCCATTCCAGATCGCGCCGAAGTTCCGGCGCATCGGGCGCGCTGTAGAGATCGGACAGATCCCATTCCGGCAAGCGGCCCAGCGGCACGCCCCCTGCATCCGTGACAGCATCGCGGGCAATCGGGGCAGAACGGGAAAGCGGCATGGCGGACCTCATGAAGCGGATGTTTGTTCCGATATGCCCCGCTGCGCCCAAGGTCTCAACCCGCCGCAGACCCGCAGCATGAGAGATTTCCAAAAATCCCGTGGCAAACCGGCCCAAAGGGCCGCTCGGGCGGGGGGCGCGCCGCTTGCGCGGCGCGCCCCCGCCCCTAGATCTCGACATCGCCTTGCAAGCCCTTGCCTGGCCCGGGGTCGTCCAGCGGCGGCGCGTCGGGCGCGCGGCGGATCAAGATGTCGCCATTGGGCAAGCGCTCGGGCATCTGATACTGCGACAGATCATCGACCAGCGCGCCCAGACGGCCCAGCATCGCCAGCACATCGTCCTCCAGAAGCGGGCCGATGTCGTCCATCAGCCCTTCGAGAGCCGCACGTGCCCCCTCGCCCAGCATTTCCAGCCCCCGGCGCAGATCGGGCGCGGGCTCTTGCGCCCGCAGGGGCGCAGACAGGCTCAGCATCACCGCACCACAGATGATCAAGACACCGGCCCGTCGCATGGTCCAATCCTCCCTCAGGTATGGGTCATATGGGGGTGCGTGCGCGCGATGTCACCCTGTCCGGCCCGGTTGGGCGCGCTCGGAAATCTCTTCCCATGCCCGATTGATCGCGATCAGCCGCCGTTCGGCCAGCTTCATCGCCTCTTCCGGCACGCCGCGCGCCATCATGCGGTCGGGATGGGTCGCGCGCACGGCGGCACGCCAGGCGGTGCGGATATCCTCAAGCGGCGTTGCGGGCGTGACCCCCAGCACCGTGTAGGGATCGGGGGCTGCACCCGCCACATGGGCCGCGCGGATGCGGCAAAACTCGGCCTCGCTCAGGTCGAAGATGTGGGCCACCCGCGACAGGAACGCATCTTCGGCCGGGTGATAGGCCCCATCGGCGGTGGCGATGTGAAACAGCCCACCCAAAAGATCCGGCAAGACCCCGTCGCGGCCGCGCCCCTGAAACATGCGCGCGATGCGCCGGGCGTAGTCCTCGAAGCCCGCCACATCCTCGCGCGCCAGGTTGAAAACGCGCGCCGCTGCGCGTTCCTCGGCGGGGGGGATGTGAAACACCTGCCGAAAGGCTGCCACCTCGTCGCGGGTGACCTGCCCGTCGGCCTTGGCCATCTTGGCCGACAGCGCGATCACCGCGATGGTAAAGGCGACCGACCGCTCGGGCGGGGTGCGCAGCCGGTCGAACACGACCGAAAGCCCCTCGCCCGTGGCAAGGGCGGCCAAGGCATCTTGAATGCGGGACCAAAGCGACATGGGTCTTTCTAGCCCAAAGCGCCGTGCCCTGTCAGCGCAAAGCGCATCGGCTCAGAGCATTTTCTGCATCACGACCAGATCGTGCCAGCGCCCGAATTTCCACCCCACCTCAGGCAGGCGGGCGATCACCTGATAGCCCAAGGCGGCGTGAAACCCGGCCCCGCCCGCATTCTCGCCCGCCACGCCCGCGATCATCGAATGGATGCCCGCCGCCCGCGCATGATCCTCGGCCGCGGTCATCAGCGCGCGCCCCAGCCCTGCGGCGCGTGCCGCTTCGGCCACATGGATCGAATGCTCCATCGTATGGGCATAGCCCGGTCCGTTGCGGAACTGGCCATAGATCACGAACCCCAGAACCGCGCCCGCGCCTTCGGCCACGAAACAGGGCTGATCGACGATCTGCACCGCCAGTGCCACGGGGTCTTTCGCGGCGGTGGTAAAGGTCTGGCTGGTGTCGCGGATCACATGGTTCCAGATCGCGGCGATGCTGCCCGCGTCGTCGGCCTTGGCCCGGCGGATCACAGCACCACCTCGCCTTTGGCTGTGGCGATGCGCGCCTCCATCCGCGGGGCAGGGGATGGGACAATCGCGATGCGCGGGTCATCCATCAGCCCGGCAAGCGCCGCCCGCAAGCCGTCGGCCTGCGGTGAAAACAGCGTCAGCCCCACCAATCGCGCGCCCAGATCGGTCAGGCGCGCCGCCGGATGCGCCGTGCCCTGCCATTCGATCAGCGCCGGAAACAGCCCGTCAAAGGGCAGCCGCCCATCCACCGGAACCGCCATGCGCCAGCGCAGATCGGCGCGCGCCAGATCCCATGGCCGCCCCGTGCCCGGCGGCGCCAGTGCCAGAGCCGCCTCCAGATCGGCGCAGCGACAGATCCATGTCGTGGCGCGCGGCGGCCCCGCGAAGCGGTCCAGATCGAACCAGCGCGGCTGGGCGGGGGCGGTGCCTTCGGGGTCGATGGCGATGACCTCCAGATACTCGGCGCCCAGCGACATCAGCCGGTTGTGCGTGCCCATGTGCGGATGCTGCCCGCCGGGCTGCAGCGCCAGACCGAGCCCGGCCTCCACCGCCGCCGCGCCCGCCGCCAGATCGGTGGCCGCCACCGCGATATGATCGAAAACCAGCATCCCTGTCGCCCTTTGCCCCAAACCCGTCGCCCCGCGCCATGCGCGCGCGCCCGAATGGCTTTTCCGTCGCGCCCATGTCCGACGTCAAGACCGCGCTGCGCCAAACCGCCCATGCCGCCCGCAAGCAGGCCTTTGAGGTGTGCGCGCAAAGTGGTGCCCTTGCGGCGGCCACCGCCCATCTTCTGGCCGAGATCGGCCCGGCTGATGGGCACAGCATCGCGGGCTACCTGCCCATCCGCACCGAGATCGACCCCCGCCCCGCCATGGCGGCGCTGCACCAGATGGGTGCGCGCATCGGCGTGCCGGTGATCGCGGGGGCGGGCCGGCCGCTCGATTTCCGGCTCTGGACGCCCGAGGCGGCGCTGATCCCCGGACCCTTCGGCGCGTTGATCCCCGAGCGTGGCGACTGGATCACGCCCGACACGCTGATCGTGCCGCTGGTGGGGTTCGATGCGGCCTGCAACCGCCTGGGCTATGGCGGGGGGTTCTATGACCGCACGCTGGCGCGGCTGGCGGCATCTGGCCCCGTGCGCAGCCTTGGCTTTGCCTTTGCCGCCCAGCAATTGCCGCCGCTGCCCACAGAGCCCACCGATATCGCGCTTGATGCCATCGTGACCGAGGCGGGGGTGATCCGGCCCTGAGGGGCCGTGATTTCCCGCTTGCCCCGCCGCGCGCCCGCGCCTAATCCATGGGGCATGCGTATCCTTTTTCTTGGCGACGTGATGGGGCGCGCGGGCCGCGCCGCGGTCACCGAGCATCTGCCGAAACTCCGCACCGATTGGCGCCTCGATTTCGTGGTGGTCAATGCCGAGAACGCGACCGCCGGGGCCGGCCTGTCGGTGGGCCACGCCAAGGAGATTCTGGATGCCGGTGCCGATTGCCTGACCTTGGGCGATCACGCCTTTGACCAGCGCGACATGCTGCAAGCCATCACGCAAGAGCCGCGCATCCTGCGCCCGCTCAACTTTGCCAAGGATGCCCCCGGCGCAGGCGCGCGTGTGTTTCAGGCGCGCGGCGGGCGGCAGGTGCTGGTGGCCCAGGCCTTGGGTCAGGTGTTCATGAAACGCCCCTTTGACGATCCCTTTTCCGCGCTTGACGCGGTGCTCAGGAAATTCCCGCGCGGCGGCACGGTGCAGGCCGCGCTGATCGATATCCATGCCGAGGCGACATCGGAAAAGATGGCCGTGGGTCATTTCTGCGACGGGCGCGCCAGCATCGTGGTGGGCACCCACACCCATGTGCCCACGGCCGATGCGATGATCCTGCCCGGCGGCACCGCCTATCAATCCGATGCGGGGATGTGCGGCGATTACAATTCGGTCATCGGCATGGACAAGGCCGAACCGATGCGCCGCTTCATCACCGGCATGGCGCGCGATCGGTTCACCCCCGCCTCGGGGCCCGCCACGCTGTCGGGGCTTTTGGTCGAAACCGAGGATCGCACGGGGGCTGCCAGCGCGCTCCACCCGGTGCGCATCGGTGGACCGCTTTTGCCCGCAGGCCCGCTTTAGATGCGGCGTGACTGGGCGGGCTATGCGCTGATCCTCGTGCTGTGCGGCGCGGCCTGGGGCATGTCACAGCCCCTCGCCAAGATCGCGGTGACCGAAGGCTATCGGCATTTCGGCATCATCTTCTGGCAATTCGCCATCGGTGCGGCCCTGTTGGGCGCGATCAATCTGGCGCGCCGCCGCCCGCTCCCGCGCCAGGGGCGGCATCTGGCCTTTTACACCATCATCGCGCTGATCGGCACGCTTTTACCCAATTCCGCCAGCTACACCGCCGCGATCCATCTGCCGTCGGGGATCATGTCGATCGTCTTGTCGCTGATCCCGATGCTGGCCTTTCCCATCGCATTGGCGCTGGGGCTCGATCGGTTTTCGGCGCTGCGTCTGGTGGGGCTGGTGCTTGGTCTGGTCGCGATGATCCTGATTGCCGCCCCCGAAAGCAGCCTGCCGGATCGGGCGATGGTCTGGTGGCTGCCGCTGGCGCTGGTGGCCCCGGTCTTTTATGCCTTCGAGGCCAATTTCGTCGCCCGCTATGGCACCGAGGGGCTGGACGCCGTGCAGGTCCTGCTCGGGGCCTCCCTGGTCGGGCTTGTGCTGGCCGCGCCGCTTTCGGTGATGACCGGCCAATTCATCTCGCCCATCCGGCCTTTGGGCATGGCGGAATGGGCGATCATCGGCTCATCGCTGGCCCATGCGGGGGCCTATACCGCCTATGTCTGGCTGGTGACGCGCGCCGGATCTGTCTTTGCGGCACAGGTGTCCTATCTGGTGACGGGCTTTGGCATTTTGTGGGCCAAGCTGTTGCTGGGCGAGACCTATTCGCCCTGGGTCTGGGCGGCGCTGGTCTTGATGCTGGCAGGGCTTGCGCTGGTGCAGCCGCGCAAACCGCCCGCGCCCGTCGCGGCCGCCTGACACGCCCACGACCTGTCGGCTTGTGCTGCGCTGGCGCAAGGTTACACTGGCCGCAGCCCAGGACGCGTGTGTGAAGGGATCAGTATGTTGGCGCTTCCCCTTACCGATACCGGCCAAGCGCTTCTGGCCATCGCGCTGATGCTGGGCATGTTTGTGTTGTTCCTGCGTGAACGCTGGCCGACCGAGGTGGTGGCCATCGGCGGTGTGGCGCTGTTGCTGATCCTCGGGCTCTTGCCGACGGACCGCGCCACCGCCGTTCTGGCCAACCCTGCGCCATGGACCATCGCGGCGATGTTCATCGTGATGGGTGCGCTGGTGCGCACGGGGTCGCTGGATCGGCTGACCAAATTCGCCGAGGCCCGCGCCGCGTCGAACCCGGCGCTGGCGGTGGCGACGCTTCTGGGGTTCGTGGCGATCGCCTCGGCCTTCATGAACAACACCCCGATCGTGGTGATCATGCTGCCCGTTTTCGTGCAGATCGCGCGCATTCTGGGCGTGGCGCCCTCCAAGCTCCTGATCCCGCTCAGCTATGCGGCGATCATGGGGGGCACGATGACGCTGATCGGCACCTCGACCAACCTGTTGGTCGACGGCGTTGCCCGTGCCGAGGGGATGACCCCCTTTACCATCTTTGAAATCACGCCCATCGGGCTGGTGGTGGTGGCATGGGGCCTCGTGTATCTGCTGGTCTTTGGCCGCCATCTGCTGCCCGAGCGCAGTTCGATGGCCGCATTGCTGGGCAATGCGCGTTCCCGGCCGAAATTCTTCACCGAAGTGGCCGTGCCCGAAGGCTCCGCATTGATCGGGCAGAATGTGAATGCGGTCGATCTTTTCGCCCGTGACGGTGTGCGGCTGATCGATGTGCTGCGGGGCGACGCGTCGCTCCGGCGCGACATGACGGGCGTGGTGCTGCAAGCCGGCGACCGGGTGGTCTTGCGCACCGACATGGCCGAGGTGCTGGGCCTTCAGGCGTCACGGGAACTCAAGACCGTCGACAAGCTCAGCTCGGTCTCCACCATCACGGTCGAAGTGCTGATCACGCCCGGCGCGCGCATGGTCGGCCGCACCCTGGGCAGCCTGCGGTTGCGCCGCCGCTACGGGGTCTATCCGCTTGCGGTGCATCGGAGGGACCAGAACATCGGCACCCAGCTCGATGAGCTGATCGTGCGCGTCGGCGATACCCTCCTGATCGAAGGCGAGCCGACCGACATCCAGCGCCTTGCCGCCGACATGGACCTTGGCGATGTCAGCGAACCCTCGGAACGGGCCTATCGCCGCGACAAGGCCCCCATTGCCATCGCCGCCATGGCGGGGATCGTGGGTCTGGCGGCCTTCGACATTGCCCCGATCCTTGTGCTGGCGGTGATCGCGGTGGCGGTTGTGCTCTTGTCGGGCTGCATCGATGCGGATGAGGCGTTTTCCTTTGTCGATGGGCGGCTGCTGGCGCTGATCTTTGCGATGCTGGCCGTGGGTGCGGCGCTCGATCACACCGGGGCCATCGAATTGATCGTGGGCCAGGTGGTGCCATGGCTGAGCGATCTGCCGCCCTGGGTGCTGGTCTGGGCGGTCTATTACATGACCACCATCCTGACCGAGCTTGTGTCCAACAACGCCATCGCCGTGATCATGGCACCCATCGCCATCGCGCTGGGCCACGCCATGGGGGTTGATCCGCGCCCGCTTGTCGTGGCGGTGATGATCGCGGCATCGGCCTGTTTCGCGACGCCCATCGGCTATCAGACCAACATGCTGGTCTATGGGCCGGGCGGATATCGTTTCACCGATTTTCTGCGCATCGGCATTCCGCTGAACCTGAGCCTTGGCGTGGTGGTCTGTCTGACCATCCCCTTGTTGTGGCCGCTGTGATTGGGGGGGGTGGGTTTTCCTGACGGAAAACCCGTGGGAAAACGCCTGTTTTCCCACCCGCGAAGCATGCTTCGCGGGCCGGAAATCTCAAGATTTCCGGTGCGGAAAACCCGGGTTTTCCGCCCCCCCTTTCCACCATCATCATGGCTGGGCGTGCATTTGCGCCAAACCCGTTGACGCCGGTCAAGCCGCCCCGCCCTGACCGGGGCTATCGTTTCCTCCCAAGGTAATCCGCCCTGACCCAAGTGCTGCAGCCTTGCACGGGTCATGGCCGCACAGGACGGCGCGATATGTGGACCATGGCCCTCGACCGGATGCTCGACCGGTTCATCGTGACCGGCGCGCTTGATCTGACCTTTCCCGATGGGCGGCGTCGCCGCTATGGGCCGGGGGGGCAGGGGGCGGATGTGCAGGTCGCCTTGCATGACCCCGCGCTGCCCCGGCGGCTTGTGATGTCGCCCGAACTGGCGCTGGGCGAGGCCTATATGGATGGCACGCTCACCATCGCGGGCGATGATCTGGACGGGTTTCTGGCGCTGATGACGCGCAACGCGGCCCATCCGCCGGTGGGGCTGCGCGCATTGGCTCAGCGCGTCACGCGTTGGACACGGCGGCGCGATCAGACCAACCCGGCAGAGCGGGCGCGCGCCAATGTCGCCCATCACTATGATCTGTCCGGCGCGCTCTATGATCTGTTTCTCGATGCGGATCGTCAGTATTCCTGCGCCTATTTCGCCGATCCCGCGATGACGCTGGAACAGGCCCAGATCGCCAAGACCCACCATATCGCCGCCAAGCTCTGCCTTCGGCCGGGCATGGAGGTGTTCGAGATCGGCTGTGGCTGGGGCGGCATGGCGCTGACGCTGGCGCGCGATTACGGGGTGCGCGTGCTGGGCGTGACGCTGTCGCAGGAACAGCACAAGATCGCCACCGACCGCGCCGCCCGGGCGGGCCTGTCGGATCGGGTTCGCTTTGAATTGACCGATTACCGCGCGGTTGCGGGCCGCTTTGACCGCATCGTGTCGATCGGCATGTTCGAACATGTGGGCGTGCCCCATTACGGGGAATATTTCGACCTGATCCGCGACCGGCTCGCGCCCGATGGGGTGGCGCTGATCCACACCATCGGGCGCATGGGGCCGCCGGGGGCCACCAGCCCGTGGATCACCAAATACATCTTTCCGGGCGGCTATGTTCCGGCCCTGTCGGAAATGGCCGCCGCCGTCGAAGGCGCGGGTCTCTGCCCCACCGATCTGGAGGTCTGGCGCCTGCATTATGCCCAAACGCTGCGCCATTGGCACGACCGCTTTCAGGCAAACCTGCCACAGGCCCGCAGCCTTTATGACGACCGCTTCTGTCGCATGTGGCGCTTTTACCTCAAGGCCAGCGAACACACCTTTCGCCACAACCGCCAATGCGTGTTTCAACTGCAACTGGCCCGCCGCCAGGACGCGGTGCCGCTGACGCGCGATTATCTCTACCCGGCTCGGGCCCCCCGCGCGCTGCACGCGGCCCAGTAGCGACACCTCCCCCGCATTCGCACCTTGCGCCCCGGCTGTCCCTGTCTATAACACCGCCAATTTGCGCCAGCCGTCGCGGGGGACCCCATGCCGAAAAGAACCGACATCCGCTCGATCATGATCATCGGCGCGGGGCCCATCGTCATCGGCCAGGCCTGCGAATTCGACTACTCGGGCGCGCAAGCCTGCAAGGCGCTGCGCGAGGAAGGCTATCGGGTCATTCTGGTCAATTCCAACCCCGCCACGATCATGACCGACCCCGGGCTGGCGGATGCCACCTATATCGAACCGATCACCCCCGAGGTCGTGGCCCGCATCATCGAGAAAGAACGCCCCGACGCGCTCTTGCCCACCATGGGCGGTCAGACGGGTCTGAACACCTCGCTCGCGCTCGAGGAAATGGGCGTTCTGGCGAAATTCGGGGTCGAGATGATCGGCGCCAAGCGGGCCGCCATCGAAATGGCCGAAGACCGCAAGCTCTTTCGTGAAGCGATGGACCGGATCGGGCTGGAAAACCCCAAGGCCACCATCGTCGCCGCGCCCAGGCTGCCGAACGGCAAATACGACATCAAGACCGGTCTGCAACAAGCCATCGACGCCATCGAATATGTCGGCCTGCCCGCCATCATCCGCCCCGCCTTTACCCTTGGCGGCACGGGTGGCGGTGTGGCCTACAACCGCGAGGAATACGAGTTCTACTGCCGCACCGGCATGGAGGCCTCGCCGGTCGCGCAAATCCTCGTCGACGAGTCGCTCTTAGGCTGGAAGGAATTCGAGATGGAGGTTGTCCGCGACCGCGCCGACAACGCCATCATCGTGTGTTCCATCGAAAACGTCGATCCGATGGGCGTGCATACGGGCGACAGCATCACGGTCGCGCCCGCGCTGACGCTGACCGACAAGGAATACCAGATCATGCGCAACGGCTCGATCGCGGTTCTGCGCGAGATCGGCGTGGAAACCGGCGGCTCGAACGTGCAATGGGCGGTCAACCCCGCCGACGGCCGCATGGTGGTGATCGAGATGAACCCGCGCGTGTCACGCTCATCCGCGCTGGCCTCCAAGGCCACGGGCTTTCCGATTGCCAAGATCGCCGCGAAACTGGCCGTGGGCTATACGCTCGATGAGCTGGACAACGACATCACCCGCGTCACCCCCGCCAGCTTCGAGCCGACCATCGATTACGTCGTCACCAAGATCCCGCGCTTTGCCTTCGAGAAATTCCCCGGCGCCGAACCCACGTTGACGACCGCGATGAAATCGGTGGGCGAAGCCATGGCCATCGGCCGCAGCTTTCATGAAAGCCTGCAAAAGGCGCTGGCCAGCCTCGAGACCGGCCTGACCGGCCTTGACGAGATCGACATCGCCGGCGCCCCGCAGGAAGCGGCGATCATCAAGGCGCTGTCGCGTCAGACCCCCGACCGCATCCGCATCATCGCGCAAGCCATGCGCCACGGCCTTGGCGACGACGCCATCCACCATGTCACCCGCTTTGATCCGTGGTTTCTGGCCCGCATCCGCGAGATCGTCGACACCGAGGCCCAGATCCGCCGCGATGGCCTGCCCATGACCGAGGATGGTCTGCGCCGCCTCAAGATGATGGGCTTTACCGATGCGCGGCTGGCCCGGCTCACCGGCCGGGACGAGGCCAACATCCGCCGTGCGCGCCTCAACCTTGGCATCCACGCCCAGTTCAAGCGCATCGACACCTGTGCCGCCGAATTCGAGGCCCAGACGCCCTATATGTATTCCACCTATGAACACCCCACCATGGGCGAACCCGAATGCGAGGCCCGCCCCTCCGACCGCAAAAAAATCGTGATCCTTGGCGGTGGCCCGAACCGGATCGGTCAGGGGATCGAGTTCGATTACTGCTGCGTCCATGCCTGCTACGCGCTCAGCGACGTGGGCTTTGAGACCATCATGATCAACTGCAACCCCGAAACCGTCAGCACCGATTACGACACCTCGGACCGGCTCTATTTCGAGCCGCTGACCTTTGAGCATGTGATGGAAATCATGCGCGTCGAACAATCGCGCGGAACGCTGCATGGCGTGATCGTGCAATTCGGTGGCCAGACGCCGCTCAAGCTGGCCAATGCGCTGCATGATGCGGGCATCCCGATCCTTGGCACCACGCCCGATGCCATCGATCTGGCCGAAGACCGCGAACGCTTCCAGAAGCTTGTCCAGCGTCTGGGCCTCAAACAGCCCGAAAACGCCATCGCCACCACCGACGCTGAGGCGAAAGCGGCGGCCGAGAAACTGGGCTATCCGCTGGTGATCCGCCCCTCCTATGTCCTGGGCGGCCGCGCGATGGAGATCGTGCGCGATACGGGCCAGCTTGATCGCTACATCCGCGAGGCGGTCGTTGTCTCGGGCGACAGCCCCGTCTTGCTCGACCGCTACCTGTCGGGCGCGGTCGAGGTCGATGTCGATGCGCTCTGCGACGGCAGCGATGTGCATGTCGCGGGCATCATGCAGCATATCGAGGAAGCGGGCGTGCATTCCGGCGACAGCGCCTGTTCGCTGCCGCCCCACACGCTCAGCGACGATATCCAGACCCGCATCATCGACCAGACCAGGGCGCTTGCCCATGCCCTCAATGTCGTGGGGCTGATGAATGTGCAATTCGCCGTCAAGGATGACGAGATCTATCTGATCGAGGTCAACCCGCGCGCCTCGCGCACCGTGCCCTTTGTCGCCAAGGCGACGGATTCGGCCATCGCCTCGATCGCGGCCCGCCTGATGGCGGGCGAAAAGCTGTCGGCCTTTCCGCAGGCCGCACCCCATAAACCCGTCGATGACGCCACCGTCATTCCGATGGGCGATCCGATGACGCTGGCCTCCTACCGCACGCCATGGTTCTCGGTGAAGGAAGCGGTGCTGCCCTTTGGCCGCTTTCCCGGTGTCGATACGCTTCTGGGCCCCGAAATGCGCTCCACCGGCGAGGTGATGGGCTGGGACCGTACCTTCCCCCGGGCCTTTCTCAAGGCACAGCTGGGCGCGGGCACCGTGCTGCCCGATGCGGGCACCGTCTTTGTCTCGATCAAGGATGACGACAAGGGCCCGGTTCTGATCGAGACCGCCGGGATTTTGCGCGCGCTCGGTTTCGATCTGCTGGCGACCAGCGGCACGGCAGCCTTCCTCAAGGCCCATGGCATCCCATCGGCTGTCGTGAACAAGGCCTATGAGGGCGGCCGCTCCATCGTCGACATCATCAAGGATGGCGGCGTGCAGCTGGTTCTGAACTCGACCGAAGGCGCCCAGGCGGTGGAGGATTCACGCTCCATGCGCGCGGTGACGCTGGCCGACAAGATCCCCTATTTCACCACGCTGGCCGGCAGCCACGCGGCAGCACTTGCGATGCGCGCAAGTAGGGAAGGCGAGCTGGGGGTCAGGTCGCTGCAAGGCTGACCCCAGGCTGGGTGCAACCCAACCAGCCCGCCCCTCCCCCACCAGAAATCCGTGGGGCGCACCTTGCGGGCCGTAGGGTGGGGTTTCACCCCACCACTGCCCCCTCGGCCGGGCTTTGGCCCGGCCCCTTTGCCCGTATCCCACCACACCAAGCCGCGCATCGCCGTGCCGGGGGGCGGCCCGGCGATGCGCGGCGGCCTTCGGCCTTGTCCCGCGCGGCGGGATGAATTGGTCAATGCGCATCGCAAGCTTCAGGGTGGGTGCAACCCACCATCTCCGCGCGCCGTCGCGCCATGGGCCGGGCGTGGGCCCGGTGCCCCGCCCTTACTTGCCCCGGCCGCCCCACCCGCCAAGCCGCCGCACGCTCTGCATCCGCGCCCTCACCGCCGCCGCTTTTCCATATCCCCCCAGTCCGGCATCGGCTGGCTGGCCTGCCAGTTCTCGCGGAAGGGCTCGATCGTTTCTTCGCCGCGCAACAGCCCCGCCAGCTTGGCATGCATGAAGGACCGCAGCACGTCGTTCATCCGGGGCTGGTAGCCCGGCCCCATCGAACGGAACCAGCGCACCACATCTTGATCCAGCCGGACCGTCACCCGTGTCTTGGCGCTCTCGCGGCGGCTGGCGATCTCGTGCCAGTCTTGCGGGATGCGCTGGTCCAGCCAGATGCGCTGGTGCATGTCCCATTCGAAACGCCGCAGCGCCTCGACCATGTAGAAATGATGTTCCCGCTGGCGGCGGCCCAGCGGCTGTTCTGACGGTTCCATGCCCGCCCCCTTTCTCGTGGAAAGGGGGCAGTTTCGGCTGGTCAGATGAACAAAGCGTTGATGCAGCGCCAGTGGACCGGCTGTGTACGGCCTGTGTACGCGCTGTGCCGCCCCGGGTTTATCCCCGATGCGGGGCGTAGATCTCCGCCACCCGCGCCACGACGGCCTCAAGCGACAATTCCCGGCTTTCACCTGTCTTGCGGCTGGTCAGCTCCACCGTGCCGCCCGCCAGACCGCGCGGGCCGACCGTGATCCGCCACGGCAGGCCGATCAGGTCCATGGTGGCGAATTTCGCGCCCGCGCGTTCCGTGCGGTCGTCGTAAAGCGGCTCCAACCCCTTGGCTGCAAAGGCTTTATACAGATCCTCACAGGCCCCGTCGCAGGCCGCATCGCCTTGTTTCAGGTTCACGATGCCAACATGGAAGGGCGTCACCCCTTCGGGCCAGATGATGCCGTTCTCGTCATGGCTGGCCTCGATGATGGCGCCGACCAGACGGCTCACCCCGATGCCATGGCTGCCCATATGCACCGGCACGCGGTTGCCCTGACCATCATCAACCAAAGCCCCCATCGCATCGGAATACTTGGTCCCGAAATAAAAGATCTGCCCCACCTCAATCCCACGCGCAACCCGTTGACGTTCAACGGGAATTTTCGCGAATACATCCGGGTCATGGGTCTCGTCGGTGCGCGCGTAGCGCGAGGTGAATTCTTCCAGCACCGACTGGCATTGCGCATGGGACGCATAGTCGATCTCGCGATCGCCAAAGCGCAGATCGGTGATCTCGCTGTCATAGAATACCTCTGACTCGCCCGTTTCGGCCAGCACAAGGAATTCATGCGTATCATCGCCACCAATCGGCCCCGAGGCCGCGCGCATCGGGATCGCCTGCAAGCCCATCCGCTCATAGGTCCGCAGATAGCTGACCAGATGGCGATTATAGGCGTGCAGCGCATCTTCTTTCGTCAGATCAAAATTGTAGCCGTCCTTCATGTAGAATTCCCGGCCCCGCATCACGCCAAAGCGCGGGCGGATCTCGTCGCGGAATTTCCACTGGATCTGGTACATCGTCAGCGGCAGATCCTTGTAGCTTGTCACATGCCCGCGGAAAATGTCGGTGATCAGTTCCTCGGCGGTGGGCGTGAACAGCATGTCGCGGTCATGGCGGTCCTTGATGCGCAGCATCTCGGCCCCGTAGGCGTCATAGCGGCCGCTTTCCCGCCACAGGTCGGCGGATTGGATCGTGGGCATCAGCATCGGCAGATGACCCGCCCGGATCTGTTCTTGATGAACGATATCCTCAAGCCGTTTCAACACCTTGTAGCCCAAAGGCAGCCAGGAATAGATGCCGGCGCTGGCCTGCTTGATCAGCCCGGCCCGCAGCATCAGCCGGTGGCTGACGATCTGCGCCTCGGCGGGGGTTTCCTTGAGGACGGGCAGGAAATAGCGGCTCAGGCGCATGGTGGTCATCTTTCTGGCTACTTCGTTTGCGCGAGCCATACGCCATTGGAAATCGCCTCACAAGCGGGCGCTGGCGGTGCGCGCTCAGCTGCCTTGCTCGATGATCGGCTCGACATCCATTGCACTGGCCAGCGCACGGAAACGGGCTTGGGCCACTTCGCCGAACAGATCGCGCCCCGCATCCGTATGCAGCCGCAAGATCAGCTCGCGCCGCTTGGGCCGATACGTCAGCGTCCCATGCTCGGACGGGTTGGCGACCGCGAACATGGCGCCAAAGCGCATGGCGCGGCCAAGAATTTCGGCCTCGCGCACCTGATCTTCGGGCAAGAGCGCCAGCAACTCCGTATCGAACCCCGTGCCCACCCGGCTGGATCGGTAGCGGTGCAACAGCGCCAGCCCCAGATAGACACGTTCGCCATGCGTCATGCCGCCCAGATTGGCCCGCGTGGCATTGTCGAAACAGACCTCGGCGCGGTAATCGGGATGGGCGCGCCAGCTGACGTCATGCAACAGACAGGCGGCCCGGATCAGGCGCTTCTTGTCATGGCGCGCGCGCGGGAACAGCGGCTCGACAAAGCGGTAGAGCTTGCGACCAAAGCCCGGCATCCGTGCCGATTGCGCCTCGGAATGGCGAGCGGCTTCGATCAGCGGGTCGCGTTCCTTGAGCGCATCCGACATCTGCTCATAGAGCAACCCCTCGCGGATCCCATAAGAGGATATGGCGATTTCGCGCGGCTTGAGTTTGCGCACCAGAGCGCGCAACACATCCGCCGCCATGGGCACCAGACGCATCCGTTCCGGGCTGGTTCCGGTGCGCGCGCGCAGCGCTTCGATGTCGGTCCCGTCGATGTATTTCAGCGTATCGAGGATGCCCTTGGGCGTCATGCGGTATTCATGCAGCACCTTCAGCGGATAGCCCCGGCGCTCCATGTCGATGCGCGCAATGGCCCGCCAAGAGCCGCCCACCAGAAACAGCCGCCCCGGCGTCTCGGGAAACCCCTTGGCCAGGGTCGCAACCTCCGCCTTGATATGGGCGCGCAGCGCTTTCTTGCTGCAGGTCATCCCCATCAGCTTCAGCGGCCCCAGATCCGATGTTGCCCGCTGGCCCACCTTGCCGCTGCCCTTGAGTTCAGCCAGCTCCATCGATGATCCACCGATGTCGCAGATCAGCCCCGCAGCCCCCGGCCAACCCAAAAGCACGCCCTGTGCCGACAGCCGCGCCTCTTCGGCGCCATCGATCACGCGAATGGACAATCCTGTTTCGGCCCGCACCTGTTCGCGGAACGCCAGCCCATCTTTGGCATCGCGCACGGCGGCGGTGGCGACGGCCAGCATCGGCGACACCTCGGCCGCCTCGGCCAGACGCGCAAAGCGGCGCAGGGCCGCCAAGGCGCGGATCTTGCCCTGTGGGTTCAGAAGCCCGGTTTCGGAAAAGCCGGCCCCAAGCCCGCAGAGGATCTTTTCGTTGAAGAAATAGGCCGGACTGCGCGCCGCACCGTCAAAAATCACCATCCGGACCGAGTTCGACCCGATATCGATCACACCCACACGGCTGAGCGATTGCGCTTCGGGCCCGTCGAAAAGCGGCACGCCAAAGGGACCCCATTCGGGGTGCACCTCGGGCTCTTCCGCACGCATTTGCCGTCCGCTCATGGGTCAGAGTGATGCAACGGACAAGGCCCTGTCGTCAATCATGGGGGTGACGCGGATCAATCGTGACTGTGCGTCAATTCCAGCACATCCTTGGCTCCGGCCGACCCGCGCCCGGACAGTGACGGGTTTTCCATAAAGAATCGGTGACAGGAAAACGGCGTCTCGATGCCGGTCAGATCGGGGCGCAGATAGCTGCCATCGGGCTGCAAAACCCACGATTGCGCCACATCCGCAAGGTTGGCCGCCATGATCTGGCTGACGATCTGTGCCTTGACGGTGGGCGTGCGACATTCGACCAGCGTTTCCACCCGTCGGCTGAGGTTTCGGCCCATCCAGTCGGCCGAAGAGATATAGACCCGCGCATGCTTGGACGGCAGGCCATGCCCATCCCCGAAACACAAGATGCGGGAATGCTCCAAAAACCGCCCGACGATGGATTTGACGCGGATGGTCTCGCTCAGACCCTTAACACCGGGGCGCAGACCGCAGATGCCCCGGATCACCAGATCGATCTTCACCCCCGCCCGCGACGCATCATAAAGTGCATCGATGACATCGGGGTCGATCACGCTGTTCATCTTGGCCCAGATCATCGCCGGGCGCCCGGCCTTGGCATGCTCGATCTCGGTCAGGATGTTCTCGAGGATCGTCGATTTCAGACTGAGCGGTGCGATCCTCAGGTTTTCCAGCCCTTCGGGCTCTGCGTAGCCGCCGACATAGTTGAACACCTTGGTAGCATCGCGCCCCAGCGCGTCGTCGCAGGTGAACAGCGACAGATCGGTATAGATGCGCGCCGTGATCGGATGGTAATTGCCCGTGCCGAAATGGGTATAGGTCACCAGCCGGTCGCCTTCGCGGCGTACCACGGTGCTGATCTTGGCGTGGGTCTTGTAGTTGATGAACCCATAGATCACATGGGCGCCGGCGCGCTCCAGCTTGCGCGATTGGCGGATGTTGGCGGCCTCGTCAAAGCGCGCCTTGAGCTCGACCAGAGCGGTCACCGATTTGCCGTTTTCGGCCGCCTCGCACAGCGCATCGACGATGGGCGATTCGTTCGACGTGCGGTACAGGGTCTGCTTGATCGCCACCACATTGGGATCGCGCGCGGCCTGTTGCAGGAAGCGGATCACCATGTCGAAGGTTTCATAGGGGTGATGCAGCAGCATGTCCTTTTGCCGGATCGCCGCGAACATGTCGCCATCGTGATCTTGCACGCGTTCGGGCACGCGCGGTGTGAAGCTGGGCCAAAGCAGATCGGGGCGTTCGTCGATCACCAGCTCCTTGAGCCGCACAAGGCCGATCATGCCGCGCACTTCGACGATCTCTTCGGGGCTGACGTGCAGCTGATCGACGATTTCGGTTTTCAGATCTTCGGGCGCATTGGCGCTGATCTGAAGGCGCACCACCTCGCCGCGGCGGCGACGCTTGAGCGCGGTCTCGAATTCGCGCACCAGATCTTCGGCTTCTTCCTCGACCTCAAGATCGCTGTCGCGCAGGATGCGGAACAGGCATGATCCCGACAGGCTGTAGCCCGGAAACAGCGCCCCGATCTGTAGCCGCAACAGTTCCTCAAGCGGCAAAAAGCGCACCTTGCCATCGGTCACGGGCAGGCGAATGAAACGGTCGATCTGTCCGGGGATCGGCAACAGCGCTTGCAGCCGCCGACCATCGCGGTCGCGCGTCATCTGCAGCGCCAGCGCGATGCCTTCGTTTGGAATGAAGGGAAAGGGATGGGCGGGATCGATCGCCAGGGGCGACAACACCGGAAAGACCCGCGCCATGAACACCTCGGCCAGCGCGGCCTTGTCATCGGCGCTGAGCTTGGCGGCGGTGACCACGCTGAGGCCCTCGGCCTCCAGTTCGGCCTTGAGTGCATTCCACGCCGCCTGCTGATGCTGCATCAGTCGGCGCGCATCGGCATTGATCAGCTTGAGCTGGACCGCGGGCGTGCGCCCATCGGCGGCGGGGGTCAGATTGCCCTCCTGTGCCAGACCGCGCAGGCCGGCCACGCGGACCGTGTAGAATTCATCGAGATTGCCCGCCGAGATCGAGATGAAGCGGACCCGCTCCAACAGCGGCACACGCGGGTTCATCGCCTCTTCCAGCACGCGCCAGTTAAAGGCCAGCCATGAAAGTTCGCGGTTGAAAAACCGTTGCGGTCCGGTGATCTGCGCGTCAGGCAGGGTCACGGGATCAGGCAGAGGTGCGGAAAGGAAATCGGCAAAGTTCATGGTCTTGGACCTAATTCGGGATCATGACGGCTACATGACGACAGCCTCTATTTTGCGCGTCTCATCCAGCGCCGTCCAGAGCGCTGCCCTGTTTTTGACTGTGATCGCCCAAGATCGCCTTCACATGCCGAAGGCCCGGTCGCGCCTTGTCGGCCAGCGCTTCGCCGTCAAGGGCGACGATCACGGCATATGCCGCGGCAAGCGACCGTTCGATGCGTGGCAGGATGTAGGACAAAAGCGCCGGCGTCAGCGCCATCTGGCGGTCGGCCGCCAGCTTTACCAAGACCGCCGACATCAGCCGATCATCGGGCGCCGCAAGCCGCAATTGCCCCGCCTGCTGCATCCGGCTGTCGAGATCGGGCAGTGTCACGCCCCAGCGTGCGGGCGGATTGCGCGCGGTCAGCAAAAGTGTGGCACCCCGGTCGGCGGCGGCATTGTGCAGGTGAAACAGGGCCTCTTGGGCGGCAGCCATCCCCGCGATGCGGTCCACATCCTCGATGATCAGCGCGGGGGCATCGGCCAGACGCGCGGGATCGCCCCCCGCCAAATCGCCAGACGTCACCAAAAGCGCGCCGGTTTGGGCGGCAAAGACATGGGCGAGATGCGTCTTTCCCGATCCCGCAGGTCCGATCAGCAGCATCTTTCCCAATGGCCATTCCTGCCATCCTTCGATCCCCGCAACGGCAGCAGCGTTGGCATCCGAGACGAAGAAATCGCTGCGCCCCATCGCCGCGCGAAAGGGCAGATCAAGCACAAGCTGTCGGGGCATCAGCGTGTCTCGTCTTCAGCCTTGGCCGCAGGCTGGGATTGACCGCGATACAGCAGACCGGCGCGGTATTGCTCCAACGCAAAGCGCACCAGGACGCCGATGGCAGCCGCGATCGGCACCGCCACCAGCATGCCCACAAAGCCAAACACCGTCCCGAAGGCCGACAGCGCAAAGATCAGCCAGACCGGATGCAGGCCCACGGACTTGCCCACCAGCTTGGGTGTCAAGATATTGCCTTCCACCATCTGGCCGAGCTGAAAGATCGCCGCAACCGCAAGGATTACCCACCAGTCGCCCCAGAACTGGAACAAGGCCAGCCCCACCGACAACGCCCCCCCCACCAGCGCCCCGACATAGGGAATGAAGGTCAACAGCCCCGCCAGAAGTCCGACAACCAGACCGAACTGGAGCCCCACCACCATCAGCGACACCGCGTAGAACACCCCAAGGATCAAACAGACCGTCCCTTGGCCTCGCACGAAGCTGGCCAGCGTGCGGTCGATGTCACCGGCCAGACGACGGATGATCGGAGCATGATCGCGCGGCAAGAGATTGTCGATCAGGGCGATCATCCTGTCCCAGTCCATCAGCATGTAAAAGGCCACGACCGGAACCACGACGATGAACACCAGCAGGTTCACCACCCCGGCCGCTGAACTGAGGAGCTGTTGCAAAAGCTGGCCACCGCGCGACTGGATCGTCTCGCCAATCGACATCAGCGATTGGCGCAAGGGCGATCCATCTTCCATGATCTGGGGAAAGTGTTCGGTCAGCCAGTTGCGCAACTGGTTGAACAGGTCAGGGGCCGACTGGATGAGGCCCTGGCTTTGCTGAACCAGAAGCGGAATGATCACCAGAAGCGACAAGATCACGATGGCGATCAGAAAGATGAAGATCACCACCGTGGCCAATAGCCGCGAAAGCCCCGCACGTTCCAGCCGGTCGGCGACCGGATCAAGGAAATAGGCGATGGCGCCGCCTACCACAAACGGCAAGATCACATGGCCAAGCGCCCAGAGCAGCACAAAGAGCACCGCCAAAGCGATGCCCCAGTAAAGCAGTTGCTGGCGGACGGGCAGGGCCATGGCGCCTCCTTGCAGGTATGGCCCCTTGATGGGGCAGGCCCGGCGTCAGGGCAAGGGGCAAGCTGCGCGCAGGCCGGGGGGGTGGCCGAAAACCCGGGTTTTCGTATGGGAAAACTCCGGTTTTCCCAAACGAAAAACTTGAGTTTTTCGCCCCCCTCAGGCCGTGCGCGCGGCCCGGATCAGCGCCAGAATATCGCGGGCCGCATCGGGAATGTTGGTGCCCGGTCCAAAGATCGCCTTGACACCTGCCGCCTTGAGGAAATCGTAATCCTGCGGCGGGATCACCCCGCCACAGATCACGATGATCTCGCCTGCGCCCGCTGCCTCGAGGGCTGCGATCAGCTTGGGGGCCAGCGTCTTGTGGCCCGCCGCTTGCGAGCTGATGCCCACCACATGCACATCATTGTCGATGGCATCTTGCGCGGCTTCTTCGGGGGTCTGAAACAGCGGGCCGACATCGACATCAAAGCCGATGTCGGCAAAGGCCGTGGCGATCACCTTGGCGCCGCGGTCATGGCCGTCCTGGCCCATCTTGACCACCAGCATCCGGGGGCGGCGGCCCTCGTCTTCGGCAAAGGCTTCGACATCGGCCTGAATGGCGGCAAAGCCCGCATCGCCGTCATAGGCCGCGCCATAGACACCGGCGAGCGTCTTGACCTCGGCCCGGTGACGGCCGAACACCTTTTCCATGGCCATGCTGATTTCCCCCACACTCGCCCGCGCGCGCGCCGCCGTGACCGCCGCCTCGAGCAGATTGCCACCTTCGGCTGCGCGCCGTTCCACCTCGGCCAGTGCGGCGTCGCAGGCGGCCTGATCGCGGGTTGCGCGGATGCGCGCCAGCCGGGCCACTTGCGCTTCGCGCACGGCGTCATTGTCGATTTCCAGAATGTCGATCGGATCCTCGACTTGCTTGCGGTATTTGTTGACGCCGACGATCACGTCTTCGCCCCGGTCGATCGCGGCCTGGCGGCGGGCGGCTGATTCCTCGATCCTGAGCTTGGGCATGCCCGAGGCGACCGCCTTGGTCATGCCGCCCATCTCTTCGACCTCCTGCATCAGCGCCCAGGCCTGATCAATCAGCGCGCCCGTCAGGCTTTCGATGTAGTAGGATCCCGCCAGCGGATCGACGACCTTTGTGACGCCGGTTTCCTCTTGCAAGATCAACTGCGTGTTGCGCGCGATGCGGGCGGCGAATTCGGTCGGCAGCGCAATGGCTTCATCCAGTGCGTTTGTGTGCAGCGATTGCGTGCCGCCCAGAACCGCGCTCATCGCCTCATAGGCGGTGCGGATGACGTTGTTGTAGGGGTCTTGTTCCTGCAAGGACACGCCAGAGGTCTGGCAATGGGTGCGCAGCATCTTGGAGCGTTCATCGCGCGCCCCGAATTCCGTCATCACCCGGTGCCACAGCGTGCGCGCGGCGCGCAGCTTGGCGATTTCCATGAAGAAATTCATCCCGATGGCAAAGAAGAACGACAGGCGCCCGGCGAATTTGTCGACATCCATGCCAGCCGCCATCGCGGCGCGCACATATTCCCGCCCATCGGCCAGCGTATAGGCCAGCTCCTGCACCAGATTGGCGCCTGCCTCCTGCATGTGGTAGCCCGAGATCGAGATCGAATTGAACTTGGGCATGTGGTCCGAGGTATAGGCGATGATGTCCGAGATGATCCGCATCGAAGGCTCGGGCGGATAGATATAGGTGTTGCGGACCATGAATTCCTTGAGGATGTCGTTCTGGATGGTCCCCGACAGCTTGGCGCGGTCATGGCCCTGTTCCTCGCCGGTGACGATGAAATTGGCCAGGATCGGGATCACGGCGCCGTTCATCGTCATCGACACGCTGATCTGATCGAGCGGGATGCCCTCGAACAGGATCTTCATGTCCTCGACGCTGTCGATGGCCACCCCCGCCTTGCCCACATCGCCGATCACGCGCGGATGGTCGCTGTCATAACCCCTGTGGGTCGCCAGATCGAAGGCGACGGAAACACCCTGCTGGCCCGCGGCCAGCGCCTTGCGGTAAAAGGCGTTGCTTTCCTCGGCGGTGGAAAAGCCCGCATATTGGCGGATGGTCCAGGGGCGACCCGCATACATCGTGGCCTTCACGCCCCGGGTGAAGGGGGCAAAGCCGGGCAGCGTATCAAGATGGGCCAAACCGTCAGTGTCGGCGGCGGTGTAGAGCGGCTTGACCGCGATCCCTTCAAGCGTATCCCATGTCAGGCTGTCGGGATTTTGCCCGCCCAGTTCCTTTTCGGCCAGCTTGCGCCATGCGTCCATCGTCTTGGTCATCGGCTCGTCCTTTTCAGTATCCGATCGGGCGCGCCTGCTGCGCTGCCGCTTTGTTTGTCAAAACCCTCGACCCGCTGCGCCATGGCGTGCGATGGGTCCGTTCACGGACCGCACCCTGCGCAAAAATCTTCGCTTTCGCGCCGACGCTTCCTATATCGACCTTGAATGGAGGACCGATGCGACCACAGCACCTTGCCCTGTTGACAGGCCTTTTTCTGTCGTTTCCCGCCATCGCCCTGACGCAAGGCGATGCCGCTGGTGTCGTGGCACCACAAACGGGCGACGATGCGCCATCCGCCATGATCGATCCGATGGAACCCCGCCATGCACGCGATGTGACGCTCGACGAGTTTTTGTGGATCGCGCGCCCCTTGGTGGTGTTTGCCGATTCGCCCGCCGATCCCCGGTTTCGCGAACAGTTGCAGATGCTGGCCGCGCGCCCCCAACCGCTGTTGGACCGCGACGTGGTCATCATCATCGATACCGATCCCACAGAACAAACCGCGCTGCGCACCGCATTGCGCCCGCGCGGATTCACGCTGGTGATCGTGCAGAAGGATGGTCGTGTCGGCCTGCGACGCCCCAGCCCGCGGGATGTGCGCGAGATCGTGCGCGGCATCGACAATTTCGCCCTTCGCCAGGAAGAGATACGGATGGGGGAATAAAGCCCCGCCCGTCTGGCGATATGCGGCGCGGCGCGGGGCACGGGCTTATTCGAACTCCATGATGATCTGATCGACCGCAAGGCTGTCACCCGGGCCACAGGTGATCGCGGCCACCACGCCACGGCGTTCGGCGCGCAGGATGTTTTCCATCTTCATCGCCTCGACGGTGCACAGCGTCTGGCCTTCCTGCACCTCCTGGCCCACCTCCACATCGATACGCACGATCAGACCCGGCATCGGGCACAGCAGGAATTTGGACGTGTCCGGCGGCAGCTTTTCGGGCATCAGGCGCGCCAGTTCGGCCTGACGCGGCGTGCGCACATGCACCTTCAGATCGGCGCCCCTTGTGCGGATGCGAAAGCCGCCGGGGATCTTGCCGACCTTGAGAACAAGCGGCGCGCCGTCAACCGTCAGGCGCGCCAACTGATCGCCCGGTGTCCAGTCCGACGTCACGCGCATCACGGCGCCATCGGCGAAGGACAAGGTCGATCCTTCATGGTCGGCAGCGATGGTGAGGGGGTATTCCTGAGCTTGCAGCCGGACAACCCAATCGCTGCCCACGCGGCGTTCGTGATTGTCCATCCGGCCCGAGACGCGGGTGCGCCGGATTTCGGCCACCCGGTACATCGCCGCTGCCGCTGCCGCGACGCGCTGGGCGGCATCGGCGGCCAGAGTGGCACCGCCAAAGCCTTCGGGATATTCCTCGGCGATGAAGGCGGTGGTGATGTTGCCGCTGACAAAACGCTCATGTTCCATCACCGCCGACAGGAACGGCAGGTTGTGGCCGATCCCTTCCACCTCGAAGCCGTCAAGTGCCACGCGCATCGCCTCGATCGCGCCCAGACGGTCGGGCGCCCAGGTGCAGAGCTTGGCGATCATCGGGTCATAAAACATCGAGATCTCGCCGCCCTCAAAGACGCCCGTGTCATTGCGCACGGCCGTTTCGCCGACAGGCGCATCGCCCTGCCATTTGCCCGACTGGTTGAGAGGGCCCGCCTGGATCTCGGCGGGGGGGCGGTAGCGCGTCAGCCGCCCGATCGAAGGCAGGAAATTGCGATAGGGGTCTTCGGCATAAAGCCGGCTTTCCATCGCCCAGCCGGTCAGCCGGATATCGTCTTGGGCAAAGGGCAGCTTTTCGCCCGCCGCCACGCGGATCATCTGTTCGACCAGATCGATGCCGGTGATCAGTTCGGTGACGGGATGTTCCACCTGAAGCCGGGTGTTCATCTCGAGGAAATAGAAATTGCGGTTGCCATCCACGATGAATTCCACCGTGCCCGCCGAAGTGTAGCCCACCGCACGCGCCAGCGCACAGGCCTGTTCGCCCATCGCGCGGCGGGTGGCGGCATCGAGGAAGGGCGAGGGCGCTTCTTCGATCACCTTTTGATTGCGGCGCTGGATCGAACATTCCCGCTCGCCCAGATAGACGCAATTGCCATGCGCATCGGCCAGCACCTGAATCTCGATATGACGCGGCTGGGTCACGAATTTCTCGATGAAGATGCGGTCATCCCCGAAAGACGATTTCGCCTCGTTCTTCGAGGCCTGAAAGCCTTCGCGTGCCTCAAGATCGGTCCAGGCAATGCGCATGCCCTTGCCGCCGCCGCCCGCACTGGCCTTGATCATCACCGGATAGCCGATTTCGTTGGAGATCCGCACCGCTTCATCGGCATCCGCGATCAGGCCCATATAGCCCGGCACGGTCGAAACCCCCGCGTTGGACGCGATCTTTTTGGAGGTGATCTTGTCGCCCATCGCCTCGATGGCGCCCGTCGGCGGGCCGACAAAGGCAACGCCCGCGCGGTCCAGCGCTTCGGCGAATTTCATGTTCTCCGACAAGAACCCATAGCCCGGATGCACCGCTTCGGCGCCGCTGGCGGTGATGGCTGCCATGATCTTGTCGATCACGATATAGCTTTCCGATGCCGGCGGCGGGCCGATATGGACCGCTTCATCGGCCATCTTGACATGCAGCGCACCCCGGTCGGCATCCGAATAGACCGCAACCGTGGCAATTCCCATCTTGCGGGCAGTCTTGATGACGCGGCAGGCGATCTCGCCCCGGTTGGCGATCAGAAGCTTCTTGAACATGGGCTGTCGTCCCTTCGTAGCGGGGCTGGGCCCCCGTTCTGGTGCAAAAGAAATGCGCGCATCGTGGCGGGCGCAGTCTGCCTATCGGATGGGGGATGGCCTGCTGGCCTGCTCTGGCCCTTGTCGACGGGTCCGATCATTCGATCGCCTCTTGCCACAAGCCGCTGCCGTCAAAGGCCTCGGGGAAGGCGGCGCGCGCGCGATCCTCGTCGATGATCAAAAGCGCCTCGTAGCTTTCCGGGTCGAAACGGTCTTCGGCCGGGATCACCTCGCGGCCGAAAAGCCACGACAGACGCCCTGCATCCAGATTGCCGCGTTCAAAGGGCTCGGTGCCAAAACACAGCCACAATGCCTCCATGAAGGCAGCATCCGCGCGCCGGTCGGCGGGCCGCCGGTCGGGGAAGCGTTCGCGCCGGATCAGTCTGGATGCCCCCTCCTTGTTGGCGCGGCGGATCGTGAATTGATAATCCGTTCCCGGAAGGCGGCCGGGAAATCCGCGATGCTTGATCATTGGCGCGCCTGTGTGGTCGGGGTGGCGGCAACGCTGTGCCGGAAGGGCGTCGTCAAGCGGCACGATTGCGCGCGGCGTGCCGTCAGCGCGGCCTTTCGGGCCAAGGGCAGGGCAAGCCAAGGGGTCAGCGCGTTCATGGCGTTTCAGTCTCTGGGCGACGTGCGATGCAATCGATCTCGACCAAGGCCCCAACGGCCAGCGCGGTCACGCCCACGGTCGTGCGCGCGGGCCGGCGATCGGGCGGGAAAAAGGTCTGATAGGTCTCGTTGAAGGCGGCATAGTCGCGCTCGAATTCCGTCAGATAGGCACGCATCTGCACCACATGGTTCAGGTCAAGACCCACACCCCTGAGCACCACGCGCAGATTTTCCATCACCCGCACCGTTTGCGCCGCCACGCCTTGCGGCAGGGGGGCGTCCGGGGCTGCCGGATCGGTCGGCATCTGGCCGGTCAGGATCACCCAGCCATCCGCCTCGACCGCGTGCGAAAAGGGCGCGACGGGGCGGGGTCCGCCGGTGATCATGTGAAAGATGGGTTCGCTCATCATCGGCTCCCGTAGGGCGGGACTGGTCCCGCCATGGCTTACAGCGGAATGTTGTCGTGTTTCTTCCAGGGCATCTGTTTGCGCTTGGTGCGCAGCTGGGCAAAGGCGCGACAGATGCGTCGGCGGGTCGATCGCGGCTGGATCACCTCGTCGATGAAACCACGCTCGGCCGCCACAAAGGGGTTGGCAAAGCGGTCTTCGTATTCCTTGGCGCGTGCCGCGATCTTGGCGGGATCACCCAGTTCGGACCGATACAAGATCTCGGTCGCGCCCTTGGCCCCCATCACCGCAATCTCCGATGTGGGCCAGGCATAGTTGATGTCGCCACGCAGATGCTTGGACGACATCACCACATAGGCCCCGCCATAGGCCTTGCGGGTGATCACTGTCACCTTCGGGACCGTCGCCTCGCCATAGGCAAACAAGAGCTTGGCGCCATGCTTGATGACGCCGTTATATTCCTGCGTCACGCCGGGCAGGAAGCCGGGCACATCGACCAGCGTCAGGATCGGGATTTCGAAGCAATCGCAAAACCGCACGAAACGTGCCGCCTTGCGCGCGCTGTCGATATCCAGAACCCCCGCCAGCACCATGGGCTGGTTGGCCACCACGCCCACCGTCTGCCCCTCGAGCCGGATGAAGCCGGTGATGATGTTCTTGGCGAAATCTTCCTGAATCTCGTAGAAATCGCCTTCATCCGCGACCTTCAGGATCAATTCCTTCATGTCGTAGGGTTTGTTGGGATTGTCGGGGATCAGCGTGTCAAGGCTTTCCTCGATGCGGCCGGGATCGTCATAGAAGGGCCGCACAGGCGGCTTTTCGCGGTTCGACAAGGGTAGAAAATCGATCAGCCGGCGCACTTCGTTCAGCGCCTCGACATCGTTTTCAAAGGCGCCATCGGCGACCGAGGATTTGCGCGTATGGGTGGTGGCCCCGCCCAGTTCCTCGGCGGTCACGACCTCATTGGTGACGGTTTTCACCACATCGGGGCCGGTCACGAACATGTAGGAGCTGTCCTTGACCATGAAGATGAAATCGGTCATCGCCGGGGAATAGACCGCGCCCCCCGCGCAGGGGCCCATGATCAGGCTGATCTGCGGCACCACGCCCGAGGCTTCGATGTTGCGCTGAAACACCTCGCCATAGGCAGCAAGGCTTGCGACGCCTTCCTGAATGCGCGCGCCACCGCTGTCGTTGATGCCGATGACCGGCGCGCCGTTCTGGATCGCCATATCCATGATCTTGCAGATCTTGGCGGCGTGGGTTTCCGACACCGATCCGCCCAGAACGGTGAAATCCTGACTGAAGACATAGACCATCCGGCCGTTGACCGTGCCCCAGCCCGTGACAACGCCATCGCCCCGCGGTTTGGACTGTTCCATGCCGAAATCGGTGCAGCGATGGGTGACGAACATGTCGTATTCTTCAAAGGACCCTTCGTCGAGCAACAGCTCGATGCGCTCGCGGGCGGTGAGCTTGCCCTTGGCATGTTGCGCCTCGATGCGTTTTGCACCGCCCCCCAGACGCGCCTCGCCGCGGCGGTTTTCAAGCTCTTGCAAGATATCCTTCATGCCCGTCCCTTCCCCATCGGTCTGGCCCCATCGGGGCCCGCCCGCGCGCTCAGCCCCCTGATCCGGGGCGGACCCTAGGGCTGTCTTGGCACTTGCGCGAGTCTGAATCCGCATATTTGCAAATCAGTTTGCGGATCGGATCCGTTTTTTGCAAATCTGTGAAGTCATCTTTTGGCGCTCGCACAAGGCCGAGCAAGACGCCAGATTATGCATCGTTCCCGGTCCCACAGCCCTGGTGTGCCACATGCCGCAGATTCCCGTTCCCGTTACCACCATCGGTCTATTGATCGCCTCCAATATCTTCATGACCTTTGCGTGGTATGGGCATCTCAAATTCAAGACAGCGCCGCTTTTTGCGGTGATCCTGATCAGCTGGGCCATCGCATTTTTCGAGTATCTGCTACAGGTGCCCGCCAATCGGATCGGGCATGGCCATTTCTCGGCTGCCGAGCTCAAGACCATCCAGGAGGTCATCACACTCACGATCTTTGGCATTTTTTCCGTCGTCTACCTGCGCGAGCCCTTGGCATGGAACCATCTGGTGGGTTTTGGGCTGATCGCTGCGGGGGCGTTTTTCGTCTTTCACCGCTGGGGCTAGCGCACAGCGTCCCGCGCAAGGCCGCACGCCACGGGGGCTGGACGTACGCGGCACTTCGGCCTAATTGACGCGGCATGGCCACCCATCCGATGGTGCGGTTTCTTGACCGCACGACCCCGCCTCATATCGTCACGCTGATCTTGCTCACCGGGCTCGGTGCGCTGTCGATGAACATCTTCCTGCCCTCTTTGCCGCGCATGACCGCGCATTTCGCGACCGATTATCGGCTGATGCAGCTTTCGGTGGCGCTTTATCTGGCGGTGAACGCGGCGTTGCAGATCCTGATCGGTCCGATTTCCGACCGCTATGGGCGGCGGCCCGTTTTTCTATGGGGTGTGGCGGTGTTCATGCTGGCGACGCTGGGATGTCTGTTTTCGCCCACGATCGAGATTTTCCTGCTGTTTCGCATGCTGCAGGCGGTTGTCGTGGTGGGTCTGGTCTTGGGGCGGGCGGTGGTGCGCGACATGTATCCCGCCGATCAGGCCGCCAGCCAGATCGGCTATGTCACCATGGGCATGGCCGTGGTGCCGATGATCGGCCCGGCCATCGGCGGCGTGCTGGACGAAAGCTTCGGCTGGCAGGCGAATTTCTGGATGCTGTTTGGCTTGGGTGGTTTGGTTCTGGCGCTGACATGGCGCGATCTGGGTGAAACCGCGTGCCCCGGATCGGGCAGTTTCGCCGCGCAGTTTCGCCAGTATCCCGAATTGCTGACCTCGCGGCGGTTTTGGGGCTATTGCCTGGCTGCGGCCTTTGCCTCGGGGGCGTTCTTTGCCTATCTGGGCGGCGCGCCCTATGTCGGCTCGGTGGTCTTTGGCCTGTCGCCTGCGGCGGTGGGGTTCTATTTCGGCGCACCGGCCATGGGCTATTTTTTCGGCAACTGGATCTCGGGGCGCTATTCCGTGCGCGCGGGCATCAATGCAATGGTCTTGTGGGGCACGCTGATTTCCGCCAGCGGCCTGATGGTGTCGCTGATCTTGTTCTTGTTGGGCTTCAAGACGGCGCTGGTGTTTTTCGGTTTCATGACCTTTGTGGGCTTGGGCAATGGCATGGTCTTGCCCAATGCCACATCGGGGATGTTGTCGGTGCGGCCGCATCTGGCGGGCACGGCCAGCGGCTTGGGCGGTGCGATGATGGTGGGGGGCGGCGCGGCCCTGTCGGCGCTGGCGGGCATGCTGCTGACGGGTGGGTATGGCGCCTATCCGCTGATCGGGATCATGCTGGCGGCATCGCTTTTGGCGGTGGTGGCGATCCTTTACACGATCCGCCGCGAAAAGCGCGTGCTCGGCTAAGGCTTGCACCTCGCTTTGCAAACCAGCAAACTGATCTTGCAAATCCTGTCGGAGGTCCGATGCCCCCAGCCAAGCTTTATGCCGGTGCCAAGCTGCGCGAGATTCGCAGCCGGCTTGGGCTGACGCAAAAGGATTTCGCAACCAAGCTTGCCGTGTCGTTGCCCTATCTCAACCAGATGGAGAACAACAATCGGCCGGTTTCGACCGCTGTGGTGCTGGGTCTGGCTCAGGAATTTGGCGTCGATGTCACCGAATTGCGCGCGGGCGATGCCGAACGGCTGGTTTCCGACATGCGTGAGGCCTTGGCCGATCCGGTCTTTGCCGATACCCCCCCGGCCTTGGCCGATCTGCGGCTGGCCGCCTCCAATGCGCCTGCCTTGGCGCGTGCCTTTCTCGATCTGCACCGCGCCTATCGTCAGACCCATGAGCGGTTGGCCTCGCTCGATGAGGCCTTGGGTCAAGAGCGCCTCGCCGCGCCCTCGCCTTGGGAAGAGGTGCGCGATTTCTTCCATTATTGCGACAATTACATCGATGCCGTGGATCGCGCCGCCGAACGCTTTGCGGGTCAGGCGACGGGCGATCTGGCCGCCCATACCGAAACCGTGCTGGCGGCCATGGGCCTTGTCATCCGCCACGAGGCAGGGCAGGGCGTGCGCGCCTATGATCCGGCCACCCGCATCCTGACGCTCAGCCCGCGTGCCGCGCCCGAAACCCAGCGCTTTCAGCTGTTGCATCAATATGCGCTCTTGGGCCAGGCCAAGTTGATCGAGGCGACACTCGATCTGGCGCGCTTTCAATCCGACACCAGCCGCGAAATCGCCCGGATCGGCATGGCCAACTACTTTGCGGGCGCGGTCCTTATGCCTTATGCGCGGTTTGCCGCTGCGGCACGCGAGACGCGCCATGATCTTGAACGCCTCTCGATCCAGTTCGGTGCCTCGATCGAACAGGTGGCCCACAGGCTGTCCACGCTGCAACGGCCCGGCGCCAAGGGCATCCCCTTTTTCTTCGCCCGCGTCGATCAGGCGGGCACCGTGACCAAGCGTCATTCCGCCACGCGGCTGCAATTTGCCCGCTTCGGCGGAGCCTGCCCGTTGTGGAATGTGCATCAGGCCTTTGAGACGCCGACCCGCTTCTTGCGGCAACTGGCCGAAACCCCCGACGGCGTGCGCTATGTGATCCTGGCGCGCGACGTATCGAAATCTGGGGGCGCCTGGGGCAGCCCGCAGCGCCGCTTTGCCATCTCGTTGGGTTGCGAGGTCAAGCATGCCGCCGATCTGGTCTATGCCGATGGGCTCGATCTGGACCGCGACAGCGAATACCAGCCGATCGGCATTTCCTGCCGCATCTGCGAACGCGCGCAATGCCACCAGCGCGCGGTGCCGCCGCTGGAACGCCAGCTTGTCGTCGACCCCAACCGGCGCGGCACGCTGCCCTACGAGATCAGGCCGCTGGGCGATCAGGCGTTGACGCCACGCCCCGGCCGCCCCTAATCCTGAAGCGCAACTGGCACGGAGAGCCCCCCAATGGAACTGAATGCGACCCGCATCATCGCGGCTGACCGGATGACTGTCTGGGCGGCGTTGAACGACGCCGAAACGCTCAAGGCCTGCATCCCTGGATGCGAGGAATTGACCGGCTCGCCGGACACGGGTTTTGCCGCGACCGTCACCCAAAAGGTGGGGCCCGTCAAAGCCACCTTCCGGGGTGAGGTGACATTGTCAAATATCGTGCCTGGCGAAAGCTACACCATCTCGGGCGAGGGCAAGGGCGGTGTTGCGGGTTTTGCCAAGGGCGCGGCCGAAGTGCGCCTGAGCGAAGCCGATGGCGGCGGCACCGCGCTGCATTACGATGTTCAGGCCAAGGTGGGCGGCAAGATCGCGCAGCTTGGCTCGCGTCTTGTCGACAGCTTTGCCCAGAAAATGGCCGATCAGTTCTTTGAGCGCTTTCAGACCCGCGTCGAAGGCAGCCAAGCCCAACCGCCGGCGGGGGCCTGAGCTGGCCAGACCTGGCTTGGGCCACCATTGCGATGGGCCGCCCCGTGTCAGGGGTAGCGGCAAGGGCAGGGGGCAGGGCTCTCTGATTTTTCGTAGAAGAATCGGGCTTGCCGCGGCAGCGGCCCTATCCGGCCTTGGACAGCAGCGCCGCGATCTGATCTTTCAGCATCATGCGCTCCTTGCGCATGCGCTGGGCGGTGAAATCATCCACCGGTTCCAAGCCGGTCTCGGCGCGATGCACTTCGCGATTGAGCCTGTGGTAGTCGTCCATCAGGCGGGCGAAATGCGCATCGGTCACTTTCAGATCATGGATCGCGGCAGCGGCGCCCGGAAAATCCTCGGCAAGTTCATGGGGTGTGTGCGACATGGCTGTCTTCCTGCGCTTGTGGGTTCGATCCCACAGTAGACAGGTTGCAGCCCGCGCCACCTTGCGCCAGATCAAAGGCGGCCGGGGATGGTGCAGCTATTCCGCCGCCTCGTTGCGTGCCCCGCGCCATGTCGATGTCAGCGCCTCGGGCCCTAGCGCATGCACCAGGCTGTCAGGCCCGAAAACCTCGGGCTCACCGGCGGTCAATCGCCCCGGAAAGGCCAGAACCGGCAGACCCGCCGCCCGGGCCGCTTCCATCGCGGCCGGGGTGTCGGCCACGGCCACCGTGCGCCCTTGTCCAACGCCAAGCTGGGTCAGCGCCGCGACCATTCCGGCGGGGTGGGGTGCCATGTGCGCCACATCCCCGCGCAAGATCGCCACGTCAAAGGCGACCCCGCCGCGCTCGCGTGCCGTCGCCTTGAGCAGGGCGCGCACGGGCTCCACCTCTGAGCGGCTGACCAGCGCCAGTTTCACCCCCGCGCGTGCCGCCCAATTCATCACCCGCGCCACCCCGGGCCGCAGCGGCACACCGCCTGCCAGCATGGTGGCGAATTGGCGCTGGTGGATCCGGTCCAGCGTTTTTGCATCGACAAGCTTGCCCAGATGCGCGCCATAGCGGGCCGCTAGCTGGCGATCCCCCCCCGGCCGCATCAGCTCGGCGTAGACATCCCATGACCAGTTCCAGTCGACACCATGGGTCCGAAAGGCGGCATTCCACGCGGCGCGGTCCAGTTCTGCGACCTCAGCCAGTGTTCCGATGCCACCAAAAATCACCGCTTCCAAAGTCATGACGTGCTCCCTTGCCGCAAGGGGGCGGTGATTTGATCCGACATGCAAGTGGTCAAAAGGAATTGCTGCGCTGCGGCAGAACGCTTTGGCGCCGCCCTGTGCGGGTCTTTTCACCTATGCACAATTAACAGGCGAAATCAAAAAGGTTAACTCAAGCCACAGGCGTATCGCCCTGCGCTGGGGCCGGCGCCTTGCGCCGGGCCTCGCGCCAGGTCACGACACTGATCGCCGCGATGATCAAGCTTCCGCCCAGCATCACGAACCCGTCCGCCGGTTCGCCAAAAACCAAGACGCCCAGAAGCGTGGCCCAGATCAGTTGCAAAAAGGTCACCGGTTGGGTCACGGCCAGGGGCGCGGCAGCAAAGGCAAGCGTCATGGTATAATGACCCGCCGTGGCAAGACTTGCCGTCAGAAACAGCCAGCCCAGCGCCTCCCAGCCGATGGGCACCCAGACGGCCAGCGCAAAGGGCAGCAAGATCACCGGCACGATCACGGACAGCATGAACACCACCACTTGCGGTTTGGCCTTGCCCGTCAGGAACTTGGCCATGAAGTAGCTTGCCGCCATCGCGACAGCGGTGAACAGCATGGCGATGTGGCCAATGTCGATCTCGCGAAAACCGGGCCGCACGATGATCAGCGTGCCCACAAACGCCGTTGCCACCGCCGCGATCCGCCAGGGGCCCAGACGCTCACCCAGAAACAGCACCGCCAGCAGCATCACATAGATCGGGTTGAGGTAATTCAGCGCGGTCACATCGGCGATCGGAATGCGGGTCATCGCATAGAACCACAAGATCACCGCCACTGCATGACAGGCCCCACGCAACCCGAACAGGGCCCAGGTGCGGCGCTCAAGCCGCGCGGCGCGCACGGCGGGCCACATCGGGATCAGAAAGATCAGCCCCAGCGCATAGCGCAAGAATGCCGATTGCGCGGCGGGAACCTCGGTTCCCACCATCTTGACGCTGGCGGTGACCGCCACAAAGCACAAGCCCGTCAGCATCATCCATAACATGCCGGCCAGGGGCCGCGCGGGTGCTGCGGACGCGCGGGTCAACGAGGGTTCGGGCGATCGGCTGGCCATGGCCCTGACATGACGCAGGCCAGGCACAGTGTCCAGCGGCTCAACCGCTGGCGATCAGCTTGACCGCCAAGGCCAGCATGGTCAGCCCCACCACCCCGTCCAGAATGCGCCACGCGCCGGGGCGCGCGAACAGCGGTGCCAGAACCCGCGCGCCATACCCCAGCAACCCGAAAAACACGACCGAGGCCGACAGCGCCCCCGTGCCGAAGATCCAGCGCCCCGGCCCATAGGTCGCGGCCACCGCCCCGATCAGCCCCACGGTATCCAGATAGACATGCGGATTGGCCCATGTCAGCAGCACCGCCGTGCCGATGGCCGCCCGCAGCGATCCTGTCGCCTCCCCCCCCGGATCGAGCGCGCCGCCCGTTGCCCATGCCGCGCGCAGGCTGCGGATGCCATAAGCCAGCAAAAACGCCGCCCCCCCCCAACGCATTGCCTCGATCACCCAAGGCGCGATGGCCGACAACGCGCCAAAGCCCGCGACGCCCGCAAAGATCAAGATCGCTTCCGACAGGCAGCACACCGCCACCACCGCGCCCACATGCGCGCGCCTGAGCCCTTGGCGCAGGACAAATGCGTTTTGCGCCCCGATGGCGAGGATCAGGCTAAAGGAAAGGGCAAAGCCAGCAATCCAGGCGGCGGTCATCGGATAGGCTCCGGTCAAACGACAGCCCGGCAGTCAGGCCGCGCCGGGGATTTGTCCAGCCTGCGCCACAGCGCGCAGGCCCCGAGGTCAGGGCAGATATTCGTTCGGATCGACCGATTCAAAGCCGCGGCGGACCTCGAAATGCAGGAAAGACGGGCTGCCGCCACCGACCTCGGCAATGGTCTGGCCGCCTGTCACCCTGTCGCCGCGTGCAACCGTGATGTTGCGGATATTGGCGTAAACCGTCAGCAGCCCATCGGGATGGCGGACCACAAGGATCGGGATCTGGTCGGTATCTTGCGTGATTGCGGCCACTTCGCCATCGCCCGCGGCCCGCACCGGCGTGCCGCTGGGCGCACCGATGTCGATGCCTTCGTTGCCATTGCCGTAAGGACGAATGATGTTGCCCGAAACGGGCTGGGCGAAACGCGCCGTGCTGGCAGGGGCCGCTGGGGCGGGCGGCTCTGGCGCGGCTGCGGCTGCGGGCGTCGGGGTTTGTGGCGGGGGCCGCACGGCTTGTTCGATGGGGGCGGGCA
>NZ_CALAHQ010000069.1 GCF_937892565.1 uncultured Roseicyclus sp. | reverse complement strand
AACGGGCCGTGCCCTAGCCCAGCAACCGCCGGGCGATGACTTGCGCCTGAATTTCGGCGGCCCCCTCAAAGATGTTGAGGATGCGGGCATCGCACAGGATGCGGCTGATCTTGTATTCCAGCGCAAAGCCGTTGCCGCCATGGATCTGCAAGGCGTTGTCGGCACAGGCCCAGGCCACGCGCGCGCCCAAAAGCTTGGCCATCCCGGCCTCCAGATCACAGCGGCGGTCGTGGTCTTTTTGCCACGCGCTGAAATAGGTCAGCTGCCGGGCGACCATGATTTCCACCGCCATCAAGGCCAGCTTGCTGGCGACGCGGGGAAATTCGATCAGGGATTTCCCGAACTGCTTGCGGTCTTCGGCATATTGCATGCCTTCGTCCAACGCGGCCTGCGCCACACCGATGGCGCGCGCCGCCGTCTGGATGCGGGCTGATTCGAAGGTCTGCATCAGCTGCTTGAAGCCCTGACCCTCGGTCTCGCCCAGCAGGTTTTCGGCCTTGACGTGGAAATCATCGAAATTGACCGTGTATTCCTTCATGCCGCGATAGCCCAGCACCTCGATCTCGCCGCCCGAGATGCCCGCATCGGGAAAGGGGTTGGCGTCGTCACCCGGCGTCTTTTCGGCCAGAAACATCGACAGGCCCCGATAATCGGTGGTGTCGGGGATGGTGCGGGCCAGAACCGTCATCACATGGGTGCGCGTGGCATGCGTGATCCATGTCTTGTTGCCCTTGAGGATCCAGTCGCCGTTATCATCGCGCACCGCGCGCGTGCGCAAGCTGCCAAGATCGGAGCCGGTATTGGGTTCGGTGAACACGGCGGTCGGCAGGATCTGGCCGCTGGCCAGACCGGGAAGCCATTTCTCTTTCTGCGCCTCGGTGCCGCCGGCCAGGATCAGTTCGGCGGCAATCTCGGACCGCGTGCCAAGCGAACCCACACCGATATAGCCCCGGCTAAGCTCTTCGGACACAACGCACATCGACGCCTTGGACAGGCCGAAACCGCCATAGGCCTCGGGGATGGTCAGGCCGAACACACCCATTTCAGCCAGTTCGTCGATCACCTCCATCGGGATCAACTCATCCTTGAGGTGCCATTCATGGGCATGGGGCACCACGCGGTCCAGCGCGTAGCGGCGGAACTGTTCGCGGATCATTTCCAGCTCGTCATCAAGGCCGGAATTGCCCACCGTGATCTCGGCGCGGCGTTCGCGCATCAGCGCGACCAGCCGCATCCGCGCGGCTTGGGTATTGCCGCTTTGGGTCAGAGCCATCCCCTCGGGCGTGGACAGACCGCGCAGATCCTCGGGCGCAAGGCCCATATCCTGCGGGCGCAGGATCTCGGCCTGATTCATCTGGATGCCGCCGGTGATCTGGGCCAGATATTCGCCAAAGGCAATCTGATGGATCAGTTGCTCGATCTCGCCGAATTTGCCCTGTTCGGTCAGCCGTTCGGCCCAAGCCTGCATCTGGCGCAGCGATTCGACATAGGTGGCCAACCACGCCAGACCATGCACGGCGGTCTGTTCCGCCTCAAGCGCCGACCCCGACACGCGGCCATCGACGCTGACGCGGTCCATGACGCGGGCGCGCGCCATATCCAACAAGACCTCGGCCGGGGCAAGGGCCGCGGCGCTGAGCGACAGCAGATCGGAAAGGATCACGGGGTTCTCGGCGATCTGATGTCCATCACGCGGCATGGTCGGTCTCCTTCATCGGGGCAGGCTTTGTGTGGGAGGTAGTGCGTTTGCAGGTGCAGCGCAACAAAAATACCAAGTTTACTGCAACAGCGCATGAAAATGTCGCGCTTCTTTTTACGGTGCGGCGCCCGCAGCGCCGCGCTAGAAGACCGCCGACAGGGGACAGCGATGCTACAGGAAACCTTTGACCTTATGCCCTTGTGGGCCTTTGTGGCGGCGTGTGGCGTCACGCTGATGGCGGGCTTTGTCAAAGGCGCGGTGGGATTTGCCATGCCGCTGGTGATGATTTCGGGACTGTCGCTGTTTTTGGAGCCGTTGGTGGCGGTGGCGGGACTTATCTTGCCGATCGTGTTGTCGAACCTCTTGCAGGTGATGCGCTTTTCCTGGGCAGAGGCGCGCGACGCTCTGGCAGAATTCTGGCGCTACATCTTGATCGTCTGTGTGATGATCATCGTGGCGGCACAATTCGTGACCAGTATCGAGGCTTCGACCTTTTTTCTTGCTCTGGGGGTTCCGACGGTGATCTTGTCGGTGATCCAGCTTGTGGGCATACGGTTCCAGATCCCTGCGCGCTGGCGGAACCCATCGGAATGGGGGGTGGGCTTTGTGTCGGGGGCCATCGGTGGGCTGACGGGCACTTGGGGGCCACCTACGGTGCTCTATCTGATCGCGCTGAACACGCCCAAGGCCAAACAGATGCTGGTGCAGGGCGTGGTGTATGGTCTGGGCTCGATCAGCCTGTTTGCCGGCCATCTGCAATCGGGCGTTCTGAACGCTGTGACCGCGCCATGGTCAGCGGCGCTGCTGATCCCGGCTATTTTGGGAATGCAGTTGGGATTTTGGATGTCGGATCGGCTGAACGCGGACATGTTCCGCAGGATCACGCTGGTCGTGCTGATCGTGGCCGGGACCAATCTGGTGCGGCGCGGGTTGTTGGGCTGACCGACCGCCATATCAGCCGCAAAACGCCGGGCCCTTGATGGGCAAGGTCCGGCGCTGATGCGTCAGAACATGGCGGGGCCCTGACGTCACCGTCGATATGGGGCAGATGTTGCGCGAAATTTTCCGCGCACCGCTGCACCAACCCCAACGCCTGACGGTCATCGGGGGCCGAATCGGCCCATGTCCGCGCGAACCCAGCAGGCCCGCATCCACCCCGGGGCAGGCCATCGGCACATCGACACCGACATTGGGGTCGCGGCAGAAATCGCACTTTGCAAGCGGGCCGTTCAAGGCCGCGGTCAAAAGCGCGCGGGTGGCCCGGTTCGGCATGCCGATGCCCGCTCCCTAAGCCCCGCCGGTCCATCCGGTGTTGACCAGCCAGCAGGTTGCACCGTGCTTGTTGTGATCTTGTCTTGCAACCGCTTGCCACAGGCGTCGAGGCGGCAGAGCAGATGACGGATCAACAGATTGTGCCACGCCAGTTCGGACACCCCGCGCACATCGAGCCCGTGCGAGGGGCCTGTTGCAGTTTCATCACTGATTAACGCACTAAAGATTAATTTGCAGACATCGCTTGAGATGATTCGGTGGTTTTGGATCGACGACACTCCCCCAAATCGTGACAATGTGCGACACAGATGCCAGTTGGGCCGTAACCAGGATCATGAGTATGCCAAGGATCGCACTGGTCGATGACGACAGAAATATCCTGACGTCCGTATCGATGACCCTTGAGGCAGAGGGCTTCGAGGTCGAAACCTACAATGACGGTCAATCCGCGCTCGACAATTTCAACCGCAGCCTTCCCGATCTTGGCGTCTTTGACATCAAGATGCCGCGCATGGATGGCATGGATCTGTTGCAGCGTCTGCGCCAGAAAAGCCGGATGCCGGTCATCTTCCTGACGTCCAAGGATGATGAGATCGACGAATTGATGGGGCTGCGCATGGGCGCGGATGACTATGTCAGAAAGCCCTTTTCCCAGCGCCTGTTGGTTGAGCGCATCCGCTCGATCCTGCGCCGCCAGGCCGCGATCGCGGCGGATGTGGCGGGTGTGCCGGAAGACAGCACCAACATGATCCGCGGTGCGTTGACGATGGACCCGCTGCGCCATGCCGTGAACTGGAAAGGCAGGGCCGTGTCGCTGACGGTGACGGAATTCCTTTTGCTGCAAGCGCTTGCCCAGCGCCCCGGTTTCATCAAGAGCCGCGATCAGCTGATGGATGCGGCCTATGACGATCAGGTCTATGTCGACGACCGCACGATCGACAGCCACATCAAGCGGCTGCGCAAAAAGTTGCGCTCGGTCGATGATGCGTTTTCGGCGATCGAGACGCTTTACGGCATCGGCTACCGCTACAACGAAGAATAGGGCGAACGGCCAATGCCCGCCGATCTGTCCATGAACAACCGCAGCCCCCGGGATCGGGCCGGTTTCGCACTGCGCGAGGGTTGGGACAGCCCACCCGGCGCAGCGCAAACCATGGGCGATGTCCCACGAACCCGGCGCGGCCTGTTCGCGTTGAACCGCTCGCCGCTGGCACGCAAGATCATCTTGTCCAACCTGATTGCCTTGGTCCTGTTGGTGGCCGGGGTGATGTATCTCAACCCGTTCCGCGACAGCCTTGTGGCGCAGCGCCAAGGCGCCCTGGCCGTCGAGGCCGAGCTGATCGCGGGCATGCTTGAGGCCAGCCTTTCGGATCCCGCTTCCGGGTCTTCGCTTGGCGCCAATGACACCGATGTGCAAAGGCTCCTGACCCGGCTGCGCCTGCCGACCGATGTCGATGTCCATATCTTTGCGCTGCCCGCAACGTTGGTTGCCTCAAGCACCGGGATGTCGCGCAGCCCCCCCCGGTCGGTGCGCGGGCCTGAAATCGGGCAAGGCGATCCGCTTTTGTTGACCGATTTTCTGAACGCCATCTGGTCGACCCTATCGGCGCCCTTCACCCGCGCCCCGGCCTTGGCGGCGACCATCAGCGACATCGAACTGGCCCGGGCGCTTGTCACGCCCGCAGCAGAAGGTGTGACCGTGCTGCACCGTCAAAGCGATGCATCAGGCACGCTTTACGCCGCCGCCAGCCCGATTTTCAGCGCCGCCGGACCGATCGGCGTGGTCGTCGTGACAACAGCCGCAGAGGAAATCGACCAGCTTGTGCGCGCAGAACGCGAACAGCTTTTGCGGATGGTCGTGGTGGCCTTGCTTGTGTCGATCGGCCTGAGCCTTGTTCTGGCCTCGACCATCGCACAGCCGCTGGCCGATCTGACGGCGGCGGCCGAACTGGGTCGCGACAAGAACACCCGCAAGATCGACCCTTCTCAGGTGCGTATCCCCGATCTGACCGGGCGGCCCGATGAAATCGGCCGACTGTCGGGCGCGCTGCGCGGTATGGTTTCCGCGCTGCATGATCTGATCGACAAGAACGAAGAATTCGCCGCCGATGTGAGCCATGAAATCAAGAACCCGCTTGCCAGCCTCCGTTCGGCGGTGGGCACGCTGCGGCTGGCCAGGACAGATGACCAGCGCAACCGGCTTCTGGACGTGATCGAGCATGACGTGCAGCGGATGGATCGGCTGGTGTCCGATATCTCCAATGCCTCGCGGCTGGACAGCGAATTGGTCAAGGAAACAGAGGCGGAATTCGATCTTGTCCGCACCGTGCGCAACATCGCGCAATACCATGCGCAGGAGTGTGAAAAGAAAGGGGTGGAACTGATCACCGATCTGCCGGGTGAACCGATCCATATCTTGGGGCTTGAGGGGCGGCTGGCGCAGGTTTTCGTCAATCTCCTGTCCAACGCGATCTCGTTCTGCGAAGATGGCGATGCCGTGCGTCTGTGGATCCGGCGGCGGGAAAACCGGGTGCTGGTCGTGGTCGAAGACACAGGACCCGGCATCCCCCAAGAGGCGCTGACCAAGGTGTTCAACAGGTTCTATTCCGAACGGCCCGCGCAACAATTCGGCAATCATTCGGGCCTTGGGCTTGCGATCTCAAAACAGATCGTCGAAGCGCATGGCGGCGTGATCTGGGCCGAAAACATAAACCCAGCCGATGCCGGCACCGATGCCACATCCAAACCGCTGGGCGCGCGCTTTGTCGTGGGTCTTCCGATCTGATCCATGGCCATGATGCACCCCAACCCCCAAACGGATGCAATCGACCGCTGGTCCACGAACCGCAACGGCACGGCGCTTTGGCTTCATGCCACCGCCGTGGCTGTCGATGGCAAGGGGCTGTTGATCCTTGGGGCATCGGGTTCCGGCAAATCCAGCCTTGCAATCGACCTGATATCACTGGGCGCATTGCTGATTGCCGATGATGGGGTCTGGGTTGAAACAGCCGCTGATCCGGCGTTGCTGGAACGCCCGAAGACCGCCACCGACCTGATCGAGGCGCGCAATGTCGGGTTGATCCGGGCGGGCATGACGCTGGCGGCGGCGCCGCTGGTGCTGGCGGTCGATCTTGACCGGGCTGAAACCGAACGGCTGCCGCCCATTCACAGCATCGCGCTAGGTGACAGGCGCATCCCCTTGCTGCATGCTGCACACCAACACCGGCTTGCCCCGACGCTGCATTTGATGTTGCGGCACGGGCGGGCCGAACCCTGACACGAGGTCCAAGGGCCGATGCCCGCCGCCGATCCGAACCCCACCGCCGCCGAACCTGCGCTGGCGCGTGTTGTCTTTGTCACCGGCCCGTCCGGCGCTGGACGCTCGACCGCGATCCACGCGCTCGAGGATGTGGGGTTCGAAGCGATCGATAATCTGCCCTTGTCGCTTTTGCCCCGCCTGCTTGAGGGGCCGCCACCCGAGCGCCCCATGGCGCTGGGCACCGATGCACGCAACCGCGACTATTCCGCCGCGGGGCTTGTGGCGGCCTATGAGCGGCTGGTGGCCACCCCCGGCTACGCGCCCGATCTGCTGTATCTGGATTGTTCCGCCGATGTGCTGCAGCGGCGCTATTCGGAAACCCGCCGCCGGCACCCTTTGGCCCCTGACGCGGACCCCGCGCAAGGCATCGCTCAGGAATTGTCGCATCTGGGCCCGGTGCGGGCGCGCGCCAGTGTCTTGATAGACACATCCTCGCTGACGCCGCATGATCTGCGCGCCGAGGTCACACGGCTTTTCGCCCCCGAGGGCGCGGGGCGGCTGGCCATTACGGTGATGTCCTTTTCCTATCGGCGCGGGCTGCCGACCGGGGCGGATATGGTGTTCGATTGCCGGTTTCTGCGCAATCCGCATTGGGATCCGGCCCTGCGCCCCCATGATGGCCGCGCGGCGCCGGTGCAAAGCTACATCGCCGGCGATCCGCGCTTTGGCCAATTCCGTGACCGGGTGATCGACATGGCCGATCTGCTTTTGCCCGCCTTCGAGGCCGAGGGCAAAAGCCATCTGACCATCGCCTTCGGATGTACCGGCGGGCAACACCGCTCGGTGGCGATGACCGAAATCCTGTCCTCACATCTTGCACAGGCGGGATGGGCCGTGTCTAAACGTCATCGCGAAGTGGAACAGCGCCGCGCCGACACCACCGGCGCGACCGAGAGGCCAGAGGCGAACAAGACGTGATCGGCATCGTCATCGTTGCCCATGGGGGCCTTGCATTCGAGTTGCAGCGCGCGGCCGAGCATGTGGTCGGCCGTCAGGACGGGATGATCGCCATCTCGGTCGGCCCCGAAGATGACCGCGCGGCGCGCACGCGGGAAATCTGCGAAGCGGCGGATGCGGTCGATGACGGCTCGGGCGTGGTGGTGGTGACCGACATGTTCGGGGGCTCGCCCTCGAACCTGTCGCTGACCGCGTGCAGGCCGCAGAACCGCAAGATCCTGACCGGGGTCAATCTGCCCATGCTGATCAAGCTGGCCAAATCCCGCAACCTGAGCGTGGACGACGCGGTCGCGCGCGCCGCCGACGCCGGACGACGCTACATCAACAGCTTTGACGGAACCCCGTGACATGACCCTGCCGCGCGTGACCCGCAATCTCGACATCATCAACGTCAAGGGGCTGCATGCCCGCGCCTCGGCCCGTTTCGTCGAGCTGGTGGAAGCCCATGACGCCAAGGCGACCGTGCGCCGCGATGGGCTGAGTGCGGCCGGGGATTCCATCATGGGGCTTTTGATGTTGGCAGCCTCCATGGGAACCTCTATTGAGGTCGAGACCATCGGCCCGGATGCCGAACCGCTCGCCGAGGCGCTGCAAGCATTGGTCGGAAACCGCTTCGGCGAAGACAGCTGACCGGGGCCGAAACGGCGACAGACCGGATGGGACAAGGCGCGTGACCGATACAAGTTCGCGAAATATCCATGTGCCGCGTCCCGCACTGATGCCGGGGCCCGAGCGGGTCTATGACCGGCGCAGCCTGACCTATTCAAACAGCTTCGAAAACCCCTGGACGCGCATGACGGTCAAGGCGATTGAATGGATGACGGGCAAATTCACCATCATCCGCCGCGTGCGCCAATTCGAACAGATGGGCAATTTGGCCGGTCAATCCTTTTGGCCGGCCACGATGAAGGTGATGGGCATCGATCTGGGCACACCATCCCATCAGCTTGATCGCATCCCCCAGACAGGTCCGGTGGTCTTTGTCGCCAATCACCCCCATGGGCTGGTCGATGGCATGATCCTTGCCGATCTGATCGGGCGCCGCCGCACCGATTACCGCATCCTGAGCCGGGCGCTGCTGACCGGTCTGGATGAGGCAGCGGCCACCTACATGATCCCCGTGCCCTTTCCGCATGATCCCGACGCCCAGGAAAAGATGCTTCATATGCGGGCGCAAGCCATGGCGCATCTGGAACGTCAGGGCCTGATTGCGCTGTTTCCGTCGGGGGCCGTTGCAACATCGGCGACAATGTGGGGTCCGGCGGTCGAGGGCGAATGGAATGTCTTCACCGCCAAGATGATCCGCACCTCGGGTGCCACGATCGTGCCGTGCTTTTTCACCGGGTCGAATTCGCGCTGGTATCAGGTGGCAAACCGCATCTCGCCGATCCTGCGTCAGGGGCTGCTGCTGCACGAGGTGGTCCACAGCTTTGACAAGCCGCAAGCCCCCATCATCGGCAAGCCGATCACCCCGGATCAATGGCAAGACCGCATCGGCAAGCCGCGCGACTTCATGGCATGGCTACGCGCGCGTGCGCTGTCGCTCAGGGACAACCCCGATCAGGATTGACGCGGGCCTGCATTTTCCAGCGCCTCAGCGCGTGGGAACGGGCACCTCGCCGCGGTAATCGTAAAACCCGCGCTGGGTCTTGCGGCCCAGCCAGCCCGCTTCGACATATTTGGTCAACAGCGGACAGGGCCGATACTTCGTATCCGCCAGGCCATCATGCAGCACGTTCATGATCGCAAGGCAGGTGTCGAGCCCGATGAAATCCGCCAGCTCCAACGGCCCCATCGGGTGATTGGTACCCAGCTTCATCGCCATGTCGATGGAGGTGACGTTGCCGACACCTTCGTAAAGCGTATAGACCGCCTCGTTGATCATCGGCATCAAGATGCGGTTGACGATGAAGGCCGGGAAATCTTCGGCCGTGGCCGCCGTCTTGCCCAGCCTGTCCACCACCGATTTGCACGCGGCAAATGTTGGCTCATCCGTGGCGATGCCCCGGATCAGTTCGACCAATTGCATCACCGGCACGGGGTTCATGAAGTGAAAGCCCATGAATTTCTCGGGCCGGTCCGTGCGGCTTGCCAGCCGCGTGATCGAGATCGACGAGGTGTTCGATGTCAGGATCGTCTCGGGCTTGAGATGCGGCAACAGATCCTCAAAAATCGCCTGCTTGACCGTCTCGCGTTCGGTCGCGGCCTCGATGATCAGGTCGGTCTGGCCCAGATCGGCCAGACGCGTCGTGGTGCGGATGCGACCCATGGCGGCGGCCATGTCGGCCTCGGTCACCTTGCCGCGACTGACCTGACGGGCGATGTTGCGGTCAATCAGGGCCACGGCCTTTTGCAGCGCCTCGGCGCTGATATCGGTCATCATGACATCGTAGCCCGCCAGCGCGCAGACATGGGCGATGCCATTGCCCATCTGGCCCGCGCCAACCACACCGATCGAAGTAACTGTCATTGCCGCCTCTCGCGCTTGACTGTTGGCCGCACCATAGGCGCGGGGCGCGGGGCCGCACAAGCCCGCCCGCCGCGGCCCAACCGCGCGGCATGCTCTGCGCTACAGGTTTGCCGCAAGCAAAAATCGCCCCGCGCCAGGGGCGCGGGGCGATGTCACGGGTGATGGCCCGATGTCACAGCTTGGAGGTCAGTTCCGGCACAGCGTCGAACAGATCGGCGACCAGCCCGTAATCGGCCACCTGAAAGATCGGCGCCTCTTCGTCCTTGTTGATGGCGACGATGACCTTGCTGTCCTTCATGCCGGCCAGATGCTGGATCGCGCCGGATATGCCCACCGCAACGTAAAGCGCGGGGGCGACGACCTTGCCGGTCTGACCCACCTGCCAGTCGTTGGGCGCATAGCCCGAATCGACCGCCGCGCGCGATGCGCCGACGGCGGCGCCCAGCTTGTCGGCCAAGCCTTCGATCAGGGCGAATTGTTCCTGACTGCCGACACCGCGACCGCCCGAAACCACAATGCCCGCGCTGGTCAGTTCCGGCCTGTCCGAGGCGGCCACCTTGTCTTCGACCCAAGCCGACAAGCCCGTGGCCGCAGCGCTGCCCAGCGTCTCGACCGGGGCGGCATTGCCCGAGGCCGCCGCCTCGAAGCCCGCGGTGCGGATCGTCATGACCTTGACCATGTCACGCGATTTCACGGTCTGGATCGCGTTGCCCGCATAGATCGGGCGCTCGAATGTCTCGGCGTCGATCACCGCCGTGACCTCTGAGATGATCATCACATCCAAAAGCGCGGCCACACGCGGCAGCACGTTCTTGGCATCCGATGTCGCAGGTGCCGCGATGTGGCTATAGCCCCCCGCCAGCGCGACGATCAGCCCGGCCACAGGTTCGGCCAGCATATGGGCAAAGCCCGCGTCGCCCGCAAAGATCACCTTGGCCACGCCCGCAAGGGTCGCCGCTTCGGCGGCGGCGGCGTCAGCGCCCTGACCCGCGACCAGAACATGCACATCGCCAAGCCCGGACACGGCGGTCAGCGCCTTGGCCACCGCATCGGTCGCCAACTGTCCATTCGTGACATCCGCAAGAAGAAGAACAGCCATCAGATCACCCCCGCTTCATCTTTCAGTTTCGCGATCAGCTCATCGACCGAGCCGACCTTGACGCCCGCCTTGCGGCTGCCCGGCTCGGTGGTCTTGATCACCGTGAGCCGTGGCGCGACATCGACGCCATAATCGGCGGCGGTCTTTTCATCGAGCTGCTTTTTCTTGGCCTTCATGATGTTGGGAAGGCTGGCATAGCGCGGCTCGTTCAGGCGCAGATCGACGGTAACGATGGCGGGCATCTTGACCTTGATGGTCTGCAGGCCGCCATCGACCTCGCGGGTGACGATGGCATGATCGCCCTCGATCGCCAATTCGCTGGCGAATGTCGCCTGTGCCCATCCCAACAGCGCGGCCAGCATCTGGCCGGTCGCGTTCATGTCGTTGTCGATGGCCTGCTTGCCCGCGATGACAAGGCCCGCACCTTCTTCGACTGCGACACGTGCGAGGATCTTGGCGACCGCCAGCGGCTCGATGTCGTGATGCACATCTTCGGTGGCGGTGACCAGAATGGCGCGATCCGCCCCCATGGCCAGCGCGGTGCGCAGCGTTTCTTGCGCCTGTTTCACGCCGATGGACACAACAATGACCTCTTCGGCCTTGCCGGCTTCCTTGAGACGAATGGCCGCTTCCACGGCAATCTCGTCAAAGGGGTTCATCGACATCTTCACATTGGCGAGATCGACCCCAGAACCATCCGCCTTGACGCGAACCTTCACGTTGTAGTCGATCACGCGCTTGACGGGCACAAGAACCTTCATCGCGTTTCTCCATATTGCGGCGCGGGGCGCGCCAGACAAACCTTCAGGCAACAGTGTTAGTGCGTTCGGGGGGGCAAAAACAGGTCAAAATCGACGCGGGGTGGTCTGGCGACGCCGCGTCAGACAATGTGGGAGCGTTCCCATAACTCGGCGGCGATGGCGGCGTAGCAGGCGAGCGATCCCAGCAAGACAAAGACATGCCAGATCGTGTTGTGAAACGGCAGCCGTTCCCACAACAAAAAGGCGATGCCTGAAGAATAGATCAGCCCGCCCGCGACCAGCAGCCAGAAGCCCAAGGGGCTGAGACCCGACACCAGCGGGCCACCCCAGACCGCGCCGGCCCAGCCGAGCCCAAGGTAGAGCGGGATGGCGAGCCAGCCAAAGCGGCTGGTGAACAAGATCAGCGCCGCGCCCAGCGCCGCGACCGTCCAGATGCCCGCCAGAAACCCGGTCTGTCCGGCGGCCAAGGCGGCAAAGGGCGTGTAGGTGCCCGCGATCTTGAGATAGATGGCCGATTGGTCCATCCGCCGCAGCCGGTCGACCCATGCGGGGCGCTGGATGAGGTTGTAGGCGGCTGACGCACTCCACATCGCAAGACCGGTGGCGAAATAGACGGAGATGGCGGTGACAACCCCCGCCTCGCCGATCCAGAGCGCGGCCATTGCGATCAGTATCGGGCCGCCGATCAAGGTGGCCGCGATACCTGAGGCATGCACGATGGCATCCGAGATATATTCCGCGCGGGTGTAGGGCCTGATTCCAGCGATATGGCTCATGGGCTCAGGTTACCCCCGATAGCACCGCCGACAAAGCGTGACGCAGCGTGACACCCCGGATGGCTGGTCAGGCCCGAAACACGAAATGGACCATCGGCGCGATGGGGGCGGTCTGCCCGTTCAATCCAAACGTCGCCTCAAAGGCGTCGAAGACGGGCTGGTAGGCGCGCAAGGCCGCCTTTTCGGCCCCAAGCGTCCCTTCCAGAGCGCCCCGGATGCGGCGCAGGGCAAGACCGCCGTCTTGCGGCTGGTTCACCATGCGCGCCTCGGCAAAACCCGCCGCGCGACCGGCGGCCAGCAAGGTGTCGATGTCGAACACATACTTGTCTTCGATCCCGGCGCGGATGGCGTCGATATCGCTGTGGTAGAAATCCTTGAGGATGTGACGCATCGTTCCGTGCAACCGGGAATGGGCCCGCGCGCTCAGGCGCTGTTCGGCGCCGCCCCGCAGGCGCAGGCGCAGCAAGACGCTGGCAAGAAGCCCGGGGGCGGCAGGACGATCCAGTCGCCGCAACACTTCCATGAAGAAGGCGATCCAGAGCTTGCCCTGAAGACAGGGTTCGAAAAACACCGCCGCGCCCCCCGGCCGCAGCCAGCCGCGCAGGGCTGCCAGCAGCGCTTCGTAATCGTGGATATGGTGAAGAAACGACCGGCCCACCACAAGGTCGAGACTGCCGGGCGCACAGGTGATCGCCTCGGCCGGACCGCGCAGAAGCAGGGTGCGATCCTCGGGAATGACCGGCGCGATCCGGCGCAGGAATTCGGGCGAAATGTCGGTCGCATAGACGTTGCGATAGCGCGGACTGCGCGCAAGGCCCCACGTCCACGCGCCATTGCCCGCGCCCAGCTCGAGCGTGGTAGCCAGCGGGCCGTCGCCAAGCGTCTGGCGCACCACCGCGTCAAGGCTGGTGAACATCGACCAATAGGCAGCCTCGCCTGGCAGGTCGGCGGCGTAAGCGGCGACGTCCAGCTGGGTGTCGCGCCTGTCATCGGGGGCAAGGTCAATCACCCCGTCTTGCCGCTGCGCGTGCCAGCCGCAGGCGGGGCAGGCAAGATTGCCATGCGCATGCGCCAGCTGTGCAAGGCTGCAGGAGGGGCACAGAAAAGGGGTCGGGCGGGGCTCGGCCATCACATCGCCTTGCGCGCGCGCAGGGCGGCGGAAATCGTGCCGTCGTCGAGGTAGTCGAGCTCCCCCCCGATCGGCACACCCTGTGCCAGCGAGGTCACCGAAACCCCCCGCCCCGCCAGCGCATCGGCGATGTAATGGGCGGTGGTCTGGCCATCGACGGTCGCATTCAGTGCCAGGATCACCTCGGTCACGCGCTCGCCCGTCACCCGGTCGATCAGGCGGGGAATGCGCAGATCCTCGGGGCCGATATCGTCAAGCGCCGACAGCGTGCCGCCCAAGACATGATAGCGCCCGCCAAAGGCTTGCCCGCGCTCCATCGCCCAAAGATCGGCCACATCCTCGACCACACAGATCTGACCATTGGCGCGGGCCGCATCCGCACAGATCGGGCACAGATCGGCGGTGCCGATATTGCTGCAATTGAGGCATTCGCGGGCGCTGTCACAGACCCGCGTCATCGCGACGGCCAAGGGGCGCATCAACTGGGCACGTTTCTTGATCATCTGCAACACCGCGCGCCGCGCCGACCGCGGACCCAGCCCCGGCAGGCGGGCCATGATCTCGATCAGGGCCTCGATATCCTTGGGTGCTTCGGCCACGATGGGCTCAGAACGGAAGCTTCATGCCGGGCGGCAGACCCAGACCTTCGGTCAGCTTGGCCAATTCGGATTGGCTCTTTTCCTGTGCCTTGGTCTGTGCATCCTTGATCGCGGCCAGGATCAGATCTTCGACCACTTCCTTGTCGTCTTGGTTGAAGATCGAGGGATCGATATCAAGCCCCACCAATTCGCCCTTGGCGGTGGCCACGGCCTTGACCAGACCGGCACCCGATTGACCCTCGACCGTCATGCGGGCAAGCGCATCTTGCATCTCGGCCATCCTGGTCTGCATGTCTTGCGCCTGTTTCATGATCTTGGCCATGTCGCCAAGCCCACCAAGGCCGCCCAAACCCTTCAACATCGGTCACATCTCCGTCTGTCAGCGTTGCATCACAGATACGCAGCCATGGGCGGTGCCACAAGCGCGCTATTCATCCTCGAAGGGGTCCCAATCCTCGGGCAGGTCGTCGGGATCGGGCAGATCGGGCAGCGCATGCGCCTGTGCGGCGGCCTGCAATTGCGCGCGCGTGCGGATGCCCGCGATACGGGCCTTGGGAAAAGCCGCCCTGACCGCTTGCAGCAGCGGATGGCGCTCAAGCTCGGCTTGCATGGCACGCGCGGAGGCTTGATCTTGTTCGGCAATCGTGGGGGCACCACCGGTATTTACGACCGACAAGATCCAATTCGCCCCTGTCGCCAGTTGCAGGGCCCGCTTGAGGCGCTGCACCAGATCGGTGGGCGCGTCATCGGTCGGCTGAACCTCGATCCGGCCGGGCGCGTAGCTGACCAGACGCAGGCATGTCTTGATCTCGACCAACAGCTTGATGTCGCGGGTTTCCTCGATCAGGGCGACGATGCTGTGAAAGCTGGGGTAAAGCGACAGATCGGGGCCCGGTTCGGGGGCCAGCGCCGCCTGCGGGGCGCCAGCGCCGCCGCCATTGCCACTGCCGCCGCGCGGGGTCGGTGCCTGTGCGCGGGGTGCGGGGCTGGGTGGATTGGCCCCCATCCCGCGCGCAGCCGCGCCCCCACCCACGGGGGGCGGGGTCGATTGCAGCTTGCGCACCAGTTCGCCCGGCGTCGGAAGATCGGCCACATGCGTCAGACGGATCACCGCCATTTCAGCGGCCATCATGGCATTGGGCGCCAGCGCCACCTCTTCGAGCGCCTTGAGCAGCATCTGCCACATGCGGGTCAGCACGCGCATCGCCAGACGATCGGCCAGCGCCCGGCCCCGCAGGCGTTCGTCGGGGGCGATGGTCGGGTCTTCGGCGGCAGCAGACGTGATCTTGACCACCGACAGCCAATGCGTGATCTCGGCCAGATCGCGCAGCACCGCCACCGGATCGGCCCCATCGGCATATTGCGCGCCCAATTCATCCAAGGCGGCGGCCGCATCACCGCGCATGATCGCCTCGAACAGATCGAGCACGCGGCCCCGGTCGGCCAGCCCCAGCATCGCGCGCACCTGATCGGCCGTGGTTTCGCCCGCACCATGCGCGATCGCCTGATCAAGCAAGCTCATCGCGTCGCGCACCGATCCTTCGGCGGCGCGCGTGATCAGCGCCAGCGCGTCATCGGCGATCCGCGCATCTTCGCTGGCGGCAATCTTTTGCAGATGGGCGATCATCACCTCGGGCTCGATCCGGCGCAGATCGAACCGCTGACAGCGCGACAGGACCGTCACCGGCACCTTGCGGATCTCGGTGGTGGCAAAAAGAAACTTCACATGCGGCGGGGGTTCCTCCAGCGTCTTCAACAGCGCGTTGAACGCACTTGTCGACAGCATGTGAACCTCGTCGATGATGAAGATCTTGTAGCGCGCCTGTGCCGCGCGATAGCTGACCGTTTCGATGATCGCATCGCGGATGTTCTGCACCCCGGTGTTGGATGCCGCGTCCATCTCCATCACATCGACATGGCGGCCTTGCGCGATCGCCACACAATTCTGGCAGACCCCGCAAGGATCGGTGGTGGGCCCGCCAGTGCCATCGGCCCCGATGCAGTTCAGCCCCTTGGCGATGATGCGCGCGGTCGTCGTCTTGCCGGTGCCGCGAATGCCCGTCAGCATGAAGGCCTGTGCGATACGGTCGGCGGCAAAGGCATTCTTCAGCGTTCGCACCATCGCCTCCTGACCGATGAGGTCGGCGAATGTCGCCGGGCGATACTTGCGCGCCAGAACCTGATAGGCGATGTCGGATGTGTCGGTCATTCTGCCTCGGGCTGGTTGCTGGAATGAAGCCTAGTGAAGCCGCGCGACAAGGTCCATGGTGAAGCGGTGCACGCGCGTGCCAGCCCCCAACCAACGCGCCAGAGGGATCAGATGAGCGAACACACCCCCAACCCCGTTCTTGTCACGCTGATGACCGTGTTTTTCTGGGCCATGTCGGGTGCTGCACTGGCATTCTGGCTGGGGGGCGCTGTCTGGCCAGGCGGGGTTCAAGGGGTGATCGGCGCACTTGGGCCCGGAACGGTGGCAGTCTTTGCCACGCTGCACATTCCAGCGGCCATCGTGGGCATCTTGCTGTGGCAATGGAAGCGGCATGGCCTGTCGCGGCGCCTGCGCGTTACGCTTGAGGCGGCAGTACTTTATTTCATGCTCTCGGTTCTGATGGGCATGTTCCTGAATTACCTGCTGGTATCGGCGCTTTGAACGCATGGGCCTGCGGGCATCGCGCCTGCGGCGGGGCGCATGTGATCTGGTCGGGTCTGGCCCTCTCGGGATCGTTTCTTCGAAACGACCCTGCCGGGCCTGCGGGCATCGCGCCTGCGGCG
>NZ_CALAHQ010000068.1 GCF_937892565.1 uncultured Roseicyclus sp. | reverse complement strand
TTGCCCCGCTCGGCCATCGTGGCGATCAAGCGGGACGACAACGCGCTGCTTGGCTAAGCCAAGGCTGAAGATCAATGGCGCCTCCGGATCACCTCCGGGGGCACTCACTGTTTTCGGCGGCGCCGTCTTTAACGATTTATGCGCGGTATTTGATGAACAGCCACTTTCCACCGGATCTGATGGCGGTGTACCTGGCACGAAGCGACGCAAGCAGTGCAACAAATGGGCGCTCAAGCTCGCGACGCATCTTGGCCCAACCACTTCTCTTCAGGATCTGGCGCGCGGCATCAAGCCCAGATGTTTCTGCTCCCTGCGGTAGGAACTTCTTTCCGCTACGGACCTGCTGGACGCAAATGGCGGGAAACAACTGCCATCTGGGCACCTCGGGGAAAATCATCCGGTCTGGAACGAAAAGCAGATAATCGACTGGAACGCCGAAGGTCTTGGTTTGCTCGAACAAGCGCGCAGCCATCGTTCTTGACAGGATATATCCGCCTGCCCCGAGATGCGCCGATGCCAGGATTCCAGCACTTCGCCCACCTGGCACATCGCAAAAGGGAGGCAACAGCAAAGCGCGGCGCGACGTCGTTTCAATCTTGAGAATATCAGCATCGGCCGGCAGCCATTGATCGTCATTCAGAAGGGTTCGAGCATCCAATGCGAAGGTCAGATCATCTTCGAAAACCGCGCCGAAGCGCATGTTTGCGTTGACGATCTGGCGCCAGGCCTCCCTGTGGCTCAGGAAGCACGCGACTTCTGGCCCTGACATCCGGTGCATGCCAGCGGCGGGCCTGTGAAGCAGGTCTATCTCTTCTTCGGACAGCAATCGCCCATCGATCGCCTCGACGCGTTGCAACGTCAGGCCGAGCCGCTGCGCCTCTTTCTCCATGTGGTCTGCACGAGCGGCCGCAGAGCTGAGATTGATGAAGTAACACGGGATCCTCACGCGACACGCCTTGTGAAGACAATGACGTCATCCGCGATATCTTCCGGAACGAAGCTTTGATTTTTCAGCATGAGAACCAGATCCTCAAGACTTTTGTGGCCCTGGGCATACCTTTGGGGATGGGTTTCGAGGATGATGGTTTCAAACTGCCAAAGATTGTGCGCCTCCGCTGCCACAAGGTCCAATTCGGCGCCCTCAATATCGCAGACAAGAACCCGCGGCCCATCGGGCAAGCCGGCGACGACATGCGCCAGCGTCGTCGTGGACACACAGATGCCGCTGGCCGCGACGTGTCCGGTATGGGCGTTGTGGCCAGGGTCGAAATACACCTCGGGCTTGCCGGAATAGTCAATGGCAGCCACCACGACACAGACGCTGCCGGGGTCGGCACCCAGGTTGGCGTTGCGCTCGCATACCTTGGCAAGAACCGGATTGGCTTCGACAATGACATGTCTTGATGTCCGACCGATGCGCTTTCGGATCAGCGCTGACATGACGCCGATGGAGCCGCCGAGTTCGACCACATGCACGTCTGGCCGAAGATACTTCCCGATAAAGCGCGCCTCTGGCTCTTCATAACGGCGCTGGCGCGCCAGACGATACCGGATTTCAGGATCGATGGTACCCGGCACGATGATCTCGACGCCATGCACACTGAAGCGGTCGCCCTTGAAGAGCCGCCGCGCCAGAAGCCACAATCTTTTGTTCCACCGTGTCATTGCGGCGCCGGCTGCCCGCCGCCGCCATCTTTCCACGCACTGACAACACCCCGAAAATACGCAACGGCTTTCGCGCGCTTGCGCTTGCTCAACAGGACCTGCAACGAAAGGCTTTGGCGTATCGCCGCCGACAAGGCCCGCGCGAATGGATAGGGGCGATCATGTTTTCGGGTGGCATAGACGCGCGACCGGCCCATATGCCAAGCCTTGAGCGCGGCAATTTCTGGCGTCCTTTCGGAGGATCGCCCTTCCAGGTGGGTGACCAGAGCATCGCGGACAAACATGAGCTTGCCGATTGAGTTCCGAAGCCTCAGCGACAGGTCGTCATCCTCGTGATACAGAAAGATTGCGGGGTCAAATCCCTGCAGCTTTTCAAAGCCTTCACGCCGGACGAAAAATGCCGCACCTGACAATACGGTTACCTCGGCGTCGGCGGCAGGCCAGCCGCGCGGCATCTTTTGCGACCTTGCAAAGAGGTGGCTGTTTCGCTTGAACAAGGGCGCGCCCGAGGGTGACGCGATACGCGGGTTGAACGCCACTGCGTCTGGGTGGCGATCGGCCGCTTTCACCAATGCATCTAGCGCACCGTGGGCAAGGGCCGTGTCGGGGTTGAGAAACAGGAGGAATTCCGCATCAAGCATCGCGGCCCCCTGATTGCAGGCGACGCCGAAGCCCATGTTATGGTCATTGATGATCAGCGCGGCGTTACGGGACCGCGCAAGATCGGCGAGCGGGCTGTCGGCCCCCTCGCCCGCGTTACTCACAAGAACGACCTGCACGCCACAGGGGATAGATGCCAGCATGTCAGGCAACACCGCCATACTATGATAACAGACCGTCACGATTCCGACACGAGATGCACAAGAACTCATTACACCGCTACTTCACATCACAGAAACAAACTTCCTGGCCCGGTGTATGTCCCGGGCCAGGACAGGCTTAGATTTTCAGTCCGAGGTCACTCCGCCGATTCCTCGGGCTGTTTTTCCAGTTCCTTGCCGGTGGCCTGATCGACCATCTTCATCGCGAGCCGCACCTTGCCGCGATCGTCGAAGCCCAACAGCTTGACCCAGACTTCCTGACCTTCCTTGAGCACATCGGACGGATGGTTCAAACGGCGGCTTTCGATCTGGGACACATGGACCAGACCATCGCGCTTGCCGAAAAAGTTCACGAAGGCGCCGAAATCGACGATCTTGACGACCTTGCCCTTGTAGACGCCGCCGATCTCGGGCTCGGCCACGATCGAATAGATCATGTCGTAAGCTTTCTGGATCGAGTCGGCATTGGGGCTGGCGATCTTGATGACGCCATCATCATTGATGTCGACCTTGGCACCCGACAGTTCGACGATCTCGCGGATCACCTTGCCGCCCGAGCCGATCACTTCGCGGATCTTGTCGGTCGGGATCTGCATCGTCTCGATCCGCGGTGCGTGGATCGAGAATTCGCCGGGCGCGGTCATGGCCTTGGCCATTTCGCCCAGAATGTGCAGACGCCCTGCCTTGGCCTGTTCCAGCGCCTTTTCCATGATCTCGGGCGTGATGCCCGCAACCTTGATGTCCATCTGCAGGGACGTGATCCCGGCCTCGGTGCCTGCGACCTTGAAATCCATGTCGCCAAGATGATCCTCGTCGCCAAGGATATCGGTCAGGATGCCGTAGGACCCATCATCCTCCAGCACCAGACCCATGGCCACACCGGCCACGGGCGCCTTGAGCGGCACGCCCGCATCCATCATCGACAGCGACCCGCCACAGACCGAAGCCATGGAGGAAGAGCCGTTCGATTCCGTGATCTCGGACACGACGCGGATCGTGTAGGGGAAATCGGTCGAGGCAGGCAGAACCGCCTGCAGCGCGCGCCATGCCAGCTTGCCATGGCCGATCTCACGGCGGCCGGGCGACCCGATCCGGCCCACTTCGCCCACCGAATAGGGGGGGAAGTTGTAGTGCAGCAGGAAGTTGGATTTGAAATTGCCATGCAGCGCATCGATGAACTGTTCGTCATCGCCCGTGCCCAGCGTGGTGACGACCAGACCCTGCGTCTCGCCACGGGTGAACAGCGCCGATCCATGCGTGCGCGGCAGAACGCTGGTCTGGCAGTCGATCGCGCGCACCGCACCCAGCGCACGACCGTCGATCCGGCGGCCATGCTTGACGACATCCGAACGCATCACCGTCGATTCAAGCTGCTTGAGCGCGCTGTCGAGGTTGGAATCGGCAAGCTGCTCTTCGGTGAGCGTTGCCTTGATGGCCGATTTCGCCGCCGAGACGGCCGCCACACGCTCTTGCTTGTCCAAGATCGCATAGGCCGCGCGCATGTCGGCTTCGCCTGCGGCTTTGACCACCTCATAAAGCGCCGAATAATCGGGCGGGGTGAAATCGAGGGGCTCCTTGGCGGATTCTTCGGCAAAGGCCACGATCAGATCGATCACCGGCTGGATCTGCTGATGGGCGAAATTGACCGCGCCCAGCATTTCGGCTTCGGTCAGCTCATAGGCCTCGGACTCGACCATCATGACCGCGTCCTTGGTGCCCGCGACAACCAGATCAAGCCGCTGCTCGGGATTGTTGCGCAGGTCCTGCATGTCGTCGACGGTCGGGTTCAGAACATATTCGCCATCGACAAAGCCCACGCGGCAGCCCGCGATCGGCCCCATGAAGGGCACGCCCGAAATGGTCAGCGCCGCACTTGCCGCGATCATCGCCACGACATCGGGATCATTGACCAGATCGTGGCTCAGCACGGTGCACATCACCAGTACTTCGTTGCGGAAGCCCGGAACAAACAGCGGGCGGATCGGCCGGTCGATCAGGCGCGCGGTGAGCGTTTCCTTTTCGGTCGGGCGCGCCTCGCGCTTGAAAAAGCCGCCGGGCACCTTGCCGGCCGCATAGTATTTTTCCTGATAGTGAACCGTCAGGGGAAAGAAATCCTGTCCGGGCTTTGCGGACTTGGCAAATGTCACATTGGCCATGACCGAGGTTTCGCCATAGGTGGCGATGACCGAGCCGTCGGCCTGACGGGCCACACGGCCGGTTTCCAGTGTCAGCGTCTCTTCGCCCCACTGGATGTCTTTCTTGGTGATATTGAACATCTATCGTTCCCTAAAGGGGAGCACTCCCGGCCCCTGCCGGGTCTCCCATCCATATGGCGGCCCCATTGCCGCCGACCCCTTCATCATCCCATGCGCCGGGGTCAGAGCATCACGTCTCAGATGCGCGCGCCATACCGTGTTTCGGTGCGGTTGGAAAGCAATTTGACGGCGCGTAAGCTTTGCAAGCGCCGTGGCGCCACATGAAAAAACCCGTGCAGCTTTGGCTGCACGGGCCGATCATCAGCGGCTTTTGGACGATCGCCTCAGCGGCGGATGCCCAGACGCGCGATCAGCGCGGTGTAGCGGGGTTCGTCCTTGGCCTTGACGTAATCCAGAAGCTTGCGACGCTGGGCGACCATCATCAGAAGACCACGACGCGAATGGTTGTCCTTCTTGTGGGTCTTGAAATGCTCGGTCAGGGTGGCGATGCGGCTGGTCAGGATCGCAACCTGCACCTCGGGCGAACCGGTGTCGCCTTCTTTGGTGGCGAATTCGGTCATCAGGCGCTGCTTTTCTTCGACAGTGATCGACATCGGGGTCTCCTTTTCAGGGTGATGGCGCAAGCCGGGATGTCGTCCAGCAAGGCCCGTGGAGGGATCACGCACCAACACGGCGCGGATGGCGGGCTATAGGCCGCCCGGACGGATTTGGGAAGGGGGCTGTGATGCCAATCGCACGCGATCCTTGCCAACAGTCCTGAAATTCGGCGCCGAAAGCCCGCAATTCGCCGCAAATTCGATATGTCTTGTCAACAACACATTCCCGGCGCTTCAGCTTTGCGCAAGACGGCATGGACATCTTGGGGCTGATCCGGGCGCGAATCGTTCATCGCAGGCGCAGGCCCCCGACCTTCGGCCCGGTCACGAAAACCACGTCGCAAGACGGCCGAGGGCGCCACAGACGCCACAATGTGACGATGTGTATGAGTAATGAGGTATAGACGATGCTGGCGGCTGGTGGGCTTTTGATTTTGATGGCGGTGGGCTTTGGGCTTGGCGCCCTGCTGATCGACGGCAGTGATGACATGACCGCCGACAGCGATGGCTTGGGCGAAGGGACCGATCCCGATACAGGCGCGGCCACGCCTGACAACACGCTGTCGCTCGGCGACGGTCTGTTCGATGCCGATGATGACGATCCCCTCACGGATGAGGAAGCGACAGGCTTGGGCACGTTGACCGACGGGCCTGTCGCTGACAGCGGCATCGGCTTTTGGGGCGATGATCTGGGTGACGGCGGCACAAGCGATGATGTGCTGCGCGCACGCAGCGAAATGCAAGCCGTCTTGGGCGGTGTGGGCGATGACGCGGTCACAGGCGGGCCGGATGCCGACAGCATCGAAGGCGGCGCAGAAACGGACGCAATTTTCGGAAACGAGGGTGATGACCTGCTCAGCGGTCTGGGCGGTGCAGACGAGATTTACGGCGATGATGGCAACGACACGCTCCTTGGCGGCTCGGGCACCGATTTTCTTGTTGGCGGGGATGGCCATGACAGCCTGTATGGCGGCAGCGAAGGTGATATGATGTTTGGCGAGGATGGGGACGATATTCTGGCCGGCGGCGACGGGGATGATTACCTGCAAGGCGGCTTTGGCGCCGATACGCTGATGGGCGGGGGCGGCCATGATCGGCTGGATGGCACCTTTACCTCGGGCGCGTCGATTTTTGCCACGCAAGACGAAGATCAAGCTGACCTTTTGGATGGCGGCGATGGCGATGACACGATCTTGCTTGGCGCGGGCGACGTGGCCATCGGCGGCGCAGGGCACGATACCTTCGTGTCTGGCGGCTTCATCGAACATACATCGGTGGCCGGCCACATCACCGATTTTGACCCGACGCAAGACGTGATCGAATTGCTGTACAATCCCGACATGACGCCCGACCCCATCGTCAGCGTCGTGGATTTTGCCGATGGCACGGGCGCCGAGATCCTGTTCAACGGGGCCGTGATCTTGACCGTGTCGGGCGCACAGGGGCTTGACCCCTCTGCGATCGAATTGCGGCTGGTGCAGACCGATCCGATCAGCGAACCTGCCTGACGCAGCGTTCTCAGGCGATGAAATGCGGCAGCATCTCGGCCAGAACCGCCTCGGGCGCTTCTTCCATCGCGAAATGGCCACAGCCGGGAATCTGTGCGCCCGTCACCTGCACGGCCCAGCGGCGCCAGATGCCCAGCGGATCGCCCGTGCGGGCCGGAAAGCCGCGCTCGGCCCAGATGAAATGCAAGGGCGCGGCGATGCGATGGCCTGCGGCCAGATCCGCCTCGTCCAACTGCCGGTCGATGCCCGCGCCCGCGCGATAATCGGCACACATCGCCGCAACCCGGGCGGGATCCGCCGCCTGACGCAGATAGGTTTCCAGCGCCTCGGGCGCAAAGGCCGACAAATCCCCCAGCCGTGACCAGCTGGCCAGCGTTTGGGCGATATAGGCGGGGCCATCGGCACAGATCAGCGTTTCAGGCAAGGGCGCGGGCTGCGCCAGAAAGGTCCAGTGATAGGCCCTGAGCGCCAGTTCCGCACTCCATGCGCGCCAGAATTCGGCCGTGGGCACCACCTCGACGATGCCCAATCGGTCGACCCGGTGGGGATGATCCAGCGCCATCCGATAGGCCACGCGCGCGCCACGATCATGGCCCAGCACATGCGCCCGCGCGATGCCCAGGCCATCCATCAAGCCGGTGATGTCGCGCGCCATCTCGCGCTTGGAATAGGCGGTGTGCGCGGCATCGTCGGGCGGCGCGTCGCTGTCGCCATAGCCGCGCAGATCGGGGATGATCACGTCGAAATGGCGCGCGAGGCCCGGGGCCACGCGATGCCACGCCATATGGGTCTGTGGATAGCCATGCAGCAAGATCAGCGCGGGCCCCGCCCCCCCGCGATGCACCGACAGGGTGACGCCGTTCGTCACCACACGCGACCGGGTGAACCCCTCGATCCCCGACATGTCACCTCTCCCAAAGCTGCGGTTGCACATCATAGCCGATGTAGAGCGGATGCCTTGGGTGCCCATCCTTGCTCAAGCCCAGATGAAAAAGCGGGCAACCCGCCGCGCGCAGCATCGCCTCGACCGTGGGGCCACGGCCCAGATGCGTGCCATGCGCACCCCATGCACAGATCACCCGATCAGCCCATGGCAAGGCGGCCCGGATCGCGGCGTCATTGCCGGGTCCGATCGGGTCGGGCGCGCGGCGCATCTCCCGCGGGTCGGTGGCGCGAAACGCAAAGATGTTGAGAACCCGAAACGCCCCGAAACCCAGGGCGCGGGCGCGGCGTTCGCATCGCTCGACGGTGGGATCGTTCTGAACCTCGGTCGCGGTAGAGGGGTTCAGCATCACGAACACCACACGCCCCCCGCCGGGCGCCCACACCCGCGTCAGCGTGTAGCGATACCGGTCGCAGGGGGAATATTCCGCGACCGATGCGGCGTCGGCCTTTTGGTGGTGGCGCGTGATCATGGCCCCGTTATGCCGCCATCCCGGCCCAAGGCAAATGCCAAAGCCACCATCAAGCCGCGCCGCTCACAGGTTGAAGACCCGATCAGGATGCACCTCGGCCCCGCGCAGGCGCCCGACCGCCAAGGGCTGGCCCGCGTGCGACACCCAGACCAGATCACCATACTCTGCCGTGCCGGGCAGCACATGGCCCGGATTGCCATTTTTCAACCGAACCGCCCCGGCGTCGGTGGCGCGCAATTCGGGCAGATCACCCAAGGCGAGCGCGACGGGATGCAAGAGCGCGTCGATCTGGGGCGTGCGCGCCAAGGCCTCGATCTGGCTCAGCGGCACCGCATCCTCGATGTCAAAGGGCCCCACCCATGTCCGGCGCAGCCGCAGCACATGGCCCAGACAGCCCAGCACCTGACCCAGATCGCGCGCGATCGACCGCACATAGCCGCCCGAGCCACAGACGAAATGCAGATCGGCGTGATCGGCATCGGGCATGGCCACCAGTTCCAGCGCATCGACATGCAGATCGCGCGCGGCCAGATCCATGGTCTCGCCGCCGCGCGCGATGTCATAGGCGCGTTCGCCATCGACCTTGACGGCTGAAAACTGCGGCGGAACCTGCAGGATGTCACCCACGAACCGCGGCAAGGCGGCGCGGATCTGGTCGGCATCTGGCCTCATGTCCGATGTGGCGATCACCGCACCTTGGGCATCATCGGTGGTGGTGGCCGCGCCCCAACGCAGGGTGAAATCATAACCCTTCAGGGCCTCGCCCAGATAGGGGATGGTCTTGGTCGCCTCGCCCAAGGCAATGGGCAGCATGCCGGTGGCATCGGGATCGAGCGTTCCCGCATGGCCGGCCTTTTTCGCCTCGAACGCCCAGCGGACCTTGTTGACAACCGCGCTTGATGTGATGCCAGCGGGCTTGTCGACCAAAAGCCAGCCGGACACCTCACGCCCCTTGCGACCCCGGCCCATGATCCGCTCCTGTGGTTGCGAAAACGGCCGCCTACCCGCCCGAGGGGCTGGCGTCAACCACCGTGCCGATGATCGGCCCGACCGGCAGCCCGATATCCATCCGTCCGATCGACGGCGCAAACAGCCGCGACACACGCCCGTCGAAATACAGCGCCTGCGGCACCCCCAGATGGTCGCGAAAGAAACGCGCGAATTGATGGAAATTCACCGGCACATCCGAAATCACCAGATGCAGGGTTTGGCCATCCGCCGCCACACCCGCGCCATTGCGGATGTTGCGGCTGTCACCACCATCGATGAAGCGCGGATGCAGCGCGCCGTCGATCACCAGCATCGGCCCCGATTGCGTGGCATAGCGGCACGGCGGCGGGGCCGCGGCAAAGGCACGGCTTTCGATGATCTGCGCGCGCTGCGCGCTCAGGCACAGCACGCCATTGGGCAAAAGCCCGAAATTGCCCGGCCCCTCTGCGGTGATGACGCGCATCTCTTGCACCCCATCCTCGACATAGAGACCGACCGGCGCACGATCTTCGTGAAACATGCCCGCATTCATCGCCACGCCCAGCCGCTTGGCCGGGCCCAGCGCCTGATCGACGCGGCCAAAGCTGCCATAGACCGCGCCGCTATCGTCGCGCAGGAACAGCCGCAGGTCCGTCTCGGCCAGATCGACGCGGCAGGTGGTGAAGGGCAGACCGTCGAAAACCACCTGCTCACAGGCGATGGCCGCGGCGGGGCCGACCGAAAGCGCGGCGGCGATGGCGAGCGCGCGGATCATTCCTGATCCTCCGCCTCACCCCCCTCGATGTCGCGGCGGACATCTGCGCGGTCGAACAGGGCGCGGGTCTCATCCATCCGGTCAAAGGTCTCATCGATCACGAACCGCAGATCGGGGGCATATTTCAGCGTCATCTCCTGCATCACCGCGCGGCGCAATTCGCCACGGTTGCGGCTCAGCGCCTTGATCGCGGCCTCGCGCCCGGCCCCGCCCAGGGGCATGACATAGACGGTGGCGATCTTGAGATCGGGCGATGTGCGCACCTCGCCCACGGTGATCGACAGGGCGTTGAGTTCGGGGTCATGCACATCGCCGCGCGCAAGCACCGAAGACAGGGTACGCCGGATCAATTCGCCCACGCGAAGCTGCCGCTGCGACGGGCCTGCGCCCTCGGAATGCCGGTTCTTTGCCATGCTCTCGCCTGTGCTGTTGTTCTGAGCACTTATGGGATGGCGGGCGGTGTCGCAAGCGACCGCTTTGCCAAACCTTGGGCATCCGCTATCACACCCCCCAACAGACGGAGGAATTGGGCATGGCCGACACGGTCGGAATCGCGGTGATGGGCGCCTCGGGGCGCATGGGGCAGATGCTGATCGACACGATCATGGCCTCGGACAAGGCGCATCTGGCGGGTGTGACCGAACGGCCCGGCCATGCGTGGATCGGTCGCGATCTGGGCGAGGCGATGGGCAAGGCCCCCACCGGTGTCCGGGTGGCCGATGACCCGCTCGAGGTGATCGTCACGGCGCAGGCGGTGATCGATTTCACCACGCCCGCCGCCACGCTGGCCCATGCGCAGCTGACCGCACAGGCGCGCTGCGTGCATGTCATCGGGACTACAGGGTTGTCCGACAGCGATATCGCGGCCCTTGATGCGGCCGCGCGTCACGCGGTCATCGTGCGCGCAGGCAACATGAGCCTTGGGGTCAATCTCTTGACGCGGCTGGCGCAACAGGTCGCGCAAGCGCTCGACGCCGATTTCGATGTGGAAATCATCGAGGCCCATCACCGCCACAAGGTCGATGCTCCATCCGGCACCGCCCTGATGCTGGGCGAGGCGGTGGCGCGCGGGCGGGGTGTCGATCTGGCGGATGTGTCGGATCGGGGCCGCGACGGCATGACCGGCGAACGCAAGCGTGGCGATATCGGCTTTGCCGCGCTGCGCGGCGGCGACATCGTGGGCGAGCATGACGTGATCTTTGCGGGCGCGGGCGAGCGGATCGTTTTGCGCCATGTGGCGACCGACCGGGGCATCTTTGCGCGCGGCGCGCTCAGGGCGGCGCTGTGGGGTCAGGGACAAGCGCCGGGGCATTATGCGATGCTGGATGTTCTGGGGTTGGCGTGAAACCGCCGATCGCTTGATTTCACGGCTTCTTTCGCTAACTCGACCCGTAATGAGCTTGGACCGGAGCGTGTTTCATGACCCGCAGAATTCTTGTGGCGCCAATGGTGATCGGCATTGTGATCGCTGGACTGCTTCAGACAGCCCAGGCCCGCGCCGAAGGCTTTCGCGTCGTCGATGATGGCGCGCGATTCGTGTCGCTGATCGAAGGCCGCGAATTGCGCCGCTTTGGGATTGCGCTGACCGTGTCCCCCCAAGGCGAGATTGCGGGCCGCGCCTTTGGGGCGCCGGTGCGCGGCGAATGGCGCTGGGAGGGCGGGTATTTCTGCCGCGACCTGTTCTGGAACGAAACCTACCTTGGCTATAACTGCCAGCTGGTGCAGCAAAACGGCGACACGTTGCGCTTCACCTCGGATCAAGGCACGGGGATGTTTGCGGATTTGCGGCTGGAATAGCGGCCGCTGCAACGATGGTGCGCCCTCGGGCACAGAACCGCTTGTCTCAGAAATCGACCGCGATCCCCTTTTTCTCCCAATCGCCATAGCGCACCGGCTCCGGCCCGTCGCGACCGCCCAGCTCAGGCGGAAGCGCCAGCGCCTTGGCGGCTTTGCGCCGCGCTTCGGCCTCGGCCAGGGCGCGCTGGGCTGCGGGCGGCAGATGGGCGGTGTCATGCAGTGGGGTATCGTCGGCCATCATCACAATCCCAAGGACATTCTTGTCGTCAGCTGACGGGTGATATACGCCCCTGAGCCTCTGGAACAAGGGCAAGACGCATGGGGCTTGAGGCACGACAGGCGGCGCTGCGCGCATTGGATGGGGTGCTGCGCGACCGGCGGATGCTGGCGCATATGGCGCCCGACGCACGGCTTTTGGCCGCAGATCAGGCGCGCGCAGCGCGTTTGGCATCGCTGACGCTGCGCCATCTGGACCCGCTTGACGCCTGCATCGCCCCCTATCTCGACCGCAAACCGCCCCCCGCGGCGCTGGCGATCTTGCGGCTCGGGGCGTGCGAATTGCTGGTGCTGGGCGAAGACGCCCATGGCGTCGTCGACAGCGCGGTGACCATCGCCAAACGCCAAAAACCGACCCAGCGCATGGCAGGCATGATCAATGCCGTGCTGCGCAAGGTTGCGCTCGAGGGGGCGGATCGCTTTGGCACAGCGCCCCCCCAACGCCTGCCCGGCTGGATCGGTGGGCCGGTCAAGAAACGCTGGGGGGCTGAGGTGCTGCGCGCGATCGAAGCCGCACATCTGCCGCTGCCGCCCATCGATCTGACGCCAAGACCGGGCGTCAGCTTGACCCTGCCCGACGCGGTCAGGTTGCCCACGGGCAGCCTGCGGATGGCACCGGGCACACAGATCAGCGCCCTGCCCGGCTATGAAACGGGTGATTTCTGGGTGCAAGATGCCGCCGCCGCCCTGCCCGTGCGGCTTTTGGGCGATGTGGCGGGCGCGCGCGTTCTGGATCTGTGCGCCGCACCCGGTGGCAAGACCATGCAACTGGCCGCAGCCGGGGCAAGGGTGACAGCGCTCGACATCTCGGCCGCGCGCATGGGGCGGGTGGCCCAGAACCTGACGCGCACCGGGCTTGCCGCCGATCTGATTGTGGGCGATGCCTTTGACCATCAGGGCGGCACTTATGACGCGATCTTGCTCGATGCGCCCTGCACCGCGTCGGGTACGATCCGGCGCCATCCTGACCTGCCGCATGCGAAATCCTGGACCGAGGTGGAACCGCTGACCCGGCTTCAGATGCAGCTGATCGATCATGCGCTGGGGCTTTTGGCACCCGGCGGGCGGATGGTATTTTGCACCTGTTCGCTCTTGCCGGTCGAAGGCGAGCATCAGGTGACCGCCGCCCTCAAGCGGCACGAAGGGCTAAAGGTCATTGCCGCCGATGCCCGCGCCTTGGGCGGCGATGACGCTTGGCAAAGCCCCGAGGGCGGGCTGCGGCTCAGGCCGGATTTCTGGCCCGGTCTGGGCGGCATCGATGGGTTCTACATGGCCGTTCTCACCCGACCGTGACAGCACATCAACGCCTCCCTATCGTGTGGCCCGACAGATGGAGCACAAGCGCGAACCGATGACCGACCGCCCCGATATCGCCCCCGCCCCGCCGCTGCCGATCGGCCGCGTGACGCTGGCCGATCGCTGGGCGGCATGGCGGGCGGGCGCGTTTGGGCCGCACATCACCGGATTTGTCTGGCAACTTGTGCCCGCAGCCCCCGGGTCCGAACCACGGGGCCGACAGCTCATGGCGGGCGATCTTTTGTTGGACGGCCAGCGCCTTGTGATGGATGACGCCGATCCATGGGGCATCATCCCGCCGACCTCAGGGTTTCAGGACGCTCTGCATCGGTTTGATTGGCTCGACGATCTGGCCGCCGTACCATCGGACGCGGGGCGCGCCACCGCGCAAGCCTGGCTTTCTGGCTGGTTGGCACGCCATCGGCGTGGGTCCGGGCCGGGCTGGCGCGTCGATCTGGTCGGGCCGCGACAGATGCAGCTGATAGCGCATGCGGGCTTTGTTCTGCCCGGGCTGGCGCCACAGGACCGAACCCGCCTGTTCAGCGCACTGTCCCGACAGGCTGGCTTTTTGCAGGGGCGCTGGCGCCAGGCACCGCGCGGACCGGCCCGATTTCTGGCCTTGGCGAGCCTTGTCACATCGGCCTGTGCGCTGAGCGGAATGGAAAGCACCCTCAGGCCCGCGCTGACGGCGCTTGCACAGGAATGCGCGCAAGATATCGACGCCGCGGGCGGGATCATCACCCGCACCCCCGAGCACCTGCTTGCGGTGTTTGATCTGTTGACGCGGATCGCGGCCTGCTTGCGCCAGGCGGGAAAACCCGCCGATCCGGCGATCGACACGGCGATTGCGCGCATCGCGCCCACGCTGCGCAGCCTGCGCCATGCCGATGGCACGCTGGCACGCATGCAAGGCGGGGGCCGGGGCGCGCCGGGGCTGCTGGAGACGGCGCTGGCGCGCGCGAACCTCCGGCCGGCGCGCATCAGGGGGCTGGCAATGGGCTATGCGCGCTTGGGCGGGGGGCAGGTGTCGCTGATCGTGGATGCCGCGCCACCGCTTTTGGGGCAGGGCAGTTGCGATGCCCATGCCTCGAGCCTTGCCTTCGAGCTGGTCGCGGGCAAAGAGCCGGTCATCGTCTCCGCCGGATCGGGGCGCCGCTTTGGCCCGCAATGGCGGCGGGCGGGGCGGGCGACGGCCAACCATTCCACCCTGGCGCTGATGGGCTATGCAAGCGCGCGGCTGGCGCGCAGGGCCAGCCACGCCGACACCGCACCGCAGGAATTCGTCACGGGGCCCAGCACCGTCGAGGTGCAGCACTCCGAGATGAAGACCGCCGAAGGCCTTGCGCTCAGCCATGATGGCTGGCGGGCGACCCATGGTCTGGTGCATCTGCGATCCCTGCAACTGGATCATGACGGTACGCTTTTGCGCGGCGAAGATGGGCTGGCCGCCATGACCGAAGCCGACCGCGCAACGCTTGATCGGGTTCTGGCGCGGCTGCCCCGCGAACAGGGTCTGGTCTATGCGGTGCGGTTCCATGTGCATCCCGATGCTGTGGCCCGGATCGACATGGGCGGCACGGCGGTGTCGATCACGCTTCCCAGCCGGGAGACATGGGTGTTTCGCCATGCAGGCGACGCGGTGCTGACGCTGGAGCCGTCGGTCTACCTGGACAGCACGCAGCCACGCCCGCGCGCGACAAAACAAATCGTTCTCACCGGGCGGCTGACCGGATATGGCAGCGCGGTAAGCTGGAGCTTGGCCCGACCCATGGGCCTGTTGGCCGCACCGGGCGGCCTCGGACACGAACACTGAAAAGGACATCCCCCATGACCGCCCTGCCCCTGAGCCGCGCGCTGATTTCCGTGTCAGACAAGACCGGGCTGATCGAATTCGCCACCGCGCTGGCAAAGACCGGGGTGGAATTGCTGTCGACCGGGGGCACCGCCAAGGCGCTGCGCGCGGCCGGGCTGGCCGTGCGCGATGTGGCCGAGATCACGGGCTTTCCCGAGATGATGGATGGCAGGGTCAAGACGCTGCACCCGATGGTGCATGGCGGGCTTTTGGCGCTGCGCGACAATCCCGACCATCTGGCAGCGATGGACCGCCACAAGATCGGCGCAATCGATCTGTTGGTGGTCAATCTTTATCCCTTCGAGGCGACGGTTGCCTCGGGGGCGGATTACGACGACTGCATCGAGAACATCGACATCGGTGGCCCCGCCATGATCCGGGCGGCGGCCAAGAACCACGCTTTTGTGGGCGTCGTCGTCGATCCGGAGGATTACGCCGATGTGCTGGCCGAACTGGCCGCACATGGGGGCACGACACTGGCCTTTCGCCAGCGCCTCGCGCGCACGGCCTATGCACGCACAGCGGCCTATGACGCGGCCGTCTCGAGCTGGATGGCGGGCGCACAGGGCGATGTCGCACCGCGCCGCCGCGCCTTTGCGGGCACGCTGAAACAGACCATGCGCTATGGCGAGAACCCGCATCAAGGCGCGGCCTTCTACACCGACGGCACGGGGCGGCCCGGTGTGGCCACCGCCCGGCAGCATCAGGGCAGGGAGCTGAGCTACAACAACATCAACGACACGGATGCTGCCTTTGAACTGGTGGCGGAATTCGCACCCGGGGATGGGCCCGCCTGTGCCATCATCAAGCATGCCAACCCGTGCGGCGTGGCGCGTGGGGCGAGCCTGACCGAGGCCTATCAGAAGGCCTTTGACTGTGACCGTACCAGCGCCTTTGGCGGCATCGTGGCCTTGAACAGGGCGCTCGATGGTGCCACGGCCGAGGAAATCGTGAAGATCTTCACCGAGGTCGTGATCGCCCCCGGGGCGGATGATGATGCACGCGCGATCTTTGCGGCCAAGAAGAACCTGCGCCTGTTGACCACCGGCGCCTTGCCCGACCCGCGCATGCCGATCCTGGCCTACAAACAGGTTGCAGGCGGATTTCTGGTGCAGGACAAGGATACGGGCCGTGTGACCGAAACCGACCTGCGTGTCGTGACCAGACGGGCACCCACAGCCGCCGAGATGGCCGATCTGCGTTTTGCGTGGACCGTCGCCAAGCATGTGAAATCCAACGCCATCGTCTATGCCCGCAATGGCGCCACCATAGGCATCGGCGCGGGCCAGATGAGCCGCGTGGACAGTTCCACCATTGCCGCGCTGAAAGCCGCGCGCATGGGCGCTGAACTGGGCCTGCCCCAGACGCCGGCCCGCGGGTCGGTCGTGGCGTCGGATGCGTTCTTTCCCTTTGCCGACGGGCTGCTGGCCGCCGCCGAGGCGGGCGCCACCGCAATCATCCAGCCCGGCGGATCGATGCGCGACGACGAGGTGATCGCAGCCGCCGACGCGGCCGGGCTGGCCATGGTCCTGACCGGCATGCGCCACTTCCGGCATTGAGCGGGCAAGGCGCTTGCAAGCGCCTTGATCACGCGGTTTTCAAACCGCGTGATCAAGGCCTTTCAAAAGGCCTTGGGCACGCTGGTCATCGGTTTCGCGATGACCTATTTCGACCCAAAGGCCC
>NZ_CALAHQ010000067.1 GCF_937892565.1 uncultured Roseicyclus sp. | reverse complement strand
AGCGTCACGGGCGCGGTCGAGCAAGAGGATTTCTTTTACGCCCCCGACCCGTCAAGCCAGCTGGCCTGTGCCATCGCGGGCAATATCGCGATGAATTCGGGCGGCGCGCATTGTCTGAAATACGGGGTGACAACCAACAATCTCCTGGGCGTGACGATGGTCACCATGGAGGGCGAGGTGCTGGAGATCGGCGGCGCGCATCTGGATGCGGGCGGCTATGACCTGCTTGGGGTGATCTGCGGCTCAGAGGGGCAATTGGGCGTCGTCACCGAGGCCACTTTGCGCATCCTCAGAAAGCCCGAAGGTGCCCGGCCCGTGCTGATCGGCTATGACAGCAACGAGGTGGCGGGGGCCTGTGTCAGTGACATCATCAAGGCGGGCATCCTGCCCGTGGCCATCGAATTCATGGACCGCCCCTGTATCGAGGCGACCGAGGCTTTTGCCAAGGCGGGCTATCCGATGTGCGAGGCGCTGTTGATCGTGGAGGTCGAGGGCAGCCCGGCCGAGATCGATGAACAGCTGGCCCTGATCAAGGCCATTGCCCAAGCCCACAACCCGGTCGAGTTGCGCGAAGCCCAAACCGCCGATGAGGCCAAGCGCATCTGGCTGGGTCGCAAATCGGCCTTTGGTGCCATGGGGCAGATCAACGATTACATGTGCCTTGACGGCACGATCCCGGTGTCGTCGCTTCCCTATGTGCTCAGGCGCATCGGCGAGATGTCCAAGGCATATGGCCTGGGCGTGGCCAATGTGTTCCATGCGGGCGATGGCAACATGCATCCGCTGATCTTGTTTGATGCCAACAAGCCCGGCGATCTGGAATTGTGCGAGGCCTTTGGTGCCGATGTCCTGAAGCTTTGTGTCGAGGTCGGTGGCTGTCTGACCGGCGAGCATGGCGTGGGGATCGAAAAGCGCGATCTGATGAGCGTGCAATTCGCGCCCGCCGATCTGGAAGCACAGATGCGTGTCAAGGATGTGTTTGATCCCGGCTGGCTTTTGAACCCCGCCAAGGTCTTTCCGCTGGACACGTCGCGGTCGCGGCGCGAGGCAGGTGTCGCCGCCTGACGGCGCCGACCCGCCGGGGGGCCAGCCCCCCGGACCCCCCGGAGTATTTGAAAAGCAAAGATCGACGAAAGAGGCGCCTGTGCTGCACCCTGCAACGGAAAGCGAAGTGAGCGAGATCCTGGCCGGTGCCACGGGGCCGCTGCGTGTGATCGGGGGCGGCACGCGGACGATCGGGCGGCCCGTGGTGGGCGAGGTGATATCGATCGCGGGTCTGCGCGGATTGGAGCTTTATGAACCCGGCTCACTGACGATCGTGGTGCGTGCAGGCACCCCCGTGGCCGAGGTCGAGGCGATGCTGGCCGCGCAGGGGCAGCGCCTGCCCTTTGAGCCGATGGATCATCGGGTGCTGTTGGGCACCCAAGGCGAGCCGACGATCGGCGGTGTGGTGGCGGCCAATGTCTCGGGGCCGCGGCGCATTCAGGCAGGGGCCGCGCGCGACAGCCTGATCGGTTTGCGCTTTGTGGATGGTTCGGGCAGCGTGATCAAGAACGGCGGCCGGGTGATGAAGAACGTCACCGGCTATGACCTGGTCAAGCTGATGGCGGGAAGCTGGGGCACGCTGGGCGTGCTGACCGAGGTGGCATTCAAGGTCTTGCCGGCGCCGGGCGCGGCGGCATCTTTGCACCTGAGCGGTCTTTCGGATGCCCGCGCGCTCGCGGCGATGTCGGCGGCGCTGGGGTCACCCTTCGAGGTGAACGGGGCCGCGCATCTGCCGCAATCCGGGCAGACCATGTTGCGCATCGAAGGGCTTGCCGCAAGCGTCGCCTATCGCGCCGAGAGGTTGGCCAATCTGTTGGCGCCTTTTGGGGCCGTATCGGTCGATGCGGATGGGGCGCGGGTGGCCGCGATCTGGCGTGATCTGCGCGATGTGGCCGCCTTTGCGGGGCGGGTGGGCGATGTCTGGCGCGTGTCGGTCAAACCCTCGGATGCGCCCGGCCTTGCCGCGCGCATCGGCGGCGAGGTGATCTATGATTGGGGCGGTGGGCTGATCTGGGCGCTGGTGCCCGAGGGCACCGACCTGCGGGCGGGGCTTGGGAATTTTGCGGGCCATGCCACGCTGATCCGGGCCGATGCGTCCACCCGTGCGCGCATTGCGCCGTTTCACCCCGAGCCAGCGCCGCTTGCCGCAATCGCGGCGCGGTTGCGCGCCAAATTCGACCCAAGGGGCATTTTGAACCCCGGATTGATGACTGCATAAGGGAACATGCAAGATGATCGCTGAGGCCATTCTTTCTGCTCTGCCGGCCGCCGCGCTGTTTGGAGCACTTGTCTTGATGCATGACCGCAAGCTTGGGGCGCTTTTGGCGCAAGGGGCGCTGGTGGTCGCTGTGGGTTTGATTTTTGTCGCGATCCTGTCGGACGGTGGCGCGCTGGGGTTCAGCACAGCCGGTCTGGCGGGACTGGGCATAGCCCTTGTCTCGGCGGCTGTGTCGGGGATGCTCTACCACCTGTATCTGGGACGGTTCACGCGGGTATGGGCCGCGCGTGCCGTGTTCACGACGTTGTTCATGGGCGTGTCAGCCGTGTTCAGCGTGGTCCTTTTGTCCCTGATCTGAGGCCGCGCGGATGCAGACGAACTTTACCCCTGTCCAGCTTGCCGATCCGGTCACCGCGCGGTCGAACGCGGTGCTGCGATCTTGCGTGCATTGCGGATTTTGCACTGCCACCTGCCCCACCTATCAGGTCTTGGGCGACGAATTGGACAGCCCGCGAGGGCGCATCTATCTTATAAAAGATATGCTTGAAAAAGGGCGGCCTGCGGATGCCAGGACGGTGCAGCATATCGACCGCTGCCTGTCGTGTCTGGCCTGCATGACCACCTGCCCTTCGGGGGTGCATTACATGCATCTGGTCGATCATGCGCGCGAATACATCGAACAGACCTATCGCAGGCCCCTGTTCGAGCGGGTGTTGCGCTGGATGCTGGCCAAGATATTGCCCTATCCGACGCGGTTCCGCGTGGCGCTGCTGGGCGCCAAGATCGGGCGGCCCTTTGCCTTTCTGATGCCAGATGCGCGGCTCAAGGCGATGCTGGCGATGGCGCCCAAGGTGATCCCACCTGTGTCGCGCAATGACGACCCACAAGTGTTCGCGGCACATGGCCCGCGCAAGATGCGCGTGGCGCTGATGACGGGCTGTGCGCAGCGCGCGCTCAACACCGACATCAACGATGCCACCATCAGGCTTTTGACGCGGCTGGGCTGCGATGTGGTCATCGCCGAGGGGCAGGGGTGCTGTGGCGCGCTGACCCATCACATGGGCAAGACCGCCGAAAGCCACGCAACGGCGGCCCGTAACATTCGGGCATGGACGCGCGAGATGGCGGGCGAAGGTCTGGATGCCATCGTGATCAACACCAGCGGTTGCGGCACCACCATCAAGGATTACGGGCATATGTTCGCCCATGATCCGCTGGCCGGCGACGCGGCCGCCGTGGCTGCCAAGGCGATGGATGTTTCCGAGGTTCTGATGAAGCTGGACCTGCCCGCCGCGACGATGGGGCTGCGGGTCGCCTATCACGCGGCCTGTTCCTTGCAGCACGGCCAACAGATCAAGACCTTTCCCAAGGATCTGCTCAAGCGCGCGGGGTTCAGCGTGGTCGAGCCTGCCGACAGCCATCTGTGCTGTGGGTCGGCGGGCACCTATAATCTGATGCAGCCCGAGATTTCGGGCCAACTCAAGGCGCGCAAGATCGACACGATCGAGGCCACGCGCCCCGATGTCATCGCGGCGGGCAACATCGGCTGCATGATGCAGATCGGGTCGGGCACGGATATTCCCATCGTGCATACCGTCGAGCTCTTGGATTGGGCCACGGGTGGACCCCGGCCCGCGGCATTCGATGCGCCGGGCAAGCGCGCCGTCGGGGTGCCGATCTTGCGCTAGGCCCATCGCGGGCCACGCGGCGGGCCGGTCTTGAAAGGCCGTTTTTGCTTTCCTACCTTGTGGATCAGGGCGGTGCCGCAATGTCGGGCTGTCCCGATCAACCCATGAGCCGTGCCCGCTGTCGGGGCGGCTCGTCAATCCAGTTGTCGCTCGATGGAGGATGACAGATGCGCACTTATGACCTGACCCCGCTTTACCGGGCCACTGTCGGTTTCGACCGCATGGCCGATCTTCTGGATCGTGTGCTGACCCAGGACAGCGCCGCCAGCACCTATCCACCCTACAACATCGAGAAAACGGCCGACGGGTCCTATCGCATCTCGATCGCGGTGGCGGGCTTTGGCGCCGATGAGTTGAGCGTCGAGCAACGCGAGCAAGAGCTTGTCGTTGCCGCCCGCAAGGCACAAGAGGATGGCGCGCCCATCTATCTGCACCGGGGCATCGCCACACGCGCCTTTGAAAAACGGTTTCAACTGGCCGATCATGTGCGCGTGACCGGCGCGATGCATGAAAACGGCATGTTGCATGTCGACCTGCTGCACGAGGTGCCCGAGGCGTTGAAGCCGCGCCAGATTGCGATCACCCGTGTCGCCCCGCATCTGATCGAGGGCCAAACGGCCTGATCCTGACGCAAGCCGGCATCATGGGGGCAATCCATTCGGGTTGCCCTTTTTTGCCGCCCGTGGGTGCCCCTATCCGCCCTGTGGTGGCAGCGGGCCAAGCCAGACCGCTACCCCCCCAAGGATCAGCGCGGCCAGAAACAACCGCCGCAAGAGCCTGCGAAAGACAAAAGCCACCGCTGCTGCGGCCAGCGCCATGGCGATGCCGCCCTCGGGGCCAAGCGCCGCGTTTCCCAAAAAGCCACCCGATCCCAAGGCAAGGGCGATGGACAGTTTGTTCAGCATCCAAAGCCCCCATGGCCCGCCGGTTTGGGTGGGCGCTGCTGTGTCATGCGGGGCTCACAGGGGACAGGCGCCGCAGCAAGACGAAGCCCGCCAAGGGCGCCGCGGCACATAGCGCGATCACCGCGCCATAGCCTGCCAGATCGGCCAGCACAGCCCCCAAACCGGGCGCCAACGCAAAGGCGAACAACGACAGACGCGCCACGCGCCCTGCGGTTTCGCCGAACCCGGCCTCGCCCATCACCTCGCGGGTGACGACGGGTCGCAGGATCGAGATGACGCCGTTGCCGATGCCTTGGGCCAGCGCAAAGACAAGGGCCATCGCCGGGATCGCCGCCGCCGCCCCCATCGCCAGTGCCGCCAGCATCAAGACGACAAACGCGCCCAGCGCCACCTGTCGCGCGGCGACGCGTGCCCCCGCCAACATCAACAGGATGCGGGCGACCACCTGTGCCGGGCCGATGGTCGATGCGGCAAGGATGCCCAGCCCGTCGGGCACCCCAAGGGCCGCCATCAGCGGCAACAGATGCGCCAGCAAGATGCCCGATCCCAGAGCGGTCAGCGCAAACCCCCCAGCGAGCGGCCAAAAGCCCGCCCGCGCAGCCCCATCGGGCGCCATTTGGTCCGATGCGGTGGCGCGCGGCAAGCGTGCGGCCGCCTCGGTTTCAAGCCGTGCGGCCGCCAGCCACAAGAGCGGCACGACCAGCACCAAGACAAGCCCCACCAGAACCCAGATGGCGGCCCGCCAGCCGCCGATCTCGGTCATCACGGCTGTCAGCGGATAGGCCAGCGTCGATGCAAAGCCTGCCGCCAGCGTGATCGCCGTGATGGCCGCGCGCGCTTGCGCCCCGCGCGCGCGGGTGACGACCGAAAAGGTCGCGTCATAAAGCGTGGCACCCATCATCAGCCCAAGCCACGCCCAGACGGCATAAAATTGCCAAAGTGCCTGCACCTGTGTCAGCGCGGCCAACCCCATCAGGGCGCCCAAGGCCCCCAGCGGCATGCCCAAGGGGGCACGCCCCCGATCGATCAGACGACCCACCCATGGCGCGGTCAGACCCTGCACCGCCAGCGCAAGGCTGAAGGCCCCCATGGCCTGTGTCGCCGACCAGCCGAATTCGCCCTGCCAATGCAGCACAAGCGCGGGAAAACTGTAGAAGATCGCGGCCCAGATCACTGTCTCGGACAGCATGAAGGCCAGGATCGCGGGGTCCCGCCAAGCCGGGGGCGTCAGCGTCATGAGATCAGAACCATTGGCCGGGTTCCATCAGTCCAAGCTCCATCAATTGCTGGGACGACCAGTGGAACGGGGTCGATTTGTGCCAGCGGAAATCGGTCACGTCATGGCGAGAGCCGGGATTGGTGCGCAGTGCCTTTGCCGCCCGGAACGAACAGATCGCCGCCGTCAGCGAATGATGCCATTCACAGGCATAGGTGTTCATTTCGTCATCGTTGAGCGTGTGATCCTCGTTCAGCCGCAGACCGGGCCTTGCCTGAAACAGGCCGATCCGGTCGATCCGCCGCTTGGGTTGGCTGATGTGTTCTTCGAACCGCCAGCGCAAGCCGCCAAAGAAATTCTTTTGCCGATCTTTTTGCTGGCCAACCGCGTCGGTGCGGGTTTCGGCGAAGTAGCCCGCGCTGTCCAGCATCGCGGTCTGGATTGATACACCATCCGGGTGGGCGGTCAGGTCTGGCGCATAAAGATCGATCACATAGGTCAAGATGGCCCTGCGTCGTTCCTCGAGCACCCAATTGACCATTTCGCCGATGCGGCGATCTTCGCAAAAGGGATAGAACAGATATTCGCCGTTGTAACAGTAATGCAGCCATTGGCCGGGCATCTTGTCAATCAGGGCGTTGACCGCTGCCGGCGTGATACCCGGCGCGCGGCTTTGGGCGCGGATCACGTGCAACTGTCCCATGCCGTTTTCGATCATCGGCGGCACATCCAGCCCGGGCGGTGCCACAACGAACACATGCAAGAAGCCGCGCGATTGCAGGTGCGCGATGGTCGATGCGATCTCGGTCCGGTCTTCGGCGATCATCAGGGCGGCGGGGCCCTTGGCGAACCCGCCCCGGGGCGTGGCAGCGAACTGTTCAAGAGTGTCGAAATTCATGGAGTTTGCCGAACCGTTTTCCTGCCCCAGCGCCTTGTGGCGGAGTGTGTCTTGTCCTGTGGGCGAATTCAATCGCGCGATCGGTTGAAGCAGCCGCCCCGCGCGTGTACATGCCACAGATCAAGATTTCCTTACCCTTCAGGGCCGGACACTGCGATGACCGAGGCGAAAAAGCTCTACGTCAAGACTTATGGCTGTCAGATGAACGTCTATGACAGCGAGCGCATGGCCGAAGCGCTGGGCGCGCAGGGCTACGCGCAGGTAGACACGGCTGAAGCCGCCGACATGATCTTGCTCAACACCTGCCACATTCGCGAAAAGGCGGTGGAAAAGGTCTATTCCGATCTTGGGCGCCTGAGGCCGCTTCATGACGCCAAGCCCGATCTGAAAATCGCGGTGGCGGGCTGTGTGGCGCAAGCCGAGGGCGCGGAAATCCTGCGCCGTCAGCCGATGGTCGATCTGGTGGTGGGCCCGCAGACCTATCACCGCCTGCCGATGATGATGGATGCGGTCGGCCGCGGCGAACGGGTGCTGGACACGGAATTCCCGCAAGAAGACAAATTCGCCCATCTGCCCAAGGATCGCCGCGCCACGCGCGGACCGACCGCGTTTCTGACGGCGCAGGAAGGCTGTGACAAGTTCTGTTCCTTTTGCGTGGTGCCCTATACCCGCGGCGCCGAAGTCAGCCGCCCCGCCGAACGTCTTCTGCGCGAAGCGCGTGATCTGATCGAACGCGGTGTGCGCGAGATCACGCTACTGGGCCAGAATGTGAACGCCTATCACGGCGCGGGGTCGGATGGGTCCGAATGGGGCTTTGCGCGCCTGATCCGCGAGATGGCGAAAATCGACGGGCTTGACCGCATTCGCTATACCACATCCCATCCCAACGACATGGAAGACGACCTGATCGCCGCCCATGGCGATTGCGACAAGCTGATGCCGTATCTGCATCTGCCGGTGCAGTCGGGATCGGACAGCATTCTCAAGGCGATGAACCGCAAGCACACGGCCGACAGCTATATCCGATTGATCGAGCGCATCCGCACCGTGCGCCCTGATCTGTTGCTGTCGGGTGATTTCATCGTGGGCTTTCCCGGCGAGACCGAGGCCGATTTTCAGGCGACACTCGATCTGGTGGCGACCGTGGGCTATGGCGCGGCCTATTCCTTCAAGTATTCGCCGCGCCCCGGCACGCCCGCCGCCGAGCGCGCGATGGTCGATCCCGCCGAAGCCGACGACCGCTTGCAGCGCCTGCAGGCGCTTGTGACCGCGCAACAGCACGCGACCCAAGACGCCATGATCGGTCGTGTCGTCAGGGTCTTGTTCGAAAAGCCGGGCCGCATGCCGGGCCAGATCACCGGCAAGTCAGAGTATCTGCACGCAGTCCATGCCGATGGGCCCTTGGGCCTTGTGGGCCAGATCGCGCCCGTCGAGATCATCGCGTCGCAGAACAATTCCCTGACAGGGCGGTTGATCGGCTAGGGCGGTTGCCTTGGCCCGTGATCAAGCCATGTGCCGCCTTTTTTTCATGCGATGGCGGCCACCTGATAAAGAAACTTTGATGACAGCCCCCACAAGCTGTTGCGTTGTGACGCGCCCATTGCCACAATCTGTTCACGTGCAACACCAACCCGGAGCATGGCTTGGCAATCACCCCCCTCGCGGCCCCAGCAACTGTCACCCCGGTCGAGCTGTCGCTCGAGTTTCCTGACAACCGTCTGCTGATTGAGCTGTGTGGCGAATTTGATCGCAACCTTGCCCAGATCGAGCATCTTTTGTCGGTCCATGTCTTGCGCCGTGGCAATCAGCTGGCCGTGCTGGGCGAAGCGCGCGAGACAGCGGTCGAGGTCTTGAAAAAACTCTACGCACGGCTCGAGGCGGGCCGCGGGATCGAGCCCGGCGATATCGACGCCGCGATCCGGCTGGGTGGTTCGGCCGAGAGCACGGGCGTGCGGGCGGGCGACCAGATCGAGATGTTCCAGCGCGGCGCTCTGGAAATCGGCACGCGCAAGAAAACCGTTGAGCCCCGCACGGCGGCGCAACAGAATTATGTGCGCAACCTGTTTTCGCATGAGCTGGCATTCGGCATCGGCCCTGCGGGCACGGGCAAGACCTATCTGGCCGTCGCGGTGGGCGTGAACCAGCTGATCAACGGGGCCGTGGACAAGATCATCTTGTCGCGCCCGGCGGTCGAGGCGGGTGAGCGGCTTGGCTTTTTGCCCGGCGACATGAAGGAAAAGGTCGATCCCTACATGCAGCCGCTCTACGATGCGCTGAACGATTTTCTGCCCGGCAAGCAGCTGCAAAAGCTGATGGAAGAAAAGACCATCGAAATCGCCCCCTTGGCCTTCATGCGCGGGCGCACGCTGGCCAATGCCTATGTCGTGCTGGACGAGGCGCAAAATGCCACTGCGATGCAGATGAAGATGTTTCTGACCCGCTTGGGGCAGGGGTCGCGCATGGTGATTACCGGCGACCGGACCCAGGTCGATCTGCCCCGCGGCGTTCCCAGCGGGCTGGTCGAGGCCGAGCGTATCTTGAGCGCGGTAAAGGGCATCACCTTCAATTACTTCACCTCAAAGGATGTCGTGCGTCATCCGATGGTCGCCAAGATCATCGAGGCCTATGACGCCGACGCCGGCGGCCCGCAAAGCTGAGTGGCGTCACCAAGCGGGCAGCCTTGACCGCGCGCCTGCGCCAGTGCATGGGCCATGGCCATGGACATCGATATTCTCTTTGAAGAGCCCGCATGGGAAAACACCGCGCTTGTGCCCTTGGCCAAGACGGCCCTTCGGACCGCGCTGGCGGAGCTGGGCCTTGACCCGGACCGGTTCGAGGTCTCGATCTTGGCCTGTGATGATGAGCGCATCGCCACGCTGAACGCCGCGTTCCGCGGCAAGCCCACGCCCACCAATGTGCTGTCATGGCCTGCCGAAGATCGTGCGCCCAAGATACCCGGTGCCATGCCCGAGCTGCCCGACACCGACGCCGATGCCGATGGCCCGCCCGAAGAACTGGGCGACATCGCGTTGGCCCTTGGCGTGCTGACGCGCGAGGCTGACGCGGCTGAAAAGCCGTTTGAGCACCATTTGACCCACCTTTTGGTGCATGGGTTGCTTCACCTGTTGGGTTTTGATCACATCACAGACCCCGATGCCGCCCTTATGGAAGGTTTGGAAACGCGCATCCTTGCCAGACTGGGTGTCCCTGACCCATATTGACACCGCGGGCCATCGAGGCGCCCGTGTTGTTTGGAAAGGAGCCATGAGCTCAAACCCCGATCCCTCGCCTCCTGCGGCGCGTCGCGCGCAGGTAGAGGATGAAGACCCACAGCCAAACAGGCCGGGTTTTTTCGCAAGATTGTTCGGCACCGGCGAAGACGCCGCCACCGACATGTCCCTGACCGATCATCGCCCCGAGACGGGCGGCGCAAACGGAGCGACCGTGCCACAATTGGGCATGTCGAACCTGCGCCGCATGCGCGTGGAAGATGTGATGATTCCACGCGCCGAGATCGTCTCGATCTCTTGCGAGGATGATCTGGCGGCGTTGGTGAGCGTCTTTCGCGACAGCGGCATGACCCGGCTTCCGGTCTTTGACGGAACGATCGATAGTCCGATGGGTCTGGTCCATCTCAAGGATGTGGCCCTGCGCTACGGCTTCAACGGGGTGCATGCGGGGTTTTCGTTGCGCACCATGCTGCGCCCGCTTCTTTATGTGCCGCCCTCGATGCCCATCGGGGTGCTCTTGGCCAAGATGCAGACCGAGCGCACCCATATGGCGCTGGTGATCGATGAATACGGCGGTGTCGAAGGTCTTTTGACCATCGAGGATCTGATCGAACAGGTCATCGGTGAAATCGAAGATGAACACGACGTCGAAGAGGCCCGCCCATGGACGCGCGAAGCGTCGGGGTCGTGGCTGGCCCTGGCACGGGCCCCGCTGCACGAATTCGAGGCGGAAATCGGCGTTGCACTGTCCGAAGTCGATGACGAGGAAGAGGTCGATACGCTGGGCGGTCTTGTCTTTCTGTTGTCGGGCCGTGTGCCCGCCCGCGGTGAGGTCGTGCCACATCCCTCGGGGGTCGAATTCGAGGTGATCGACGCCGACCCCCGCCGGATCAAGCGGTTGCGCGTGCGTTTGCCGAAAGAGGCTGTCGAGTGACAACAGGCCATGCGGCGCCGGGCCTTGCGGGCCGGCCCGCGCCGCATGTGCCGGTGCTTTTGGCAGCGCTTGCCGGCGCGGCGGCGGCCATGGGCCATGCGCCCTTTGATCTGTGGCTGTTGACGCCCATCGCGCTGGCGGGGCTGTTCGGGTTGGCGGCAGCCGCCGCCACGCCCCGGCGTGCCGGCTTGATCCTGTGGGCAGGGGCGACAGCCTATTTTGCGGTTTCGCTCAACTGGATCATCGAGCCCTTTCTGGTCGATGCACCGGCGACCGGCTGGATGGCGCCCTTTGCGCTGGCGCTGATGGCGGGGGGGCTGGGGCTGTTCTGGATCCCGGCGGGGTGGCTTTCGGCCCGTTCTGTGCCCCAAGCTCAGACGGGCGTGCGTCTGGCCGTCATGGCCGGGCTTGTGCTTTTGGCCGAGGCCTTGCGCGGTGTGGTGCTGACCGGTTTTCCATGGGCCCACCCCGGCCATGCGTTGATCGGATCGCCGCTTTTGCCGCTTGCTTCCCTGATTGGCGCGCAGGGTCTGAGTGCCGTGGTATTGGGTGTTGCGGCGGGGGTGGCGGCGTTTGGGCCGAAGGCGCCGCTCGGGGCGCTGGCCGTGCTGGCGCTGCCGCTGGTGCTGGGGCTGGCCGCCATGGGGCTGATGCGCCCCGCGCCTGCGGCTGCGCCAAACGCGCCGATCGTGCGGCTGATCCAGCCCAATGCGCCCCAGCATCTGAAATGGCGCGACGACATGATCGCGGTGTTTTTTCAACGCGCGCTCGATCTGACGGCCCGCGAGACGGCCGGGGGCGGGGCTGTGCCAGAGCTGATCATCTGGCCGGAAACCACCTTGCCCGTGTTGTTGGAGCAATCTGATCTTGTGCGGGCCCGGATCGCGGCCGCGGCGGCCGGGGCGCAGGTGGTGGTCGGGGCGCAGCGGTTCGAAGGGTTTCGCCCCCGCAATTCCGCCGCCCTGCTGGCGCCTGATGGGCGGGTCACGGCGGTCTACGACAAGCATCGCCTTGTGCCTTTTGGCGAATACATGCCCGGCGGGGCCGCCGCCCAGGCGCTGGGCCTGCGCGGCATCGCCGAGGTTCTGGCGGGCGGCTATGCGCCCGGACCGGGCCCGGCGGTTCTGGATCTGGGGGCCAGGTTGGGCCGGGTCTTTCCGATGATCTGTTACGAGGCGATCTTTGCCCGCGATATCCGACGGGTCGCGCGCCCGGACTGGATGGTGCAGCTGACCAATGATGCGTGGTTCGGGTCGCTGTCGGGGCCCTATCAGCATCTGGCCCTGGCGCGGCTGCGCGCCGCCGAACAGGGGGTGCCGGTCTTGCGGTCGGCCAACACCGGCGTCTCGGCGGTGATTGACGCGCGTGGCGCAATCGTGGCCGCACTGCCGCTGAATGCGATCGGCGCGCTTGATGCGCCCGTGCCGCCCGCAATGCCGCCCACGCTTTATGCCCGAACGGGGGATGCACCGATCCTTGTGCTTGTCCTTTTGGCCACAGGGGCGCTTTTGGCATCGGTACGCGGCACCCGGCCATTGCGCCGCAATCCTTAAGCGCGTACATCACATCACGCCCCACAACGGCTTCCTGGCGTGGGGACTTTTTCAATGGAGCACTCTCATATCATGGCCCGAGAAAACTATCTGTTCACCTCCGAATCCGTTTCGGAGGGCCACCCCGACAAGGTCTGTGACCGCATTTCCGACGCCGTGCTTGACGCGTTTCTGACCGAAGAGCCCGAGGCGCGCGTTGCGTGCGAAACCTTTGCCACCACCAATCGCGTCGTCATCGGCGGTGAGGTCGGCCTGTCGGATCAGGCAAAGCTTGCCGAGTACATGGGCCGCATCGACGAGATCGCGCGCGCCTGCATCCGCGATATCGGCTATGAGCAGGACAAGTTCCACCACGCAACGGTCGAGGTGACGAACCTGTTGCATGAACAATCCGCCCATATTGCCCAAGGCGTGAACGCCTCCGACAACAAGGACGAGGGCGCGGGCGACCAGGGCATCATGTTTGGCTATGCGGTCGACGAGACGCCCGAATTGATGCCTGCCCCGATCCAGTATGCCCATGCGATCCTGCGCCGTCTGGCCGAGGTGCGCAAATCGGGCCGGGAACCGACGCTTGGCCCCGATGCCAAAAGCCAGCTCACGCTGCGCTATGAGGGTGGCAAGCCGGTCGAGGTGACATCGATCGTGCTCTCGACGCAGCATCTGGATGCGGCGATGACGTCGGATGATGTGCGCGATGTGGTCGAACCCTATATCCGCGAGGTTCTGCCCTCGGGCTGGATCACGCAAGCGACCAACTGGTGGGTCAACCCCACGGGCAAGTTCGTCATCGGCGGGCCTGATGGCGATGCGGGCCTGACGGGCCGCAAGATCATCGTGGACACCTATGGCGGTGCGGCCCCGCATGGCGGCGGTGCGTTTTCGGGCAAGGATCCGACCAAGGTGGACCGCTCGGCTGCTTATGCCGCGCGCTATCTGGCCAAGAATGTGGTTGCATCGGGACTTGCCCGGCGCTGCACGATCCAGCTCAGCTATGCCATCGGCGTGGCCGAGCCGCTGTCGATCTATGCCGACACCCATGGCACCGGCGAGGTTGAGGCAGCCCGGATCGAAACCGCAATCCGCAAGGTCATGAGCCTGACACCGCGCGGCATTCGCACCCATCTGGGTCTGAACCGGCCGATCTATGCGCGCACCTCGGCCTATGGCCATTTCGGGCGCGCCCCCGAGGCGGATGGCGGGTTCAGCTGGGAAAAGACCGATCTGGTCGATGCGCTGCGCGCCGCTGTCTGATCAAGGACAGTCCGATGCGCGTCATTTGGGCGGGCGGGGTCATGGCCCCGCCCGATCCGCCGAGCCCGTGCCGCCCCCAAGCGCCTGAACCACGGCGATATGGCCCATCAGATCGCGCAGGCTGAGAATGCCACGCAGCTTTTGACCCTCTTGCACGATGAGCTTGCGGTGTGGCCCGGCAGCCATCTGCTTGAGCGCCTCTTGGGCCGACAGGCCTGGCGCGACAATTGCCGATGGATCCAGCGGCGCCATCACGGATGCCGCCGTTTGCCGGGGCCATTGGGTGCGCGCAATCTTGCCCATCAGATGCGTGTCGACATAGCCCACCACCAGATCCGCATCGACCACCGGCACAAAGCTGACGCCATGGGTCAGCATCACCCGCTCGGCGATGTCTTGCAAGCTCATGCCGGGGCTGGCTGTCCATGGATCAGGGGTCATCAATTCGACGACACGGCGGCCGCGCAGGCTGTCTTGCATCAACAGCTGCTGATAGGATGCCCGGCTGGCGTTGAGCACGAAAAACCCGATCAAGGCCAGCCAGATGCCGCCAAACCCGCCCCCCGACAGCGCCGACATCACCCCCAGACCCATCAGCACAAAGGCAAGCATTGTCCCCGCGCCGCTGGCCCGCCGCGTCGCGTCCAGCATGTTGCCGGTCCGATGCCACAGCCATGCCCGCAGCACCCGCCCCCCATCGAGCGGAAAGGCCGGCAGCAGGTTGAACAGCGCCAGCACCAGATTGATCATCGCCAGATAGCCCAGCAACAGGCCCGCCAGACCCCAGCCCCCCGCGACCATTGCGGCCAAGCCCAAGAGCCCCGACAAGCCAAGGCTCATCGCCGGACCCGCCAGCGCGATCCGAAATTCCGACGCGGCGCTTTTGGGGTCATCCTTGAGCTCGGCCACGCCGCCGAACAAGAACAGCGTGATCCCCCCAATCCCCAATCCATCGCGGCGCGCCACCAGCGCATGGGCCAGTTCGTGCAGGATCAGGCTGGCAAACAACCCCAGCATCGCCACCACCGCCAGCGCCAGATAGGTCGCCTGTGACAGGCCGGGCGCGATCTGTGGGAAATATCCCGCCGACAGGCTCCAGATGATCAGGGCCGCGATCACAAACCAGCTTGCGTCGATGCGGATCGAAAACCCGAACAGTTCGAAAAGCTTGAGCGAATGACCGAACATGGTGTGACCCTTCAATTGACAATAGTTACCACAGGTAATCACTTGAGGGAAGACCATAAGCCCCCGGGGATTGAGACCGCCGCGCCAAAGGTCTAGACCCCGGCGCTGTGACCGCCCTGAGGATGTGAATTGCCAATCTCTCACCACCCTGATCGCCCGCCGCGCAATTTCTATGGCCGCCGCCGTGGCAAGCATCTGCGCGACAGCCAAGAGGTCTATCTGGACCAAGATCTGGCCGCGCTCAGCCCCGGTGCGGTGGATTGGGAAACCAACCCCAAGCGCCATGCGCTTGACCTGAACGCCCTGTTCGGCGGGCGCGAGGTCTGGCTTGAGATCGGGTTCGGAGGCGGCGAGCACATGGTGCATCAGGCCCGTCTCAACCCGCAGATCGGCATCATTGGCTGCGAGCCCTACATCAACGGCGTGGCGATGCTTTTGGGCAAGATCCGGCGTGCCGGCGTGGACAATCTGCGCGTTCATCCCGGTGATGCGCGCGATATCTTCGATGTGCTGCCCGCAGCCTCGATCGCCAAGGCGTTCTTGCTCTATCCTGACCCTTGGCCAAAAACCCGCCACCATAGGCGTCGGTTCGTCACGGCCGAATATCTGGCACCCTTGGCGCGTATACTGAAACCGGGGGCCGAGTTTCGGGTGGCCACAGACATTCCCGATTACGTTCGCCAGACGTGCGAACAGGTGCCGCTGCAAGGCTTTGACCGGGATCGGGCAAGGCAGGACGATCTGCACCGGCCATGGGATGACTGGATATCCACACGATATGAGCAAAAGGCCCTGCGCGAAGGGCGCGTGCCGCATTACCTGAGCTTTCGCCGTCAGGCCTGAGGCTGCGGGTCAGGCGGTGGGCGGCGCCTCACAGGCGGCAAAGATTGCAACCTCGGGCGCGGCACCTGCCAGGCTTACCGTCAGGCTGACCTGTCCCGCAAAGGCGGTGGCGGTCGCATTGCGTGCCATCCCCGCCAGAACATTGCCAAACCCCCGGTCGGTCACGGTGATCGACAGCCCGTCGTCGGATCGGATGTGACGATCTGTGGTGATGGTCAGCGCATCGCCCCCGAGGAAGGCGATGCCGAACAGGGCGGCCTCCGGCCATGGCTCGCCCCGCGTCACGGTGATGGAAAAAACCGGCCCCGCGGGGTCATGCGTCAACGCCATGTCACCGCTTTGGCTGGTCAGCGTGCAGACGGCACCGATGCGTCCCGCCTCCCACGCGAGGGCGGGAAGCGGGCAAAGGCTGAACAAGATCGGCAAGACCATGCGCATCATCCAGGGCGAAATGGCACGCGGAACGGGTTTTTCAACCCCGCAACCAACCACAGGTTGACGATCCGCTGCCGTTGCCAGAGGCTGAAGCCGACATGATGGTGGAGGTTTTGATGAGAAAAGCAGCATTGGTTCTGGGCATGATCGCCATTCCCTTGGCGGCACTGGCCGACCCGGTCGGCATCACGCCCGACATGATGTCGGCCAGCGTGCCCACCGCTTCGGGCATGGTCGAGATCGCGCGCAATCAAGACAGCGCCGCCCGTCTGGGCGCGGAATGGACACTGACATCGCGGCCCTGTCCGAATTTCTGCATCCAGCCCATGGTGCCAGCCCCCGGCGTGACGCCCGTGGGCGAGCTGGAGGTGATCGCGGCCCTGCAAGACCCCGACACCGTGGTGATCGATGGCCGCATCCGCCCCGAATTCGAGGCAGGCACGATCCCCGGCGCGCTGTCGGTTCCCTATACCGAGGCCGCCGACCGCTTGGGCGAATTGGGCTGTGCGCCGGATTTCGATGGCTGGATCTGCGAAGGCGAGGGGATCAAGAAGGTCGTCTTGTTTTGCAACGGCCCATGGTGCGGCCAATCCCCCACCGCCGCGCGCCGCATGATCGAGGCCGGTTTTCCGGCCCAGAACATCAGCTACTATCGCGGCGGCATGCAAAATTGGCATGGGCTTGGCCTGACCGTGATGCCGGGCGGCACGGGGGGGTAAACCACCCGCAGCGGCGATGCCCGGCCCACAAACCGCTTGAAACCGGGCGTTTGGGCCACGCGCCCCGTTCCGCCCCGCAATGTCCAGCGGCAACGGGACGGGTCTGCAAGAAAGGGTCGATGTGCTTGCCGCGACAGGCCGCCGTGCCACCCGATACAAGGCCGCTTGGGGACCGTCTTGCATCGATCCCTGCTGCCAAAGTTGCGACAAAAATCTCTAAAGTTGTCGGTAAAGCTTGAGTGGCCCATGGAAAGCAGGCTATGCTTGCATCGGAAATTTGGGTCCGGAAACCGTGCATTGCGCAGCCTCACACGCCCTTGTGCCGCGTCCCTTCAAAACATACGGGACCCGTCAGGGTTGTCGGCACAGTCCCGGAAGGGCTCAGTTTGAAGAGTAAGAGTATGGCCCGCAAACGACTTGTCTTGGTTTTTCCGCCACTGTCAGTGCCGACATCACCCCCCTTGGGCATGGCCATGCTGAAGGGATACATCGAAAAAGAACTGCCTGACTGGGATGTGATCCCCTGCGATCTCAACCTTTGGACGTTTGATTTTCTGCTCGACAGCATCCGGCGTGGTGCGCTGCACCTGACGCCGCAGGCGATGGAGCGCATGGGAACCGACGCCGCGGGATTGTTGCGCGCCGCCAATGTGTTCAAGGGCGTTGAGGGCAACGCATTTTATGAAATGGGCCCCGCCTATGACGCGCGCGGCCGCGCGGTCCTCGAGTTCACGGAATTTGCCGGGCAGTATCTGACATCGGCCGCGGAAAGATGGGATGGGCAGGGCCAGAAGGATCCGATCCTGAACAAGATGCTCGACCACATTCTTTCGCTGGAACCCGATGTGGTGGGTATTTCCGCCATCTTTTCGCACCAGTTGCCGGTAGGTGCCATGCTGGGGCGCGCCTTGCGCGAGGGGTCAGGCCTTTCGGTCGTGTTTGGCGGATCCTGTTTCACTGAAGGTGTCGAGCAGTTTCTGACCCATTACCCTCAAAGCGCGGATGCGATCGTCAAAGGCGACGGAGAGGGTGCGCTCAAGGCGCTTTTGCAAAACGACATGGATCCCACTGGTATCCCCGGCGTATTCTACCGGGCCAAACAGGAGATCGTCTCGACACCAAGTGTCTTCCAGAAGGATATCGACGCCTTTGGTGCGCCGGATTTTTCCGATTATGATCTGCACGCCTATTATTCTCCGGAACCCGTGGTGCCGATCTTGCTCACGCGGGGGTGCTACTGGCGCAAATGCACCTTCTGCGTTCATTATTTCTCGGCGGGTGACACATACCGCGTCGGTTCAATGGATGAGGTGATCAACAAGCTGTCCAGACTGGTGGATCTTGGGGTGCGCAATTTCTACTTTGTCGATGAAATGTTGGCACCTGGCTACTTTGTCAAATTGTCCGAAGCCATACGGGAGGCGGGGCTCGATATTTCTTATTTCGCGCTCAGCAAGCCCAACAAGACCTTTACGCCGAAGGTTTTCGAAGCCATGGCAAGGTCTGGCTGCCGCTACATCATGTGGGGGCTGGAAAGCGGAAATCAAAGAGTTGTCGACCTGATGGGCAAGGGAACCGTGGTCGAGGAAATTCCAGACATCCTTGCCAATGCAACGCGTGCGGGGATTTACAATCATCTCTACATGATCTGCGGTTTTCCAACGGAAACACGCGCAGAGTTTCGGGACACGCTCGACTTCCTGCGCACCCATGCCGAGCATATCCATGTCGTCCATCGAAGTCTCTTCAGCCTTGAGGTCGGATCGCCCATCTATGCATCGCCCGAAAAGTTCGGAATCGTCGATACCTGGAAAATAGCGGATACGCCGCTTGGTCCACGATTGGGGTATCGGACGTCATCGGGCATGACCATGGAAGAGGCGCGCACCGCCTTTCAGGAGGCGCTGCCTTTCCTCAGGAACTTCAATCCGTTTGGGCGATACTTGGGCAATTATCGCGACCATGCGCTTTTGGTCTATGCGCATGCGCAAGATGCCGATCAGCCCCGTCGGTTTGTGCACGCGGCCGTTCAACAAGCCTTGGGTGATCTCAGGACCTCGTAGATGCGGGACTTCGGGCACCAGAGCGCCATGATGCGCAGCCCCCCTTTAGCGCCCGCGCCGCGTCTTGCCGCCCCGCTGCCCCGGGCGCCCGGCGGTTGACCGTCCGGCCATCTTGACCGCGCCCTCCACCGCGTCGTCCACTGCCGACTGCCGCGCGAGCGGATCATCGGCCACGGCCAGTTCCACCGCTTCGAGCCGCTTGACCTCGTCGCGCAGGCGCGCGGCTTCTTCGAATTCGAGGTTTTCGGCCGCTTTGCGCATCTTGGCGCGCAGCCCGTCCAGGTGGGCGGCCAGATTGGCACCCACCATCGGCTTGTCGATCTTGGCGGTGACGCGCGCCATGTCGGTGTCGCCCTTGTAAAGCCCCGCCAGAACATCCTCGACGTTCTTCTTGACGGTCGCGGGGGTGATCCCGTGGGCCGCGTTATGGGCGATCTGCTTGGCGCGGCGGCGATCGGTTTCGCGCAGCGCGCGCTCCATCGAGCCGGTGATGCGGTCGGCATACATGATCACGCGGCCCTCGACATTGCGCGCGGCCCGCCCGATGGTCTGGATCAGCGAGGTTTCCGAGCGCAGGAATCCTTCCTTGTCGGCGTCAAGAATGGCCACCAGCCCGCATTCGGGAATGTCCAACCCCTCGCGCAACAGGTTGATGCCGATCAGCACGTCAAAGGCCCCCAGCCGCAGATCGCGCAAGATCTCGATCCGTTCGATCGTGTCGATGTCGGAATGCATGTAGCGCACGCGGATGCCCTGTTCGTGCAGGTATTCGGTCAGATCCTCGGCCATGCGCTTGGTGAGCGTTGTGACCAGAACGCGCATGTCGCGTGCCGCGACGCGGCGGATCTCATCAAGCAGATCGTCCACCTGCATGTTGACGGGCCGGATTTCCACGACCGGATCCAGAAGCCCGGTGGGGCGGATCACCTGTTCGGTAAAGACACCGCCCGCCTGTTCCATTTCCCACGCACTCGGGGTGGCCGAGACAAAGACCGATTGCGGGCGCATCGCATCCCATTCCTCGAATTTGAGGGGCCGGTTGTCCATGCATGACGGCAGGCGGAACCCATGTTCTGCCAGTGTGAATTTCCGCCGATAGTCGCCGCGATACATGCCACCGATCTGTGGCACGGTGACATGGCTTTCATCGGCAAAGACGATGGCCGTGTCGGGGATGTATTCAAACAAGGTTGGTGGCGGCTCACCCGGGGCGCGCCCCGTCAGGTAGCGGGAATAATTCTCGATCCCGTTGCACACGCCCGTGGCCTCCAGCATTTCCAGATCGAAACTGGTGCGCTGTTCAAGTCGCTGGGCCTCAAGCAGTCTGCCCTCGGCGACCAGCTGGTCGAGCCTTTGGGCAAGCTCGGCCTTGATGCCCTTGATGGCCTGCTGCATCGTCGGGCGCGGCGTCACATAGTGGGAATTCGCATAGACGCGGATTTTCTCGAAGCTGTCGGTCCTGTGGCCGGTCAGGGGGTCAAACTCGGTGATGCTTTCCAGCTCTTCCCCGAAAAACGACAGTCGCCACGCCCGGTCATCCAGATGGGCGGGCCAGATTTCAAGGCTGTCGCCACGCACCCGAAAGCTGCCGCGCTGAAAGCCCTGATCGTTGCGGCGGTATTGCTGGGCCACCAGATCGGCCATCACCCTGCGCTGGTCATAGCTTTGGCCGGTGAACAGATCCTGGGTCATCGCGCCATAGGTCTCGACCGAGCCGATGCCGTAGATGCACGACACCGAGGCCACGATGATCACATCGTCGCGTTCCAGAAGCGCCCGCGTCGCCGAATGGCGCATGCGGTCGATCTGTTCGTTGATCTGGGATTCTTTCTCGATATAGGTATCGGACCGCGCGACATAGGCTTCGGGCTGGTAGTAGTCGTAGTAGCTGACAAAGTATTCCACCGCGTTGTCGGGGAAAAAGCCCTTGAATTCGCCGTAAAGCTGGGCGGCCAGTGTCTTGTTGGGCGCAAGGATGATCGCCGGGCGCTGGGTTTGCTCGATGATCTTGGCCATGGTGAAGGTTTTTCCGGTGCCGGTCGCCCCCAAGAGAACCTGATTTTGTTCACCCGACACCACCCCCGCCGACAGTTCGGCAATGGCCGTGGGCTGATCGCCCGCGGGCTCGAAATCGGACCGCATGACAAAGCGCCGCCCCCCTTCCAGCTTGGGGCGGGCGCGGACCTGATCGACCGAAAGACCGGTGTCGGGCATAGCTTCGGGCGAATTGTTGTGCATGGCGTGCGTCTCCGGTGTGATCGAGAAATTGACCTTATCGGGCGAGGGTTCAACCCTTGGATCGCGCCGGATGGACGCAATCCGGTGTGGTTAACGCAGTCTTTCGGAAATGCGGAAAATTTTTACAACTTTAAGGAGAATATTCCGTTGCCCGAAGGCCCTTGGTGTCGTAGAAATGTCAGGCAAGCAGCAGAAGCGGTTGCCGGTCGGTTCCGACCACCCACCCACCCCTCGCTCCCTCGGGATCGATCGGCAACTCTCTGTGCGTTCCCCGGATTTTGCCGTTGTTTCCCTGTATCGCTGGCCCGCGACAGCATGGGTGTGGACAAGACCGCGTGGCTTTTCCATACAGGGACTGCTGGAATTACCGGGGATGATCGACCAATGCGCGCCCGCATTTACAAGCCCGCCAAGACTGCCATGTCCTCGGGCATGGCAAAGACCCATCATTGGGTGCTCGAATTCGCCCCGACCGCCCCGCGTGAGGTGGATCCGTTGATGGGCTGGACGTCGTCTTCCGATATGAACAGCCAATTGCGCCTGCAATTCGATACCTTGGACGCGGCGCAGGATTACGCAAAGGACCATGGCATCGAGGCGGTGGTGATCCAGCCCAAAGCGCGCAAGCCCAATATCCGTGCACGCGGCTATGGCGAAAACTTTGCCACTGACCGCAAGGGTGCCTGGACGCATTGACATCGCCTCAGGCGCGGTTGCGCCGGATTGGCCATGGCTATTGCAGATTGCCACGGTCGTGACGGTGCAGTTCGCCAGACCGCGGATGTGGGGCCGTGATGCATTGACCCCCACGGCCCGCCGCCCCAAGCGGCGCCCTGTCGCCTGCCGGCGGCGCGCAGACGGATAGTACAAGGAGCAGGGTCATGTCGGGCACGATCATCTATGAGGGGATGGACCCGGCCGACGTGGCCCTGGCCGATCTGATCGCGCGGCATGCGGCCCATAGCGCGGCGCATTACCCGGCCGACAGCAATCACAACCAAGATGCTGCGGCGCTTGCGGCGGATGGTCTTGTGATGTTCGTGGGCCGTGTGGGCCATGGCGGCCCTGTCGTCGCGATGGGCGGCTACAAGCGGATCGCGCCCGGGCAAGGCGAGGTTAAATCGATGCATGTCGCCCAGACAGCCCGGGGCCATGGGGCGGGGGCGCATATCCTTGGACTGATCCTTGAACATGCCCGCGCGGCGGGGCTTGACCGATTATCGCTGGAAACGGGCAGCCTGCCCGCCTCGGGCGCCGCGCGCCGGCTCTATGAGCGGGCGGGGTTCACCGATTGCCCACCGTTCGGCAGCTATTCCCCCGATCCGATGAGCGTCTTCATGTCCCGCGCGCTTTGATCGTGGACCGAACCGAACGCCTAGGCTATGCAATCGCTCACGCGACCCCTTAGCTCAACTGGATAGAGCAGCTGACTTCTAATCAGCAGGTTGAGGGTTCGATTCCTTCAGGGGTCGCCATAAAATGATGCTGTACCTGAGCGTGGTGTAGGTTCAGCATTTCGGTGGTCATCGGTGGAAGCTCCGGTCCAGGTTGGTGTCAGCAACCAGACCCGACCGGAACATCACCGGTGACCACCTCACCCAGATCCTACACCACGCTCAGGGACAGCATCTCCCGCCATGCTGTGCTGGCATGCTTCAGGGATTGGTCGCGTCAGCGCCAACCGTGCCGGAAGGGTGGGCTGCATCCGAATTGCGGTCTCCGGGTTGCCCGATGGACCGGTGCAAAGCTGAATCGTGAGATATCACGAATTACGATATCAAGTATCGTTTCTGATGCTTTGACCACCTGAACATGGGGCGTCTAGGGTAGGCGAAGGGTTGGGCTGGCGCAACGCCAGGGCCGGGGGGCCAACGTGACGACCAAGTTGATGCGCCATCACATTTTCTCCGAACTGCGCGATGGCATCATGTCATGTTCTCTCGCGCCCGGTTCTGAGATGAGTGAGAACGAGCTTGCGCGCCGCTTTGGGGTCTCGAAAACGCCGATCCGTGACGCGCTACAGAAGCTTGAATTCGAAGGTCTTGTGGAAATAACGGCTCGTCAGGGGCATCGTGTGACCCAGATATCGGTTTCGGATGCGCAAGACATACTGGAACTGCGCAAGATTCTGGAGGTGGGCGCTGTTCGCAAAATTGCTGCCGAGGCAGGCAACCGCGCCCTGAGCGACCTTGACCGGTTCCGCGATGCCGACATGTCGTCGCTGGCGGAATTCGCGCGATACAATCATACCTTCCATCGCCATCTTAGCGAGTTGTCCGGCAACCGCAGACTGTTGGATGCCATGCGGCGCTTGATGGACAATTATGACCGCATCTGTGTGGTGTCGCTGTCGATGCGCCGCACCGAGGCCGAGGCGATGGTGGCCGCACTGGTCGATCACAACAAACTCATCGACGCGTTGCAGGTCCGTGATGGCAGCGCCGCGGCGCGGTTGGCGGCCAAGCATATCGAGCGGTCGCGGACGCAAGTATTGCGCGGGCTTTCGAATACGGCCGTTGTGGCCTGAACGGGGTGGGTGGTGATATCCGTGTGGAGCTGGTTGTGGCGCCTGCTGATATCTCATCTGCCGTCTTTCGAGCCAGCTTTGTCTTGGCTCCAGAACGACCGGATCGGCTTTGCCTGTCCATGAACATGAAGGATGGCCGCCATGACTGCCGCACAAGCTGATGCCGAACCCCGCAGGGCTGCCCCGACCGTTGTTGCCGGGGATGCCATCGTCAAGACATTTGCCAATGGAAGCGTCACCGCACTTGACCGCGCCAGCTTCGACATACCCAAGGGCGCGTTCGTATCGCTTGTGGGGCCCTCGGGCTGTGGCAAATCCACCTTGCTGCGGCTGATCGCAGGGCTGATCGCGCCCTCGCAGGGGGCGGCCATCGTGCATGGGCGCGAAGTGACGGGGCCGCGACCCGACATTGCCATGATGTTTCAGAAGGCCACGCTTTTGGAATGGCGCACGTCGCTGGAGAATGTGCTGTTGCCCACGGAGCTGTCAGGCACAGTCACAAAGGCCGACCGTGCGCGGGCGCTGGATCTGCTGAATCTTGTCGGGCTCAAGGATTTTGCCTTCGCCTTTCCCGCGCAGTTGTCGGGGGGCATGCAGCAACGCGTCGCTCTGGCGCGACTGCTGCAGACGGGGGCGGATATCTTGCTGCTGGATGAACCCTTCGGGGCATTGGACGAATTCACGCGCGAACACCTCAATCTTGAACTCCTGCGTATCGTGGGAGAGTTCGGCGCGACCACCATCTTTGTCACCCATAACATCAACGAAGCGATCTTTCTGTCAGATCAGGTGTTCGTCATGACACCGCGTCCGGGCAAAATTGCCAAGATTGTCGACATCAACCTGCCGCGGCCGCGCACGCTCGCCATGCAGTTGACCCCCGAATTCAATGCGCTGGCCGAAGATGTGCGCGCAACCCTTGGGGCGCTGTGATGGCCATGTCAGGGCGGATCGCTCCATCGCAAGCAAACCCGGCGCAGCCCGGGGCCTCGCTGCGTCTTCGTCGGCTGGCCAACCATCTGGGACTGTTTCTGGTTCTGCTGGTGCTGTGGGAAACAGGCTCGCGGCTTGGCTGGCTTGACCCGCTGTTTTATCCCCGCCCCTCGGCCATCCTGCGGTCCTTTTGGCTGGTCTATTTCGAGAATGCCAACATCTGGTGGCATCTTTACGTGTCGCTCGGGCTGGTATTGGCCGGGTTTACCGCGGGCTCGATCCTGGGCGTCGGGCTGGGGGCGGTGGTCGGGCTCAACCCCTTGGTGCGGCGCTACCTTCAGCCCTATGTCATCGTTCTGGAAGCAACGCCGCGCATCGCGGTTGCACCATTGCTGATCGCGGCCTTGGGGTTTGGCGCACAATCAAAGATTGCGATCATCATGTTGGTCTGCTTCTTTGCGCCCTTCATCAACACCTTGTCCGGTGTCATGAATGTGCCCGCCGAAAAGCTGGAACTGTTCCGGTCGCTGCGGGCAACGAAATGGCAAACCCTGCGCAAGCTGGTTTTGCCGGATGCGGTTCCTGTGATCATGGCCGGAGAGCGGCTGGCGTTGACCGCTGCCCTGTCTGGCGTGCTGGTGGCTGAGTTCATCCAGCGTGATCAGGGGATCGGGTCCCTGATCCTCGTCTACACGCGCAATCTGAACATGGCGTCGGCCTTTGCGTGCATCTTCACGCTGACGATCATCGGCTTTGGCATCTTCAAGGGGATGGAACTGCTCGATCGCTGGATCGCGTTTTGGAAGCATCAAGATGGCCGTGAACGTGTAAGCGCTGCCCGCGCGCGCGCGCACGCCGAGGAGGCCTGATCCATGGCTGAACATGATTTGCCCCAGCGTTCAACGCCGAGGTCCTACTGGGCCCTGAGCGTCTTGCCGCATCTGGTCCTTTTCGGTGCATTGATGGCCTTGTGGGAAGGGCTTTCCATCATCAATGTAATCGACTCGATCATGGTGCCGCGCCCGTCCGAGATAGTCTCGGCGATCTGGCGGCTTTATGTGACCGAGCGCATCATCTACCCGCATTTCGTGGTCACCTTTACCGAAGCGGTGACCGGATTTGCGATCGGGGCCACGATCGCCGTCGTTCTGGCGGTTGCCTCGTCACTGTCGGACGTGTTCCAGCGTTATGTGTCACCCTATGCCATCGTCTTGAACGTGACGCCCGGGATCGCGCTGACGCCCATCATCATCGCATGGTTCGGCTACGGCATGGGATCAAAGATCGCGCTGGCCGCTGTGATCTGTTTCTTTCCCATCTATGTGAATGCGCTGACCGGACTGCTGCAAACCGACGAAGATCGCGAGGATCTGTTTCGCTCGCTGGGCGGCACGAAGGTGCAGGTGTTCTTCAAGCTGCGCGTGCCGTCGTCCTTGCCGATGGTGTTTGCGGGAATGAAGATCGGTTTGACCACGGCGCTCATCGGCGCGGTGGTTGCAGAGTTCGCCCAAGCCACAGAAGGGGTGGGCGTGTTGATGGGCCGTTTCTCCTTTCAACTCCAAATGGCTGCCTCGATCGCCACCTTGCTCAGCATGACGGCGATTGGGCTGCTCTTGTTCTATGCGATGGAATTTCTCGACAATCGGATCGTGTTCTGGGGTCGGGAAAATCGCATGGCGCGCGTGTCGCGGGCCCGGGCAAAGGCCTGGCAACGCATCATGCACAAGTGACCAAAGACATCTTTCAGGGAGGACAACAGAATGAAAATGTTACGGATGATGGCCGCTACGACCGCTTTGGCGACGGCTCTGGTACCGCTTGCCCTTTCGGCACAAGATTTGACCGAGGTGCGGATGATCAACCCGCTGCCCCGCTCGACCAACTTCTTCCCGCTCGTCGTGGGCGAGGCGTTGGGCTATTTCGAGGAAGAAGGCGTAAAGGTCGATCTTTTGCCTTCGGATACCTCGATCCCCTATGTGGCGTTCCTGCAAAACGGGCAGGCCGATCTGGCCATGCTTGACCCGTTCGAGACGATCAACGCGCTCGATGCAGGGGCCGAGATCAACACCGTCTTCGAGGTGATGCAGAACGCACCCGAAGGCATCGGTGTGCCAGCCGGTAGCTCGGTGCAATCCATGGCCGATCTGGTCGGCACGACCGTTGGTCTGGTGTCGGACCGCGACCGCGCCTTCTTGCAGGCAGCGATGGCCGCCGAAGGCGTGTCGATCGACGATGTGAAGACGGTGGTTCTGGGCGAAGCCGGGCCGACGCTGGCTGCAGCGATGCGCGATGGCAATGTCTCGGCGATCGCCGGGGCTGCACCGGACTGGATCGTGCTGATTGCCAACGGCATCGACACCCGGCTGATCACGCCGCAATCGCTGCTGGCCAGCCCGGCCAACACCTTTTCGATGGCGGTGAGCGAGATCGAAGCCAAGCGTGAGGCGGTCACAGGCTTCCTGCGGGCATGGTGCAAGGGCATGCATGTGGCAACCGTCAATCGCGACGCGGTGGCCGAAATGCTGCGCCAGACCGTTCCCGAGGAATGGGAGATCGAGGAGGCCGGCCAGCTGTACCTCGACATGTCCATCGGCATGAACGTGTCGGTCACCGAACAGTGTGGCCAACCGCAGGCCGACGTCTGGACCGCGATCCAGCCGCGCATGGTTGAATCTGGCGGCATCGCCGCCGCGCGGGATGTGGCGACCTTCCTCAACGATAGCTTCATCGCGGCGATCAACGACTTTGATCGCGCCGAGGTCGAGGCGGAAGCTGCCGCTTGGTTCGAAGCCAACAAGTGAACCGGCATCGGGCCGCCCGCTTCCGATCGTGGGCGGCCCGGTTTCATTGCTCCTGATACCCCCCGCACCGCTGTTGCGTGGGGCTGTTTGAATTTCGGCCAAAAAGGAAAGACTTATGAGCCACACGATCATCGGTATGCCCGATTTGGGCGGAGAATTGAACCGCTATGGGCCGACGACCGGCCGTCCGCGTCCCGACCGTGCCCATCGCCTGAGCACGACTACGGTGGACAGTCACGCGCATGTGGTCATTCCCGCAGCCGGGAAATACATGGCGCCCCACGTCAATCCGGCGCGCATCGCGATGGTGACCCATTCCAACGCCGAAACCACCATGATCAACGCCAAGCAGGAGGCCGATCGCGGCTCCACGGCGATGCAGGATATCGAAGACCGCATGAAGGTCCTTGATGCCGAGGGCATCAACATTCAGGTTGTCGCCCCGCCGCCCCCGCAGTGCTATTATCAATCCAAGACCGAGCACGCCGTCGTAGCAAGCCGCATGGTCAATGACGGGATGGCCGAATGGGTGGGACGTCGTCCTGACCGCTTCATGGGGCTTGGCACCGTTCCCTTTCAGGATCCGGCCGAAGCGGTCACCGAACTGACCCGGGCCGTCAAGGATCTGGGTCTCAAGGGCGTGATGTTGCTGACCAACTGCGACGGGGAAGAAATATCGGCGGATCGGTTCCGTCCGTTCTGGAAAAAGGCCGAGGAACTGGGCGCGCTGGTGATGATCCATCCCAATGGCTTCACCGGAGGCGACCGCTTTCACGAATATTACTTCTCCAACGTGATCGGCAACCCGCTCGAAACCACAACCGCCCTGCATTACCTGATCTTCAACGGTGTCTTGCGCGACATGCCCGAACTCAAGATCCTTGCGGTCCATGGTGGCGGCTATCTGCCCGCCTATTCCGGCCGGATCGATCATGCCTGGGGTGCGCGGGCCGATTGCCACGCCGATCTGCCCAAAAAGCCGACCGAATATCTGCGCCAAGTCTACTTCGACAGCGTGGTGTTCAGCCAACATCAGCTGGAGTATCTCGTCAAGCTTTACGGAGCCGACAAGATCGTCATGGGCACGGATTACCCCTATGACATGGCTGATTACGACCCGGTCGGACATATCGCGACATCAAACCTGACCGATGAGGAAAAGGCCAAGGTCGCCGGGCTGTCGGCCCTGAAGATGCTTGGGGTAAAGTAAGCCATGGCCCGCGGCAAGGTCGGGGTTGTGGGGCTTGGCATCATGGGCAGCGCCTATGCGGCCAACCTGCGGCGTGCCGGTGTGCAGGTTGTCGGCGTCGATCCGGCCCCTGCTGGCCGGGTGGCGCTTGAGGCACTTGGCGGTCAAGCCCATGATGCCCTTGGGCCTTGGGTTGCGGAATGTGATCTTGTGATCGTGTCGGTGGCCTCGCCCAAGGTGCTGGCCGCTGTGGCGACGGCCTTGGGCGGGTTGCTGTCCAAGGGGCAGGTGGCGCTGGAGACCGGAACCTTTGCCTTGGCCGACAAGTTCGCGGCCAAGGCGGCGGTCGAGGTTGCAGGCGCCATCTTGCTCGATTGCCCTGTCAGCGGGACGGGCGCACAGGCTGCCAAGGCGGATCTGGTGATCATGGCCTCGGGCGATCCTGCGGCCATCGTTCACGCCAAGCCCTATCTGTCCCACATCAGTCACACCGTGATCGAAGCCGGAGCGTTTGGTTATGGGTCGCGGATGAAATACGTCGCCAACCATGCGGTCGCGCTTCACAATGCGGCCGCCGCCGAAACCCTGCATTACGCGACATCGCTCGGGCTTGATGCCGGAACGGTCTACAAGATGCTGTCGGGTGGGGCCGGCCAATCGCGGATGTCCGATCTGCGCATGCCATTGATGATTGCAAAGTCATATGAGCCGCCGACGGCCAGCATGGCGATGTTTCAGAAGGACCTGTCGATCATCGGCGACAATATCGCGTCTCAGGCGATCGAGACGCCGATCTTCGAGGCGGTGTGCAAGCTCTATGACGCGGCGTTCGAGAGCCTGCCGATGAGCTATGATACTGCCGGCGTCTATGAGGTCTACACGGCTGCGAAATAGGCTGTGGTCGCGCATGCGGCAAAAAAAGGGGGGCTGTTGCCCCCTTTTTCCTGATCGCGGCGCGGTTGCGGGCTAAAGGGCTGCCGGATTGATGGTGCGGCCCGTCTCCGCCGACAGGATAATCGCCTCCAGCACTTCGATGTTGTGGGTCAGCTCGAAATCCGAATAGGGGTAGCGGCTTTCCCCCGCGATCGCCCGGGCCCAGGCCTCGAGGTTTGCCGTCACGCTGTCGGTCCAATCGAGGATCCGGGTATCGCGATCGTCCATGCTCCGATAGATTTCCATATCGGTCTTGCCGCCGGGGGTGTCGGGATGTGTCGCGTTGCGGATCTCGACCCAGGATTTCGTGCCGAAAACATGGGCGCGAATGAAATGGGGCGTGTTGAGGATGGCCTGCAGCGTGGCCGTCACACCGGTTTCGAACTGCATCTGCACCGCGACGACATCGCCGGTTTCCCATCCCAGCGAACGGTCGGCGGTAAAGGCCGACACGCTCGATACGCGCCCGAAGAACCAGATCAGCATGTCGGTCAGGTGGATGCCCATCTGCGTCATGCCCGCAGCGGGCGCATAGGCCTTGGATGTGCGCCAGCTGCCCTTGGGAAGATGCGCAAGCTTGTTGTGGCTGAACGCCATCTCCGCATGCATGATGGTGCCGAGGCTGCCCTCGTCGAGCATGGATTTCAGCGCGAGGATGCCGGGCTCCCACCGCCGCTCATGGCCGATGCCCAGAACCACACCCTTTTCCCGGCACAGCGCGACTGATGCCCGCGCCCCTGCTGCCGTCAGGGACAGCGGCTTTTCGCAAAACACATGCAAGCCCCGACCGGCCGCTTGGGCGATCTGGGAGTCGTGCAGGTTATTGGGCGAGGTCAGGATCACCGCTTCCACCCCCTCGCGGGTGATCGCACTGTCAAAGTCGGTTTCAACCGCCAGACCCATCGCCTGTATCTGCGCATGCAGCGCCTCCGAGGGTTCGACGACGGCGGCAATCCGGAACATCGGATGATCGACCAGACGGCGCGCGACATGCTGACCCCACCAGCCAAACCCCACCAATACAACGTTGAGCATTGCCCTTTCCTTTCCGGTCTTGTTCATGTCTTTGAGGTCTTGAGGGGATGCAGGCCGACCATGGAACAATCGAGCGCTGCGAAGCCTTCGGGCGCCGCCCGGCGTGCCTTGTGCAGCGCGGCTTCGATCACATCGGGCGCATGGCCATGCGAACGGGCCAGATCCGCCATCAGGCCCATATCCTTGATCGCGTTCTCGAGACTGAAATTCACCGCCCCGCCCTGACCGGTTGCCAACATGGCGGCGATAGGGGGAACGCGCTTCTTGGCCGCGCCGATCGCCCCGGAACTGTCCGCCAGAACATCGAGCGCCTGCGCAGCATCGATGCCTTCCCCCAAGGCGAGCCCGAGGGCTTCGCCCAAGGCTGCCCAATACACCATCAGGGGCAGGTTGATCGCCAGTTTCATCGCCGCGCCTGCGCCCACGGGCCCCAGATGTTCCAGCCGCCGCGTCAAGAGTTTCAGGATCGGGGCGCCCTTTGCGAAAGCTTCGGGGCTGCCGCCTGCAAGGCCCAGCAATTGCCCCTCGCGCGCGGGGCCGGTCGTGCCGCCTACGGGGCATTCGAGAAACAGCCCGTCACATGCCACGATGGCTGCTTCGAGCGCACGGGTGGTGGCGGGGAGTGTCGTGCAGGTTTCGATCACCAGCTTGCCCGTGAGCGGCCCATGGCACAGCCCGGCAGGCCCGTGATAGACGGCGGCGATGGCAGCGTCATTGGCGAGCGCCGACACGATCACGTCAACCTTTTCGGCGAGATCACGCGGGCTCTCGGCCACGCGGACGCCCGCGATTGCCTCAGCCTTGGTGCGATCCCGGTTCCACACGGTCAGCGCCGCGCCTTGATCGCGCAGACGCTCCGCCATGGCGCGCCCCATATTGCCCGTCCCGATGATGCCAATGTTCATATACGTCCCTTCCGTGGTGCTTACGGCGCGTAAAAGGCGCCTTGGACGATCAAGTAGACCCCAAGACCCAGCAAGAGGATATGGATGAGGATGTAGAAAGGATCCTTGGGGATACGCGTGCTGATGCGATTGCCGGCCCATAGCCCCAAGGGCATGACGGGCAGGAAACACAGCGACAGGATCAGGGTCTGGGGCGTGACCATGCCAAAGGTGACCATGATCGGGATCTTGGCGGCATTCATGATCGCGAAAAACCACACCATCGTGGCGACGTAGATCACGGGCATCAGGCGATAGGGCAAGAGGAACAATTGCGCCGGGGCCTCTCCCATGAGGAAAAAGCTGAGAAACCCGCTCGATCCCGCCATTCCGGCCGCGCGCGGCCAGATGTGGCGCGGCGGCGTCGCGGGCTGTTCCTTGCCCTGCGTCAGCCAGCGGGTGCGAGCGAAATTCAGGGCCGCAGCGATCGAAATGGCCCCGAGCATGGATTGCAGCAACCAGATCTCGAAGGACTGGAAGAACACCGCACCAATGCTTACACCCACCAGGCCCGTCACCGCCATGGGCCACAGCAGATCAAAGCGCACCGATTTTCGGTAGACCACCATCAAGATCAGATCCATCACCACATAGGTGGGCAACAGGACCGATATCGCGGTGAAAGGATCGGAAACGGCCGCTGCAAGCGGCATGGCCAGCGATCCGATCATGCCGCCAAAGCCCGCCTTGGCCAGCCCGACGAAGAACACGCAAAAGGCCATGACCGCCAGAAATAATACCGATTGATCCGCGATCATTCTGTTTGATTTGCCCCTGCCGCCGCAGCGACAAGATGACTTGTCTGGCATATGTTTTCGACATCAAAGCGCAGCTTTCGTATCATAAATTGGGATAATCAAATATGGATGGCGCGATACTTGCGGCGTGTTCAACGCGCCTGAGCGAGCCAGAATTGGCTGTCGATCGGAGGGTGCCGCGTAACCTTGAGGATATGCCTGGGCGCTTTGGCATCGGTGTGGGTCGAGTGTTGTCTTTGGTCGCGTGGCCCGGCCGAATGACAGAAAACAGGTTAGATACCCTTGAGCCATCATCGCGTGACGTGTCCGGTGCCTCCCCCGTGCTTGGAGGGCTGCATCGGAAGGTTATCGCGGGCGGATAGGCGCGCTGTGCAAGGCAGGATCGAATGCGTTCAGCGGCACCGTGTTCAGCGCTTGCTTCGTGCACGGTTTCCCCCCGTTTGAGGCAGCCGCGCAAAGCCTGATCACGCCCCCCCTTGCACGGCCCAAACCGTGATTGGCTGGTTTGCGGGCTTCAAAAGCAATCAGCAGCGGGATTTCCCCGCCGAGCCTTCATACGACACCCATCCGCGCAAGAGTGCGGGGCTTCATCATGCGCATGCCGCGGGGCGGACAGGGGCAGGGCATGCGCGCGGCGCGATGCTGTCCTTGCGGCCCGACACGGTCTCGCTCTTTGTGGGGTCGAACAACTTTCCCACGCGGGTCCGTGACGGTCCACCCGATCTGGTCAAATCGCTGGCCACCGAGATGCCGGCCCGTCACGTCAAGCCCTCAAGACCGCGGGCATCGGGCCTTTTGCAGGATCATGCGTTCCACAATTTCTCGATCGCGTCGAAAGCGCCCCTGCCATGCTCGGTCCGCTTGGCCTCGGTGATGTCGCCCCATTCCACCACGGCCTTGTGGTAGGCGGGCCGCGCAGCAATCCGCGCATACCAGTCATTGAGGTGACCATGATCGGCCCACAGGGGCGCCATCATGAACGATTCCATTCGGCGCAGATAGACCACCAGCGCGATGTCGGCCAGGGAATAGCTGTCTCCAGCCAACCAGCCACTGTCGGCAAGGCGATCATTCATGTCGGCAAAGAGCGACTTGAACGTCTTGAGCGCATCGGGAAGCAACGGGCTTTCCAGGCCCATAGCGATGTTTACCTTGTCGTTGTCGCGCCGAACCAAATCCCTCATTTCGGAATGGTAGGCCTCGATCTTTTTCTTGCCCTGTTCAAGGTAGATGAAGCGGTTGACGATGCACACACCGATCGTGCGACTTGCCACATGCACACCATCTCCGATGCGGTATATCCAGCGGCGCATGTCAGCGCGGTCTTCGGCATTGGCTGGACGAAACGATGTTTCGGGGAAAGCATCGTCCAGATATTCCAATAGAATTGTCGATTCCGAGATGCCCCGCCCGTTGTGCTCAATGGCAGGAACCAGACCCTTGGGGTTCAATTCATGGTAATTCTCAGGAAGCTGATCCACGTCGCCACGCGCCGTATCGACAATCACGCTTTTCCATTCGAGTCCTTTTTCTTCTATCAAAAGCCGCACGCGTTGTGCAGCGGTGGACCTGTCGTAGTGATAAAGCGTAATCATCAGACTGCCTTTCGGAGTTCGGCATCGCTCCACTCGGGTCCGTCAAGGTCGATTTTGGCTCCCAACGGAATCAGACCAAACGGATTTATTTTGCGATGCGCCATGTAATAGTGGGTGTTGATGTGGTCGAGGTTCACGGTCTGTCTTACTCCCGGCCAATTCAACAGGTCGCGTGTGTGCCGCTTGAGGTTCGGGTAGTCATCCAGACTGCGAATATTGCATTTGAAGTGGAAGTAATAGACGGACGGGAACCGGATCATCGAGGCAAACAGGCGCCAGTCCGGTTCCACGGGCCTGTCGCCCAGAAGGAACCTGCTGTCAGCAAGACGGGTTTCCAGAACGTCGAAGGCGTCGAACAGACCGGTTACGGCCGCCTCGTAGGCAACTTGGGTCTCGGCAAAGCCGGTCCTGTAGACACCGTTGTTGATGGCACGGTAAATCAGGTCGTTCAACGCGTCGATCTCGGCCAACTTGTCCTCGGGAAGGAACTCCTGCCAGGATGTCGCGATGGATCTGAACGCGCCGCCCATCATGCGGATGATCTCGGAGGATTCGTTGTTCACGATTGTGCCGCTCTGCTTGTCCCACAAAAGCGGAGTTGTCACCTTGCCGGAATAGGTCGGCGCCGCTCTTGTGTAGACCTGATGCAGGAACCGTGAACCGAACAATTTGTCGGGTGTCGCGCATTCGTAGTCAGCGAATTCCCAACCGTTCTCCATATTGACGGGGTGCACCACTGAAATGTCGATGGCCTGTTCAAGCCCCAGAACGCTGCGATAAATCAGGGTGCGGTGCGCCCATGGACAAGCCAGAGAAACATACAGATGATAACGCCCGGCTTCGGCCTTGAAACCGCCAACTCCGGTCGGTCCGGCCGATCCGTCCGGGGTTACCCAGTTGCGAAAGGCAGAGCCCTGCCTGACGAACTGCCCGTCCTGCTTGACCTCACGGGTGGCCGTATCCTGCCAGACACCTTTGACGAGCTGCCCCATTTCTTTATTGCCCTAATGTGTTGTCGTTTTGGCCGGTATTCCCCAGGTGGCGCGGCCCTTTTTAAAGCCACGATTGCCTGAAACTGCTCAGGAGACAAGTTCTTTATCCTTGGCGCCGATTGCGGTTGCGCGCATGGCTGGCGTTGCGCGGATCGGGCGGCAAATCCGCTGCGTTCTGGCCCGGTGGCGGCGTTCTGGGGCGCGGCGGACAGACCTGCCCGCCCGGTTTCGTTCACGCTGTGGCTCGCGGTCATGCGCATGCCACAGGCGCGCGAAGCCCGAGGATGGCGGCAAGGATGGTGTGCACCATCACGCCAAGAATTCCCATCAACCGTTTCGAAGGCGTGAGCGCGCCAAGCTGCGATTTCGCTGCACGCGAACATCGCAGAAATTCGCCTCCGTTCACACCTCGGTCCACAGCCATTTCATTCAGGAAAGCGCCCTTCACCGCCGACAGAATTTCAAGGTCAGCCGCGCCGCCGCACGCGTCGGACAGCACCCATCGCCCTGATCATGCTTGTGCAAAAGCCCGGTCAGATCCATGCCTGCCCATGGTCCCTCGGACCAGTGGCGTTCCCATGGCTCGATCTTGGGCTTCGGGGTCTCCGTGTGGTTCGTGGGTGAAGTCGTCAAACTCCACCTCGACCACACACCTCGATGGCCACCTGAGATCAGACCGGTGACGGTGCAGAAATCACACCACCTCCGCGGCGCCACCCTCGGTCTTTGCTCAGGGGCCGGTCACATGGGGCATATCTCAATGGACATCATGCGCCTGCCCGGATCGCGTCTTGGGGGCCATGAACAGATCGGGTGCAGTGTCGGCTTGGCACCAAGGGCCGCCTGATCCTGACCTTGGGCCACCTTGGCGATG
>NZ_CALAHQ010000066.1 GCF_937892565.1 uncultured Roseicyclus sp. | reverse complement strand
GCGTCAGGCGTCGGGGATGGTCTTGAGGATCGCAAGCGCTGCGGCATGGATCAAAGGGTTGGCCGCGGCCAGCGCACGCCCCCCCCGATGCACGGGGCGGCCCTGCCAGTCGGTGACGACGCCGCCCGCCGCTTCGATCACCGCGATGGGGGCTGCAATGTCGTAGGAGGCCAGCCCCGCTTCGATCACCAGATCGACCTGACCGGCGGCAACCAGCGCATAGGCGTAGCAATCCATGCCATAGCGGGTCAGCTTGACGCGGTCGCGCACGGCCTCGAACCCTGCACGCTCAGCGGCGGTGCCAATCTCGGGGAATGTGGTAAACAGCGTGGCCGCGCCCAGATCGGCGGTGGCGCGGGCGATCAAGGGTGCCCGGCCCATCGGACCGGTCACATGCGATCGTCCAAAACCACCTTCGAAACGCTCGCCGATATAGGGCTGATCGATCAGCCCATAAATCGGCCCCGCCGCATCGCACAGTGCGACCAACACCCCCCAACTGGCCGTGCCCGAGATGAAGCCCCGCGTGCCATCGATGGGATCGATCACCCATGTCAGCCCGCTGGTGCCGGGGCGGTAATCTTCTTCCTCGCCCAGGATCGCATCATCGGGGCGGCGGTTCGCCAGAACGGCGCGCATCGCGGCCTCGGCAGCGCGGTCAGCAAGGGTCACCGGATCGAAACGCCCAACGCCCTTGTCATCGGCAACAAGCGTGGCGGTGCGAAAATGAGGCAAGATCGCCGCACGCGCAGCATCCGCCATGGCATGCGCCGTGGCAACAAGATCGGAGGGATCGGTCAGGGCAAGGCGCGCGGGGGCTGCACCTGTCAGGGGATCCGTCATGCTGGGCCTCCGGCGGCTGCGGGTCTGAACGCATGCCGGAAGGGACACGATCCCCTGACCGGGGTCAAGCCATCACACGAAGCTAGGCTGCCGCGTCCGACAACACGCGTGCCAGTTCGAACAAGCGACGACGTTGGTTTTCGGGAATGGCGTAGTAGGAGCGGATCAACTCCAACGCTTCCTTGTCGGCGAGGATATCGCCGGGAACGCCGTCGCGCTGCGCATCGGTGGTCTGCGCGGTTTCGGCACCGTCCATCCCTTCGAAGAAATAGGCCACAGGCACCGACACGGCCTGTGCGATATCGAACAGCCGCGAGGCGCTGATGCGGTTCATGCCGGTTTCGTATTTCTGGATCTGCTGGAATTTGATGCCGACCTTTTCGGCCAGCTGCTGTTGAGTCATTCCGACCATCCAGCGGCGGTGCCGGACGCGCTTTCCGACATGCACATCGACGGGGTGTTTCACGCCCTTCTCCTTTTTGCCAAACCTGACCTTGATGCCCCTTCCCGAATTCAGGGACAGCAGGTCTCGCCATGATAGGGCGACGCAGCGCAGGTAGGGCGCAAAACCGCCAGATCAATTCTTTAAGGAGAGTTCTGTGCATCAGGTTCAGCCTGAGGTTCAGTGCAGACACCAAAAATTCGGGCGGAGCCACGAATTTCGATGACAAAATGGGCGGCGCTGCCTCAATTTCGAGCAGCAACAGGGATGGCAGCGCGCTTGGCGCACGGCTAATGTCACACCGACACCATCGCAAGGATCGAAACATGCGCGCCTATCGGCTGACAGAACTCGGCGCGCCCCCACAGCTAGAGCGCCTGGCGCGGCCCGAACCGGGGCCGGGCCAGATCCGGGTGCGCATTGCGGCCTGTGGTCTGAATTTCGCCGATCTGCTGATGCTCAAGGGCCAGTATCAAGACACGCCGCAAACCCCGTTCACCATGGGAATGGAGGTGTCGGGCGTGGTCGATGCGCTGGGTCCAGACGTGGCCCGGCCCGCCTTGGGACAGCGGGTTGCGGTCTTTGCCGGACAAGGCGGGTTGGCCGACTACGGGGTTTTCGACGCGGCGCGCGCCGTGATCATCCCAGACAGCATGCCCTTTGCCGAGGCGGCGGGATTTCTGGTCGCCTATGGCACCTCGCATCTGGCGCTTGGCCATCGCGCGGGGCTGCGGGTGGGGGAACGGCTTGTGGTTCTGGGTGCCGCAGGCGGCGTGGGATTGAGTGCGGTGGAACTTGGCGCCTTGATGGGGGCCGAGGTGATTGCCGTGGCGCGCGGCGCCGACCGCTTGGCCATCGCCAAATCTGCGGGCGCCCATCATCTGATCGACAGCGACCGCGACGATATCCGCGCCCGCCTCAAGGCGCTGGGGGGCGTGGATGTGGTCTATGATGCCGTTGGCGGTCCGGCGTTCGACGCGGCCTTGCGCGCCACCCGGCCCGAAGGCCGTATCCTGTGCATCGGTTTTGCCAGCGGCATTGTGCCTCAAATTCCTGCCAATCTGCTTTTGGTCAAGAACATCAGCGTCTTGGGATTTTATTGGGGCGGGTATCTGGGCTTTGCCCCAGACCGGCTGACCGATAGCCTGACCGAATTGACCGCGCTCTACGCGGCAGGACGCATCCGGCCCCATGTCAGCGCCACCTTCCCGCTGGAGCGCGCCGCCGACGCCCTCGAGCTGTTGCGCAGCCGAAACAGCACCGGGAAAATCGTTGTGACGATGTGAGCCGGGCTGTAACAGGCAAAACACAATAGGAAAAAACTATCGCGTGGCCACCCCGCGTCGTGCGCAGCCTTGCTTGAAAAGCGGCGTCATCTCGCCAATATGTTCTCACAAGGACTGGGTCTTGCGTGCGGCTGCGCGACGGACCTGCCGCATGACGTATCTTCAGGAGGGATATATGGCTGACTATCAGACGATCCGCGCCGGTGTATCCGCTGCCCGCGCCGCCGAAATCGACCAGGGCCTGCGCGCCCATATGAACAAGGTCTATGCCACCATGTCGGGTGGCATGCTGATCACCGCGGCCGCCGCATGGGCGATCGCGGATCTTGCCGTGACCAACGACCCCACGGGCGCCACCATGGCGCTACGCGAAGGCCAGTATCTGACGGGCCTGGGCGAGGCGATCTATGCCACCCCGCTGCGCTGGGTGATCATGTTCGCGCCCTTGGCCTTCATCCTGTTTGGCTGGGGCGCGTTGATGCGCCGTGGCTCGGCGGCGGCTGTCAGCCTGGGCTTTTTTGCCTTTGCGGCCGTGATGGGCGTGTCGATGAGCTCGATCTTCCTCGTCTTCACCTCGCATTCGATCGTGCAGACCTTTCTGGTGACGGCCATCGCCTTTGCCGGCCTGAGCCTGTGGGGCTACACCACCAAGCGCGACCTGTCGGGCATGGGCAGCTTTCTGATCATGGGCGTGATCGGCCTGGTGCTGGCCATGGTGGTCAACATTTTCTTGCAGTCGGACGCGATGATGTTCGCGATCTCGGCTTTGGGCGTGTTGATTTTCGCGGGTCTGACCGCCTTTCACACCCAGGAAATCAAATCGACCTATGTGGCACATGCCGCCCATGGCGATCAGGAATGGCTGGACAAGGCCGCGATCGACGGCTCGCTCAGCTTGTATATTTCGTTCCTGAACATGTTCCAGTTCCTGTTGATGTTCATGGGCCAGCAGCAGGAATAAACTCTGCCACTAAGGCACAAGGATCGGGCCGGGGTCATCCCCGGCCCTTTTTCTTGACCGGCCGCATCACAAAGCCACCTGTGCACAAAACCCCGCGATGAGGTGTTGACTCGCGCACGCGGCCCGGTAAAAGGCGCAGTCTCAAGAGAGTTTTTGCGCGGCCACCGCTGCCGCGCGCCCCGCACTGACCGTAGGAGCCCGACCATGGCGAAGCCGACCACCATCAAGATCCGCCTGAACTCGTCTGCCGGGACGGGCCATTTCTATGTGACCAAGAAAAACGCCCGCACCATGACCGAAAAGATGACGGTCCGGAAATATGATCCGGTGGTGCGCAAGCATGTCGATTACAAGGAAGGCAAGATCAAGTAATCTGCCGCTCCGTTTGCATAAAGGGCCGCGCCGGGATGACCGACGCGGCCCTTTTCCATGGCGCCGACCCCACACAGGGGCGCTGGAAAACCCGGGTTTTCCAACGCGAAAAACCCGGGTTTTTCGCCCGGTCACACGGTGACGGTATCGCCCGGTTCCGGGTCAAGCACCCGCACGCCGGGCAGCATCGCCGCCTTCAGAGCATCAGCCGACTGCTCAAGCAGCGCAAATGTCTTGTAGTGATAGGGGATCACGGTCTTGAAGCGAAACAGCTTGGATGCGGCATAGGCCGCGCGCGTCATGTCCATCGTGTAATGTCCGCCCGCGCACAGGATGCCGACATCGGGGCTGTGCAGATCATCCCAGATCTTCATATCGGCCATCACATCCGTGTCGCCCGAGACATAGACCGCACGCCCCTCGCCTGCGATGATGTATCCGGCCTCGGAGCCGGCAAAGATCGGGCCCTCCGGCCCCGACAGCGACGAGGAATGGGTCGCGTTCACCATCGTGATCGCCACATCACCCAGCCGCACCGTGCCACCCTTGTTGAAACCATGCGTCTGGATGGCATGCCGCGCGGCCCAGAACCCCATCAGCTCGACCATGCCATAGACCGCAAGACCGCGCGCCTTGGCCAGTTCCGGCACCCCGCTGACATGATCGCCATGGCCATGCGTGATCAAGATCGCCGTGGCCCCCGCATACATCGCCTCGCGCCGGTCCGTGGGGAACATGGGATTTCCCGTCTCCCAGGGGTCGATCAGCAAGACCTGATCGCCGATCTCAAGCCGCACGCCGGCATGGCCCAACCACGTGTATTTCATCTTTTGCTCTCCGTTCCTTTTTCGATCACTTTGAAAGATAGGGATGACGAGGGGATGACGAAACCCCGGCTCTGCCCTCTGCCCCAATCCGTGCCGCCTTGCAGCCCGCGCAGCGCGCCGCTAAACGGCCCCTAGTTTCCTCGAGGAGGCCCCGACCATGTCCATCGACCGCGCCACCGCCGCCAAGGTCGCCAAGCTTGCCCGCATCCGCGTGGAAGACGCCGACCTGCCAGCACTTGCCGATGACTTCAACGCGATCCTCGGCTTCATCGAACAATTGCAGGAACTCGACGTCAGCGATGTGGAGCCCATGGTCAGCGTCACGCCCATGCGGCTGCCGCGGCGCGACGATGTGGTCAGCGACGGCAATCAGCAAGAGGCGGTATTGCGCAACGCGCCCGATGCGCGCGAGGGCTTTTTCGCCGTGCCCAAGGTGGTGGAGTGATCATGTCCGACCTGACCAAACTGACCATCGCCAAGGCCCGCGACGCGCTGCGCCGGGGGGAAACCACATCGGTCGAATTGACCGGGGCCTGTCTGGCGGCAATCGACGGCGCCGATGCGCTGGGCGCTTTCGTCCACAAGACGCCCGAGATCGCGATGGACCGCGCCCGGGCGGCTGATGCGCGCATCAAGGCGGGCGATGCCCCGCCCATGTGCGGCATTCCCGTGGGGATCAAGGATCTGTTCTGCACCCAAGGCGTGGCGTCGCAGGCAGCATCACGGATCCTCGAAGGGTTCCGCCCGGCCTATGAATCCACCGTTTCGGGCCAGCTGCGCGATGCGGGCGCGGTCATGCTGGGCAAGCTGAACATGGATGAGTTTGCCATGGGCAGCTCGAACGAGACCAGCGTTTATGGCCATGCGATCAACCCGTGGCGTGCCACCGGATCAAGCCGGTCGCTGACGCCGGGCGGGTCGTCGGGCGGGTCGGCGGCGGCCTTGGCGGCCGATCTGTGCCTTGGGGCGACGGGCACCGATACCGGCGGCTCGATCCGCCAGCCCGCGGCCTTTACCGGCACCGTGGGGCTGAAACCCACCTATGGGCGCTGCTCGCGCTGGGGGATCGTGGCCTTTGCCTCCTCGCTCGATCAGGCAGGGCCGATGACGAAAACCGTGCGCGATGCCGCGATCATGGGGGCGGCCATGATGGGCCATGACCCCAAGGATTCGACCAGCGCCGATCTGCCCGTGCCCGATTTCGAAGCGATGCTGACGGGCGACATCCGGGGCCGGGTCATCGGCATTCCGCGCGAATACCGCATGGATGGCATGCCCGACGCGATCGAGACGCTCTGGGCCGAGGGGCGCGCGATGCTGGCCGATGCCGGCGCCATCATCCGTGACATCAGCCTGCCGCACACGAAATACGCGCTGCCTGCCTATTATGTCATCGCGCCGGCCGAGGCGTCGTCGAACCTCGCGCGCTATGACGGGGTGCGCTATGGCTACCGCGCGAAACTGGCGCCGGGCGACGGCGTCACCGAGATGTACGAGAAAACCCGCGCCGAAGGCTTCGGGCCCGAGGTCCGCCGCCGCATCATGATCGGCACCTATGTGCTGTCGGCGGGCTATTACGACGCCTATTACAACCGCGCCCGCAAGGTGCGCACGCTGATCAAGCGCGATTTCGAGCATGCCTTTGCATCGGGTGTCGATGCGATCCTGACACCCGCCACCCCATCGGCGGCCTTCGAACTGGGCAAGACACATTCCGACCCGGTCGAGATGTATCTCAACGATGTCTTCACCGTGACCGTCAATCTGGCGGGCCTGCCCGGTCTGGCGGTGCCCACGGGGCTTGATGGCGCGGGTCTGCCGCTTGGGTTGCAGCTGATCGGCAAGCCGTGGGAAGAGGGCGAATTGCTCAATATCGGTTATGCGCTGGAACAGGCGGCCGGTTTTGTCGCGAAACCCGCGAAATGGTGGTAGGTCTGCCGAAAGCCTGAGAAACCGGGGCAGGCCGATGGTCGGTTCACCACAGCGCCACACGGCCACGGCTCAGGGCATGGGGGCGATCGAGCCATGAGCCTGTCGCCCAATTCCGGCCCCCGCCGCGACGGGCTGCGCCCCGAGCTGGTCGTCTTGCACTACACCGCCATGCCCGATTGCGACGCCGCCCTGCGCGCGCTGTGCGATCCGGCGCGCGAGGTGTCGGCCCATTACCTGATCCGGCGCGACGGTCAGGTGGTGGCGCTGGTCGACGAAGGTTTGCGCGCATGGCATGCCGGGGCGGGCGAATGGCGCGGGCGGGGCGATGTGAATTCGCGCTCGATCGGGATCGAATTGGACAATGACGGGGCATCACCCTTTGCGGCCCCCTTGATGGATGCGCTGGAGCGGCTGTTGCCCGGCATCCTTGCGCGTTGGGGCATCGCACCTGCGGGGGTGATCGGGCATTCGTGCATGGCCCCGGGGCGCAAGATCGACCCGGGGCCGCGCTTTGACTGGCACAGGCTGGCCCGCCAAGGGCTGGCGCTCTGGCCCGAAGGCCGGGGCGCCTTGCCCATCGACCGGGGCCGGTTTCGGACGGATGCGCTGGCCTATGGCTTTCCCGATCTGGCCGATGATCTTTTGCTCAGCGCGGTCCGGCTGCGGTTCCGGCATGGCGCAGGCGGGGCGTTCGACGGGCGCGATTGCGCCATCATGGCCGAGATGGCCGCGCGCATGAGGGCTTGAACCCAAAGGCCGGCACGCGTAGCTGACAGGGGCGCGGAGGGCTGGATGGCCGCGGGCGGGCAACCGTTCGAGGAAAGTCCGGACTCCCTGAAACCACGGTGCCGGGTAACGCCCGGGCGGAGCGATCCGACGGAAAGCGCCACAGAAATGAAACCGCTGCGCCCCTCGGGGCGCAGTAAGGGTGAAACGGTGGGGTAAGAGCCCACCGCGCGACGGGTAACCGGAGCGGCACGGCAAGCCCCACCGGGAGCAATGCCGAATAGGGATGTCGCGGGGGCAACCCCGGGGCTTGGCTTCGGCCCCAGACATCCGGGTTGGCAGCTTGAGGCACGCGGGCAACCGCGCGTCCAGAGGAATGGCCATCCAGAGGGGGCAACCCCTTGGACAGAATCCGGCTTACAGGCCCTCCGCGCATCCTGTTTCCCGGCCTTGTGCAACACTGCCCCCGGAACCGACCATGGCAAGCTGCGATGGCGGCACCGGCTTGGCTTGCATTCTCTGGCCCACCCGTTACCGCTGTCGGCATCAACAGGAGGGGCGTGGATGCATGTCTTGATCACAGGCGCCAACCGCGGCATCGGCGCGGGGCTTGCGGCGGCCTACAAGGCCAGCGGGGCCACAGTCACGGCAACCGCGCGCGATGCGCCGGGGATGACCCGGCTGGATGTGACCGATGCGCGGTCACTTGGGGCGGTGTCCGCGCAGCTGGGCACGGGGGCGCTTGATCTTTTGGTGTGCAATGCGGGGGTCTATCTGGACAAGGATGAAAGCCTTGCCGACGGATTTGCCCCCGCGCTCTGGGCTGAAAGCTTTGCGGTGAATGTGACGGGTGTCTTCCTGAGCGTTCAGGCCTTCCTGCCGCATCTGGCCCGCGCGACCGCGCCCAGGATCGCCATCATCGCCAGCCAGATGGGATCAAGCACGCGCGCCCCGGGCGGCAGCTACATCTACCGCGCCTCCAAGGCGGCGGCGATCAATCTGGGCCGCAATCTGGCCACGGACCTCAAGCCGCGCGGCATCGCCGTGGGGGTCTATCATCCGGGCTGGGTCCAGACCGACATGGGCGGGGCCTCAGCCGAGATCACGACCGCCAAGGCGGTCGCGGGGCTGGTCGCGCGGTTTGCGGCGCTCGATCTGGCCAGAACCGGCTGTTTCGAGACATGGGACGGGCGCGCGCACAGCTTTTGAAGGGTTTCGCGGCCTTGCGGCCACGACCCGCCGGGGGCGCTGCCCCCGGACCCCCGGAGTATATGGAAAGCAAAGATGAAGCGGGCATGCAGTGAGCGCCCTTGCGGCTGCGCGCGCGGCACCTTATGACGCGCGGCGTCTGACAAGGGGACGGGCCATGCCCATTCTGGTGATGAAATTCGGCGGCACCTCGGTCGCCACGCTCGACCGCATCCGCCGCGCCGCAAAGCGCGTCGGCCGCGAGGTGGCCAATGGCCATGACGTGATCGTCATCGTCTCGGCCATGTCGGGGGAAACCAACAAGCTGGTGGGCTTTGTCGAGGAGACAGCCCCGCTTTACGATGCGCGCGAATATGACGCCGTGGTCAGTTCGGGCGAGAATGTGACCGCCGGGCTTATGGCCTTGACGCTGCAGGAAATGGATATCCCCGCGCGAAGCTGGCAAGGCTGGCAGGTGCCGCTCAGGACCACCTCGGCCCATGCCGCGGCCCGGATCGAGGAGATCCCTTCGGCCAACATCATGCGGAAATTCGAAGAAGGCATGAAGGTGGCCGTGGTGGCCGGATTTCAGGGCATCAGCCCCGAGGGCCGCATCACCACGCTGGGGCGCGGCGGGTCGGACACGACCGCCGTGGCCTTTGCCGCGGCCTTTGGTGCGGTGCGCTGCGACATCTATACCGATGTGGACGGGGTCTATACCACCGACCCGCGCATCACCTCCAAGGCGCGCAAGCTTGACCGCATCGCCTTTGAGGAGATGCTGGAGCTTGCCAGCCTCGGGGCCAAGGTGTTGCAGACCCGCTCGGTCGAATTGGCGATGCGCTACAAGGTCAAGCTGCGCGTCTTGTCGAGCTTTGAGGAAATGTCGGATGAAGCCGGCACGCTGGTCGTGCCCGAGGAGGATATCGTGGAAAGCAATGTGGTGGCCGGAGTGGCCTATTCCCGCGACGAGGCCAAGCTGACGCTGACGCAGGTGGCCGACCGCCCCGGCATCGCGGCGGCGATCTTTGGCCCGCTCGCCGAGGCAAGCGTGAATGTGGACATGATCGTGCAGAACATCTCGGATGGCGGCACGACGGACATGACCTTTTCTTGCCCGGTGAACGAGGTGAAGCGCGCCGAAAAGGCGCTCAATGATGCAAAAGCCGCAGGCCAGATCGATTTCACGCAGCTCGTGGCCGACACGAATGTCTGCAAGGTGTCGATCGTGGGGATCGGCATGCGCAGCCATGCGGGCGTCGCGGCCAAGATGTTCCAGACCCTGCGCGATGAGGGCATCAACATCAAGGTCATCACCACATCCGAGATCAAGGTCTCGGTGCTGGTGGATCGCAAGTATCTGGAGTTGGCGGTACAAGCGCTGCATGACGCCTTCGGGCTGGACCGCGCGGCCTGATCCGACAAGACCGGCGGGGCGCCATGCATGCGCCCCGCGCAATGCTGCATTGCAGCAAAAAATCTGGTGATCGGCCGCTGACGTCGTATCTTGCATCTCAGCTCACAAGATACCGTCATCCGCCGAGGTTCCCATGACCACCCAAGCCCTGAACACACCGCTTTTCGCCCTGCGCCCGGCTGGCGCGATGGTGGCGTTCTTTGCCACCCTCACCAAGGCCTTGGCCTTTGCAAGCGGCGCACAGGCCCGCTTTGACGAGATCCAGCGCCTGCAAGCGCTCAGCGATGCCGAACTGGCACAGCGCGGCATCGCGCGCGACGCGATCGTGCGCCAGGTCTATCGCGATCTGCTGGCCCAGTGATCTGGCGGCCACATTTGCGGCCATCGCCATTACCGTTGCGTGCGCCCCCCTGCACGGGCTATCCCTGAACCCCGAATGATTGGGCCGGATCTGGCCCATGCTGTGGGGCATGGCGAATGGCACAGGCTACAGAAACGGAAAGCCGCAAGCTCCTGAGCGGGCTGCAGGGCGTGATGGCCGATGCGGCCGCCGGTCAGGAACGGCTGGACCGCATCACCCGGCTGATCGCGGCGTCGATGGGGACCGAGGTCTGTTCGATCTATCTGCTGCGCGACGCCGATACGCTGGAGCTATGCGCCACCCAGGGTCTTGCGCCCGAAGCGGTTCATGTGACCCGGATGCGCATGGGCGAGGGTCTGGTGGGCCGTGTTGCACGCTCGGCCCAGCCGATCAACACCGCCAATGCGCCGGCGGAACGCGGCTTTCGCTACATGCCCGAAACCGGCGAGGAACGCTATTCCAGCTTTCTGGGCGTGCCGATCCAGCGCCTGGGCGAACGTTTGGGCGTGCTGGTCGTGCAATCGCGCGATGCGCGCGAGTATTCCGGCGACGAGATCTACGGGCTCGAGGTCGTGGCCATGGTTCTGGCTGAAATGACCGAGCTTGGCGCCTTTATCGACCAGAACACGGCGCTGGCCGAACGCCACAAGCAACAGGTGATGTTTCGAGGCGCCTGTGCGCAGGAGGGCGTCGCGATGGGCCATGTCTGGCTGCATGAGCCGCGCGTGGTCGTCACACGGCTTGTCAGCGACGACCCAGAGGCGGAATTGGCCCGGCTTGGCCATGCCGTTGACCAAATGCGCCTTGATATCGACGATATGCTGACGCGCGCCCCCCTTGCCGAAGGTGAACAGCGCGAAGTGCTGGAAGCCTATCGGATGTTTGCCCATTCGCGCGGCTGGATGCGCCGGATGGAAGAAGACATCGCGCGCGGCCTGTCGGCCGAGGCGGCGGTGGAAAAGGAACAATCGACGGCACGGGCACGGATGGAAACCGTGTCGGATGCCTATCTGCATGACCGGCTGCATGATCTGGACGATCTGTCCAACAGGCTGTTGCGCCGCCTGACGGGCCAAGGCCGCGACACGGGCGCCGAGCTGCCGCCCGATCCGGTGCTGGTGGCGCGCAATATCGGGCCGGGCGAGTTGCTTGATTATGGGCGCCGGCTCAAGGGTGTGGTGCTGGAAGAAGGCTCGGTCGGCAGCCATGCCACCATCGTGGCGCGCGCGCTGGCGATCCCGCTGGTCATCCATGCCCGCCCGATCACCACCGAAGCGCTGAACGGCGATCTGATCTTGATCGACGGCGAGCAAGGCATCGTCCATCTGCGCCCCGAGGAAACCGTTGCCAAGGCCTTTCGGGACAAGATGGCGATGCAGGCCGAAGCGCAGGAGCGCTACGCCTCGATCCGCGACAAACAGGCCCAGGCGCTGTGCGGCACGGTCCTGTCGTTGCAGATGAACGCCGGGCTGATGGCCGATCTGCCGTCGTTGCCGTCGTCAGGGGCGGATGGGGTCGGGCTGTTTCGGACCGAGTTGCAGTTCCTGACGCGCAACAAGGTGCCGCGCCGGGGCGAATTGGCGGCCCTTTATGCGCGCGTCATGGATGCGGCACAGGGCAAGCGCGTGGTGTTCCGCACCCTCGACATCGGATCGGACAAGGTGCTGCCCTACATGAAAAAAACCGAGGAACCCAACCCGGCGCTGGGGTGGCGCGCGATCCGGGTGGGGCTGGACAAGCCCGGCGTGATGCGGATGCAGCTTCAGGCGCTGATCCGCGCGGCCAATGGGCGCCCGCTGTCGGTGATGTTCCCCTTTATCGCGCAGCTCGAAGAATACACCCAGGCCCGCGACCACCTGTTGCGCGAAATGGACCGTGAGGCGGCGCTGGGTCACAAGCTGCCCGAAACGCTCGAAATCGGGGCGATGCTGGAAACCCCCAGCCTTGCCTTTGCGCCACGGCGGTTTTTCGAAGGGTGCGATTTCATCTCGATCGGCGGCAATGATCTCAAACAGTTCTTCTTTGCCGCCGACCGAGAGAATGAGCGCGTGCGCCGCCGCTATGACACGCTCAACGTCAGCTTTCTGACCTTTCTGGAACAGATCGTGCACCGCTGCCGCGACACGGATACGCCGCTGAGCTTTTGTGGCGAGGATGCAGGCCGCCCGGTCGAGGCGCTATGTTTCGCCGCCATGGGCCTGCGCGCGCTGTCGATGCGCCCTGCGTCGATCGGGCCGGTCAAATCGCTGATCCGCCGGGTCGACTTGCGCGAGGCGCGCGCCGTGATCAACGCGGCCCGCGCCAATGGTGCGCAATCGGTGCGCCCGGCCGTGATGGAGTGGCTCGATCAACTGGGCTGATGCCCCTTGCGCTTGGCGCGGTCGCGCCGCAAGACTGCCTATGGCGCATGCGATGTCAGAGGACGGCTCTGATGGCATGGCCGCCAGACGTGCCCGATGCTGACGCCCAAGATCCTGACCACGTTGCCCCAAAGCACGCCCAGAAGCGTGCTGGCCGACCTTGTCGCCGGGGTGACCGTTGCGATGGTGGCCCTGCCGCTCAGCCTTGCCATCGCCATTGCCTCGGGTGCTGCACCTGAAACCGGGCTTGTGACCGCGATTGTGGCGGGGTTTCTGATTTCGGCCTTGGGTGGCAGCCGGGTGCAGATCGGCGGCCCCACGGGCGCGTTCATCGTTGTGGTTCATGGCGTGATTGCGACCCATGGCTTTGACGGGTTGGTGCTGGCCATGTTCATGGCGGGGGCCATCCTTGTCGTGGCGGGTGTGATGCGGGCGGGCAGCCTGATGCGTTTGGTGCCCGAACCTGTCATCAACGGCTTTACCATCGGGATCGCGGCAATCATCGGTCTTAGCCAGTTGCCCGACGCGATGGGGATCACCCTGCCACAGGGCACGCCCGCCGATGCGCTGGAACGCATTCCCGCGATCTGGGCGGCACGGGCAAGCTTTGACTGGCCCAGCTTTGCCACAGGCCTTGGCGCGGTCTTGGGGATTGTGGCGTTGCGCCGCTTGTTTCCGCGCTTTCCGGGCCTGATCGTGGCGGTGGGGTCGGTTTCGGCGGCGGTCATGCTTTTGCACCTGCCGGTCGATACGCTTGGCACGCGCTTTGGTGCGTTGCCAGATCGCCTTCCCCTGCCCCGCTTGCCCGAGATCACGCTGGCGCGCCTGGTCGATCTTTTGCCGTCGGCGCTGATCATCGCCTTTCTTGCCGGGATCGAATCCTTGCTGTCGGCCATGGTCGCTGACCGCATGGTCGGCGGTCGCCATCGCCCCAATGCCGAGATTCTGGCGCAAGGGGTGGCGAACCTTGGATCGGCACTGATGGGGGGACTGCCTGCGACCGGCGCCATCGCGCGCACCGCGACCAATATGCGCGCGGGCGGGCGCACGCCTTTGGCGGGTGTCTTTCATGCGGGGATCATTCTTGCGGTGATGATGCTGGCAGCACCCCTTGCGGGTCATCTTGCCATGCCCGCGCTGGCGGGGCTTTTGCTTGTCACGGCCTGGAACATGTCGGAACCCCAGCATTGGCGCGCGCAACTGACCACGGGGCGGGTGTCGGACCGGTTGCTTCTGGTGCTGACCATGCTGCTGACGGTGCTGGCCGATCTGACGGTCGCCATCGGCGTGGGTGTGGCGCTGGGGCTTGCGCTCAGGCTGCACCGCCGCAACGTGCCACCGGCAGACTGGACGCCGCCCGAGCGCTAGGGGTAAGAGCGGTACGGGGAAGCGCCCTGCGGGGGACGGTCATGCTGACGCAAGATTTCGGGGAATGGGATGTGGTCATCGTCGGCGCGGGTTCGGCGGGCTGCGTGCTGGCCAACCGGCTGTCGGCCGACCCCGGGCGCAAGGTCCTCCTGCTTGAGGCGGGCGGCAGCGACAACCGGCTGTGGGTGCATGTGCCGGTGGGCTATCTTTATGCCATGGGCGATCCCAGTCTGGATTGGTGCCTCAAGACCGAGGCCGAGCCGGGGCTGAACGGGCGCGCCCTGAACTATCCGCGCGGCCGCGTGCTGGGGGGCTGTTCCTCGATCAACGGCATGATCTACATGCGCGGACAGGCCCGTGATTATGATCTGTGGCGCCAGATGGGCAACATCGGCTGGGGCTGGGATGATGTTCTTCCCTATTTCAAACGCTCGGAGCGTTATCATGGCGGGGCGGATGCCGACCATGGCGCAGATGGCGAATTGCGGGTGGAACGCCAGCGACTGGCCTGGCCCATTCTTGATGCCGTGGCCGAGGCGGCGGGCGAACTGGGCATCCCGCGCAGCGATGATTTCAACCGCGGAGACAATGAAGGCGCGGGCTATTTCGAGGTGAACCAGAAACGCGGTCTGCGCTGGAATGCGCGCCGCGCCTTTCTGGACCCTGCGCGCAAGCGGCCGAACCTGCGGATCGTGACCGGGGCCGAGGTGATGCGCCTGTCATTCGATGGCAAGCGCGCAACCGGGGTGATCTTTCGCCAGGACGGCGCCGCCCATCATGCGCGTGCGCGCGGCGAGGTGGTGCTGTCGGCGGGTGCCATCGGCACGCCCAAGATCCTTGAGTTGTCCGGGATCGGCCGCGCCGAAATCCTCAAGCCCTTGGGCATAGACATGCTGCAAGACAGCCGTGGCGTGGGCGAAAACCTGTCCGATCACCTGCAGATCCGCACGATTTTCCGCATCACGGGCGCGCGCACCCTCAATGACTGGTATGCCAGCCCCCTTGGCCGGCTCAGGATCGGGCTTGATTATGCGCTGAACCGTTCGGGCCCTTTGGCGATGGCGCCCTCGCAACTGGGCATCTTCACCCGCTCCAGCCCGGACCATGAGACGCCCAATATCGAATATCATGTCCAGCCGCTGTCGCTTGATGCCTTTGGCCAGCCGCTGCACCGCTTTCCGGCGCTGACCGTTTCGGTGTGCAATCTGCGCCCCGAAAGCCGGGGGTCGGTGCATGTCACCAGCGCTGACGCGGGCGCCGCCCCCGCGATCCGGCCGGGCTATCTGTCTGCGCCCGCCGATCAGCGTGTGGCGGTCGCATCGATCCGCCATGCCCGTGCGCTGATGGCCACGCGGCGGATGGCCGAATTCCAGCCCGTCGAGATCAAGCCCGGCCCTCAGGTCGATGGGCCAGAGGCGCTGTTGAAGGCGGCAGGCGATATCGCGACCACGATCTTTCACCCCGTGTCGACCGCGCGCATGGGCACCGATGAGGCCGCCGTGGTCCGCCCGGATTTGACGGTGCGCGGGATCGGCGGATTGTCCATTGCCGATGCGTCGGTCATGCCGATGATCACCAGCGGCAACACCCACGCCCCCGTGACGATGATCGCGGAAAAAGCAGCCGAGATGATCGGCGCGCGGCTGCGGGGCTAGCGCCGGCAAAACCCCTGTTTTGCCGTGCGAAAAACCCGGGTTTTTCGCCCCGGAAAACTTGCCTATCGGGCCCAGCGTTTCACCTTGCCCCGCACGCCCGCCCAATCGCCCACACCCAGAACGCGGTCGGGGTTGGTGGGCGGTGGCATCTCGACCCCTTCGAGCTTGGCAAAACCAAAGCGGCTATAATAGGGCGCATCTCCCACCAGCAAGATGCGCGGCCACCGATCCTCGGCGGCGCGCATCATGCCCTCATGCATCAGCAAGCCACCCAGACCTTCGCCCTGACGGGTGGGATGCACGGCCACAGGGCCCAAAAGCAACGCCTCGGCCCGGCCCACGCGCACCGGCCAGAACCGGATCGCGCCCGCCAGAACACCATCGGGATCGCGCGCGACAAGGCACAGACGCGCCACCGGCGGCACCCCTTCGCGCAGCCGATAGGAAGACAGCGCCGTGCGCCCCGGTGCAAAGCACAGGTCATACAGCGCCTCGACCTCCCAGCGGTCCTCCGGTGTCTCTTGGCTCAGCCGATACATGCGCGCGATTTCTGCCCCAAAGCTCTGGCATCGCCCCTATCACGCCGCTAGGTCTGGCACAAATACGTGGAAGGAAGGCTTGCATGTTCTACCGCCCCCAGGATGGCCATGGTCTGGCCCATAACCCGTTCAACGCCATCGTGGCGCCCCGGCCGATCGGCTGGATCGCCACGCGGGGCGCGGATGGGGCGGAAAATCTGGCGCCATATTCGTTTTTCAACGCCGTAGCCTATGTGCCACCACAGGTGATGTTTGCCTCGACCAGCGCCAAACCGGACCGGGGCGATACCAAGGACAGCGTTGCCAATATTCGGGAAACCGGTGTGTTTTGCGTCAATGTCGTCGAATATGCCATGCGTGACGCGATGAACCAGACCTCGGGCCCTTGGCCGCGCGAGACGGATGAATTCGCCCATGCCGGCATCGATCGGGTGGCGTGCGAAACCATTCCCTGTTCGCGCGTGGCGGGTGCGCCGGCCGCTTTGGAATGCCGGGTGACCCAGATCGTCACGCTGCAAGGTGCCGCCAATTTCGCCGTCTTCGGCGAGGTGATGGGCATACATCTGCGCGATGATTGCGTGATCGACGGCGTGTTTGATGTGACCCGTTTCAGCTTGCTTGCCCGGCTGGGATACCGCGATTACGCCGTCATCCGCGAAAGCTTTACGCTCGATCGCCCCGGCGAATAAGGCGCAGGCCACAGCCTGCACCCGATCAGGCGGCGCGGAACGACAGCGTCAAGGCGGGCAAGGGGCGGCGGGACAAAAGCGGGGCCAGCGTGGCGCAAAACCTGTCCATCGCCTTGCGCGCAAGATCGGCCGTTGCATCACCGCGCAACAGCGACAAAAGCGGCAGGCGCGTTTCGGGACTGATGCCTGATTGCGACAAATGCCTCAGATCGGCATCGAGCATCAGGGTCGATCCATCGCGCATCCGTGTGACGAAAACGCCCACCACCGGGGGCAGGCGATCGGCCTGCTCCATGGCCTTTCGCAAGGGTGCCGCAAGACGGCCCGCCCAGATCGGACCGCCCAGGATCAACAGATCCGCAGGGCCGATATCGGGCGTCACGGTGATATCGGGGCTGTGGCCGGTGAACAGATCGGCCCATGCGCGAAACCATCCAAGCCGTCCGTCATAGCGCGGGCACAAGATCTGTCTGATCTCGGCACCACAGCGCGCCGACAAGGCGCGTGCGGTGGCCAGACTGCGCCCACCGCGCGAATACACCAAGATGACCGTACGCATACGATTGATCCTTCCGATCGATGCGCCCCGGTCCGACGCGGTCACAGTTCAAGCTTCTCCGAAAAGATAGGGTCGTTTGCGAATAAAACTAGGGGATGCTTGCAAGAAAGCGGGCTGCGTGCTTGTGCTTGTGATGGTGCTTGAACATGTGCTGGTCGGGATCGAACAGGGGTTAGCCAGATGGACACAAGGATCGGGGTGATCGGCGGCTCGGGGGTCTATCAGATCGACGGGCTGGAAGATGCGGCTTGGGTCACGGTCGACAGCCCCTTTGGCGCGCCCTCGGATGCGATCCTGACCGGGCGTCTTGGGGGGGTGGCGATGGCCTTTTTGCCACGGCATGGGCGGGGTCATGTGCATTCGCCGACATCGGTGCCCTACCGCGCCAATATCGACGCGCTCAAGCGTCTGGGCGTGACCGATGTGATCAGCGTCTCGGCCTGTGGTTCGTTTCGCGCAGAGATGGCGCCGGGCGATTTCGTGATCGTGGACCAGTTCATCGACCGCACCTTTGCGCGCGAGAAATCCTTTTTCGGACCGGGTCTGGTGGCCCATGTGTCGGTGGCCCATCCGACATGCCCCCGATTGGGCGCGGCCTGTGCCAGCGCGGCGCGCGCACAGGGGATCACCGTGCATGAGGGCGGCACCTATCTGGCGATGGAAGGGCCGCAGTTTTCAAGCGCGGCCGAATCGCGGCTGTACCGCGATGTCTGGGGCTGTGACGTGATCGGCATGACCAACATGCCCGAGGCCAAGCTCGCCCGCGAGGCCGAGCTGTGCTATGCCTCAGTCGCGATGATCACCGATTACGACAGTTGGCACCCCGATCATGGCAGCGTCGAGATCACCGACATCATCCGCGTGCTGACAGGCAACGCCGACAAGGCGCGCGCGATGGTGGCGCATCTGCCCGGGCTGCTGGGGGATGTCCGCACGCCCTGTCCGCATGGCTGCGACCGCGCGCTCGACCATGCGATCCTGACCGCGCCCGAGGCGCGCGACCCCGCGATGCTGGCCCGGCTGTCTGCCATCGCGGGCCGGGTACTTGCCCCATCCAAAGGGCATCATGGCGCTTGAGACATGGTTGGGGTTTTTGCTGGCTTCGACCGCGATCCTGATCTTGCCGGGGCCGACGGTGCTTTTGGTGCTGTCAATCGCGCTGTCACAGGGGCGGCGGGTGGCGCTGGCAACGGGCGCGGGCGCGGTTCTGGGCGGCTTTGTCACCTTTAGCGCCACATTGGGGGGATTGGGCGCGGTTGTGCTTGGGTCAGCCGCGCTGTTCACCGTGCTGAAATGGGTGGGGGTGGCCTATCTGGTCTGGCTTGGCCTGCGGCTGATCCTGAGCGCGCCCAAGGCGAGTTTGGCATTGCCGGCCGCGGGTGGCGTCGATTTGCGGCGTGGCTTTGCCCATGGCGTGGCAGTGACCGCCCTGAACCCCAAATCCATCGCCTTTTTCATCGCGTTCGTGCCCCAATTCCTTGATCCCATGCGCTCCTATCTGACGCAGGCCTCCGTGATGGTGCCAAGCTATGTCACCTTGGCCGTGATCAATGTTCTGGGCTATACCCTATTGGCCGATACGTTGCGCATGCGCTTGCTGCGACCATCAGTTTTGCCATGGATCGCGCGCATGGGCGGCATCAGCTTGATCGGGATGGGAATGTTGACGGCCACCGTCAGCCGGGTCGGTCCCTAGCGGCGGGCCGCAAAGAAGGTCTTGAGCAGCAGGGCCGCCTCGGCCTCGGCGATGCCGCCATAGATCTCGGGGGCATGATGGGCCTGAGGATGGTCGAACACCCGCGGACCCTGGGCCACACCGCCCGATTTCGGATCGGCGGCCCCGTAATAGAGCCGCGCAATGCGCGCCGCGGCAATCGCCCCCGCACAGGCCGGGCAAGGTTCCAGCGTCACCCACAGATCGCAGCCCGTCAGCCGCTCGGACCCCAGCGCCCGACAGGCAGCCCGGATCGCCAGCATCTCGGCATGGGCTGTGGGATCGATCCATTCGCGCATGCGGTTGCGCGCGCGCGCGATGATGCGGCCCTCGCGCACCACCACCGCGCCCACCGGCACCTCGCCTGCGGCGGCGGCGGCGCGCGCCTCCTCCAGTGCTGCATCCATGAAAGAAAGGAAACCCGTCATGGCCCCCGTGATCGTGCCTTTCGCTTGCGCTGTCAAACCGCTATGCGACAGGCATGAGTGAGACAGAGCGCATCGCCAAACGCCTCAGCCGTGCCGGGGTTGCCTCCCGCCGGGAGGCGGAGCGCATGATCGAGGCGGGCCGCGTTGGCGTGAACGGCAAGATCATCGACAGCCCCGCGCTGAATGTGGGGCCGGCCGACAAGATCACTGTGGATGGCGCGCCGCTGCGCGATGCCGAACGGCCGCGGCTGTGGCTTTACCACAAGCCCAGCGGGCTGGTGACCAGCGCCAGGGACGAAAAAGGCCGCGAGACGGTGTTTGACAAGCTGCCCGAGGACATGCCGCGCGTGATGAGCGTGGGGCGGCTTGACCTGACATCCGAAGGGTTGCTGCTGTTGACCAATGACGGTGAATTGAAGCGCAAGCTGGAATTGCCCGCCACCGGATGGCTGCGCAAATACCGTGTGCGGGTAAAGGGCACGCCGGTCGACGCCGATCTGGCGCCGCTGCGCAAAGGGATCGTGATCGAGGGTGAACGCTTTCAGGCCATGGAAGCCAGTCTTGACCGCCAGCAGGGCGCCAATGCATGGCTGACCGTGGGCATCCGTGAAGGCAAGAACCGCGAAATCCGCCGCGCCATGGCCGAGATCGGCCTTGAGGTGAACCGGCTGATCCGTGTTTCCTATGGTCCGTTCCGCCTGGGCGAGCTCAAGGCGGGCGCGGTCGAGGAAATCAAACCCCGCGTGCTGCGCGACCAGCTGGGCCTTGAGGCCGCCGTCGAAGGCCATGCGGTCGCCAAGGAAAAACCCAAACGCCCGCTGCGCAAGAAACCGGGGCCACCGCGCAGCGACGGCCCCGAGCGGGCGCCGGGCCGCCCGGCTAAGCCGTCCCGTCCCCAGAATTCGGCCCCGCGCCGCCCGCGCTGAGGCTTTCGCGCTCGATCAGTTTCGATTGCGCCATGAAGGCAAGAAACAAGAAGGCGGGCAGCGCAAAGGTCTCGAAGGTCACCCAGAATTCGGTCGTTTGCGTGCGCCATGCAATTTCATTGGCCAGCGCCATCAGCGCGAACACGGCCGCGATCCGGCGCGACAAGATCAGCCACCCGCGATCGGACATGGGCAGCATCTCGCCCATCAAGACCTTGAGCCAGCCCCGCCCCCTGAGCAGCCCGATCCCCAGTGTCACGGCGAAAAAGCCATAGACCAGCGTGGTTTTCATCTTGAAGAACCGCTCGTCATTCAGCCAGACCGTCAGCCCGCCAAAGACGATCACCATCACGGCGGTAAAGACCTGTATCCGGCTGATGCGGCCCGTCAGCTTCCACAAGATCGCGATGGTCGCCAAAAGCAGCGGCACAAAGCCGGCGGTCACAAGGATAAAGCCGTCATAATCGCGCCCGCCGATGGTCAGGCTGGTGTCCTGAAACCGCATGTAGGCGATGAAGAACAAGATCGGGGGGCCAAGTTCCAGCGCCTGTCTGAGCCATGGGTTGATGGGTTTGTGCTGCATCTGCGCTCCTGTCATCCGCCCAACTCAACTATCACCGCGCCCGCCGCGATCAACCCCATCAGCGCCAAACGGCGCGGCCCCACCCGCTCGCCAAGGAAAAGCCAACCGATGAGCGCTGCGAAAACAGTCGACGTTTCGCGCAAGACCGCCGCCTCGCCCACATTGTCCAGCCGCGTGGCCAGCATGATCGAGCCAAAGCTTGCAAATGCCACCAGCGCCCCGAACAGGCCCCGCGCGATCAAGGGCCCTGACGGCGGGCGGTCGGGCAGGCGGCGATAAAAGCGCACCGCCAGGACCGGAAACAGCAAGCCATCGATGAAGAAGAACCACGCCAGAAAGGTAAAGGGATCAGCCGTCGCCCGGATGCCATAGGCGTCATAGGTGGTGTAAAGCGCCACGAACAGCCCCGTCAGCAGCGCAAAGCCCAGCGCCGGCACCAGCCTGTCGCGATCAAGCGTGACATGGGCCATGTTATAGGCGGCCAGCCCGTAAAGCCCGGCCAAAAGCACCGCCACGCCCAGCCATTGCAGGGGCGCAAAGGTCTCGCCGAACAGGAGATAGGCGCCGATGATCGCGAAAAGCGGCCCCGTGCCGCGCATCACCGGATAGACCACAGTATAGGCCCCCCGGCGATAGGCGGCGAGCGTGGACCATTTGTAGAACACATGAATGACAAAGGCCCCGGCAAAGATCGGCCACATGTGCGGCTCGGGCCATGGCACGACGAACAGCGCAAAGGGCATGGCCATAAGGCAATAGAAGGCATCAATCACGCCACGCGCCAAAAGCGGATCGTGCCGCCCTTTTTGCAGCGCGCCAAAGACCGCGTGCAAAACCGCCGCCATCAGGGCCAGAACCAGCGCCACGCGGCCCGCCACCTCGGTGCCTTCGATGGCGGTGATCCACGCGCTCACGGGCGCAGCGCCAGGCATAGGGTAAAGGCGAGCAATCTATTCACAGGGGCTGTGGATGAATGTCGTATTCATGCAATTCCAACCAGCGCTTTTGCGAAATCCTCGGGGTCGAAAGGTTGCAAATCGTCAATCTGCTCGCCAACGCCGATGGCATGGATCGGCAGGCCGAACCGGTCCGCCAAGGCCACAAGAACACCGCCCTTGGCCGTGCCATCAAGCTTGGTCATCACAAGACCAGAGACATCCGCCATTTTCTGGAACATCTCGACCTGATTCAACGCGTTTTGACCGGTGGTGGCATCCAGCACCAACAACGTGTTGTGCGGTGCATCAGGATCGCGCTTGCGGATCACGCGCACGATCTTGGCCAATTCCTCCATCAGATCGGCGCGGTTTTGCAAACGGCCGGCCGTGTCGATCATCAGCAGATCGACGCCGTCGGCCTCGGCCCTGACCATCGCGTCATAGGCCAGCGCGGCAGGGTCCGACCCTTCGGGCGCGGTCAGCACCGGCACACCGGCGCGATCGCCCCAAATCTGCAACTGTTCCACGGCGGCGGCGCGAAAGGTATCGCCTGCGGCGATCACCACGGATTTGCCCGCCGCCTTGAACTGGCTGGCCAGTTTGCCGATGGTGGTGGTCTTGCCCGACCCATTCACGCCGACGATCAGAACCACCTGTGGCTTTTTGGGATAGATCGGCAGCGGGCGGGCCACGGGTTCCATCACGCGGGTGATCTCTTGGGCAAGCAACCCCTTGATATCGCTGACAGACATCATCTTGCCATAACGGCCTTCGGCCATGTTGGCGGTCACGCGCAGGGCGGTGTCGACCCCCATGTCGGCGGCGATCAGCACTTCCTCCAGCTGTTCGAGCATGTCGTCATCAAGCGCACGGCGCGGCTCGACGGTGCGGCCCATGAGCCGGCCGATCAGACCGGGCTTGGTCACCGGTGGCTGTGGGGCCGATAGCGGGGCGATCGGGTTGTCCAGTGTCGCTTTGGGCATGGGCGACGGGTCGGGGCGCGCTGGTTCGACCGCAGGGGCGCCTTGGGGCACGGGTGCCAGCACGGGATCGGGCGCGGCCGTGAGGTTTGACGCCTCGGGTTCTGCTGCCCCGTCCTCGATGATCGCCTCCAACCCCTCATCGATCTTGGAGGCGGATTTGAACATCCGGTCCTTCAGCTTCTTGAAAAAGGACATGGGAAGACGGGCCTTTCGCGGTGGCTGACGGGACGCTTTCACCTAATATGCACAAGGGGGGAAAGAAAGCCCATGGTTTCGCCCGGGCTGCATGCCCGGCACGCCAGGATCAGACAACGACCCCTTCGCGCCCGGCCAGATCGCAGAAAAATTGCCATGCCACCCGGCCCGACCGCGACCCGCGCGTGGCCTGCCATTCGATGGCCTCGGCAATCAGGCGGCTGTCAGGCACATCGACACCATAGACCGCGCAATAGCCCCGGATCATGGTGAGGTATTCGTCCTGTGTGCAGGGGTGGAACCCCAGCCAAAGCCCGAAGCGGTCGCTCAGCGATACCTTTTCCTCGACCGCTTCCGACGGGTTGATGGCGCTGGAGCGTTCATTTTCGATCATGTCACGCGGCATCAGGTGGCGGCGGTTCGAAGTGGCGTAAAACAGCACATTCTCGGGCCGCCCCTCGACCCCGCCATCCAGAACGGCCTTGAGCGACTTGTAATGCTGGTCGTCATGCGAAAAGGACAGATCGTCGCAAAACAAGATCACCCGCACGGGGGCGGCGCGCAGCAGCGTCAAAAGCCGCCCGATCGACGGCAAATCCTCGCGCTGAACCTCGACCAGCTTCAGGTCAGGCGCAGCACCCAGACAGGCAGCATGCACGGATTTGACGAGCGAGGATTTTCCCATCCCCCGCGCGCCCCACAAAAGCGCGTTATTGGCGGGCAGCCCGCGTGCAAATTGCGCGGTGTTGGCCAAAAGCGTGTCACGCGCCCGGTCGATGCCATGCAGAAGCGTCAGATCGACCCGGTTGACCCGTGGCACAGGAGCCAGATGATCAGGTGAGGCATGCCAGACAAAAGCCGTGGCCCCATGCCAATCGGGGGTAGCGGCAGGCGGCGGCGCCATGCGTTCCAGCGCCCCGGCGATGCGGGCCAGAAAATCATCGGTCATGGGATCAAAGCTCTTCGGTTTCGTCGAGGATGCCTTCGGCGCGCATGCGGCGGACGCGCGCGCGTTCGACAAGGCGCACCAGGACAATCGAGATTTCGTAAAGCCCATAGACAGCCGTGAACAAGATCAGCTGCGTCACCACATCGGGCGGCGTGACAAGGGCGGCCAGCGTCAAGATACCGACCACAGCCCATTTGCGCACATTTGCCAGACCCTCGGCCGTGACCAGGCCAGCCTTGCCCATCAGTGTGAGCAACACCGGAAGCTGGAAACACATCCCAAAGGCAAAGATGAATTTCAAAGCCAGATCAAGGCTTTCACGCACAGAGCCCAAGAACACGGTCTGAATGCCGGTATCGGGGCTTGCACTGGGGTTTTCAAAGGTGCCCTCGCCCGCGATCAAATTGGCCAAGGCCGGGATCGCATCGGAAAACCCGATGAAGAAATTCATCGCCAAGGGCGTGACAAGGTAATGGGCAAAAGCGGCGCCCAGCAAGAACAGCGCGGGCGAAGCGATCAGAAAGGGCAAGATCGCGCCCTTTTCGGATTTATACAGCCCCGGGGCGACAAAGCGCCAAAGCTGGTGCGCAATCACCGGAAAGCTGACGGCAAAGCCCATGATGACCGAAATACGGATCAGGACAAAGAATTTTTCCTGCGGGGCGGTAAAGATCAGACGCGCATCTTCGCCCCGCGCGCGCAGCACCTCGGCCAGAGGCTGCGAGATGAATTCAAGGATCGGCTCGGCCACGGTGAACATCGCCACCATGCCCACCACAAATGCCATCACTGCCCGGATCAACCGGGTTCGCAGCTCGGCCAGATGCTCGATCAAGGGGGCCGAGCTGTCTTCGATCTGGTCTTCGGAACTCATGATTTCGCTGGGTCCACGGGTGCGGGTTCTGGCGCGGCATCGACCGCGCTGTCGGCAACCACGGGAGCGGCCTTGCCCGATTTGCGCGCATCCAGATCATCGCGCAGCTTTCGGGCCTTGGACAGCTTTTCTTCGGCGATACGGCGGGTTTCGCTGCCTTCTTCGTATTTGGTGGGATCAAGGTCCAATTCATCGCCCAGCGTTTCCTTGAGCGCGCTCATCCCGGCCTTTTTTGGGTTGCTGGCATACTGAGCGGCGCGACGGATATCGCGGTTGATTTCAGTCATGCCGCTCTCATCGGCCGCGTCATTCATGGCGCGCTGGAAATCGCGCGCCATGCCCCGCAGCCGGCCCGTGAACTGGCCCAACTTCCGAAACATCATCGGAAGATCCTTTGGCCCCACCACGATCAGCGCAACAACGCCGATCACCAGAAGCTCCATCCAGCCGATATCAGGCATGCGCGTCCCTGTTCAAAATCGCATTTTCCCCGGTGGCACCCGGGGCAAGGGGGTGGCGATCAGGCCTTGTCGCGGTCAGCGGCGGGCGTCACGTCGCGCGCATGGCTTCCATCGTCGGCGGCAGGCGTCGAGGCATTCTCGATTTCCGCAGTCGAATCCTTCACGCCGCGCTTGAAGGCGGTGATGCCCTTGCCGACCTCGCCCATCAGGCCCGCGATCTTGCCGCGCCCGAAAAGAACAAGGACCACAATGGCGATCAGCAACAAGCCGGCCGGTCCGATGTTGTTCAGCATGTCTTTCTCCCTAACCCCGCGCGCCCCCATGATCCGGCGGCGCCGCTCGCTTTCGGCTTTCAGATTCCATAGGTATGTCGTCCGCGCGGCAGATCAAAGCCCCAATTCGCATGACAGGCCACCCCGATCAGCGCTTTTTCGCGAAGACAAAGCAGCGGTCGCGCCGCACCGTCAGCCAAAGTGGCACACCGGGCTTGGGCAGGAACACCGCAGGCACCGTGGCCTTGAGAAGGCTGCCATCGAAATCCATGCGGAACTCGACAAGGCTTTCATGGCCCATGAAGCGCGCGCGCTCGACCACGCCACGTGCGGGCGTGCCATCTTGCGGGGTAGGGTTCGGCCCGCGCCCACCCCGATCAAAGTCGATCTTGACGTGCTGGGGGCGAAAAACGATCTCGACCGCCGTGCCATCGGGGTGACCGGGGGCAAGAAATTGACCAAATGGGGCGTCGACCAAAGCGCCCTGAACCGTGCCACGGATCACATTGACGTCGCTGAAAAACGCGGCGGCGGCCTTGTCGGCGGGGGCGTTGTAGATGTTGTAGGGTGCGCCCTTTTGCACGATCACACCATCGCGCATCAGCGCGATCTGATCGGCCATGCGCATCGCTTCTTCGGGTTCGTGGGTGACCAGCACCACGGCGGTCCCTTCTTCCTTCAAAAGCTGCAGGGTTTCGTCGCGGATGCCATCGCGCAAACGGTTGTCCAGACCCGAAAACGGCTCATCCATCAGCATGATGCGCGGCCGCGGCGCGAGCGCGCGCGCCAAGGCCACGCGCTGTTGTTCGCCACCCGACAACATGTGCGGCGCCTTGTCGGCATAGCCGGCCAGATCGACCCGTTCGAGCAATTCCCCCACCCGGCGCGCGACATCGGGCCTTGATGCCTTCAGCCCAAAGGCCACGTTCTGGCCGACGCTCAGATGCGGAAACAAGGCGAAGTCCTGAAAGATCAGCCCGACGCCCCGCGCCTCGGGGGGCAGGTGGATCTTGTCATCGGACAAGGTGGCGCCATCGGCGCGCACGGCGCCCGACACCTGACGCTCGATGCCCGCGATCACCCGGAGCGTGGTGGATTTGCCGCAGCCCGAAGGCCCCAACAGGCACATGACCTCGCCCGCGCGCACGGTAAAGCTGACATCGCGCACCACGTCGCGCCCGTCGAACCGACAGGTGATCTTGTCCACTTCCAGACGCGGGGTAGGTGCCATGGATGCGCGAATTCCGATCAATTCTCCCGGGAAGTCGGGCTAACAGCCGGGCCGCAGGCTGGCAAGCCAGCCCACAGCCCTCGCTTCAGATGGTCGCGCTGGTCTGGCCGCCATCCAGAAGAATGTTCTGACCGACGATAAAGCCCGCATGCTGCGAACACAAGAAAGCACAGGTGGCGCCGAATTCGGTGATCGTGCCATAGCGCCCCGAGGGGATGGATTTGCAGCGGATCTTGCGCGCCTCATCCAGCGACACATTCTGTGCCGTGGCCACACCCTTTTCCAACGCCACAGCCCGATCCGTGTCATGCGATCCGGGCAACAGATTGTTCACCGTCACGCCATAGGCCGCGACCTGACGCGCCGTGCCCGCGACATAGCCGGTCAAGCCGGTGCGCGCCGCATTCGACAGCCCCAGTTGCGGGATCGGTGCCTTGACCGATTGCGAGGTGATATTGACCACCCTGCCCCAGCCCCGGTCGATCATGGCGGGCATCAAGGCGGTCATCAGCGCGATGGGGGTCAGCATGTTGGCATCGAGCGCACGAATGAAATCATCGCGCGTCCAATCCGCCCACTTGCCGGGCGGCGGGCCACCCGCATTGGTCACCAGAATGTCGATATCGCCAGCGGCATCAAGCACGCGGGCGCGGTCTGCGTCCTTGGTGATATCCCCCGCAATCGCGGTCACCGTCACACCGTAGCGGGCGCGGATATCTTGTGCCGTGGCCTCCAACGCCTCGGCACCGCGGGCATTGAGCACCAGATCGACACCCGCTTCGGCCAATGCTTCTGCACAGCCCCGGCCCAGACCCTTGGACGAGGCACACACCAGCGCCCGCTTTCCTGCGATCCCAAGATCCATGAAATCCCTCCTTGTTGCAGTGATGGCGCTGTCCTAGCAGCGCGGGGCAATAACGACCAGACTTGACCGACGGGGCCGCGCAACATATCAAAAAGTTAAACATTTTGACCAAAAGATATTTCATGATCAGGTTGCCGCCGACATTACGCTTTGCCACCTACCCCGTGAGCGCCTTTCCGGCGCTGAGCGGGGCCAATCAGGGGCATGCAATCGGCATCGGGGCAGCCGCCATTCCCGGCGATATCTATCGGCTTGTGCGGCATGCACGCACAGCACAGCTTGCCATCTTCGACGACCCGGATCGCGGCCAGCGCGTGGCCCCCGGCTCCGAGGTGGGGAACCCCGGCGAGGCTGTAGCGATTCTGGAATGCCACAATCTGATGGATCGCACAGGCGCGATCATCGATGTTCTGGTCTTGCGCCACACCAGCGGCGCAGGTGACGCCACGCTGCATCTGTTGCCGTTGTCCCCCCTGCGGCCGGGCACGGAATATGAATTGATCGCCTCGGCGCGTGCCACGGCACCTGAAGCTTTCAACGACATCATCCCGGTGGGGTTTTTTTCCGGCACCCGCCTGACGCTGGCCAGCGGCGCGCTTGTACCGGTCGAAACGCTGCGCGTGGGCGACTTGGTGCTGACGCGCGCGCATGGCCCGCGCCCAATCCGCTGGATCGGCCAGAAAACCCACCGCGCCACAGGCGATGCGGCGCCCATATGCATCACGGCGGGCACCTTGAACGCCGCGCGCGATCTGCGGCTCAGCCCGCATGACCGCCTGTTCATCTGGCAACGCCACGACGAATTGCGCACCGGTCGATCCGAGGTCTTGATCAAGGCCGAGCTTTTGGTGAATGGCACAACGGTGCTGTGTGATCAGGGCGGGTATCTGGAATGCTACGAAATCTTGTTTGACCGCCGCGAAATCGTCTTTGCCGAAGGCATCGCCGTTGAAAGCCTGCGGGGGGTGTCTGAAACCCCGGCACGCGGACCCATGGAACCGGCCCTTGGCGGGCATGCCGCCGACATGCCTGCGGACCCATCGATTGAGATTGATGAACGGGCACTGAACGATCCCCGCGATGCGGTTGAGCGGCTGGCCCGCGCCAGTGGTGGCATCAGGGTCTGACGCGCGGCGATTGCCCCCGCCCCCGGCCATCGCTATATCGCGGTCATGTTGGACACACCCTCAAACCGCCCCGCCCTGCCGCCCGAGATCGCGCGACGCCGGACATTCGCCATCATCTCGCATCCCGATGCGGGCAAGACGACGCTGACGGAAAAATTCCTGCTGTTTGGCGGTGCGATCCAGATGGCGGGCCAGGTGCGCGCCAAGGGCGAGGCGCGGCGCACCCGTTCGGATTTCATGCAGATGGAAAAGGACCGGGGCATCTCGGTTTCGGCATCCGCCATGTCCTTTGATTTCGGGCGCTACCGCTTCAATCTGGTCGACACGCCCGGCCACAGCGATTTTTCCGAAGACACCTATCGCACGCTGACCGCCGTGGATGCCGCAATCATGGTGATCGACGGGGCCAAGGGCGTGGAAAGCCAGACCCGCAAGCTGTTCGAGGTCTGCCGCCTGCGCGATCTGCCGATCCTGACCTTTTGCAACAAGATGGATCGCGAAAGCCGCGACACCTTCGAGATCATCGACGAGATTCAGGAAAATCTGGCCATCGACGTCACGCCCGCAAGCTGGCCCATAGGGCAGGGGCGCGATTTCGTGGGTGCCTATGACATCTTGCATGACCGGTTGGAGATCATGGACCGCGCCGACCGCAACAAGGTTGCGGAATCAATCAAGATCAGCGGGCTCGATGACCCGGCGCTGGCCCATCATGTTCCCGCCGATCTGCTGGCCAAGCTGCGCGAAGATCTTGAAATGGTACACGCGCTACTGCCCGCCTTTGACCATGACCGTTTTCTCGAAGGGTCCATGACGCCGATCTGGTTCGGCTCGGCGATCAATTCCTTTGGCGTCAAGGAATTGATGGCCGGCATCGGGGAATTCGGCCCACCCCCCCAGCCCCAGCGCGCCGAGCCGCGCCAGATCGCACCCGAAGAAACCAAGGTTGCGGGCTTTGTGTTCAAGGTGCAGGCGAACATGGACCCCAAGCACCGCGACCGCGTGGCGTTCGTGCGGCTGGCTTCGGGGCATTTCGAACGGGGCATGAAGCTGCACCATGTGCGGGCGGGCAAGCCCATGGCGATCACGAATCCGGTTCTGTTTCTGGCCGCCGACCGGGAACTGGCCGAAGAGGCATGGGCAGGCGACATCATCGGCATCCCCAATCACGGCCAACTGCGCATCGGCGACACGCTGACCGAGGGCGAGACGCTCAAGGTTACGGGTATCCCCAGCTTTGCGCCGGAATTGCTCCAATCGGCGCGCGCTGGCGATCCGATGAAGGCCAAGCACATGGAAAAGGCCCTGATGCAATTCGCCGAAGAAGGCGCCGCCAAGGTCTTCAAGCCGCTGATCGGCTCAGGGTTCATCGTGGGCGTCGTGGGCCAGCTTCAGTTCGAGGTGCTGGCCAGCCGGATCGAGCTGGAATACGGCCTGCCCGTGCGGTTTGAGGGCTCGCAATTCACCTCGGCGCGCTGGGTGCATGGCCCCAAGGACGCGGTCGAGGCCTTTGGCGCGGCCAACAAGCAGCATATGGCCACCGACAATGACGGCGACCCGGTCTATCTGACCCGCCTGCAATGGGACATCGACCGCGTCGCGCGCGATTACCCGCAGATCAGGTTGACCGCGACCAAGGAATTGATGGTGTAGCCGTCAAGGGGGGCGGAAAACGCGCGTTTTCCGCTTGGGAAAACCAGGGTTTTCCCAACGCGTTTTCCCGCGCGAAAACGCCCCGCCGCCCCTTGCGGCGCATGGCGCAAGGGTTGGTCCGACCGAACCTTGCAAGGGCCTTCAGGCCCTGACCCTCAGCCCTTGTTTGACGCGGCGCGGGTTTTACCCTATGTGCAACACAGCCTCGCGATCCGCGCGGGGTGCACCCGATCCGCGGAGCGCGCCGGATACCATGCGCTCCATCTCACCCATGCCGGGACTGTCCCGGCCAGACTGGACGCATATGACAAGCTTTTCCGACCTCAACCTTAATCCCAAGGTTCTGAAAGCCGTAACCGAAGCAGGCTACGAAACCCCCACCCCGATTCAGGCCGGCGCCATCCCCCCCGCGCTTGAAGGGCGCGACGTGCTGGGCATTGCCCAGACCGGCACCGGCAAGACGGCCAGCTTCACGCTGCCGATGATCACGATCCTGGCCCGCGGCCGTGCCCGCGCGCGCATGCCACGATCCTTGGTCCTGTGCCCCACCCGCGAACTGGCCGCCCAGGTGGCCGAGAATTTCGACACCTACGCCCAGCATGTAAAGCTGACCAAGGCGCTGTTGATCGGCGGCGTCAGCTTCAAGGAGCAAGACATGCTCATCGACAAGGGCGTCGATGTGCTGATCGCCACGCCGGGGCGGCTTCTGGATCATTTCGAGCGCGGCAAGCTGATCTTGAACGACGTCAAGATCATGGTCGTGGACGAGGCGGACCGCATGCTCGACATGGGCTTCATCCCCGATATCGAGCGCATCTTTGGCCTTGTGCCCTTTACCCGGCAGACGCTGTTCTTTTCGGCCACCATGGCGCCCGAGATCGAACGGATCACCAACACCTTTCTGTCGAACCCCGCCCGCATCGAAGTGGCGCGACAGGCCACCGCATCCGAAACCATCGAACAGCGGCTGATCGAATTTCGTCCCTCGCGCCGCGACCGCGAAACCGCGGCCAGCGAAAAGCGTGAAATGCTGCGCGCGGCCATCAATGCCGAAGCCGAACGTTGCACCAATGCGATCATCTTCTGCAACCGCAAGGTGGATGTGGATATCGTTGCGAAATCGCTCAAGAAACACGGCTATGATGCCGAGCCGATCCATGGCGATCTGGACCAGTCGCATCGCACCCGCACGCTCGATGGGTTCCGCGAAGGCAAGCTGCGCTTCCTGATCGCATCGGATGTGGCGGCACGCGGGCTTGATATTCCCAGCGTCAGCCATGTGTTCAACTACGATCTGCCCAGCCATGCCGAAGATTACATCCACCGCATCGGCCGCACGGGCCGCGCGGGTCGGTCGGGCGTGGCAATCTCGCTCGGTGTGCCGTCGGATGACAAGTATCTGGGTGCCATCGAGGCGCTGATCGGCGGCCCGATCCCGCGCGCCGACGCGCCATGGGCCCCCAACGCCGCCGCTGCCACCACCACCCCCGGCAGCACCGCCACCGCCGAGGATGACAGCGCCCCGCGCAGCCGTTCGCGGCGCAGCCGCGGTGGGCGTGGCGCAAAGCGCGATGAGCCCGCAGCCATCGCCCCCCGCGTCGAAGCATCCCCTGCTGTGGCCGCCGTGGAACCGGTCGAGCCCGCACAGCGGCCCGCGCGCACCGAGCGCAGCGAGCAGACGCCCCGTGGCGAGCACAGCGAGCGGCCCGAGCGCGAAGACCGCGCTGACCGACCCGCGCGCGACCACCGCCATGACCGCAACCGCGACGACCGCAACCGAGGCCGTGGCCACGACGGCGGGGATCGCGCCATGGGCATGGGCGACCACCTGCCTGATTTCATCGCGAAAAGCTTTGACGAACGGCGCGGCGGCCCGCCACGCCCCTTTGTCGCCGAAGATGAAGACAGCGACACTGTCACGGATGTCGTGGAAACACAGACCCAGCCCGCGACCATTGCCGAAGACATCGCCGACGCCCCCAAGCCCAAGCGGCGGCGGCGCGTGAAAAAGGCCGAGGCTGTGGCCCCGGCCGAAACCGCCGACGCGGCGGCGTGATCGCGGAACGATGGCGGCCGCGCTCAGGCCGCCATCAAACGCTGGATCAGCACCGTCACCTCGGGCTTCTTGCCGATTTCGATCAGGCACAGGTTGCGCACGGAACGCCGGATCGCTTCCTCCAGACGGTCGTCATCATTGACCGTCCTGGCATCGAAGCGCGGCATGGCGCGGGCCAGCTCATCCTCGATCGTCTGGGCCAGATCGGCGCCCTTGCCCGACACCTCGGGCAGACCGCGCAGCGCAACCCAGCTGTCTTCGATCAAGACATCATCCTCATCGACGATCACGGCCACCGCCACCAGGCCATTGAGCGCCAGCTTCATGCGGTCACGGATCACCCCGTCGAGCGCACCCACAAAGGCCGTGCCATCCAGATAGGTCTTGGTCACCTCGATGTATTCGACGATGCGCGGCGCGTTGCCCGACAGTTCGACCATCGACCCGTTGGCCGCCACGATCCCCGACATGCCCTTGGACAGGGCCAACTGCGCATGTTCACGCAGGTGGCGGTATTCGCCATGGCAGGGGATCAGGATCTTGGGACGCAAGATGTCGTGCATCGCTTCCAGATCGGGGCGGTTGGCATGGCCCGAGACATGGTAAAACCCATGGCTGTCATCGATCACATCCACGCCCTTTTCGGCCAGCGCGTTCTTGATGCGGCTGACCGGCACTTCGTTGCCCGGAATGGTCTTGGAGGAGAACAGGAACATGTCCCCCTCTTTCATCTCATGGCCCAGATAGCTGCCGCGCCCCAGCGAGGCCGACGCCGCGCGGCGTTCACCCTGTGAACCGGTCACGATCAGCATCAGGTTCTCGCGCGCGACATCAAGCGCGTCTTCGGGGCTGAGCGTGCGGGGAAAGCCCCTGAGCACGCCCGCCTCTTCGCCGGCGCTGACCATCCGCTTCATCGCGCGCCCCATCAGACAGATGGACCGCCCATTGGCCACACCCGCATCAGCCAGCGTTTTCAGCCGTGCGATATTGGAGGCAAAGGTGGTGGCCACGACCAGCCCCTTGGCACCCGCGATCAATTCCCCGATGGGTTCGGGCAACTGGCTTTCCGAGCGGCCGGGGTGGCGGGTAAAGACATTGGTCGAATCGCAGATATAGGCCAGCACGCCATCCTGGCCGATCTGGCGCCAAAGATCCTCGTCAAAGGCTTCGCCCACGATCGGGGCGCGGTCGATCTTGAAATCGCCCGAATGCACGATGCGGCCCGCCGGCGTGTCGATCACCAGCGCCGAGGCTTCGGGGATCGAATGGCTGACCGGGGCGAATTGCACCGTGAAGGGTCCGGCCTTGACCGTACCGGGCCAGACCGGCGCCACCTGCACCGATTCGGTGGATTGCCCGGCATCGTCGAGCTTGCGCCGCGCATGAATGGCGGTGAAGGCCCGGCAATGTACCGGGGCGCGCAGGCGCGACCACAAATGGCCCACCGCGCCCACATGGTCTTCATGGGCGTGGGTGATGAAGATCGCCTCGATCCGGTCGCGCCGCGCCTCGAGCCACGCGATGTCGGGCAAGATCAGATCGACGCCGGGCTGGCCATCCATGTCGGGAAAGCCCACGCCCAGATCGACCACGATCAGCCGTTCCTGATCAATGGGCCCATAGCCATAGACGTAGCAATTCACGCCGATCTCCCCCGCGCCACCAAGGGGGAGGTAGATCAGCCGGTTCCGATCAGTCATATGGTGCCTTGATCCTTGTTGTATTGGTGAATGACCGTCAGGCCATGCATGGTCAGATCATCCTCGATCCGGTCAAACAGCACATCACCTTGCGAGAACAACGAGGCAAGCCCGCCAGTCCCGATGATGCGCATGGGCCGCTCATGTTCGGCGCGAATTCGGTCACACACCCCGCGCACAAGCCCCACATACCCCCAGAACACACCTGACTGCATGCAAGCAACCGTATTCGTGCCGATGACCCGCTGCGGCTTGGTCACATCGACATGCGGCAGGGCGGCGGCGGCGTGGTGCAGCGCCTCGAGGCTCAGGTTCACACCCGGCGCGATCACGCCGCCCACATAGGCCCCGTCATGGGCCACCACGTCGAATGTCGTGGCCGTACCGAAATCGACCACGATCAGATCGCCGCCATGACGCTGATAGGCGCCCGCCGTGTTGACCAGCCGGTCGGGGCCAACTTGCGTGCCGGCATCCACGCGGGGCGGGTGCGGCAACAGGCATTCGGGCTTGCCCACCACCAGCGGGCGGCAATTGAAATAGCGGTCGCACAGAACCCGCAGGTTGAACACCACCCGCGGCACGGTCGAGGACAAGATCACCTGATCGATGTCGATCGGGATTGCGTGATGGGCCATCAGCGTCGAGAACCAGACATAGTATTGATCGGCCGTGCGCTGATGATCGGTCGCGGTGCGCAGGGTGCACAAGAAGCGCGCGCCATCCCAGACGCTGAAAACCGTGTTGGTATTGCCGCAGTCGATGCAGAGCAGCATGCCCGCCCCCGTTAGAAAAAGATATCAGCCGCCGCGATGATCTGGCGGCCTGTAGGTGTTTCCAGCACAAGATGCCCCTCCATGTCCACGTCGACGAAGGTGCCCGTGACCGCATCGCGGGTCGTGCGTGCGGTGATGATCTGTCCGATCCGGGCCGCATCGCGCAACCATGCGGTGCGGATCGGGCCGAACCCATAGGTGGCAAAGCCCTGTTCCCAGCGCGCAAAGCCATGCGCCAGATGGGTCAGGAAATCCTCGGGAACGATCGCAACGCCGGTTTCCCCCAACAGGCTGACGGGCCGCACAGCATCCGGCGCGAGCGTTGCGGGATCGGGGGCGGATGCCAGATTGACACCGACGCCGATGATCAGCCTGTCGATGCGCGCCCCCTGTCCGACGCTTTCCAGCAAGATGCCCGCAACCTTGCCCCCATTCAATAGCACATCATTGGGCCATTTCAGCGCCAGCCCTTCGGGCCGGCCCATGACCGCGCCCAGCGCATCCCGCAGCGCAAGGGCGGCCACAAACGACCGGAGCGCGGCCTGTGCTGCCCCCCCTTGGGGCTGCATCACGAGCGATGCTGCGAAATTGCCAGACGGCATCTTCCATTCCCGCCCGCGCCGCCCCCGACCAGCGGTCTGCGCCAAGGCGCATATCCATGTTGGGCCGGGCAGATGCGGGGCCTGTCGCGCGGCCTCGGCCATGGTGCTGTCGGTGGTGGGCAAGATCACACGGCCCACCCCTTCGGGCCAACGGGCAAGCTCAGCGGACAAGCGTTCCGGCGGCCTGTGCGGCCATCCCTTCCAGCCCAAGAAGATTGACACCGGGCAGCCACGCCAGCGCGATCAGTGCCGCCATCGCCATGAGGCCTGCATATTGCGCCACGCCCATCCGGCCATCGAGCCCCGCGCGATCTTGCCCGAAATACATCAGATAGACGATGCGCAGGTAGTAATAGGCCCCGATCACCGAGGCGATCACACCCGCGATGGCCAACCACGCCATGCCCGCCTCGACCGCGGCCCACAAGACAGCGTATTTGCCGAAAAAGCCCACCAGCGGCGGCACGCCCGCAAGGCTGAACATCAAGACCAAGAGCGCCAGCGCCTTGGCCCCTTCGCGGCTGGCAAAGGATGACAGCGCGCTGATGTCCGTGACCGGTCGGCCGTCTTTCTCCATGCTGAGGATAAAGGCAAAGGTGCCGATGTTCATCGTGACATAGATCGCCATGTAGATCAGCATGGCGGTCACACCCTGTTCGGTGCCCGCCGCCAGCCCCATCAGCGCAAAGCCCATGTGGCTGATCGAGGAATAGGCCATGAGCCGCTTGATATCGGTCTGGCCGATCGCGGCAACGGCGCCCACAAACATCGAGAGCACGGCCAGAAAGGCCACGATCTGTTGCCAATCGCCCACAGCAGCGCCGAATGCATCATGAACGACCCGCGCAAACAGCGCCATCGCCGCGACCTTGGGGGCGGTGGCGAAAAGGGCCGTGATGGGGGTGGGTGCGCCCTCGTAGACATCGGGCGTCCACATGTGGAAGGGCGCGGCCGACACCTTGAAGGCCAGCCCCGCCATCACGAAGACCAGACCGAACAACAGGCCCAGGGGCATCTCGCCCGCGGTCGCGGTCTCGATGATGCCCGAAAACAGCGTGGTGCCCGCATAGCCATAGGTCAGCGACGCGCCATAGAGCAAAAGCCCCGACGACAGCGCGCCCAGAATGAAATACTTCAACCCCGCCTCGGTCGAGCGGACGCTGTCGCGCCGCAAGGACGCGATGACGTAAAGCGCCAGCGATTGCAGTTCGAGCCCCATGTAAAGCGCGATCAGATCGCCCGCCGAAACCATCACCATCATCCCGATCACCGCCAGCGTGACCAGAACCGGATATTCAAAGCGCAGGATATCGGCCTTTTCCATGTAGTCACGGCCGATCAGCAGAACCGCCGCCGCCGACAGCAGGATCGTGATCTTGGCAAAGCGGGCAAAGGCATCATCGACGAACATGCCGCCAAATGCCACGCGCGTTCCATCCGCGCCGATGCCGATGTAAAGGGCCATCACGACAAAGACCAGCGCCGTGCCGGTCGTCAATGCGGGCGCAAGCCCGTCCTTGGACGTGTAGACAGCGCCCATCAATGCAGCCATCGCAAATAGGGACAGCACGATCTCGGGGATCAGGATGGCAAAATCTGCGCCGGTCATCGGATCACCTCAATCATTGGCCGCGACCATCGCATCGGCGGCATGGGCCGCCAGAGCGAGATCATAGGTGGAAACAAGCGCCTCGACCGAAGGGCCGATCATGTCGGTCACAAGGCTGGGATAGACGCCCAGAAGCAGGGTCATGACCACCAGCGGCGCAAAGATCGCCTTTTCGCGGCGCGTCATGTCGGTGATGGATTTCAGGCTTTCCTTGATCAGATCGCCAAACACCACCCGGCGGTACAGCCACAGCGCGTAAGCCGCCGACAAGATCACGCCCGTAGCGGCCAGAACACCCACCCATGTGTTGACCTGAAACACACCGATCAGCGTCAGGAATTCGCCCACAAAGCCCGATGTTCCGGGCAGACCCACATTGGCCATGGTGAACAGCATGAAGATGGCGGCATAGGCGGGCATGCGCACCACAAGCCCGCCATAGGCGTCGATATCGCGGGTGTGCATCCGGTCATAGATCACGCCGACGCACAGGAACAAGGCGCCCGAGATGAAGCCATGGCTGATCATCTGGAAAATCGCCCCATCCACGCCCTGCTGGTTGGCGGCGAAAATACCCATGGTGACAAAGCCCATATGCGCCACCGAGGAATAGGCGATCAGCTTTTTCATGTCCTCCTGCACCATCGCCACAAGGCTGGTGTAGATGATGGCAATGACCGACAGCCACAAGACCAGCGGTGCCATGATGTCAGAGGCAACCGGGAACATGGGGAGCGAAAAGCGCAAAAAGCCGTAACCGCCCATCTTCAGCAAGATCGCGGCCAGCACGACGGACCCGGCAGTGGGTGCCTGAACATGCGCATCGGGCAACCAGGTATGAACCGGCCACATCGGCATCTTGACCGCGAAGCTGGCGAAAAAGGCCAGCCACAACAGCATCTGCATGCCGCCCGCAACCTGCCAGCCCATCAGATTGACCGGACCGGCAGCGAATTCATGGTCCAAAAGCGCCACGATGTCGGTCGTGCCGGCATCGACATACATCGCGATCATGGCCACCAGCATCAGCACCGAGCCAAGGAAGGTGTAGAGAAAGAACTTGAAAGCCGCATAGATGCGATCCTTGCCGCCCCAGATGCCGATGATCAGGAACATCGGGATCAGGCCCGCCTCGAAGAACAGGTAGAACAGCACCAGATCGAGCGCCACGAACACGCCGATCATCAGCGTTTCGAGCACCAGCAAGGCGATCATGTATTCCTTGACGCGGTGCGTGACGCCCCAGCACGACGCGATGGTGATCGGCATGAGAAACGTGGTCAGCAGCACGAACAGCACGCTGATACCGTCAACGCCCACCTTGTAGGTCAGGCCGAACAGCCAATCGGTTTGCTCGACCAGTTGAAAGCCGGTGTCGCTGGGGTCGAATTCCACCCATAGCGCCAGCGAGATCAGAAAGGTTGCACTGGTGGCCGCCAGGGCAAGCCGCTTGGCGTTAAGCTGGGCGGCCGCATCTTCGCCGCGCAGGAACACGCCCAGGATCAGCGCCGCCACAAGCGGCAGGAAGGTGACGATGGAAAGCAGGTTGTCCATGGGTCGTTCCTCAGCCGGCCGCCCGCAACGTCACCCAAGTGACGAGCACGACAATCCCCAGCACCATCGCGAAGGCATAGGTAAAGATGTAGCCAGATTGCGCCCGACCCGCGAGGCGCGTGATCAAGGGAATAAGGCCAAGCGCCAGCCCGTTGATCCCGCCGTCGATCACCGCGCCATCGCCGCGCTTCCACAAAAAGCGGCCAAGCCACCCGGCCGGGCGCAGGAACACAAAGTCATAGACCTCGTCGAAATACCATTTGTTCAGCAGGAACTGGTAGAGGTAGCGCTGGTTTTCGGCCAGACGCCGCGGCAAGGACGGGTTGACGATATAGAACCAATAGGCGGTGACCAGCCCAAGGATCATGGCAAAAAACGGGCTCCACTTGACCCATTTGGGCACTTCATGGGCATCGTTGAGGATGGTGTTGTCGGCCGCCGCATGGATTGCGCCCTCGCCGGGGGCGCCGACCAGATTGTAATGGGCATAGCCCTTGCCTTCGGGCTTGGCATCAGTGCCATGGGCCGCATCGCTTTCGCCGTGGCTCTCGGCAACCTCATAAGGGACGCCGAAAAAGCGGCCGACCGCATCGGTCTTGCCGAAAAAGGAATTGTACCACACCACGCCCGAAAACACCGCGCCCACTGCCAGCACGCCCAAAGGCACCAACATCGTCCATGGGCTTTCATGAGCGTGCTCATGGGTGTGCTTGTTGCCGCGCGGCGCGCCGAAAAAGGTCAGGAACATCAGCCGCCAGCTGTAAAAGCTGGTGAAAACGGCGGCAAGGATCAGCGCCCAGAACGCATATTGGCCCAACTGCCCGCCGAAAGCATAAGCAGACTCGACCACCGCATCCTTTGAGAAAAAGCCCGCAAAGCCGACATAGGTGGTGGGAACACCCACCCCCGTGATCGCCAGCGTGCCGATCATCATGGCGGCAAAGGTATAGGGGATCTTTTTGCGCAAGCCCCCGTAATGGCGCATGTCCTGCTCGTGATGCATCGCATGGATGACGCTGCCCGCGCCCAGAAACAGCATCGCCTTGAAGAAAGCATGCGTGAACAGGTGAAACATCGCGACCGAATAGACGCCGACACCGGCGGCCACGAACATGTAGCCCAACTGTGAACAGGTCGAATAGGCGATCACACGCTTGATGTCGTTTTGAACCAAGCCGACCGTCGCGGCGAAAAAGGCGGTCGCGGCCCCCATCACGATGATGAAATTGGTGGCAAAAGGCGCATATTCCATCAGGGGCGACATGCGGCAGACCAGAAACACGCCCGCCGTGACCATCGTGGCGGCGTGGATCAGCGCCGACACCGGCGTCGGCCCCTCCATCGCGTCTGGCAGCCATGTGTGCAAGAACAGCTGTGCCGATTTGCCCATCGCGCCAATGAACAAGAGCATCGCAATGGTATTGGCCGCGTTCAGCTCCATCCCCAGGAAGCTGATCTTCATCTGCCCGAATTCGGCGCCCATCGGCAAGATGACGTCGAACTGGATCGAATCCGACAGCCAGAACAGGGCGAAGATCCCCAAGAGAAAACCGAAATCGCCAACCCGGTTGACGATGAAGGCCTTCATCGCGGCCGCCCCCGCCGACGGCTTGCGGTAGTAGAAGCCGATCAAGAGGTAGGAGGCCACGCCGACCCCTTCCCAGCCGAAAAACAGCTGCAACAGGTTATCGGCGGTCACCAGCATCAGCATGGCAAAGGTGAAGAACGACAGATAGGCAAAGAACCGCGGCCGGTAGCTTTCGCCATGCCTGAAGTTGTCGTCATGCGCCATGTAGCCAAAGGAATACAGATGCACGAGCGCGGAAACGCTGGTGATCACGATCAGCATGATCGCCGTCAGCCGGTCGATCCGGATCGCCCAGTCGGTGAACAGTGTGCCGCTTTCGATCCAGGTAAACAGGCTGTGGGTATGGGTCGTGCCGTCAAAACCCAGGAAAATCACCCAAGACAGAAGGCACGACAAAAACAGCATGCCCGTCGCCACGACCTGCGCGCCGGTTTCCCCGATGATCCGCCAGCCAAAGCCCGCGATCAGCGCACCAACAAGGGGGGCAAAAAGGAGGATCGTTTCCATGTGCCTCAGCCCTTCATATTCGAGACATCTTCGACCGCGATCGTGCCGCGGTTGCGGAAGAAGCAGACAAGGATGGCCAGACCAATCGCGGCCTCGGCGGCGGCGACGGTCAGGACGAACAAGGTAAAGACCTGACCCGTCAGGTCGCCCAGATAGGCCGAAAAGGCGACCAGATTGATATTGACCGACAACAGCACCAGTTCGATCGACATCAAGATGACGATCACATTCTTGCGGTTGAGAAAGATGCCGAAGATGCCGATCACGAAAAGCGCGGCGGCAACCGTCAGATAATGTTCAAGTCCGATCGTCATCTCGTCCCTCCGCAAGGCATCTGCGCCCTGCTTGGCCTTCCAATTCGTGCCATGTCCGATCATGGCCTTGCTCGAATTTTCGTACGAAAATTCGCATCATGCGATTATTCGTACGAATAATCGTGTCAAAATCTCACAAACCCTGTCCCGGTTTGACGTCCTTCATCTCGATTGCCTTGGCTGGATCGCGCATCATCTGCGCCACGACATTCTGGCGCTTCACATCTGTCCGATGGCGCAAGGTCAGCACGATTGCCCCGATCATCGCGACCAGCAAGATCAGACCCGACACCTGAAACAAAAGCACATAGCGATCGTAAAGGATCAGCCCCAGGGCTTGGGTATTATGCGCCTCACTCAATGGCGGAATGGGGTTGCCAAGCCGGCTGTCGACACCGGCCGAAAACTCCCACACGCCAAAGGCCAGCCCCAACTGCATCAACAAGACCACGCCGATCAGCGCGCCCAAGGGCATATAGCGGGCCATTTCGGCCTTCAGCGCCGCAAAATCGATGTCGAGCATCATCACCACGAAAAGAAACAAAACCGCCACGGCGCCGACATAGACGATGATGAGCAGCATGGCGACGAATTCCGCGCCGATCAGAACGAACAGGCCCGCCGCCGACAAAAACGCAAGGATCAGCCACAGCACCGAATGGACCGGATTGCGCGCCATCACGGTCAAGAGCCCACCCGTCAGGAGCGACAGGGTGAACAGGTAAAAGATGGCATCACCCATGGTCATCTCAGCGCTCCTGTGTGCCGTCCAATGCCTCGGTGGCAAGGTCCATGGCCTTGGTCATCGCAGGCACACCGCCGAACAATGCGGCGATCCCGATGGTTTCGGCGACCTCCTGCTTGGTGGCGCCCGCTTCGACGGCATGGCGCACCGTCAGCCTGATCTGGGCTTCGGCGACCGCGCCTTGCACCGTCAGACCCAAGAGCGTCAGCAACAGCCGGGTTTTGGCATCCAGCCCCTCGGGGTTGAATTGCTTGCCAAAGAACGCCTCCAGCATCTCGGCAGGGACAGTCGGCCAGAGCTTGTCCATCTGCGCGGGGTTGAAGCCGCCCATCGCCGGGTTGAGCGCCCTGGTCCAAGCCTCGGTCATCTCTTGGGTCTGGCGCATCAACGCCTCAAGCGGGTTTTGTGGCGTATCGCTCATCTGTAGGGCGCATCCAGTTCAAGATTGCGGGCAATGGCCGATTCCCAACGCTCCCCGTTGGCCAGCAGCTTTTCCTTGTCATAGAAAAGCTCTTCGCGGGTCTCGGTGGCGAATTCGAAATTCGGCCCTTCGACGATGGCATCAACCGGGCAGGCCTCCTGGCAGAACCCGCAATAGATGCATTTCGTCATGTCGATGTCATAGCGCGTGGTGCGGCGCGAGCCGTCTTCGCGCGGTTCGGCATCGATGGTGATGGCCTGAGCGGGACAGATCGCCTCGCAGAGCTTGCAGGCGATGCAGCGTTCTTCGCCGTTGGGATAGCGGCGCAGCGCATGCTCGCCGCGGAACCGCGGCGACAGCGGGCCTTTTTCATGCGGATAGTTCACCGTGACCTTCGGGGCGAAGAAATATTTCATCCCAAGCCGGAACCCGGCCCAGATATCGCCAAGCAGGAAATACTTCGTCGCGCGGGTCCAGTCGATCTGGGTCATCTCAGCCTCCGATCGCCCAGCGGGCATAAGCGCCACCGAAAAGTTCGAATTTCGCGAAAAAGGCCACCAGAACGACCCAGCCCAGCGACATCGGCAAGAACACCTTCCAGCCCAGCCGCATCAGTTGATCGTAGCGGTAGCGCGGCACGATCGCCTTCACCATCGCGAAGAGAAAGAAGAAAAACGCCATCTTGGCGATCATCCACAACGGGCTGTCGGGGATGAAGGGGAACGGGCTGAGCCAGCCGCCAAAGAACAACAGCGTGATCAGGGCACACATCAGGAAGATGGCGATGTATTCGCCCGCCATGAACAGCAGGAACGGCGTCGAGGAATATTCCACCTGATAGCCCGCAACCAGTTCTGATTCCGCCTCGGGCAGATCGAAGGGCGGGCGGTTCGTTTCGGCCAAAGCGCTGATGAAGAACAAGAACACCATCGGCAGATGCGGCAGCCAATACCAGCCAAAGAGGCCATACTGGGTATCCTGCGCGCCCACGATCGCGCCGAAATTGAGCGACCCGGTCGAGATGATCACCCCGATGATGATCAGGCCGATCGACACCTCATAGGAAATCATCTGTGCCGCGGACCGCAGCGACCCAAGGAACGGGTATTTCGAGTTCGACGCCCACCCCCCCATGATCACGCCGTAAACCTCGAGCGAGGACATCGCGAACACATAGAGGATGGCCACATTGATATCGGCCAGAACCCATGTGTCGTTGAAGGGAATGACCGCCCAAGCCAGGATGGCCAGAACAAAGCTGGTCATGGGCGCCATCAAGAACACGGGCCTGTCGGCACCGGCGGGGATCACCACCTCTTTGACGACGTATTTCAGCGCGTCGGCCACCGTCTGCAACAGGCCAAACGGGCCCACCACATTGGGGCCGCGCCGCATCATCACGGCCGCCCAGATCTTGCGGTCGCCGTAGACAAGGAACAACAGGCTGACCATGACAAAACCGATCACCAGCAGGCTTTGTGCCGCCATGATCGTCATCAGGCCCAGCGTGGTCGAAAAGAAGCCGTCCATGGGTCGTCCCTTAAACCGTCGGTATCCCCTGCTCGGCGCATGCGGCCGCCACAACTTCGGCGTCGAGTGTCAAAAGCCCCCGCGGGAGCGCCGGCGAGATGGTGTAAACCGCATCTCCGACCCAAACGCCACCCTGTTCCTGCACGGTTGTGCGGACATGTCGCGCAAAGCCAAAGCCACGGATCAGCGCGTATTGCGCAGCCGCGCACCGCGCGTAAGCGGCCACGTCGTCGCGGGTGGCGGCCCTCGACAGGCGCACTTGAAAATTGACCAGATCATTGTCCAGCAATCGGGTTGCCACCCCGTCGAACCGGGGGGGCGGGGCGTTTTGCGCGCCCGCGTCATCGGCCGATTGGCACCCCGCCAGAAAGACCACCGCGACACCCATGGCAAACGCGCCAGACCCGCCTTGCCTGCCCATTATTACTCTGCCGCGATCTTGCTGTCGGACCGTGCCTTGGCCCGGGCTGACAAATCAGCCATCAAGGCCGACGCGCGGCTGATCGGGTTGGTCAGGAAATGATCCGCCACCGCGGTGACAAAAGCCGCAGCGCCCAACGTGCCCAGCGGCAGCGCCTCGCCTGTGTTTTCCGGCACCGCGTCGATCAGCGCAAGATGTGGCGCGGCCGCGACCATTGCCTGGCGCAACTGGGCCAGCGAATTCCAAGGTTGCGCGGCCCCGATCTGGGCCGAAAGGGCGCGGATGATGGCCCAGTTTTCCTTGGCCTCGCCGGGCGGGAAACCCGCGCGCTGTGCCAGTTGCGGGCGGCCTTCGGTGTTGACGAACAGACCCTGTTCCTCGGTCCATGCGGCGCAGGGCAAGATCAGATCGGCACGATGCGCGCCGCGGTCGCCATGGCTGCCCTGATAGATCACGAAGGGCCCCGGGGCGATGTCGACCTCGTCGGCGCCGAGCGACCAGATCACATCCGCGCCGTCGACCGCCGCAGCAAGCCCGCCCTCGGTCACCGCCCCCACATCCATCGCACCCACGCGGGCGGCGGCCGTGTGAAGGATGAGAAGGCCCGACCGGCTTTCGGCCGCGATCTGCATCGCATGGGCCAGCACGGCCGCACCATCGGCCTCGCGCAGGGCGCCCTGACCCACGATCACGATGCTGTCCAGATCAGCGGCCGTGGTATGCGCCATACCGATTTGGCCGGCCAGCGCCGCGCGGTCGGTGCCCAGATGGGCGTAATCATAGGTCAGGTCCACCGCCGCGCCGATCAGCGAAACGCGCGCGCCGCGCGCCCATGCCTTGCGGATGCGGGCATTGAGAACCGGCGCCTCGGCGCGGGGGTTGGTGCCGATGAGCAAGATCGCCTTTGCCGTGTCGATATCCTCGATCGTGGCGGTGCCGACATAGGCCGCCCGGTTGCCCGCGGGCAGTTTGGTGCCATCGATGCGGCATTCGACCGCCCCGCCCCGCCCTTCGACCAGTGCCTTCAGCGCGAAGGCGGCTTCCACCGGGGCCAGATCGCCCACCAGACCAGCCAGCTTTCGCGCGCCCTTGATCCTGTCGGCGGCCAGGCTCAGCGCCTCGGGCCAGGTGGCCGGGCGCAGCTTGCCGTTGTCGCGGATATAAGGCTTGTCGAGGCGCTGACGCCTAAGCCCATCCCAGACATAGCGGGATTTGTCGCTCAGCCATTCCTCGTTCACGCCGTCATGGTTGCGCGGCAAGATGCGCATGACTTCGCGCCCCTTGGTGTCGATGCGGATATTGCTGCCCAGCGCGTCCATCACATCGATGGATTCGGTCTTGGTCAGCTCCCACGGCCGGGCGGTAAAGGCATAGGGTTTCGATGTCAGCGCGCCCACAGGGCACAGATCGACGATATTGCCCTGCAACTCGGACACCAGCGATGCGCCCAGATAGCTGGTGATCTCGGCATCCTCGCCGCGGCCGGTCTGGCCCATTTCGGGCACGCCGCCCACCTCGGTGATGAAGCGCACACAGCGCGTGCAGGAAATGCAGCGCGTCATCTCGGTCTTGACCAAGGGGCCCAGATCCATGTTGTCCGAGGCGCGCTTGGGTTCGCGGTAGCGCGAAAAATCGACGCCATAGGCCATCGCCTGATCTTGCAGATCGCATTCGCCGCCCTGATCGCAGATCGGACAATCCAGCGGATGGTTGATCAGCAAGAACTCCATCACGCCTTCGCGGGCCTTTTTCACCATCGGTGAATTGGTCTTGACGACGGGCGGCTGACCATCCGGGCCGGGGCGCAGATCGCGCACCTGCATCGCGCAAGACGCGGCGGGTTTCGGCGGGCCGCCCACCACCTCGACCAGACACATCCGGCAATTGCCCGCGATCGACAGGCGTTCGTGATAGCAAAAGCGTGGAATCTCGATCCCAGCCTGCTCACAGGCCTGAATCAGCGTCATCGCGGGATCGACCGCGATTTCATGGCCGTCGATGATGATCTTGCGCAGGTCGCTCATGGGGTGCGGTCCTTCCTCGGGCGCGGGCGGTTTTGGGATCGGGTCCAGACGATCCCACCCGACGCTGTCGCGATTGGCCCGCTTTTAGCCCCCGCGAAGCAGTCTGCCAATGGGCGATCCCGCGGCGATTTCGTCGCGGCCCACGCGACAGGCCCCTTCGACGTCGCCATCGCTCAGAACACCGCGTTCGGCGAAATAGCGGCGGGCCAGCGCGATGTAGCGCTCTTGTTCGGTGTCGTCTTCGACATAAGCGGTAACCTCGGCCCGGCTGAAGCCCAGCGACATGGCATGTCGGGCCAATCCCAGGAGATAGCCGTTGGCGACAAATTTGCGCCGCTCGATGGTCGGGCAGCGGCGCTCGATATGGCGCCCGATGGTGATCACCAACAGCCCATTGTGCAGCCGCGCGTCATCGCGCAGGGGGTCAAACCGATCCGCGCGCGCGGCGCCTACCGACATGAACAGGCCAAAAGCCATCACCCAGAGAAAAACCGCAATGATCCGTGCTGTAGCCTTCATCATCGTGACACCCTTGGGGCTGTGATCTGCCTCTACAGATGGGACCGCACCCTGCCCTAGCGCAAGGTCATCGTCACGCGCGGCAACGCTTGCGCGGCCAATCACCCAGCTTTGCCGCGCATATCAGGCCTGCAAGATCAGCGATCTTGAAAAAGATGTGCAATCAATGCGGGGCCCGCTTACCGCCCGACACAGCGCCCTGTCACGATCGGCTCGTCCGCCGGGCTGCGCGCAACGGCCCAGTCGCCTGTCGCGGCATCGATCACCCAATCGACCGCCGAAAAGCCGCTGCGATCAAGGCAATGGCGCGTGGCCTCGTAACGGGCGCTTTCACGCGCCTCGGCCAAGCTGGCACCGGGCGCGCGCACCAGAACGGTGATATCGCGCCAGGACTCGCCCGTGTCGAGGCGCGCGTCATAGGGCAGACCTGCGGCGCGCGGGCCGCGATCGGGCAAAGCCGCACAGGCCGCGAGCCCGAGAACCAAACCGACCGCAATCGCCGGGCGCACGCTTTTGAGTGTCATGGCCGTTCCCTTTGCCAGCAGGGGCATCACGCAACACCGCCCGCTTTGGTCTCGCCGATCCGGGGATAGGCGTCAAGCACCTGCCCCAAGGCGGTGGCTGCACGTCACACGCAGCGCGCCACGAACGCGAACGCGCCCCCTTCAAGCCGCATCTGCGTGTAGTCCGGTGACGGCGGCAATCGGGCGTAGGTCATGGATTGCACCGCACAATGGGCGCGCGCGGCCGCTTCCGCCGCGACCCAATCCTCGCGAAGCAATGGCGCACCCGTGCTGCGGCGCACCACCAACGCGGGCAAGGCTGCGGCATCGGGCATGGCTGTTTGCGTCACCACGAAAAGCGGCGGCTCCGACGCACAGGCGGACAGAAAAACCGCCATGCATGCCGCCGCCAAACCCGACGCCTGCCGCCCGGCGCCCGCCGTCACTCCGCCGCGATCCCGACCGACCCATCGCGCCGAATGCGGATACGGTCTTCGATCTCGTGGCGGAAATGGCGGATCAACCCCTGAATGGGCCAGGCCGCCGCATCGCCCAAGGCACAGATGGTGTGACCCTCGACCTGTTTGGTGACATCAAGCAGCATGTCGATTTCCGCGACCTGCGCCTCGCCCTTTACCAAACGCCCCATGACCCGCATCATCCAGCCCGTGCCTTCGCGGCAGGGCGTGCATTGGCCGCAGCTTTCATGCTTGTAGAACTTGGACAGCCGCCAGATCGCCTTGATCATGTCGGTGGACTGATCCATCACGATCACCGCCGCCGTGCCCAGCCCCGATCGCTGTTCGCGCAGCCAGTCGAAATCCATGATCGCGCCTTCGCGCATGACAGCCGCGGGCAAGACCGGCACCGACGAGCCGCCGGGGATGACCGCCTTGAGATTGTCCCAACCGCCGCGAATGCCGCCGCAATGCCGCTCGATCAACTCGTCAAAGGGGATGCTCATCGCTTCCTCGACGACGCAAGGGGCGTTCACATGGCCCGAAATGGCAAAAAGCTTGGTGCCTGCGTTGTTCGGGCGGCCAAAGCCCGCGAACCATTCCGCGCCCCGGCGCAAAATCGTGGGGGCCACGGCGATCGATTCGACGTTATTCACCGTGGTGGGACAGCCATAAAGCCCGGAACCCGCGGGAAAGGGCGGCTTCATGCGTGGCATGCCCTTGCGCCCCTCAAGGCTTTCCAGAAGCGCGGTTTCTTCGCCACAGATATAGGCGCCCGCCCCATGATGCAGGTACAGATCGAAATCCCAGCCCGATCGGGCGGCGTTCTTGCCCAAAAGCCCCGCATCATAGCATTCGTCGATGGCGGCCTGCAGCGCCTCGCGCTCGCGGATGTATTCGCCGCGAATATAGATGTAGCAGGCATGCGCGTTCATCGCGAAGCCCGCGATCAGGCAGCCCTCGATCAGCGTATGGGGATCATTGCGCATGATCTCCCGGTCCTTGCAGGTGCCCGGTTCGCTTTCGTCGGCATTGACCACCAGATAGCTCGGCCGCCCGTCGCTTTCCTTTGGCATGAAGGACCATTTGAGCCCGGTGGGAAAGCCCGCCCCGCCGCGCCCGCGCAAACCGCTTGCCTTCATGATCTCGACGATCTTGTCACGGCCCAAGGCGATGATGTCCTTGGTGCCATCCCAATGACCGCGCGCCCGCGCGCCCTTCAGCGTACGGTCATGCATGCCGTAGATATTGGTAAAGATCCGGTCCTTGTCCTGAAGCATCTGGCGTCTCTCACATCTGTCCTGACCCGGGTCTGGCGGGCCTGCCTTGTGGCGTCAGCGCTCTGCGGCGTCGTCGCGGCGCGCTTTCCAAACCCAATACGTCACAATCAGCGCCCAGACCAGTGCGGCAATCGCCGCAAGGTCGACCAGAAAGGCAAAGCGCGGATGCAGGCCAAGACGGCCGCCCAGAAAACTGGCGCCCATCCAGATCACCATGGTGGCAGCCATGACACTGGCGGCAAGCCGGATCTGACCGCGGCGGCGGCGTTCGATCTGGCTGTGTTCGGGTGACGGGGGCATGATGACCAACGGCAAGACATGAGCGCACCTAGCCCTAACGGAAGACGAGGCGCCAAGGCAATCCCCCGGCCCCGCACGCGCCCCGCGCTTTGTGGCTTGTGCCTGTTGCGGGCCAAGCCGCGTCAGCCGCCTTTGGCCAATTGCCGGGCTAGTGCGGCCCAGTGATCGCGCACGACCCGGCGCTTGAACCCTTCGAGGTTCTGATCGACCCACGCGATTTCGTCGGGGGTCCAGACCGCGATCTGGTCGAAATGGTAAAACCCGAGGGAATGGCACAGTTTTTCCAGTTTTGGCCCGCCCCCTTGATGCGTGCAAGATCATCCGACCCGCCCGCGCGCGGGGCATCAAGGCCAGAGGGGCGCGTGCCCGGGCCAGCCGCAACCGGCGAGGCGCCAGGCGCTGTTGCGCCTTGGCTGGCAATCGTCGCGGCCGGTTGCACCGTGACAGATGCCGCCGGGCTGGTGGCCACGGTCTTGGGCGCTGCTGCGCGCGGCGTTGGCGCGCCCATGTCCCAGCCCGGTGATCGCGGCCTTTGCGGGCCGGGCAACGGGTTCGGAAACAAGATCGACAACGGCAGGCCCAGCGCCAGAAAGATGACCGCCACCGCAAACAGCGCCTGCATCACGCGCCTGTCGCCCAGCATCACGAGCGCGGCCATGGCAAGCACCCCCGCCATCGAGGCCATGGCCCAGACAAACATAGGATTGATCGATCCCGCCGTTGTCGCGTTCATGATCGATCCCCCCGTTCATCGTCAAACCTGTCGTGATTTCAACGCGGGGAGATGCGTTTGGCGTGCCTCTTCAGGTCGTGGTGTCGCGCGCGCGGGCCTGTTCGGCGCGCTTTGCGATCAGCGCGTCAAAATCGGTTGCAAAAGCGATCTGGCCGATCCAGCCCGAGACAAGCACGGTGCCCAGACCCGCAAAGGCGCCCACGGCCACCCAAAGCCCCAGAAAACCCACCGCGAACAACGCCACCGTCAATCCAAGGATCGCGGCGACCGTCCACACGACAATGACCGCACCCAAGCGGTAGCTTGTTGTCATTTCAGCCATTCTTATCTGCTCCAATGCTGATTATCAGGTGGCGAGCTAGACGAGCACGCCCGGGTTTCGAGCCCATCGGGCGCGACATTTTCGCGCCTGATGGGCAAGCTATGGGGTGTCAGACGACATGGCCCGTGATCCGTCCCGCTTGCGTGTCGGTCAGGATGGCGGCTTAGCCACCGGATTGCCGCCCCCAAGGCGCCAAAAGCGGCAATTCGCTGCCATCAATGCGCTTGATCGTGTCGCCTAGATCAACCGCGCGCCGGGCCGACGCATTGAGCGGATCGCGGTCGGCCACATGATCCCTGAGCGTGCTGGGGCCGCCCTTGGGTTCGGCGGCGTAACGCCCGTTCTGGGGGCCGGGGGTCGGCACGCGGCCCGCCGCCATCTCGTCGATGATCTCGGCCAACCGCGCGGCGGTCAGATCCTCGTAGTAGTCCTTGCCGATCTGGGCCATCGGCGCATTCGCGCAAGCGCCAAGGCATTCGACCTCTTCCCAGCTGAACTTGCCATCGGCTGACAGCGCATGCGCCTTGGGCGCGATCTTGTCGCGGCAGACCGCGATCAGATCCTCGGCGCCACAGATCATGCACGACAGCGTGCCACAGATCTGGACATGGGCGACCGAGCCCACGGGGGCAAGCTGGAACATGAAGTAGAAGGTCGCCACCTCGAGCGCGCGAATATGGGCAAGACCCAGCATGTCGGCCACATGCTCGATCGCGGGACGGGTCAGCCAGCCTTCCTGTTCCTGCGCGCGCCACAACAGCGGGATGATGGCGCTGGCCTGCCGCCCTTGGGGGTATTTGGTGATCTGCGCCTCGGCCCAGGCCTGATTGGCGGGCGTGAAGGCAAAGCTGGCGGGCTGGTCGGGGTGAAGGCGGCGAAGCATCTGGAACGGTTCCTCGATCTGTCTGCCGGGGCGCGGGTTGACCCTGCGGAGCCTCCGGCGGGAGTATTTTCAAAGCAAAGATGGCAGATCGCGTTAGCGGTCCACCTCGCCAAACACGATATCGAGCGAGCCCAGAATGGCCGAGACATCCGCCAGCTGGTGGCCGCGGCACAGGTGATCCATCGCCTGAAGATGCGCATAGCCCGGCGCGCGCAGTTTCGCGCGGTAGGGTTTGTTGGTGCCGTCGGCCACCAGATAGACGCCAAACTCGCCCTTGGGCGCCTCGACCGCGGCATAAATCTGACCTGCGGGCACGTGGAAGCCTTCGGTGTAGAGCTTGAAGTGATGGATGAGCGCCTCCATCGAGGTTTTCATCTCGGACCGCTTGGGTGGGCTGATCTTGCCGCGCGTCATCACCGGGCCCTGATTTTCAGGTGCGCGCAGCTTGGCGCAGGCCTGCTTGATGATCGAGGTCGATTCCCGCATCTCGGCCATGCGGCAAAGATAGCGGTCGAAATTGTCGCCATTGGTGCCGACCGGGATTTGGAAGGCGAATTCATCATAGCATTCATAGGGTTGCGCGCGCCGCAAATCCCAAGCGAGCCCCGATCCGCGCGCCATCACGCCCGTAAAGCCCCAATCTTGAATGTCTTGTTCGGTCACGACGCCAATATCGACATTGCGCTGCTTGAAGATGCGGTTTTCCGTCAGCAATGTGTCGATATCATCAAGCGCCCCGGGAAAGGCATCGGCCCAGGCGTCGATGTCGTCGATCAAGGCAGGCGGCAGATCCTGATGCACGCCGCCGGGGCGGAAATAGGCCGCATGCAGCCGCGCCCCGCAGGCGCGTTCGTAAAAGATCATCAGCTTTTCGCGTTCCTCGAACCCCCACAAGGGCGGGGTCAGCGCGCCCACATCCATCGCCTGTGTGGTGACGTTGAGCAGATGGTTCAGGATGCGCCCGATCTCGCAATACAGCACACGGATCACCTGTGCGCGGCGCGGCACGGGGGTGCCCGTCAGCCGCTCGATCGCCAGAACCCAGGCATGTTCCTGGTTCATCGTGCCCACATAGTCGAGCCGGTCGAAATAGGGCAGGTTCTGCAGATAGGTGCGGCTTTCCATCAGCTTTTCGGTGCCGCGATGCAACAGCCCGATATGCGGGTCGCAACGTTCGCAGATCTCGCCGTCAAGCTCCAGCACAAGGCGCAGCACGCCATGCGCCGCCGGGTGCTGGGGCCCGAAGTTGATGTTGAAGTTGCGGATCTTCTGTTCGCCGGTGAGAGCGTCCTGAAATCCCTTGGCACCGTCCATCATGTCAGCTTGTCCCTAGCCCAGACGGGCCTTGATGCGGAAGACCTTGGTCAGCAATTTCCACGAGCCGTCCATGTTCACGAAGCCCAGGTGATCCTCGAACCGCGTGCCGGGAATATCGACCGTCAGATGCACGCGCGCGATCTGGTCGCCCATCACGTCGATGTCGAGCACCTCGTAGGAGGCAGGCCCCTCGGCCGGTGCGCGGGCGCGCACGCGCTCGATGAAGGATGCCTTGTCCCAATAGGTCGGGCCTTCGGGTTCGATCAGGTTCATGGCAAAGCGCTCGTGGCACATCTGCTCGAAAACCTCGGTGCGCGCATACCACACCGCCTCGCAATAGGCCCGCGCCTGTTCGAGGATTTCCATGTGGACCTTGATGCTGCCGCTCATGTCATCTGCTCCCTGAAGCCATCTTTTGCCCGGCGACCCGCCGGCACCGTCGACCAGACAATTCCGACCGACCTCATCGCAGGCTGGACGCTATCATGTCCGGCTGCCGTCTGCATCACTTCTTGGCATTCGCCTTTTCGTCCCCCGGAAGCACGTAATCGGCCCCTTCCCAAGGGCTCATGAAATCGAACTGCCGGTATTCCTGCACCAGCTTGACCGGTTCATAGACCACGCGCTTGAGTTTTTCGTCATAGCGCACTTCGGTATAGCCCGAGGTCGGGAAATCCTTGCGCAAGGGATGCCCGCGAAAGCCGTAATCGGTCAGGATGCGCCGCAGATCGGCATGCCCGGTGAAAAGGATGCCGAACATGTCGTAGACCTCGCGCTCGTACCAGCCGGCCCCGGGAAAGACCGACGTGACCGAGGGCAGCACCTGATCCTCGCGGAGGGCACAGATCACCCGGATGCGATGGTTTTGATACATGCTCAGGAAATGCCACACCACATCGAAGCGGTGATCACGCTCGGGCCAATCGACGGCGGTGATGTCCAGAAGGGTGGCGAACCGGCAAGTCGGGTCTTGCCTGAGCCATTCGACCATCTCCAGCACCGCTGTGGGCGTGATGTGCACGCTCAGCTCGCCATGGGCCGAGACATGGGTGGCGATCACCGCATCGGGTTTGCGTTCGGCGATATGGGCGGCCAGTTCCTTGAGAGCCTCGACGCTCATCTGTCGTCTCCTTCGCGCAGGGCGCGCGGCGCGTCAGCGCGTGATGGTGCCTGTGCGGCGGATCTTTCGCTGCAACTGCAATATGCCATAGAGCAGCGCCTCGGCTGTCGGCGGGCAGCCCGGCACGTAGATGTCCACCGGCACGATCCGGTCACACCCGCGCACCACTGAATAGCTGTAGTGGTAATAGCCGCCACCATTGGCGCAGGAGCCCATCGAGATCACATAGCGCGGCTCGGGCATCTGGTCATAGACCTTGCGCAAGGCGGGTGCCATCTTGTTGGTCAAGGTGCCCGCCACGATCATGACATCCGACTGCCGCGGGCTGGCGCGGGGCGCGATGCCAAAGCGTTCGGCGTCATAGCGCGGCATCGAGGTGTGCATCATCTCGACCGCACAACAGGCCAGCCCGAATGTCATCCAATGCAGGCTGCCGGTGCGCGCCCAATTGATGATGTCCTCGGTCGAGGTCAGCAAGAACCCCTTGTCTTGCAGGTTGCGGTTCAAGGCGGCGGTGGCGGCCTCGGGGTCGGGACCTGCGGTATTGGTGCCTGTCATCACTCCCATTCCAGCGCGCCTTTCTTCCATTCATAGGCAAAGCCCACGGTCAGCACGCCGAGAAACACCATCATAGACCAGAACGCCAGATCGCTCAGGCCCGGAAAAGCCACGGCCCAGGGGAACAGAAAGGCGATTTCCAGATCAAAGATGATGAACAGGATCGACACGAGGTAAAAGCGCACGTCGAATTTCATCCGGGCGTCGTCAAAGGCATTGAACCCGCATTCATAGGCCGACAGCTTTTCGGGATCGGGGTTGTTCACGGCGACGACCAGAGCGGCGACAATCAGCACAAGCCCCAGCCCGATGGCAAGCGCCAGAAAGATCAGGATCGGGGCATAATCTGACATGAGCGCGGTCATGGGTATCCCTTGGCTCGTCCTTGCGGTGGTCTGCTCAGGCGGGGGGTGACCCCCGGTTGGTCCGGTCGTTGGGTGCTGATTTACGCCCCATGCCGCAAGGGGTCAACCGGGCGGGGTGCGGCAAATCGGGGAGCGGGCCGATCCGTCATGGACGTGGGGCACCGCCATGGGATAGATAACAATGGCAATCATCATGAGGTGGGTTAACCGATGCCGATCCCCGGACGTCTCGCGCTTTCCTTGCTCGCCGCCCTTGGTGCGACCGTGGTCTGGGCCTGGCAAGGCGGGGCGCTGGCCCAGATGGCGGGCCATGGCCATGGGCTGCACCAGCACGGCGCGGGCGGGATGATGGGGCATGACATGGCCAATATGCCGGGTCTGCGCGGGCTTGATGCCACGCCCGAGGAAAGCGCGGAATTGGCGGTGATGTTCCAGAACTTCACGGCGATCACCCGAACGGTCGAAAACCTGCCCGATGGTATCCGCACCGTGACCGCGTCCGAGGATCCACAGGTGATGGAGGCATTGATCTCGCACGTGGCCGGCATGATCGGACGCGTCGAACAAGGGCGCGACCCGCAGATCTTCATCCAAAGCCCCACGCTCGACATTTTCTTTGCGCGCGGCGACAGGCTGAACACCAGCATCGAGATCACCGAAGCGGGCGTCGTGGTCATCCAGACCACGGACGACCCAGAGCTGGTGGCGGCGCTGCACACCCATGCCGCCGAGGTCACAGCCATGGTCGATCGCGGCATGGCGGCCGTGCATGAGATGATGGCGCGCCGCGTACAGTGAGGCGCACACGCGCGGCCCCGCGGCTTCCTCGGACCGGCGCCCCATGCTATGCTGGGCGCCGGGGCCAAGGGCAGCGGGCAGGTGAAGAATGCAGGTGGTGACCATACGCGGTGCGACGTTTTCCGTCGATCCTTCTCCATATGAACAGTTCTGGGCCAAGGTCGTCGGCGGCACGTGGGAAGCGGAAACCTTCGATATCTTCGATGCCCATATCACGCCCGACACGCTGATGCTCGACATCGGCGCCTGGATCGGCCCGACATCACTTTATGCCGCGCACAACGCGGCGCAGGTCGTGGCCTTTGAACCCGACCCCGTGGCCTTCGAACGTCTGTCGCGAAACCTTGAGCTGAACCGTGGCGCGGATTGGGCCCACCGCCTGAAGATCTGCCAGACCGCGATTTCAGCCAATGGCGAACCCTTCCGCCTCGGCAGTCAGCGGGCGGGGGGCGACAGCCGCTCGAGTGCGCTTTTCGCTGATCGACGGACAAGTTGGGAGGTGGAAACAACTCGTCTCGAGACCGTGCTGAAAACCCACGCGACCCCCGGCCAACCAATATTTCTCAAGATCGACATCGAGGGTGGCGAATACGACCTTGTGCCGCATATCGCCCAGCTCCTCGCAGAGCCGCATGTAACAGCCTATATCTCCTTTCATCCCAAAAACCTGCAAAAGGCGCTCGGCCACCGCAAACGGGCTGATTACGACTGGCAAACGCCTTACGTCGACAGGCACATGGCCAGTCTCGCCGCGCTCCCCGACAAAAGGACCCTGCGTTTCACCAGCCCGGATCTGGCGGACAAGGCGGCCGTCGAACAGGCGCTGCGGAGCGAACACCGCTTTCCGCTCGAGGTGCTGATCGCCTGATCGGCCTCAGATCTCGATCAGATCCCATTCCAGCCGTCCGGCCGCGGTCTCTACGACCTGAACGCTCAGGGGTTCGCCACGCTTGTGCGTATGGCGCACATCGCCCAGCTTGGCCTGCGGCAAGGCACCATGCGTGATGTTCACGCGCCGCCCCGTCGCCTTTTGCGCGGGTTGCAGCGCCGGGTTTTCGATGAACAGCGGAAGGTACGGCGTGTAGACGTTCAACCTTGGCATCAGATAGGCATAGCGCACGTCGAGTGGCGTATCCGGTTCTTCGATATCCGCTGCGCCTCACGGAATTCCCGGTTTCCACGCTCGCTGATGATCAGGATGGCATGGGCCGATACCATTGAATGCAGCCGCAGCCAGCTGGCATCATGCCGGCTGGCCAGCGCTAGGTTTGCCAGCGAGCGATGGCCGAATCTGTCGGAATATTCCGGTACGTTCGGCAGACAGCCGTCGTCGTTCTTGCCAAGATAGACGATATCCGCGTCTTCTGGCACATCCCTAAGCACCAGATCCTTGCCGCAAAAGACCACATCATCCTCGAAGACCATGAAAGGCAGGCCCTTGGCGGCGTCGAAAGCGTTGCGATGGGCGATGGCGACATTGCGGATCTTGCGCTCGCCCACTACGCCGTCGATGAACTCGAACGAAATGCCCAGCGCTCCGAAATGATCGGTGACATGCGCGCGGCGGCGGGTTTCCGCGGGCAGGGACACGACCATCGCCGGAAGCTCGCGCAAATCCAGTTTCATTTCTGCCTCAAGCGGTTGCAGCCTTTTCTTTTGAGGGGAAGGTTCTGGCTTCGGAGCATAGCAAAGCATCGCCGCCACGCCGCGTCAACCGACTGCCGGGACGCGCCGCACCATTGTGTGCAGAGACATAATTGCAAAAGCGTGCAGGCCCGCCTGACGTCAGCCTTACAGCCCCGCCCGCAACTCCCGCCTCAGGATCTTGCCCGACGCGCTTTTGGGCACGCTTGCGACAAAGCGATATTCGGCGGGGTGCTTGTAATGCGCAAGGCAGCCTGCGAGATGGGCCTGCAACTCTGTCTCGCCCGGTTCTGCCCCCGCCGCGCGCACGACAAAGGCCACGGGCCGCTCGCCCGCCTCCGGGTCGGGTCGGCCCACGACGGCGGCATCGACCACCCCGGGATGGGCGCAAAGGGCCGCCTCCACCTCGGCCGGGGCGACCTGAAAGCCCTTGACCTTGATCAGCTCCTTCAGCCGATCGCGGATGAACATGAAGCCATCCTCATCGATGACGGCCAGATCGCCCGTGCGCAACCATCCCTCGGGCGTCAGGCTTTCGGAGGTGGCGTGTGGGTTGTTGAGATAGCCCAACATCACTTGCGGCCCGCGCACCCACAATTCCCCCTCGCTGCCCGGCGGCAGATCGGCAAGCGTGGCGGGGTCGATGATGCGGCACTCGGTCAGGGGCACGGCGCGCCCGCTGCTGCCCTGGCGCATGTGACCGGGCGCGGACATGTGCGAAATCGGGCTCATTTCGGTCATGCCATAGCCCTGCACCGCGCGCGCCCCAAAGCGTGCGCCCACGGCCTGTTCCGTCTCGGGCCCAAGGGGGGCGGCCCCCGAAAAGATCTCGACCACCGATGAGACATCGAACCGATCAACCAGCGGGTGCTTGGCAAGCGCCAGCGCCACCGGCGGCACGATGTAGAGCCGCGTGGCGCGATGCGTCTCGATCAGCCCGAGGAACTGTTCCAGATCAAAGCGCGGCATCGTCACCAGCCGCGCCTTTTGCTGCAAGAACAGGTTCATCAAGACCGTCATGCCGTAGATGTGAAAGAACGGCAAAAAGGCGATGGCCACATCCTCGGGCGTGATCTGTGCCACCGCCCCGGCTTGTGTGACATTGGCGACCAGATTGCGATGGCTGAGCATCACACCCTTGGGCCGCCCCGTCGTGCCCGAGGAATAGGGCAAGACCACAACATGGCGTGTCGGGTCGATGGGGGCTTGTTCCATCAGGGGGCGCCCCATGACATCCTCGAGCGTCAGGCCGTCCTGCCCGCCGATGACCACCACATCGCGCACGCCCGTGCCCTGCGCGGCCAAGCGCGCGACCGCGGCAAAGGCCGGTGTGGTGACCAGCATCACAGCGCCCGCGTCGGCCAGTTGATGGGCGATCTCGGGGGCGGTGTAGCTGGGGTTGATGGTCGTCACCGTTCCACCACCCCATGCCACGGCATGAAAGACCACCGGATAGTCGGGCATGTTGGGCGCAAGGATCGCCACCGTGCCACCGGGCAACACACCGCGCTCGGTCAGCCCGCCCGCCAGCCGCCGGATCCGGTCGATCAGCACCCCCGCCGTCAGCGCGGCACCGGTCGGCCCGTCGATGATGGCAATCGCATCCTCGCGCCCCAAAAGCCCCTGAAACAGCTTTTGCGTGATCGAGATGTCTTCAACCTCGATCGCGCCATTGAGGTTGCGATAGCCGGTCATTGCCTGTCCCTCCGCTTGCGCACGGCAGCCTGCTTGCCGCGGCGACACCCGCGCCACGCTAGCACGCCCGCCCGGTCAGATGTCCAGCACAACCGTGCCCAGCTTGTCACCCGACGCCACAAGATCATGCGCCGCGGCGCAATCGGCCAGACCCCCGCCGGGCACCACCGCATGGCTGAGCACGCCCGCCTCAAGCCAATCGGTCACTTGCCGCTCGCCCGCGCGGCGCAGCGCACCCGCCAATTGATACACGATCAGCATGTGCAGCCGCACATTCTTGAACATGAAGGGATAAAAGGACAGCTGTGGCGCCATGTCAGAGGCGCTGGCATAGGCCGCTATGGTGCCGCCGGGCTTGATCAGCGCAAGGCTTGCGGCCTGATTGGCGGCAAAATCGACATCAACGATGCGATCCACACCGGCCCCACCCGTTATCTCCATCACTGCGCCGACGACATCTGTGTCGCGGTAATTGACCCATTGCTCGGCTGTGGAATGCGCGGCTTTCCGAGCCGACGACACAGTGGCGATCACCCGCGCGCCTGCCGCGCGCGCCATCTGCACGGCATAGCGCCCGACACTGCCCGCCCCCCCGGTCACAAGAATTGTCTGACCCTCCACCGGCCCGTCGCCCATCACCCCATACCACGCCGTCATCGCCGGAATGCCGAAACAGGCGCCTTGCGCAAACCCCACCCGATCGGGCAGCAGCACTGCCTGTTCAGCGGGCAAGGCGACATATTCGGCGGCCGTGCCACAGGCGCGTTGCCAACCGGCATTCCAGACCCAGACCCGCTGCCCGATCCGGGCCCGGTCCACGCCCGGACCCACCGCCGCGATCACGCCCGCCCCGTCGGAATGGGGCACGATGCGCGGATAGGCCATGACCGCACCCACCCGCGCGCCGGCGCGCAGCTTCACATCCGACGGGTTCACCCCCGAGGCGTGCAGCCGCACCAAGACCTCGCCCGGACCCGCAACCGGATCGGCCATCTCGCCCGCCTGCAACACCGCATCCGCGGGCCCGAACCGCTCATACCAAACCGCCTTCATCCTGTGCGTCCCTCACCATCTTTGCTTTCCAAACACTCCGGCCTGCCCGGAACGGACAGAGGCAGAGCCTCACCCGAATTTTCGTACGAAAATTCGTCCGCGCCGCGCAAGCGGCGCGCCCCCCTCAAGCCTCCCACCATGGCTTGCGCTTGTCAAAGAACGCCGCGATCCCCTCGGCGCTGTCGGGGCTTTCCCAGCACGCAATCAGGGCCGCGACGGTCAGGCCGATCTGATCCGCATCGATCGACGATGCCAGATCCGCCACCAGCCGCTTGCCTGCCGCGACCGCACCCGGGGCCGCCGCCAGATAGGGCGCGATCTCGGCCTCGATGGCGGCATCAAGCATTGCCTCAGGCACCGCGCGCGCCAGAAGACCCAGATCCACCGCCTCGGCCGCATCGAAGACCCGCCCCGAGAAAAACACCCGCCGCGCCCGCGCCGCCCCCATCCGGGCCACCACATAGGGCGCGATCGTGGCCGGGATCAGCCCCAGCCGCACCTCGGTCAATCCAAAGCGCGCGCCCTCGACCCCGATCGCCACGTCACACACGCTCATCAGACCCAAACCGCCACCAAAGGCTTGGCCCTGCACCCGGCCGATCAGAGGCTTTGGCATGGTGTCGAGCGCCCCCAGCATATCGGCAAGGCGTTGGGCCTCCCGCGCCCGGCCCACCGCATCGGCCGCCATCTGCGCTCGCATCCAGCCCAGATCGCCACCGGCACAAAACGACCGCCCCGCACCCGTCAGCACCACCACCCGCACGGCGGGGTCATCGCCCAACCGGCCCGCCATCTCGGTCAGCTCGCGGATCATCACCTGATCCAGCGCATTGTGCTTGTCAGGCCGGTTCAGCCGCAGCCATGCCACCCCACGCCCATCGAGCTGCACATCAAGCCTGTCCATCGCGCCCCCCCCGTGCCATTGCCGCCGCCGCATCAAGCGCACCCTGATCGAGCCCCGTCACATACCCCCGTGCCGCAAGATGGCGCGCCACCGCTTCGGTGGCCACATTGCCCGGCGCGCCCGGCGCATAGGGGCATCCCCCAAGGCCGCCCACGGCCGCGTCAAAGACCCGGACCCCACGGCCAAGCGAGGCGTCGATGTTTTCCAACGCACGCCCACCCGTGTCATGATAATGCCCGGCCAGATGGCCAACCGGCACCCGCAGGGCCACCGCATCGAGCATCCGCGTGATGCTGTCGGACCGGCCTGCGCCGATGGTGTCGCCCAGCGAGATCTCGTAGCAACCCATCGCAAACAGCGCATGCGCCACATCCGCCACCTGCACAGGGTCGACGGCCCCGTCAAAGGGGCACGCCACCACGCAGCTGACATAGCCACGAACCGGCATCCCGATCCCCCGCGCCGCTGCGACAACCGGGCCAAAACGCGCAAGACTTTCGGCGATGCTGACATTGATATTGGCCTTCGAAAACCCCTCCGAGGCCGAGGCGAAGATCGCGATTTCATCCACCCCCGCGGCACAGGCCCGCTCAAAACCCGCCAGATTGGGCACCAACGCCCCATAGCGCAGCCCCGCCGCACGGCGAATACCCGCCAGAACCTGCGCCCCGTCGGCCATTTGCGGCACCCATTTCGGGCTGACGAAACTCGTCACCTCGATGCGCCGAAAGCCCACCGCCGACAGCGCATCGACCAGCGCGATCTTGTCGGCCGTCGCAATAAGCCGCGGCTCGTTCTGCAGCCCATCGCGCGGCCCAACCTCGACGATCTCGACGTGCTCACCCATCCGCTCCACCCACCACATCCGCAAGCACGATCAGAACCGCGCCCGCGGCGACTTGCGCGCCGGGTTGCACCCGCACCTCGGCCACCACCCCGTCGCGGCCCGCGATCAGCGCATGCTCCATCTTCATCGCTTCCAGCACCGCAAGCCGGTCGCCAGTCGCCACCAGATCGCCCACCGACACCATGACAGCGCGCACCAATCCGGGCATCGGCGCCTCGATCCTGTCGCCACCGCCCCCTTGCGCCGTGTCTACGGCAAGCGGATCAAGAACATCAAACGCGAACCCATCGCCCCAGAACACCGTGACCACAGAGCCGATCACCACGCAGTCGGCCGCGACGGACGCATCATCGACCCGCCATATCCCATCGCGGCGCGCAACCCGATGCACCCTGTCGCCCAGCGTGACGCCGGTGGTGCCATCGGTCATCACCTCGGCCACCGCTTCGAATGGCTCACCCGCATAGGCCAGCCGCACCGTGCGGCGCAGAGGCGCCCAGAGCGTAAAGCCCGCAACCGGCCCCAGCGGCCCGGTCAACCCCAGCGCCGCCATCACGGCCACCACCCTGACGCGTGCACAAGGCTCGGGCAGCGCGACCAACCCGGACAGATCGCGCGCAATCAGCCCGGTGTCCACCTCGCCCGCGACAAAGCCTGCATGTTCACACAGCCGCCGCAGGAACGCCAGGTTCGTGACAGATCCCGCCACCTGCGTGCCCGCCAAGGCGCGGGAAAGCTTGCGCAGCGCCAGCGCCCGCGTCGGCCCCTGCGCGATGATCTTGGCGATCATCGGATCATACCATGGCGAAATCGCGTCGCCCGCCCGCACACCGGTTTCGACACGCACCCCATCGGGAAAGCGCAGATGATCAAGCCGCCCCGTCGCGGGCAAGAACCCCTTTGCCACATCTTCGGCATAAAGCCGCGCCTCGACGGCATGACCGGTGATCCTCAGATCCTTCTGAGCGCAGGGCAAGGGTTCTCCCGCGGCCACGCGCACCTGCCATTCCACCAGATCGATGCCGGTGATGGCCTCGGTCACCGGATGCTCGACCTGCAGGCGGGTGTTCATCTCCATGAACCAGAACCGGTCGGGCCGCAGCCCGTCACGCCCATCCACGATGAATTCCACCGTCCCGGCACCGGCATATCCGATCGCCTGCGCCGCGCGCACGGCGGCTTGCCCCATCGCGGCGCGCATCGCGGCTGTCATGCCGGGGGCGGGGGCCTCTTCGATCACCTTCTGGTGGCGGCGCTGCAACGAGCAATCGCGCTCGAACAGATGGACCGCGCGCATGCCATCGCCAAAGACCTGCACCTCGATATGACGCGGCTGTTCGACGTATTTTTCTATAAGAACCACATCATTGCCAAAGGCATGCAAGGCCTCGCGTCTGGCACTGTCCAAAGCCTGTGGGAAATCCGCAGGGCACGCGACCCGGCGCATCCCCTTGCCACCGCCGCCCGCCACCGCCTTGATCAAGACCGGATAGCCGATGGCATCGGCTGCACCGGCCAGATGCTCGGGATGCTGACTGGCCCCGTGATAGCCCGGAACGATCGGCACGCCCGCCCGCTCCATCAAGGTTTTGGCCGCATCCTTCAGCCCCATCGCGCGGATTGCATCTGCCGAGGGTCCGATGAACACCAGCCCCGCCGCCCCGACCGCTGCGGCGAAATCAGGGTTTTCCGACAGAAAACCGTAGCCCGGATGGATCGCCTCAGCCCCCCGCGACAGCGCCGCGGCGATAATCGCATCGCCGCGCAGATAGCTGTCGGCGGGGCGCGGCCCGCCAATCCACACCGCCTCATCGGCCATCGCCACATGCCGCGCGCCCGCGTCAGCATCGGAATAGACCGCAACCGTAGCCACCCCCATGCGCGCGCAGGTGTCGATCACGCGGCACGCGATCTCGCCCCGGTTGGCGATCAGGATCTTTGCGAACATGCTTACCCCTCCTGCCCCGCCCCGCGCGCATAACAGGCGACCATCCGCCGGATCCGCCCCGCATCGTCGAATTCCACCGTATCGGCCACGCGCACACCCCCCTCCCGGTCGTAGAGCACGCAAGCGGCATTCACCCCCAGCCGCACATCGACCAGCGCGAAGCGCAGTGCCGGGTTTGCCATGCCGCGCGCGAAATACGCCCGGAGTTCCGCCTTGCCGCGGAGCCAGCCATCGGCCCGGCCCAGCCGCTCCACGACGAGGGGCGAACAGACCTCCACGTCCTCAGCGTAATGGCCGAGCACCCGCTCCAGATCGCGCGCATTCCACGCCGCGACCCAATCCTGCGCCATCGCCCGGGCCCCCGCTTCATCCATGAGCGCTCTCCTTCTCGCACAGCCGATCGGGCCATCTTTGCTTTCCAAATACTCCGGGGGAAGCCGAAGGGTCGCCATGGTCGCGCCATTGGTCCGAGTGACAATCGCGACGGCAAAGCCCCCTCTACATCCGAAACACGCCAAAGCGCGTCTCCTCGATGGGCGCGTTGAGTGCCGCCGCAAGGCTCAAGCCCAGAACCTCGCGCGACTTGCGCGGGTCGACCACCCCGTCATCCCAAAGCCGCGCGCTGGCATAAAGCGGATGCGACTGCCGCTCGAACATGTCGATTGTGGGGCGCCTGAACTCGGCCTCCTCTTCCGCCGACCATGCCTTCCCGGACCGCTCCAAGGCGTCGCGCTTGACGCTGGCCAAAACCCCCGCCGCCTGCGCCCCCCCCATCACTGCAATGCGGGAATTTGGCCAAGACCACAAAAAGCGCGGATCAAAGGCCCGGCCCGCCATGCCGTAATTGCCCGCCCCGAACGACCCGCCGACCAGCATGGTGATCTTGGGCACGGCCGTCGTGGCGACCGCTGTCACCATCTTGGCGCCGTGCCGGGCGATGCCCTCGTTCTCGTATTTGCGCCCGACCATGAAGCCGGTGATGTTCTGCAGGAACACCAAGGGGATCTTGCGCTGCGAACACAACTGCACGAAATGCGCGGCCTTCTGCGCGCTTTCGGAAAACAGCACGCCATTGTTGGCCACGATCCCCACATCCATGCCCATCACCTGCGCGAAACCCGTCACGATGGTCTCGCCGAAGCGCGGCTTGAATTCATCGAACCAACTGTCATCAACGATGCGCGCGATGACCTCGCGGATGTCATAGGGCGTGGCCAAAGACGCCGGCACCACATCCAAAAGCTCATCGGGGTCATAGGCCGGGTCACGGCCCCGTAGGGCGGGACTTGTCCCGCCCCCCGGCCCAAGCGAGCGCACCGCGCGCCGCGCCAGTGCCAGCGCATGGGCGTCATCCTCGGCCAGATAGTCTGCCACCCCCGACAGCCGCGTATGCACATCGCCGCCGCCCAGATCCTCGGCGCTCACCACCTCGCCGGTTGCGGCCTTGACCAAGGGGGGGCCTGCCAGAAAGATCGTGCCCTGCCCCTTCACGATGATCGAGACATCCGACATCGCCGGAACATAGGCCCCACCTGCGGTACAGGATCCCATCACCACCGCGATCTGTGCGATGCCGGCGGCGCTCATCTTGGCCTGATTGAAAAAGATGCGCCCGAAATGGTCGCGGTCGGGAAAGACCTCGTCTTGATTGGGCAGGTTCGCCCCCCCGCTATCGACCAGATAAATGCACGGCAGGCGGCACTGCTCGGCGATCTCTTGGGCGCGAAGGTGCTTTTTCACCGTGATCGGAAAATAGGTGCCACCCTTCACGGTGGCGTCATTGCAGATGACCATCACCTGCCGCCCCTCGACCAGACCGACACCCGCGATCACACCACCGCCGGGGGCCGCCCCCGCGTGACGCCCGTGGCCCGCAGTGGCCCCCACCTCCAGAAAGGGTGACGCAGGATCAAGAAGATTGGCCACCCGGTCGCGCGGCAGCATCTTGCCGCGGGCCAGATGGCGCGCGCGCGCGACATCGCCGCCGCCTGCCGCAGCCAAGGCCGCGGCCAGGGCGATCTCGGCCAGCGCCGCCAGATGGGCGGCACGGTTGGCGCGCGCATCGGGCGATCCGGGAACCAGGGATGTGGCAAGTTTCATGGCCGCCTGCACCTTTTGCTGAGCTGATCGAAACGACAGGGCCGGGGCTTTGTCCGCTGCACCCTGCCCCTCACAGCTGAGACCCCAGCTTGGGCGGCGCCACGGGGCGGCCCCAGTCGTCGACCGCCACCGCCCAGTCCGACCCACAGATCACGACCAGCCGCACACCCGGCACAGCTGCGGGTCGGGCCGCGCAATCGGTGGCGGAACCGCCCGTTTCGGCCACATAGCGCGCGGCCTGCGCCGTGATGATCTCGGTTTCGCCGGGCGGTTCTGCGCGCAGCCCCAACCACAGCCCAAAGGCCGCCCCAATCGCCACCAGCGCCACCAAGGGAAGGATCAGCCCGTGCCCCATCCGCCCCATCCGCCTATGCCATCGCCGCCATCAACTCGCGCCCGATCAGCATGCGCCGGATCTCGCTGGTGCCGGCGCCGATCTCCATCAGCTTGGCATCGCGGAACATGCGCGCGACCGGGCTGTCGGCCAGAAACCCCGCCCCCCCCATCGCCTGCACGGCCTGATGGGCGACCTTCATCCCCTCCTCCGAGGCATAGAGCACACAGGCCGCCGCATCCTGGCGCGTGACCTCGCCCCGGTCGCACGCGCGCGCCACCTCATAGGCATAGGCGCGCGCGGTGTTGAGCGCGGTATACATGTCGGCGATCTTGCCCTGCATCAGCTGAAAACTGCCCACCGGCTGGCCGAACTGCTTGCGCGTCGCCATGTAGGGCATGACCTCATCCAGACAGCCCGCCATGATCCCGATGTTCACCCCCGACAGCACGACGCGCTCATAGTCGAGACCCGACATCAAGACGCGCACGCCACGCCCCTGTGCGCCCAGCACATTCTCGAAGGGCACCTCCACATTGTCGAACACCAGTTCGGCGGTGTTGGAACCGCGCATGCCCAGCTTGTCGAAATGGCCCGAGGTGCTGAAGCCTTGCATCGTCTTTTCCACGATGAAGGCGGTGATCCCCTTGGACCCAGCGCCCGGATCGGTCTTGGCATAGACCACCAGCGTATCGGCATCGGGACCATTGGTGATCCAGTATTTCGTGCCGTTCAGCACATAGTGGTCGTGGCGTTTGTCGGCGCGCAGCTGCATTGCCACCACATCCGATCCCGCCCCTGCCTCGGACATGGCCAGCGCGCCGACATGTTCGCCCGAGACGAGTTTCGGCAGATAGCGCGCCTTTTGCTGCTCTGTCCCGTTCAACCGGATCTGGTTCACGCACAGGTTGGAATGCGCCCCGTAGCTCAGCCCGACCGAGGCCGATGCACGGCTGATTTCCTCGACCGCGACGGTATGGGCAAGATAGCCCATGCCCGCTCCGCCGAACGCCTCTTCGACGGTGATGCCCAAAAGCCCAAGCGCGCCCATCTCGGTCCAGAGATGATCTGGAAAGGCATTGCTGCGGTCGGTCTGGGCCGCCAGCGGCTTGACGCGTTCCTGTGCAAAGCGGTGCACCATCTCGCGCAGGGCGTTCACCTCATCGCCCAGATCGAACCGCATGGATCCAAGGAACATGGCGCCAATCCCTTCGGTAATTGAACGTTTGTTCAATTCACTACTGCAACAGGGCCAAGGTGTCAAAGGATTCGCGCCTTTGCCAGACAATCCCATGGATCTTTGTCCGGCATGCAGCCGCTTTGGGTGGCGCTGGCCGGGCGCGACCGCGCCCCCCTTGCCTCTGGCGCCCCGCAATGGTCCCTTGTGCGCCAAACCACCAAGGGGGTCCGCCATGCTTCGTTTTCACATCTATGATGTGTTCACCACGACACCCTTCAGCGGCAACCCGCTTGCCATTGTCGAAGGCGCGGGCGGGCTGACCGGCGCACAGATGCAGACCCTTGCCCGCCAGTTCAACCTGTCGGAAACCCTTTTCATCCAGCCCCCCGATGACCCGGCCCATACTGCCAAGGTGCGGATCTTTTTTCCCACCGCCGAAATCCCGTTCGCCGGCCATCCCACGATCGGTTGTGCCCTGCATCTGGCCAGCGGCGGCGCCTCGCTGGTAACGCTGGAAGAGGTCGCGGGCCTTGTCCCTGTCCGCATCACCCGCGATGGCGACGGCATGCTGGCCGAATTCACCGCCCCTAAAATTCCCCTGCGCCACGCCCCCGTCCCCCCGCATGCGCTGATCGCCCGTGCGCTTGATCTGCGGCCTGTCGATATCGGCCCTCATGCGCCCGGCGTCTGGCAGGGGGGGCCTGCCTTTCTTTATGTGCCCGTCACCGGCCTTGCGGCGCTGGCCAAAGCCCGCCCGATCGAGCCGGGCTGGTCCGAGGCAATGGCAGCCGCTCGCGTCGACAGCGCCTATCTTTATGCCGCCACCCCGGACGGCCTGCGGGCGCGCATGTTTTCCCCCGGCACAGGCATCCCCGAGGACCCGGCCACGGGATCGGCCACCGCGATCCTTGCCGGCCAGCTTTTGGCCAATGGCGCCCTGCCCGAGGGCACCACGACCTTGCACCTGCGGCAAGGCGTCGAAATGGGCCGCCCTTCGGACTTGCGCCTTGCCATCGACGTCAGCGGCGGCGCGCTTGGCGCGATCCGGGTCGCGGGCGCGGCGGTCAAGATCGCCGAAGGCACCATCCGCATCCCCTGACACCGCACTTTCCTATTTCGCCCGCGCATTCTATACCAAGCGCCATGTTCGCCGATCTCTTGCGCCGCTTGACGGCCCCCGCCCCCGCCCCGCTTGCCTTTGAGGACTCGCGCCTTGCGCTGTCTGCGCTCTTGGTGCGCATTGCGCGTGCCGATGGCGATTACGCCCAGATCGAGCGCGACCAGATCGATGCCGTATTGGCCCATCGCTACCGGCTGGACACGCGCCAAGCCCAAGCGCTGCGCCATGACGCCGAAACGCTCGAGGCCGACGCCCCCGATACCGTCCGCTTCACCCGCGCGATCAAGGATTGCGTCCCCTATGAGGACCGTGTCCATGTGATCGAGGCCATGTGGTTCATCGTGCTGGCCGATGGCGCGCGCGACCATGCCGAAGACGCGCTGTTGCGCATGGTGGCGCCCATGCTGGGCATCAATGATCGTGACAGCAATCTGGCGCGCAAACGCGTTGAAGACGCCCATTACCGCGATTGACGCCACAATGATTGCTGCCCTGCCCATGTATGACCGCGCCGAAATGCGGGCCGCGACAGATGCGCTTTGGGCGGCGATCCGCGATGCGCTGCGGGCCCAAGACATCGACGCCCCCGAGGGGCTGGCACGCGCCGATGATCTCTGGGCGATCTGGCGCGATCCGACACTGATACTGGCCCAGACCTGTGGCCTTCCGTTCCGTGCCGGGCTGCATCGCGATGTCCGGCTGGTGGCAACGCCCGACTATGGGCTGCCGGGCTGTCCACCGGGGTTTTACAACTCGGTTCTGATCGCGCGCGATGCCTGCCTGCCCCATCGCCCACGCATCGCCATCAACGACCCGCTCAGCCAATCGGGCTGGGCCGCCCTGCACGAATGGGCCGCCATGCAGCGTCTGGACCTTGGGGCGGTGACGGTCACGGGCGCTCATGCCGCCTCGGCGCGTGCCGTGGCCGAGGGGCAGGCCGATCTGGCCGCGATCGATGCCCAGACATGGCGCTTGCTTGTGCGCCACGCGGGCACCGATCCCGGGCTGGAAATCGCGCGCACCTCACCCACGCCCGGCCTGCCCTTGATCACCGCCAGGGCCCATGATCCGGCCCCGATCCGGGCCGCCTTGACAGCGGCGCTGGCCGGGTTGCCCGCGGAAACCCTCAGCGCGCTTGACCTGCGGGGCTTTGTCCAGATCGATGCCGCCGCCTATCTTGCGATGTCAGTGCCGCCCAATCCCTGATCAAGGGGCACGCAAAAGGGGCAGCCAGACATCTTGCCCTAGGGTCAATGCCGATATCGCAGTTGCATTCCTGCAAGGCTTCGGTGCAAATCCTCGGATCATCATGGGGACACAGCCTGCATGCCTGGGGCAGATGCGGCCAGACAACCGGTCATAAGGATCAGCGGCCTGCACAAAAGCTTCGGGCCGCTCGAGGTGCTGCGCGGTGTTGATCTGACCGCCCATGCCGGCGATGTGATCGCGCTGATCGGATCGTCCGGCTCGGGCAAATCCACACTACTGCGCTGCGCCAACCTGCTCGAAGACAGCCAGGAGGGCGAGATTGTCTTTGAAGGCGAACCGGTGCGCTGGACAGGCACGGGCCACCGCCGCCGCCCCGCAGACGCCGAACAGATCCGCCGCATCCGCACCAACCTGTCCATGGTGTTCCAGCAGTTCAACCTGTGGTCCCATCTGACGATCCTGCAAAACGTGATGGAGGCCCCCGTCACCGTCTTGGGCCAGCCCCGAGCCGAGGTCGAGGCGCGCGCGCGCGGCTATCTGGAAAAAGTGGGCATCGCCGACAAGGCCGACGCCTGGCCCGCGCAACTGTCCGGCGGCCAGCAGCAGCGCGCAGCCATCGCGCGGGCGCTGTGCATGGAACCGCGCGCGCTGCTCTTCGATGAACCGACATCCGCACTTGATCCCGAGCTTGAGCAAGAGGTGGTGCGCGTGATCCGCGCGCTGGCCGCAGAAGGCCGCACCATGATCCTTGTGACCCACGACATGCGCATGGCACGCGACCTGTCGAGCCACACGATCTTTCTGCATCAGGGCCGGATCGAGGAACAAGGCCCGCCCGCCGCGCTGTTTGGCGCCCCGAAATCCGGGCGCCTGCAACAATTCCTCAGCCATCTGACACTGGCCTGAGGCAAGATCGACCCACCACATAACCGGGAGACCAAAAGATGAAACACCTGATCCTTTCCGCCAGCCTTCTGGCACTTTGTGCGGGTGCGGCAAGCGCCCAGGACGTCGTGCGCATGGGCACGGAGGGCGCCTATCCTCCGTACAACTTCATCAACGACCAAGGCGAAATCGCCGGCTTCGAGCGGGATCTGGGCGACGAATTGTGCGTCCGCGCCCAGCTGACCTGCACATGGGTCAAGAATGATTGGGACAGCATCATCCCCAACCTGACCTCGGGCAATTACGACACCATCATCGCCGGCATGTCGATCACCGAGGAACGCGAGGCGATCGTCGATTTCACGCAACCCTATTTCCCGCCGGCGGAATCGCTGTTCATGGCCCTGTCCGAGGATTTCACCCTCGAAGGCGCGGTCGTCGCGGCCCAGACCAACACGATCCAGGCGGGCTATATCGCCGCGTCGGGCGCCACGCTGATCGAATTCGCCACCCCCGATGAAACCGTCGCCGCCGTCCGCAACGGCGAGGCAGACGCCGTGTTCGCCGATGGCGATTACCTGTTGCCCATCGCCAACGAGGATGCCGATCTGATGATCGTGGGCGAACCCGTGCAGCTTGGTGGCGGCGTCGGCATGGCGCTGCGCGAGGGTGACGCGCGCCGCGAGGGTTTTGACGCGGCGATCACCTCGATGAAGCAAGACGGCACGCTCAACGCGCTGATCTTGCAGTGGTTCGGCCCCGAGGCTGCAACCTTCTGATCGACCTGACGGGGGCCGGCCTCGGGCCCGGCCCCCGTTTTCCTCGACCGGGGGGCAGCGTCGCACCCCGCCCTTCATCTTTCCAAAAATACGCATGCACGCCGCCCGCCACGGGACCCGATGTTCGAATTCTGCACCGATCCATCCACGCTCGACACATTCCGCTGGTTCAGCTGCTACCTGACCAATGGCGCGCATGCGCTGTTCTACCAGTCCTTTCTTGTGGTATTTGCGCTTTTGGCCGTGACAGCGCCCGTCAGCCTCGCCTTTGGGTTTGGGGCCGCCGCCGCATCGCGGGCGCGGATGCTGCCGGTCGCATGGCTGGGCAAGCTTTACACCGCGATGGTGCGCGGCGTGCCCGACATCGTGTTTTTCCTGTTTTTCATTCTCGTGCTCGATCAGGCCATCGAATATCTGCGCCACCAGATCAATTGCCCCGACTGGCCCGAAGAGATCCGCCAAGGCGCGAATTTTCTTGTCTGCCCCGAGGCGCGCACCCCATCCAGCAATGCGCCGCAATGGGTGCATGAGGTCTATGGGTTCGCACTGGCGGTGTTCACCTATGCCATCGTCTTTGGCGCGTTTTGCGGCAATGTTCTTTACGGGGCCATGCGTGCCGTGCCCCATGCCCAGCTTGAAACCGCCGAAGCCTATGGCATGTCGCGCGCACAGGTATTCTGGCGCGTTCTGGTGCCGCAAATGTGGATCTACGCGCTTCCGGGGCTTGGCAATATCTGGCTCATCCTGATCAAGGCCACGCCGCTGTTGTTCTTGCTGGGGATCGAAGACGTCGTCTATTGGGCGCGCGAATTGGGCGGATCGCGCAATTCATCCTATCAGTATCCCCACCCTGACTGGCGGTTTTGGTATTTTCTGGGGCTGTTGGTCTTTTACCTGTGCCTCACACGGGTTTCCGAGATCGCATTGGCGTGGCTGACGCAGCGGCTGAGCCGCGGACAGGCGACGGCGGCGGGCGAAGCGCTCAGAAAGGCCACGGCATGATCTGCGCCCAAGCCCTTGAAGCCTATGGCCTGCGCGCGCTGGGGATCGGTGAGCGGCTGTTGCCGCAAGCTGACATCACCTTGTGCCAACAGGTCGTGCTGATCGGGTCGGGGATGATCTGGAATGTCTATTTCGGCATTCTGGCGCTTGGTTTTGGCTTTGTCTTCGCGGTCGCGCTGGCGGTGGCCAAGGCCAGCCCCACCCGTGCGCTGCGCAAGCCGGCCGAATGGTTCATCTTCATCTTCCGCGGCTCGCCGCTCTTCATTCAGTTCTTCATGGCCTATGAGGCCTTTGTGATGTTGCCGCGTATCGGGTTCGAATTCACCCTGCTTGGGGTGGACATCGCGGCCGAGACACGCTGGTTCGCGCGGGCTTGGCTGGGCGCGCTGATCGTGCTGTTTCTCAACACCTCGGCCTATACGGCGGAAATCTTTTATGGCGCGCTGCGGGCCGTGCCCAAGGGCGATCTGGAGGCCGCGGACGCCTTTGGCCTGTCGGGCTGGAAGAAATTCCGCCGCATCACCTTTCCCACAACCATGCGGCTGGCATGGCCCGCCTACACCAATGAGGCGATCTTTTTGTTCCACGCCACCGCGCTGGTGTTCTTTTCGTCCTTCCCGGCGTTTCAGCAACGTGGCGACGCGCTTTATTACGCCAACTACTTTGCCGACCGCACCTTTAACCCCTTCGTCCCCTACCCGATCGTCGCGATCTACTTCGTGATCCTGACGCTGGGCATCATCTGGGGCTTTGCGGTAATCAACCGGCGGCTCAACCGCCATTTGCCCAATGCCGAACGCCAGCGCCTGCGCATTCGCCCGCAGGTGATCCGCTAAAGCCCTACCCGCCGCCCCTTGCCCCTTGTCACAGGCAGGCATAGCTTGGCGTCATCCCTTATCGCGAGCTTTGTCATGATCCTCGGCATTCTTCAGACCGGCCATGTTCCCGATCAAGTCGCCCAGCGCGACGGCACCTATACCGATCTGTTTGGCCGGCTTTTCAGCGCGCGCGGCTTCACCTTGCGGACCTTTTCGGTGGTCGACATGGAGTTTCCGCAAGACCCCGGCGATGCGGATGCATGGCTGGTCACCGGGTCGCGCCATGGCGCCTATGAAGATCACCCGTGGATCCCCCCGCTCGAAGCGTTGATCCGCGCCATCCGCGATGCCGAAAAGCCGATGGTGGGCATCTGCTTTGGTCATCAGATCATCGCGCAGGCGCTGGGTGGCCGGGTCGAGAAATTCGCCGACGGCTGGTCAGCCGGTCACCGGCGCTACCGCATCGGCGGGCGCGAGGTGGCGCTGTTTGCATGGCATCAAGATCAGGTGGTCGACCTGCCGCCGGGGGCCACGGTGCTGGGCGACAACGCGTTTACGCGCAATGCGGTGCTGGCGCATGGCGATCGTATCTTGACCGTGCAACCCCACCCCGAGTTTCCCCCCACAGTCATCGAAGCGCTGATCGAGAACCGCCCCACCACGGTGCCGGGCGAGATGCTGACCAAGGCGCGCGCCGATCTGACCCAACCCGTCGACAGCGCCATGATGGGCGACTGGCTTGCCGATGTTTTGCAAGGCGCGCCCGCAACCCGTATTCCCTTTGCCCAACAGGTGCGTGCATGAGTTCAAATTCCGTCAACGAGTTGCTCGAAAAACTGCCCGAGGTCGCGCGCGCCTATCTGGAAGGTCGCGCCATCGACGAGGTGGAATGCATCGTGGCCGATTTGGCGGGCATCGCGCGCGGCAAGGCAATGCCGGGCAGCAAATTCGCCCGACAGCCTTTTTTCTATCTGCCCAATTCGATCTTTTTCCAGACCATAACCGGCGACTGGGCCGATGAGGTGGCAGACGGCTTTACCGAGCCCGACATGATCTTGACGCCGGATTTCACGACCACAACCCCCGCGCCCTGGACGGCCGACACCACCTTGCAGGTGATCCATGACATCGCCGACCAAATGGGCAAGCCAGTCCCCTATGCGCCGCGCAATGTCTTGAAACGTGTGGTCGGGCTTTACAACGATCTGGGCCTGACCCCCATCGTGGCACCCGAGATGGAATTCTATCTTGTGGCCCCCAACACCGACCCCGCCCGCGAGATCGAACCGCCGATGGGCCGCTCGGGCCGGCGCGCCGCCGCGCGACAGGCCTATTCCATGTCGGCGGTCGATGAATACGGCAAGGTCATCGACGATATCTATGATTTCGCGGAAATCATGGGGCTCGAGATCGACGGCATCTTGCAAGAGGGCGGCGCGGGCCAGATCGAATTGAACCTTGCCCATGGCGATCCGGTCAAGCTGGCCGATGAGATGTTCTTTTTCAAACGCATGATCCGCGAGGCAGCCCTCAGGCACAATTGCTACGCCACTTTCATGGCCAAGCCGATCGAAGGCGAGCCGGGATCGGCGATGCACATCCATCACTCGGTCGTCAGCCTGACGACGGGCGAGAACATCTTTTCCAACCCTGACGGCTCGGAAACCCCGGAATTTCTGCATTTCATCGGCGGGATGCAGCGCAATTTGCCCGCCGTGATCGCGCTTTTGGCCCCCTATGTGAACAGCTACCGCCGCTACGTTCCCGATTTCTCGGCACCCATCAATCTGGAATGGGGGCGCGACAACCGCACCACGGGCCTGCGCGTTCCGGTCAGCGAACCCGCGGCACGACGGGTGGAAAACCGGCTGCCGGGGATGGATTGCAACCCCTATCTGGGCATCGCCGCCTCGCTGGCCTGTGGGCTGGTGGGGTTGATCGAGAAAACCGACCCCTCGGACCCGTTTCAGGGCGACGCCTATCAGATGCGCAGCGGCGTGCCGCGCGGCCTGGGCGATGCGCTGGGGCTCTTGCGGACGAACACCACCATTCAAAACACGTTGGGCGCGGAATTCTGCCGCGTCTATTCGGCCGTCAAAGAGCTGGAACATAACGAATTCCTGCAGGTGATCTCGCCTTGGGAACGGGAACATCTCTTGATGAACGTATGAACCCGCTCTACCGCAACGACAGGCAAGGGGAACACGCGCCAAGCTGGTATGCCGCAAGCCTGCCGCCTGAGGGTGCGCGCGCACCGCTGCGCGGGGCCATCAGCGCCGATGTGGTGATCCTTGGGGCGGGTTACACCGGGCTTTGGGCCGCGCTGACGCTGGCGCGCGCGGGCCGACGGGTTGTGGTGCTCGAGGCCCATCGCGTGGGCTTTGGCGCCTCCGGGCGCAATGGCGGACAGGTGCAATCGGGCTACAACAAACCCCAAAGCTGGCTGGAACAGCAGCTAGGCCGCGACCGGGCGCGCGCCGTCTGGGCGCTGTCGCAAGAGGCCAAGGCCCAACTGCGCGCGTTTTGCGACGCCCATGCCCCCGAGGCGGCGTTTCGCCCCGGGCTCGCGCATGGTGAATACAGCACCAGCGCCTTGAACCATCTGCGCCACGAGGCCGATCACATGGCGCGCCATTACGATCAGACCATCACGGTGATGGCGCGCGCCGAATTTGCAGCACTGGTGAAATCGCCGCTTTATGTCGGCGGAGGCTTTGATGCGTCGGGCGGGCATCTGCATCCGCTGGCCTATGCCCGGGCGTTGGCGCGCACCGCCGAGGCGGCAGGCGTGGTGATCCACGAGATGACAGAGGTTCTGTCTGTCACACGGCAACCGCGCATCATCTTGACCACCCCCACGGGTCAGGTCACCGCAAGCCATGCCATCATCGCCGGAAACGGCTATTTGCCCGATATCTTGCCCGAGGTGACGGCGCGGGTGATGCCAATCAACTCCTTCATCGCCGCGACCGAACCGCTGCCTGATCGCTGGCAAGACGTTCTGGCCCAGGACATCGCGGTGTCGGATTCGAAATTCGTGGTGAATTACTACCGCTTCAGCGCCGACCGCCGCTTTTTGTTCGGGGGGCGCGAAAGCTATTCCATGGCCTATCCGCGCGACATCAAGACGGCGCTGGTGGCCCGCATGGCGCGGCTGTTTCCGCAATTGTCAGGCGTGGGTGTAACCCATGTCTGGGGCGGCGCCTTGGGAATCACCATGTCGCGCCTGCCCCATATCGCGCAGGTTGCGCCCAATATCTTGTCAGGGGCAGGATTTTCCGGCCATGGCGTGGCCCTTTCCGGCATGGCGGGCCGTGTGATGGCCGAAGCCGTCATGGGCCAGGAAAATGGATTGACCACGCTGTCGGCGCTGCCCGTGCCACGCTTTCCGGGCGGGGCGGGGTTGCGCGCACCGCTCCTGACGCTGGCCATGACATGGTACGCGTTGCGCGACCGATTGGGAATGTGACCCAAGACCAACCGGGGGGCGCGAAAAACTCGAGTTTTTCGCACGTGAAAACGCGCGTTTTCACGAGCCGTTGCGCGCGATGGGTCTGTGAAGCTTTCATGACGCCACCACGCCACACTGGATTTCATCCGCGCGACAGGATAAGATTTCTCAAAGAGTAGTTTTCAAAAAGGTGAAATCATGGCGCTGGCACCCAATGTTTACGACGCCGAGCCGATCCCCGAGGCCGCCCGCGCCGAGATCGACCGTCTGCTGCAATCGGGAGATCTGTTCCGCTATACCGCCCCTTCGGATGCACCGGTGGCATTGTTGGAGCGGGAATTCGCCGATCTGATGGGGGTGAAATACGCCCTCGCCGTGTCATCTTGTTCGGCCGCCATCTTTTTGTGCCTGCGCGCGCTCGATCTGGCACCCGGCGCCCGGGTGTTGTTGCCCGCCTTTACATTTGCCGCCGTGCCCTCGGCCGTGGTGCATGCCTTTTGCCAGCCGGTTCTGGTCGAGGTGGGCGAGAATTACCGCATCGACATGGCCGATTTCGAAGCCAAGATCGATGACGGGATCGAGGCTGTCATCATCAGCCACATGCGCGGTCACACATCCGACATGGATGCGATCATGGCGCTTTGCGATGCGCGCGGCATTCCGGTGATCGAGGACGCGGCCCATTCGCTGGGCACGCTGTGGCATGGCCGCAAGATCGGCACCCTTGGCAAGATGGGCTGCTTTTCCTTTCAGTCCTACAAGATGATCAATGCGGGCGAAGGCGGCATCTTGATCACCGATGACGCCGATCTGGCGGCGCGCACGGTCATCATGTCGGGCGCCTATGAGCAGAACTGGAAAAAGCACAAGGCCCCCGAAGGTCAGAACGACCCCGAGCTGGCCCTGGCTTTTGCGCGGTGGCAAAATCGGTTGCCGCTCTACAACATGCGGCTGCAAAACCTGAGCGCCGCCGTGATCCGCCCGCAGCTTCCCGAACTGGCGCGCCGGGTGCGGGATGGGCTGGCAAACCATGATTATGTCGCCGCGCGGCTGAACACCTCGCCATGGTTGGACGTGCCGCAACCCTTGGCACCCGAAGACCGCGCCCCCGATTCCATCCAGTTCAATCTGGTGGGCTTTGAAAGCGACGCGGACGCCAAGGCCTTTGGCGCGGCCGCCGAAGCGCGCGGGGTCAAGGTGCAGATCTTTGGCCTGTCGACCGACAATGCGCGCGCCTTCTGGAACTGGCAGTTCATTCCGGGCGCCCAGCCGGATCTGCCGCGCACCCGCAGCATGCTGATGCGCGCCTGCGATGTCCGCCTGCCAGTGCGCTTGACCCGGCCCGAGCTGGATTTCATTGCCGCGGCGCTGCTCGCTGCGGCCGAGGACGTCATGGGGAGCGCGCGGGCCTACGGCACCTGAAGGTGGCGCCTGCGCAGAGCGCCGCTGAATATCGTCAAGGCAAAGATGCCCAGACGCCTAGAAAAGCCGGCCCTGATCGGGGCCGGGTTTTGGCGGTGTGGCTCTTGACGCGGGTTTTGCCGGGGCTCCCAAGGGGGTGACCGCCAGACGCCCATCGGCGAATTCGATCTCGAGCGCGCTGTGCTGGGCGGCATCTGACTGGCGGGTGATGACCGCGCTGCCTGCGCGCACCACGGCATAGCCGCGTTGCAGCGTCTGAGCGGGCCCAAGCGTGCCGTGCAACCGGTCAAGGGCTGCCAGCTTGTCGCGCTTGGCGGCAACGCCCATCGTGGCTGCGCGATCAAGACGGCGCGACAGATCATTCAAGCGGGTGCGCGCCTCGGTCAGGCGGCGGATTTTGCGGGCAGGGTCAAGGCCGCGGATCAGCCGCGCAAGATCGGTGCGGGCTTGACGGGTCTGTGCCTGCAAGGTGGCAGGGTTGAGGCGCGCGGCCGTCTGGCCCAGCGCCAATTGCTTTTTGCCAAGTGCACGGTCCAGCGCGGGCGCAAGCCGCGCCGCGGCCCCTTCGATCCGCGCGCGCGCCAGAAACCCGCGGTGACGCAGCGCGGGGGCCAGCCCGGCGGCCGCCAGATCAAGGCGTTGGCGCGCCGCGTCAAGCAGGCTCTCGGGACGTGGCAGGGCGCGGGCCAGATCCGACAGGCGCTGGCGCCGGTTGGCCAGCGCGCCCGACATGCTGCGGGTCAGGATGCCTTCCTGGGTGCTGAGCCATGCCAGCAGGTCCATCCGCACCGGCACCGCGCGTTCGGCCGCCGCCGTGGGTGTGGGCGCGCGGTGATCCGCGGCATGGTCGATCAGTGTGGTGTCGGTTTCATGGCCCACCGCCGAAATCAGCGCAATCGCGCTTTCGGCGGCGGCCCGCACCACGATGTCCTCGTTGAAGCCCCAGAGATCTTCCAGACTGCCGCCGCCGCGCGCCACGATGATCAGATCGGGGCGCGGGATCGGGCCATCGACAGGCAGCGCATTGAACCCCCGGATGGCGCGGGCAACCTCGGGGGCGCAATGGATGCCCTGCACAGCCACGGGCCAGATCAGCACACTCCGCGGAAAGCGGTCGCGCAGCCGGTGCAAGATATCGCGGATCACCGCCCCCGAGGGCGAGGTGACGACACCGATCACCTCGGGCAGGAAGGGCAGCGGCTTCTTGCGGGAGGGGTCAAAGAGCCCCTCGGCCGCCAAGGCCATGCGGCGCTTTTCAAGCATCGCCATCAGGGCGCCCGCACCGGCAGGGCGCAGATCCTCGATCACCATCTGGTATTTCGATTGACCCGGAAATGTGGTCAGGCGGCCCGTGGCGATGACCTCCATGCCTTCTTCGGGGGGGTGGGGCAAGCGTTGGGCCGTGCCTTTCCAGATCACGGCGGCCAGCACACTGCGGTCATCCTTGAGGTCGAGATAGACATGGCCCGAGCGTGGCAGCGACAGGCGGCCCACCTCACCGCGCACGCGGATATGAGAGAACCCGCCTTCGACCGCACGCTTCACGGCGCCGGAAATCTCCGAGACGGTGAATTCCGGCGCGTTGCCGGGGCCCGGGCCCGCATCCTCGATCAGATCATCCATGCCGCACCTGCGCCCCGCTGGTTGTGTCGCCCCGAAAGGCCCGCTATTGCAGCCCCACCATAGCAAGCGGAGCTGCGGAGTTGAACATCCTGATCCTCGGTGCGGGCGGGCGCGAGCATGCGCTGGCATGGGCGGTGCTGCAAAATCCCAAATGCGACCGGCTGGTCGTGGCGCCCGGCAATGCCGGCATCGACGCCATCGCGGAATGCGCGGCACTCGACATCGAAGACCCCGAGGCGGTGGTGGGGTTCGCGGTCGAGGAATCGATCGATTTCGTGATCATCGGCCCCGAGGCACCGCTGGCTGCCGGTGTCTCGGATGCGCTGACGGCGGCGGGTATTCTTGTGTTCGGCCCCTCGGCCGAGGCCGCGCGGCTCGAGGCCTCCAAGGGCTTTACCAAGGAAATCTGTGACGCCTGCGGGGCACCCACGGCCGCTTGGGCGCGGTTTCGCGATGCACAGGCCGCGCGTGCCTATGTCGCCGCACACGGCGCCCCGATCGTGGTCAAGGCCGACGGGTTGGCGGCCGGCAAGGGGGTGGTCGTGGCCGAAACGGTCCAACAGGCGCACGCGGCCATCGACGACATTCTGGGCGGCGCCTTTGGCGCAGCCGGCGCCGAGGTGGTGATCGAAGACTTCATGACGGGGCAAGAGGCATCATTCTTTGTGCTGAGCGATGGACAAACGGTTCTGCCCATCGGCACGGCGCAAGATCACAAGCGCATCGGTGAGGGCGACACAGGGCCCAACACGGGCGGCATGGGCGCCTATTCCCCTGCCCCGATCCTGTCGGATACTGTCGCAGAACTGGCACTGGAGCGGATCGTCAAGCCCACGGTGGCCGAGATGGCCCGGCGTGGCATCCCCTATCGCGGGGTTCTTTATGCCGGGCTGATGATCGAAAACGGCCAGCCGCGTCTGGTGGAATACAACGCCCGCTTCGGCGATCCCGAAACACAGGTTCTGATGATGCGGCTGGGGGGACAGGCGCTGGATCTGATGCTGGCTTGCGCCGAGGGGCGGCTGGCCGAGATGCAGGTCATCTGGGCCAATGATCACGCCATGACCGTGGTGATGGCGGCCCGTGGCTATCCGGGAGCCTATGCCAAGGGCAGCGTGATCGCAGGGCTGGACCAGTTGGCAGAGGATTCGCACCACATGGTGTTTCACGCCGGCACAAGGGCCGAGGGTGGCACGATCCGGGCCGATGGAGGGCGGGTGCTGAATGTGACGGCGCGCGGCGCCACCCTGGCCGAGGCGCGCGCGCGCGCCTACGGGATGGTGGAGGGCATTGACTGGCCCGATGGGGTCTACCGGCGCGACATCGGCTGGCGCGCGCTGTAGCGTTTTCCCAAAGGAAAACGCGCGGGGAAATCCCGGGATTTCCCGTGCGGAAAACCCGGGTTTTCCGCCCCCCTCACAGCCAGCTTGCGTAATCGGATACCAGCAGATGCAGGGGCGGCACATCCTCGTCTATGGCGGCGAAGCGGCCGATCGGTTCGCGGAACCAGTTGTCGGTCACGTCATCATTGACGGTCGAGACCTCTCCGATCAGCACATCGCCGCCTTCGCCCCAGAACGCATGCCAATCGCACGGCATCAGCGTGACGCTTTCGCCCGGTGCCAGCATCAACACCTCGCCCGGGGCGTAATCGCGCGCGATCCCGTCGCACATCACGCGCCCGCCCATGGCCGCATCAAAGGACCCATCGGGGGCCGATCCGAACAGCTGCACCGCAAGCGTCGCGCCGCCGCGGTTGATGATATCCTCGGCCTTGAGATAATGGCGATGCATGGGCGAAAGCTGATCTTGCCGGGAGATCAACAGCTTTTCCGCGTAGCACATGCCCCCACCGCGCTGGAGATCCGCCAGACGGCCATTGCGCAGCGTGAACAGGAACAGGCCCATCTCGTCAAAGCGGCCCTGCCCGTAATCGGTGATGTCCCAGCCCATGCGCCCGTCGATCATGGCCCGCGCGATGCCACGGTTGGCGCGCATCTGATCGGGGGTCCAATAGGCAAAGGGCGGCAAGACGAAACCGAACGAGCGGATGAATTCATCCGCCTCGGCCATGATGGCGTTGATGGTGGATCGCTTCATGTCGTGTGTCCCTGTGCCGATGCGCGACAGATCTGCGCCCTTGGCGGTCGAAACTCAAGCCCCTGCGCGCAAGCGTCAAGACAGGAACCCATGCCCGTGTGACACGAAAAAACCCGCCGCATTCGGATGCGGCGGGTTTCAGGAAAACCGGGTGCTGCGGCTTAGGCGGCGCGGGCGGTCAGGACCGCATCCACCTGCTTTTGTGCGCCAGCCTCATCGACGCCTTTGACAGCGGCCAGTTCGCGGGTCAGCCGCTCAAGCGCTGCCTCGTAGAGCTGACGTTCGGAATAGGATTGTTCGCGCTGATCATCGGCGCGATGCAGATCGCGCACCACCTCGGCGATCGAGATCAGATCGCCCGAATTGATCTTTTGCTCGTATTCCTGCGCGCGGCGCGACCACATGGCGCGCTTGACGCGGGCCTTGCCCTTGAGGGTATCCATCGCCTTGGACACGATATCGGGCGAAGACAGGGACCGCATGCCGACCTCGGCCGCCTTGGCGGTGGGCACGCGCAGGGTCATCTTGTCCTTTGCAAAGGAAATCACGAACAATTCGAGCCGCAGACCAGCGATTTCCTGTTCCTCGATCGACACGATCTTGCCCACCCCATGGGCGGGGTAGACGACGAAATCATTGGGGCTGAACTCTTGCGACTTGCGGACCTTCGTCATTCTTGTTTCCTTTTGCGCCTCCGGCATCACGCGACAACACGCCCTAGGAAACCCGAGGCTTTCCATAGACAGTCGTGATGCGTGAGGAAGGCAGAACAGGTTTGCGGACCTGCGATGGGTTATGGATAGACACGTCTTGCTGCATGGAAACATAGCACGTCACAGGCCACATTTCCAGCGAAGCGCGCAGCAAGGCTGAATAAACCCTGAAAATACAGGAATTATGGCAATGCAATCGGGCCATTGAGCCCCAAGACTGGCGCGAATCGGGGTATCAACCGCCCGCACCGGGGGCTTGCGACAGCAAATCCATCTTGCCCGCCTTGCCGTCCATCGCCTCGGCGTCGGGCAGTGGATCCTTGCGGGTGATGATGACCGGCCACAGCTCGGAATATTTGCGGTTGAATTCCACCCAGCGCTCCATGTCTGGTTCGGTGTCGGGGCGGATCGCGTCGGCGGGGCATTCGGGTTCGCACACACCGCAATCGATGCACTCATCGGGGTGGATCACCAGCATGTTCGCGCCCTCGTAGAAACAATCCACGGGGCAGACCTCCACGCAATCGGTGTATTTGCAGGCGATGCAATTTTCCGTCACGACATAGGTCATCGAACATCCTCATCTGGTTGTCTGTCTGGTCTGCTACGCCAGCGAAATCGCCTTTGCAAGGGTGGGCACGCTGCACAGCCTGCGGCAGAGTGTAAACTTGAGTTTACACCTTTCAAGCGATTTCTTGCGGCGCGCTGATCTTAGCCGTCAGGGTCGTCCTCGGCTTGCAGGGCATCAATTGCGCGGCGGTCCCGCTTGGTCGGGCGTGGCCCGATCCGCGTGGGTTCGGGCATGCCCGGTTCGGGCGGCGGCGTCAGATCCTCATAGAGCGCCTGTGCTTCGGGGGCGGGACCACGACGGATGGCCAGCGCAACAACCGCGATCACGCGCACCCGGGCGCCTTGGGCGAATGTCAGCACATCGCCGGCGCCAACAGGCGTGGCGGGCTTGCTCACCCGCTGGCCATTCACCCGCACCTGCCCGTCAGCGACCAATTTGGTGGCAAGGCTGCGCGACTTGAAAAACCGCGCCTGCCACAGCCACTTGTCCAAACGTTCGGTGGGGCGGGGGCCTGTCAGGGCTTGACCTTGAGGCCGGCCAAGGCCTGAGCAAAGGGATTGTCGGGGTCAATCCGGTCGCGCTGTTCGGGCCGGGCGGTAAAGGTCTTGGTCGCGTCGTCGCGCGGGGGTTTTTCGCCCTTGCCGCGCGGGGGTTTGCCACCCTTGCCACGGGGTTTTTCACCCCTGTCGAAACGGGGTTTGCCGCTATCCTCGCGCGGTTTGGCTTGCACGTCGCGCGGCTTGCGGCCTTCGTCAGAGGGCTTGGCGGCATCGCTCTTGCGGGGACCGCGACCGGCGCCAGCCGGACGCCGCGGTGCCCAGGTAAAGGTGTAAAACACTTCGCTTTCGACAGCCGTGGCGGCCTGTTCGCCCGGGATCTCGCCCGGCACTTCGGTGGGGGTCTCTTGCGGGGCTTCGTCGGGCTGTTGCACCGGGACTTCGACGGGGGCCTCGGTCGGGGTCTCGACCGGGGTGGGCATCGGGGTTTCCACCGGCGGCTCGACCGGGATCTCGGTCGGCACGGGATCGGGGGTGTCGCTTGCGGCGGCCGTGGCCGTGGCCCTGATCTTGGGCCGTTCGCCGCGTTCGGCACGGTAACCCAAGCCGCCCATCAGTTCGGCGAATTGTTCCAGCGTCAGCCCCGTGATCGACAGCATATCCGCCGTCGCCTCAAAACCTGCGCGCGTGTCCTTGCTGCGCAGCATATCGGCCAACCGTTCCAGCATGTCGATGCGGATCGCGCGCGCGGCCGCCGGGCGGTAGCCCGACATGGTGTAATAGCCCTGCGGCTGGCGGGTGTCGTGCGGGATGGTCACCAAACCCGGCGGCGGGCTTTCGGGGAACATGTCCAGCCCCTGCCACAGCCCCCAGAGCACAAGCCGCAACCGGGTCGGCGCGGGCTTGAGCAACAGCGGCAAGAAGATCGTGAACTGACCAAAGCGCACACCATGCTTTCGCAGCATGCCACGGGCATCCTGGTCGAGCGATTTGATGTCATCGCCGATCTCGGCGCGCGCCACGATGCCGAAGCTTTCCAGCATGCGGAATGCCACGCCACGCGCCAGACCGGTGATCGCCTCATCGCGCGAAAGCGCCAGAAGCGGCTCGAACTGGGCGGCGATGCGGCGGTCGATGAAATGTTGCAGGCGGCGCTGCACCTTTTGCATCACCTCTGGCCCGGCTTCGTCGTCGACAAAGGCGTCGGCCACGGGCTTGAGCGCCTCTTCGCCGCGGACCAGCTTGCCGATCGCCTGATCGCCCCACATCAGCCCGCCCTGTTCGGTCAGGTCAAACTCGGTATCGGGCGCGTTGTAAAAGCGGTCGGCGCGCAGATGAAACTCGGGGCGCAAGGCCGCTATCGCCGCCTGGCGCAGCGTTTTGGCCTCATCGGGTCCGGCGGTCTGGTCCTGACGGAAGCGGAAGCCCTCGATCCGGCCCAGGACCTGCCCCTCGACCGTTACCTCACCCTTGTCGTTCACATCAGCCACAAGGCTCTCCTTCTGCTTCAACCGGCGGAGCAGCACGCTCGTCCGCCGATCGACAAATCGTTGCGTCAACGCGCCGTGCAGCGCATCCGACAGGCGGTCTTCTACGGCACGGGTGGCGCCGCGCCAATGGGCAACATCGTCCACCCATCCATCACGCTGTGCCACATAGGTCCAGGTGCGGATATAGGCGAGCCGCTTTGACAAGGCGTCGATATCGCCTTCGACGCGATCGATCCGCTTGACCTGTCGGGCCAGCCAATCGTCGGGCACCCGGCCCAGATCATGCAGGAAATCATAGATTCGTCCCAGCAATTCCGCATGTTCGGCATGGCTGATGCCCCGAAAATCCGGAATGCGGCACACATCCCACAGCAAGCGCACCTCGCGCGCCGTGCCCAGACGTGCGCGCATGTCGTCGCGCTGCACGATGGTTTTCAGCGCCATGAGGTCATCCGCCTCGCGCGCGCGGGTCAGCCAATCATCCTCGGCCGGCGCCTCGAGCGAGGCGATCAGCCGCTCGACCGATCCGAATTCCAGCGCGGAATTGCGCCAATGCAGCTTGCGCACAGGGGCAAAGCGGTGATCTTGGATGGCTTGCGCAAGCTCGTCGTCCAAAGGTGGCGCCTCGCCGGTGACGCCGAAGCTGCCGTCTTGCGTGTAGCGCCCGGCGCGGCCCGCGATCTGCGCCAGCTCATTGGGCAACAGGTCGCGCATGCGCCGCCCGTCGAACTTGCGCAGCCCCGAAAAGGCGACATGCCGGATATCAAGGTTCAGCCCCATGCCGATGGCATCGGTGGCCACCAACAGGTCCACATCGCCATTTTGATACATCTCGACCTGTGCATTGCGCGTGCGGGGGGAAAGCGCGCCCATCACCACCGCTGCGCCCCCCTTTTGACGGCGCAACAGCTCGGCCATGGCATAGACATTCTCGACCGAGAATCCGACGATCGCACTGCGCGGCGGCATGCGGCTGACCTTTTTCGATCCGGTGTAGATCAGCTGAGAAAACCGTTCCCGCCCGACGAATTGCGCGCGTGGTACCAATGCAGCAATCGCGCCGCGCATGGTGGCCGCGCCCAGAAACAGCGTTTCGTGATGCCCGCGCGCATGCAGCAGCCGGTCGGTAAACACATGGCCGCGTTCGGGATCGGCGCAAAGCTGGATTTCATCGATCGCCACGAAATCGGCGCCAAGCCCCACCGGCATCGCCTCGACCGTGCAGACCCAGTATTGCGTGCGTTCGGGCACGATGCGTTCTTCGCCCGTGACGAGGGCCACCACCGACGGGCCGCGCAAGCCGACGATGCGGTCATAGACCTCGCGCGCAAGCAAGCGCAGCGGCAGGCCGATGATGCCCGTGCGATGGGCCAGCATCCGCTCGATGGCGTAATGCGTCTTGCCGGTGTTGGTCGGGCCCAGAACGGCCACGATGCGGCCCTTGCCCGTCAAGCTGGCATCCATGCGTTGCGCCCCTGTGGCTGTCCCGGCGGCGGATGGGCGTCAGAGCGCCGCACCCTCCAGCGCGCGGGAAACCCGCGCCACGGATGCGTTTATTTCCTCGCGGTGGGGATGTATAGCCTGTGCCGCCCGAAAGGCAGCCAGTGCGCCATCCAGATCGCCCATCTCTTCGAAAATGAAGCCAAGGCCGGTCAGCGCCCCGAAATGGCGTGGCTCCAGCGCCAGCACCCGCTGGATATCGGCGATGGCGGGTCCATAGCGATCCAGTTCGAAAAACAACGTCGCGCGCGCGTTCCAGCCTTCGGCAAAATCGGGGACGTGATCGGTCAAGGCGGTCAAGTGATCATGGGCCGCTTGCAGATCGCCATCGGCCAAGGCCGCGCGCCCGCGTTCCAGCAGGTAATCCCCCGCCGCCGACCCCGAGCGCGACCAGACCATCATGATTTCATCCTCGACCACGTCCCAATTGCGCAAATCAGGCGTGGCAAGCCGATCCAGAAGCGCATCCGCCGTGGTCGGCACCTGCGCTTGCGCCACATTCGGACAGGCCAGAAGCGACAGCGCACAAAGCGCTGCCGCAAGGGCAATATTGTGAAGGCGCGCAATCGACCGCATGCTGCATCACGTAGCATGTTCGCGCAGCCATTCCATATCAATCCCGCGCGAGCGACACAGATGAAACGGAAAGGGACCAAACAGATGAGCATGATCGATGAAGCGGTTGCCGCGCTGTCGGCGAAACTGGCGGATGGGTTCGACGGATCGGCCAAATTCGTGATCGAAGGTGCGGGGGCCTTGATCGTGGATGGCGGCGGCGTGCGCGCAGCCGATGATGGCGAAGAGGCCGATGTCACCATGACCGCCAGCGCCGATACCTTTCAGGGCATCCTCGCGGGCAATGTGAACCCGGCGATGGCCTTCATGTCGGGCAAACTCAAGCTCGAGGGCGATATGGGCACCGCCATGCGGCTTGGCTCGGCGCTGGGATGATGGCCAAGGGCAGCGCCCGGACCAGCCTGCTTGAGCCCGCGCCCTTTTTCCACGATGTGGCAGAAGGGCCCGCGGATGCGCGCGCTTTTTGGGTGCAGGCCGCCGATGGCACAAGGCTTCGGATGGCGCTGTGGCCGGGCGGGGCCAAGGCAACGATCCTGCTTTTTCCCGGGCGCACCGAATATTGCGAGAAATATGGCCGACTGGCCGATGATCTGGCCGCTGCGGGCTATGGCATGGCGGCCTTCGACTGGCGCGGTCAGGGGCTGGCCGACCGCCCGGCCCATCGCGCCGACATGGGCCATGTCACCAGCTTCGATGACTACCGCGCCGATGTCGCAGCCTTTCGCGCGGCGCTCGAAGGTTTGGGCGCGCCAAAGCCGTGGTTCCTGATCGGCCATTCGATGGGGGGCGCCATCGGGTTGCGCGCGCTTCATGACGGCTTGCCGGTGCAGGCGGCGGCCTTTTCCGCGCCGATGTGGGGCATCGCGATGCACCCCGCGCTCAGGGCGATCAGCGGCCCGCTTCTGACACTGGCCGTGCCGATGGGCATGGGCAAGGCCTTTGCCGCCACGACCGGCCCCTACAAGGTGATGGAATTCGACGACAACCCCCTGACCACCGACCGCGCGCAATTCGACTACATGGCGCGCCAGCTGGCCCGCTATCGCGAACTGCGGTTGGGGGGGCCGTCGAACATGTGGCTGCGCGCGGCCTTGCGCGAAACCGCCGCGCTGCTCGACCGCCCCGCCCCGGATGTTCCGGCGCTGGCGCTGATGGCCAGCCGCGAAAAGATCGTGGTCAATGCGGCGATCGAACGCCGCATGGCGGCATGGCCGGGTGGCGGGCTGCGCACCATCGAGGGCGCGGAACATGAACTGTTGCTTGAGGCGCCCGAACGCCGCCAACAGGTGCTTGCGGCAATCTTGTCGCATTTCGGGGCATATCCCCCCGAGCCTGTCGTCGTGACCTGAGGACGCCGGTCCGTCAGGGGGCCGGCCCTCAGGCAGGCACCAGAACCCCGTTTTCGAGCCGGACGCGCCGATCCATGCGCGCGGCCAGCAGCGGGTTGTGCGTGGCGATCAGCGCGGCCATGCCCGTGTCGCGCACCAAGCCCATCAGCGTGTCAAACACCCTGTCGGATGTGTCGGGATCAAGGTTTCCGGTCGGCTCATCGGCCAGCAAAAGCCGCGGGCTGTTGGCCAGCGCCCGGCAAAAGGCGACGCGCTGCTGTTCACCGCCTGACAATTCCGCCGGTCTGTGCGCCTTGCGCGCCGACAGGCCCACCGCCGCCAGAAGATCATCCGCCCGCGCCGAGGCCGCCGCCATGCTCACGCCATTGGCCAGTTGCGGCAGCACGATGTTTTCGGCCGCGCTGAATTCCGGCAAGAGATGATGAAACTGATAGACAAACCCCACCAGCCCCCGCCGGACGGCCGTGCGCGCGCTGTCTGCGGCGCGCGTCAGATCCTGACCGCAAATCTCGACCTGTCCCGCATCAGGCGTGTCGAGCAGCCCCGCGATATGCAGCAGCGTGGATTTTCCCGCGCCCGACGGCGCGACAAGCCCCACCACCTCGCCCGCTGCAATGCTGACACAGGCCCCGCGCAACACGCGCACCTCGCCGGGGCGGCCGATCTTGTAGCCCTTTTCGACCCCCGACAGCCGCAACACCGCCTCAGTCATGGCGCAGCGCCTCGACCGGGTTCATCCGCGCCGCGCGCCGCGCCGGAAAAATGGTCACGACAAACGACAAGCCCAGCGCCAGCGCCACCGCTGATCCCACATCGCCCCATTCCAGCCGCGCGGGCAGCGCGGATATCAACCGCACCGACGGGTCCCAGACCCCGCCCCCCGCGATCCAGTTGACCGCGCTGAAAATCGGGTCGATCCAGATCGCAAAGCCACAGCCCAAGGCCACACCGGCCAGCGTGCCCGCCACCCCGATCGAGGATCCGCACAAGAAGAACACCCGCAAGACCGACCCCTCGGACAGGCCCATGGTGCGCAAGATGCCGATGTCGCGCGATTTGTTCTTCACCAGCATGATCAGGCCGGACACGATGTTCATGGTGGCGATCAACACCAGGATGGACAGGATGATGAACATGATGTTGTCCTCCATTTGCAGCGCCTGCAAGAACGCCCCCGAGCTGTCGCGCCATGTCCAGACCGACACATCGCCCCCAGCCATGATCACCGGCAGCACCATCTGATCGACCGCTTCGGGGTCGTCGAGAAACACCTCGATCTCATCGGCGACGCCGTCGCGGTTGAAATAAAGCTGTGCTTGCTCAAAGGGCATGTAGACGCGCACCCGGTCGATATCCCAGCGACCAACCTGAAAGATATAGACCACCTCATGGGCCGAAACCCGCGGGCTGGTGCCAAAGGGGGTGCGCGCACCATCGGGCGAAATCAGCCGCAGCCTGTCGCCGATCTGCACGCCCAGTTCGCGCGCCACCCCCATGCCGATGGCGATCCCTTCGCCCGTGCCGAAACCCGCCAGATCGCCCAGCGCGCGTTCGGGGGCGGCGACCAAAGGCACGCGGCCCAGATCCGCCGCCGTGATCCCGATCACTTCGACCCCGGCATTGCGCCCCTCGTGGCTGGCCATCACCTGACCGCGAATGACCGCGGCCGCATGATCCACGCCGGGCAATGCGGCAATGGCCAGAGCGGCGGCGCCATAATCTTCGAACCGGCGATCCGCGCGACCCGCAGCATCGAATTCCGCCCGGTCATAGACACTGATATGCGCATTCGCGCCCAAGATCGTGCCGACGAATTCATGGCGAAACCCCGAGCGTACCGCCAAGGTCGCAATCAGGGCGGCCACCGCCAGCGTGATGCCCAGAAAGCTGATGATGGTCATGGTGCTGACCCCGCCTTCGGCCCGGCGCGCGCGCAAATAGCGCCACGCGATCAGAAATTCGAACCGGGAAAAGGGCGGCGGGTTGCGGGACACGTGGCTCTCCTTGATCTTGCGGGCAAGGTGGCCAGTTTGCCGCCCCTGTCAAGCGCAGGCCACCGCCGCCCCCATCTTGCCCGATCCCCTCGCCTGAGGCACAAGCAACCCATGGCCAAGCTCTATTTCCACTACTCGACCATGAATGCGGGGAAATCGACCCTGCTGCTTCAGGCATCCTACAACTACATCGAACGGGGCATGCAGACCTATCTGATGACCGCGAATTTCGATGATCGCGCGGGCCGGGGCCGGATCGGAAGCCGCATCGGGATCGAGGCCGAGGCCGATACCTACAGCCAGTCTTGCGACCTGTTCGAAAAGATCGAGGACCGGCTTGCCATGGGCCCATGCGCCTGTGTGCTGATCGACGAGGCGCAATGGCTGACGCGCGCGCAGGTCTGGCAACTGGCGCGCGCGGTCGATGATCTGGGCGTGCCGGTGATGTGCTACGGGCTGCGCGTCGATTTCCGGGGCGAGCTGTTCCCCGGCTCTGCCGCGCTGCTGGCGCTGGCCGACGAGATGCGCGAGGTGCGCACGATCTGTCATTGCGGGCGCAAGGCCACGATGGTGATCCGCATCGATGCCGACGGAAACGCCCTGACCGAGGGCGCCCAGATCGAGGTGGGCGGCAATGACCGCTATGTCAGCCTGTGCCGCAGGCATTTCCGCGAGGCAACCGGCGAGAAGCCCCCCGGCTGAGGGTTTCGCCGCCTGCGGGCCGCGACCCGCCGGGGGGCTTTGCCCCCCGGGTCGCAGAGTACTTCAGAAACAAAGAGGGGCGATCAGACCGGATTGGGCAGGGCGCGCCCCTGGGCAAGAGCGATGCAGTTGTCCAGCGCCATGCGCCCCATATCCTCCCGCACGTCGAGCGCGGCGGTGCCCAGATGCGGCAGAAGCGTGACGTTTTCCATGTCGATGAACGCCTGCGGCACCTTTGGTTCGAATTCGTAGACATCAAGGCCCGCGCCCGCGATCTTGCCTGCCTGAAGGGCGGCAACAAGCGCGGTTTCATCCACCACATCACCGCGGCTGATATTGACGAAGATCGCATGGGGCTGCATCGCCGCGAATTCGGGCGCGCCCATCAGGTGATGGGTCGCGGCCCCGCCCGGTGTGGCGAGAACGACGATATCGGCGGCGGCCAGTGCCGCCGGCATATCCATCTGTCGTGCGGGGAAATCGACCGCCTTGGGCGAACGGTTGGCGTAGACGATCTTGCAGCCAAAGCCGAAATGACAGCGCCTTGCGATGGCCTGACCGATACGGCCCATGCCGATGATGCAGACCGTGCGCCCTGACACATGCATGCCCAGCATCTGGGTCGGGTGCCAGCCCGCCCATTGGCCTGCGCGCAGCATCCGTTCGCCCGCGCCCGCGCGGCGGGCGGTCATCAAGATCAGTGTCAGCGCGATATCGGCGGTGGCATCGGTCACGGCACCGGGCGTGTTGGTCACGGCCACCCCGGCGGTGCGGGCGGCCGCCACGTCGATGTGGTTGTAGCCCACCCCGAAATTGGCAAGCAGCCGCGCGCGGGGCCGAGAGACCTCGGCAAAGGCCGGGGCGCGAAAGGCATCACCCAAGGTCGGCAAGATGATGTCGAAATCGCGCAAGGCTGCCACGCATTCGGCGTGATCCATCGGCGTCGTCACCGGGCGGCAGGTCACATCAAAGTGATCGGCGGCGGCCATCATCACGCTCTCGGGCAGGCGGCGGGATACAAGCAGTTTCAGCACATCTTTTCTCCGTTGGGCACAGGCTGGTCCGGGGCGATCAGCACGATCTTGCCCCCCGTATCATGCAGGCCCAGCACCAGTGCCTCGGACATGAAGGGGCCGATCTGGCGGGGTGGGAAATTCACCACCCCCAGAACCTGACGGCCCACCAGCGCCTCGGGGGTGTAATGGGCGGTGATCTGGGCCGAGCTTTTCTTGATGCCGATCTCGGGGCCGTAATCGACCCAAAGCTTGATGGCGGGCTTGCGCGCCTCGGGAAAGGCTTCGGCATGGGTGACGGTGCCCACACGAATGTCGACGCGCGCGAAATCGTCAAAGCTGATCATGCTGCTCATCCCTTCAACGCGCGGCTGCGGGCGGTCGCGGCGCCGACGGTGGCGCGCATCAAGGGCATGAGCCCCGCGGTCGCATCCATCAGCACCCCAAGCCCGGCCTGTGTCGTGCCATTGGGCGAGGTCACATTGATGCGCAATTGCTCAGGGGTTTCCAAAGCCTGTTCAGCCAGGGCACCCGCGCCTGCTACGGTCGCCTTGGCCAGTTGCATCGCCATTTCGGGCGGCAGCCCCTCGGCCTGCCCGGCGGCGGCAAGGGCGTCGATCATGTGAAAGACATAGGCGGGCCCCGATCCCGACAGGCCCGTGACGGCGTCGATCTGATCCTCGTCGGTCAGGCGCACCACCTGTCCGATGGCCGACAAGAGGCCTTCGGCCATGTCCAGATCGGCCGGCGTGGCGATGGCGTTGCCGATGATCGCGGTGATCCCCTTGCCGATGGCGGCGGGCGTGTTGGGCATGGACCGGATCACGCGGCTGCCCGGGCCAAAGGCCGCCTCATAGGCAGAGATCGGCGTGCCGGCCGCGACCGACAAGATCAACGTCCGGCCGCCACCAAAGCGTGCCACATGCGGCAGGGCGGCCTGCATCATCTGCGGCTTGACCGCGATCACCAAGACCGCAGGCGCATCGGGCAGGGCTGCGTTGATCCAAACCCCTTGCGCTTGCAGCCAGCCCGAGGGCTGGGGGTCGATCACATGGACCGCCGATGCCGCCAGACCGCCATTGAGCCAGCCCTGAAGCATGGCCGACCCCATCTTGCCGCAGCCCAGCATCACCAGCCCGCGGCGCGATATCCCGCTGAAATCCATGTCCACCCCCTTGGCTCCGGGGGCGGAGGTTAGGCGCGGCCGTAGCTCTGTGCAATGGCGACCTGCAAGGCATCGGCAGGGCTGCGATTGCCCCAGCAGGCCAGCTGAAACGCCGGGTAATAGCGTTCGGCCGCCAGCACGGCGGTATCCACCATGCAGGCGATCTGGTCGGGGGTGGCCAGTTGTTCACCCGACAGCACCAGACCATAGCGATAGGCCATCAGCTTTTGCGCCGGCCAATAGGTGAACGCCCCCGCCCAGCAGCGATCATTGGCCAGATTGAGCGTTTCATACAGATTGGGCAGCATCTCGGCGGGCGGTTCCATCTCGAAGGTGCAGATCATCCGCAGCGTTTCGTCATAGGCCGACCAAGCCAGCGTCACCGAATAGGTGCGCCATTGTCCCTCGATCGCCATGGCGATCTGGTCGTCGGTCACGCGGTCGAAATCCCAATCGTGATGGGATGCCAGCGTCTCCACGATGTCGATGGGATGCAGATCATCGATGTCGAGATATTGCTCGGAATGCGACATTGCCCAGGCCTCGTGTTTTTGCAGCCGTTCGGGCCTTGGGCCTCGGGTCCAAGACGCCCGCTATTGGCTGGGTGTCTTTACAATCAGGTGCGGGCAAAGCGCCTGCGCCTACCAGATATGGTGCGATTCTTGCGCCCTTGTGTAAAGCAATATTTTTGTGACGCAGAGAGCGCCCCCACGAAAGACGGAGGTATCCACAAGATTATGTGGGATGGGGGCTGTTTGCACCCGCATCGGGTCGGGCGCGTCGTTGGGTGCCGCTTGTGGCGTGGCGGGGCATGCACATCAACCGACGTGAAGGCGGCGTGTGGCAAGGGCGCTCAAGGGCGCTGTCGGCAACATCACATCCGCCACGCCACTGGCAAGGGCGGGGTCTGCGATCTGGGTGGCACAGTGTGGGCCGTGCCGTTGGGTGCTTCTCAGGATAGGCCGGGCGAACGGTGCGTCTGATGACGCGCCCCAAAGGCGCAAGATCAGCCCTTGGCCTCCAGGGCCGCAATGCGGGCCTTGAGCGCTTCGTTCTCTTCGCGGGCCTTCTGGGCCATGGCGCGGACCGCGTCGAATTCTTCGCGGGTGACGAAATCGCGGTCGGCCAGCCAGCGATCCATCATCGATTTCATCGCCGTCTCGGCCTCTTGCTTGGCGCCTTGAGCCACACCCATGGCGTTGGTCATCAGCTGGCTGATGTCTTCCATGATCTTGTTGCGGGTCTGCATGCTGCGTGCTCCTTGGCTGATAAGGTCGATATGGCGCTGCACGCCAGCCGGATCAAGGTTGACTTCGCCGCAGCCCCCGCCCACCCATGGCCAGACCCATGAAAGACGGTTCCGATGCCCTTCGCCATTCCCTTTCCCGATATCTCGCCCGATCTGTTTTCGATCACCATCGGCGGCGTCACGCTGGCGTTGCGCTGGTATGCACTGGCCTATATCGCGGGGCTGCTGGCGGGGTGGTGGCTGATCTTGCAGGCGGTGAAGCGTCCGGCACTTTGGCCCGACGGCACGGCCCCCATGCAGCCCGCACAGGTCGAAGGGCTTTTGACCGCCGTTGTTCTGGGGGTGATCCTTGGCGGGCGGCTGGGCTTTGTGCTGTTCTATCAGCCGGGCTATTACCTGCAAAACCCGGGCGAGATCCTGGCCATCTGGCAGGGCGGCATGTCGTTTCATGGCGGGCTGATCGGGGTGGCGGTGGCGGGCTGGCTGTTTTGCCGGACCAACACGGTGGCGCCGCTGGCGGTGGCGGATGCCATGTCGATGGTGGTGGCCATCGGGCTTGGCCTTGGGCGGCTGTCCAATTTCATCAATGCAGAACTGTGGGGGCGCCCGTCGGATGTGCCCTGGGCAGTGATCTTTCCGGGTGCGGCCGCACAGGATTGCACAGGCCCGGTGGGCATCGTGATGACCGAACTGGGGCAGATGTGCGCGCGCCACCCGTCGCAGCTTTATCAGGCGGGGCTTGAAGGCCTGGTGATGGGGGCGGTGCTGTTGGGGCTGGCATGGCGGGCGGGATGGCTCAAGACACCCGGCGCGCTGACGGGCATGTTTTTCACGCTCTATGGGGTTGCGCGCTTTGGGGTGGAATTCGTCCGCCAGCCTGACGCGCAATTCGTGACACCCGACAATCCGGTGGGCTTTGCGCTGGTGCTGTCGCCACAGATGGGGCTGACGATGGGGCAAATCCTGTCGCTTCCCATGATCGTGCTGGGGCTGTGGCTGGTGTGGCACGCACGGCGGGCGCGATGACGGCGCTGAGGGATGGGCTGATCGCGCGGATCGCGCGGCTGGGGCCGATCACGCTGGCCGATTACATGGCCGAATCGCTGCTGCACCCTGTTCACGGCTATTACACCACGCGCGATCCCCTGGGCCGCGCGGGCGATTTCATCACCGCGCCGGAAATCAGCCAGATGTTCGGGGAATTGATCGGGCTCTGGCTGGCACAGGTCTGGATCGATCAAGGCACACCCACCCCCTTTGTGCTGGCCGAACTGGGGCCGGGACGGGGCAGCCTGATGGCCGATGCGCTGCGCGCCACGCGCAAGGTGGCGGGCTTTCACGCCGCCGCCCGGCTGCATCTGATCGAAGCCTCGGCACCGCTGCGCGCGGCACAGGCGCGCGCCCTGGCCGATCATGCGCCCCTGTTCCACGACAGCCTTGCCGATCTTCCCGAGGGGCCGCTGTTCTTGGTTGCCAACGAGTTTTTTGACGCCCTGCCGATCCGGCAGTTCCGGAAAGCCGACGGGGCCGATTGGTGCGAACGCATGATCGGCGTGGAAAACGATCGATTGATCTGGGGCTTGGCGCCCCCTGCCCCCATCGCGGCGCTTGCCGATCGTGCAGCCCATTTGACCCCGGGCCAGATCGTGGAAACCTGCGCCCCGGCCGAAGCCATCGCCGGTGACATCGGCGCGCGCATCGCGGCCCATGGCGGCGCGGCACTGATCGTGGATTACGGCGATTGGGACAGCCTTGGCGATACGTTTCAGGCGCTGCGCGCCCATCAGCCCGTCGATCCCTTGGCCATGCCGGGTCAGGCCGATCTGACGGCACATGTGGCCTTTGGGCCGCTTGCCCGCGCGGCACGGCCCGCACGCGCCAGCGCGCTGACCCCGCAAGGCGTGTTTCTGGAACGTCTGGGCATCACCGCGCGGGCGCAAACTCTGGCCCGATCGCTGAGCGGCGCGGCCCTTGATCTGCATATCGCTGCCCACAAGCGGTTGACGCACCCCGATGAGATGGGCCACCTATTCCGTGTGCTGGCCCTGACACCACCCGCTGGCCCGCCGCCCCCTGCCCTTGATCCCGGCCCGACATGCCCATGACCCCGACCCTCGACATCGTGACCTCGCCGCTGCTCGACGGCGTGACGCACGGCTTTTTCGGGCGGCGCGGGGGGGCATCCTCGGGGATCTTCGAAGGTCTGAACTGCGGCGGCGGCTCATCCGATCAGGCCGCGATCGTGGCGATGAACCGCGACCGGGTGGCCGAAGCGATGGGGGTCAGCGCCGAACGGCTGGTGACGGTGCATCAGGTCCATTCCGCGACCGCCGTGACGCTGTCACAGCGGCCCGAGGATCGGCCGCGCGCCGATGCCATCGTCACGACCACACCGGGGCTGGCCATCGCCGTTCTGACCGCCGATTGCCAGCCGGTCCTGTTTGCCGACCGCGCGGCGGGGGTGATCGGCGCGGCCCATGCCGGATGGCGCGGTGCGCTCGACGGGGTGCTGGAAGCCACCATCGACGCGATGCAGGCCGCAGGCGCCCGGCGCGACCGGATCAACGCCGTCATCGGCCCCACCATCAGCCAGCGCGCCTATGAGGTCGGACAGGAATTTCTCGAACGCTTTCTTGACGAAGACCCGGCAAGTGCGCGGTTCTTCATCAACGGGGCCGATGGGCGCTATCTGTTCGATCTGCCGGGCTATGGGTTGATGCGGCTGCGCGGGACCGGCATCGGATCGGCGGAATGGACGCACCACTGCACCTACAGCGATGCGCAGCGATTCTATTCCTACCGCCGCGCCACCCACAGGGCCGAAGCCGATTACGGGCGGCTGATCTCGGTCATCCGTCTGTAGCAGCCGCAAGATCAGCCTGCTTTTCATACAGGTGCCACCCCGGCTGCGCCCGGGGTCCGCCTTGCGGCGCACAAGCGCCCTTGGGATTTACCGCGCGCTAAGGCTTTTGCGTTATCGGTTGCAACACTTGGCGATCAACCCTGTCTGCGCGGTGCTGGTGGTCACACCTGCACGGCGACAGGCAAGACCGGGCCAGATGATTTCCGGCGCTGACACCAAAGGGGTCAGGCAAACGCCAAGACCGACGGGATCGAAATGCCCCGGACCAACCCCGGGAGCGTCAAAAAGACGGGCGAAAAATCCGCCCGGGCAAAAGGCCGCTGGTTGCGGCGAACCAATGTCGCGCAACACCCGCGACGCAGCGGAAAAAAGGCGGCCAGAATGGCCGCCTTTTTCTTGGTTCCAAGCCATTTCTTGGTCTTGCGGCTTCAGGCGGTCTGGTTCAGCCGCGCTTCCATCACATCAAACGGCACGCCGGGCGTATCCTTGGAGGCGCGGATCACCAGCGAGGTGCGCACGCTTGCCACATTGGGCGCTGCCGTCAATTGACCGGTGAGAAAGCTCTGAAAGGTCGACAGATCAGGTGCCACGCATTTGAGGATGAAATCGATCTCGCCGTTGAGCATGTGGCATTCGCGCACAAGCTGCCAGCCGCGGCAGCGCGCCTCGAAAGCGACCAGATCGGCCTCGGCTTGGCTGTGCAGGCCGACCATGGCGAAAACCTGAACCTCAAAACCCAGCATGCGCGGATCGACATCGGCGTGATAGCCGCGGATATAGCCCGCCTCTTCCAAGGTGCGGACACGGCGCAAGCAGGGCGGGGCCGAAATGCCCACCCGCTTGGCCAGCTCCACATTGGTCATGCGCCCGTCATCTTGCAACTCGGACAGAATCTTTCGGTCGATCGGATCGAGCTTTGTTTGTGCCATTTGCTCCGGCCCCCCTGCGCGGTTTGCGATTCAAACCACAACACAACCGCTTGCGCAATTTTATTTCACACTCGCGCAACATTTGTATCATTCGACGCGGCTGTGCAACCCCGTGCCGCAGGGCTTTCGCCCGTGGCTTGCCGGAAATATATGAAACGGGCAATCGCGGCCCCACACCAGCGGCACGCGCGCCATGCAAGGAGCAAGACCATGACCCAAGCCACCCGACACACCCGCCTGTTGATCATCGGTTCGGGGCCTGCCGGCTATACGGCCGGGGTCTATGCCAGCCGCGCCATGCTGGCGCCGATCCTTGTGCAAGGCATCCAGCCCGGCGGGCAGTTGACCATCACCACCGATGTCGAGAACTGGCCGGGCGATGCATCCGTCATGGGCCCCGACCTGATGGTGCGGATGGAAGCCCACGCCAAAGAAATGGGCTGCGAGATCATCTCGGACCATATCCAGTCGCTTGATCTGTCGGCGCGCCCCTTCGTGGCCCAAGGCGACAGCGGCACGACCTACACCGCAGACGCCGTGATCCTGGCCACGGGCGCACAAGCCAAATGGCTGGGCCTGCCGTCGGAGGAACATTTCAAGGGCTTTGGCGTTTCGGCCTGTGCCACTTGTGACGGATTTTTCTACCGTGGGCAGGAGATCGTCGTGGTCGGCGGCGGCAACACCGCCGTGGAAGAGGCGCTGTTTTTGACCAATTTCGCCTCCAAGGTCACGCTGATCCACCGGCGCGACAGCTTGCGGGCCGAAAAGATCATGCAAGAGCGGCTGTTCAAGAACCCCAAGATCGAGGTGCTGTGGAACCATGGCATCGAAGAGATCATCGGCGGCGACAGCCCGCGTGGCGTCGAAGGGGTGCGCGCGCGCCATGTCGACACGGGCGAGATCACGGAGATCCCGTGCAAGGGGTTCTTCGTCGCCATCGGCCACGCGCCAGCCAGCGACCTGGTCAGGGATCAGCTGGAATTGCACAATGGCGGCTACGTCAAGGTCGAACCGGGCACCACCCAGACCAGCATTCCCGGCGTCTTTGCTGCGGGCGACCTGACCGATCACATCTATCGGCAGGCCGTCACCAGCGCAGGCATGGGCTGCATGGCCGCCCTGGATGCCGAAAAATGGCTGGCCGGGCACGAGACCAAAACCGCCTGAACCAAAACCGCGCGGCGCGACCCGTGCGACCCGCCACAGATCGTTGTGGCGGGTTTTTCCATCCCTGGAAGAAATTGTTCAATTTTGAACAAACACCTTTACGGCCGATCTTTCGATGCGTATGTTCACTTTTGAACATAATACGGCCCGCCCATGCCCGACGCTTTGCCCCATGCCCTGCCCGAGGAAGACCTGCTCTTTCGCCTGTTGCGCCAGCTTGACGCCGCGCCCGACGCCTCGCAGCGCGCGACGGCGGCCGCCCTCGATGTCAGCCTTGGGCGGCTCAATGCCCTGTTGCGTGCCGTGACCGAAGCGGGGCTGGTGCGGATCGGCGCGCGCGACAGCGCCGACAAGCGCCAGCGCATGGCCTATGGGCTGACGCCGCAAGGTGCCGCCGAAAAGGCACGGCTGACCGACCGGTTTCTTGCCCGCAAGCTTGCCGAATATGACGCCCTTCATGCCGAACTGACCGGCACGGGGCGCGGACTTTTTTCCATCAAGACCAGGACCCACGCCATGCAGACCCATCTTGCCCCGATCCAGGAACTCTATGTGTCGCCCGACAGCGCGCAAAAACTCAGGCGCGAGGCGGGCGATCTGCCCTCCTGGGATCTGAGCGCGCGCCAGACCTGTGATCTGGAACTGTTGATGAATGGCGGCTTTTCGCCGCTCAAGGGCTTTCTGGGACAGGCCGATCACGACAGCGTGGTCGAAACCATGCGGCTGGCCGATGGCACGCTCTGGCCCATGCCCATCACGCTCGATGTATCCGAGGATTTTGCGGCAAAGGTCGCGCCCGGTCAGGATATCGCGCTGCGCGATGCCGAAGGGGTGATCCTTGCGATCTTGTCGATCTCGGACAAATGGGTGCCCAACAAGGCGCGCGAGGCGCAGATGGTGTTTGGCGCCGATGATCTGGCGCATCCGGCGGTCAATTACCTCCACCATGTGGCGGGCCCGGTTTATTTGGGCGGCGCCATCACCGGGATCCAGCCGCCGGTGCATTATGATTTCCGCGCGCGGCGCGACACGCCCAATGAGCTGCGCGCCTATTTCCGCAAGCTTGGCTGGCGGCGCATCGTCGCCTTTCAGACGCGCAACCCGCTGCACCGCGCGCATCAGGAACTGACCTTTCGCGCCGCCAAGGAAGCGCAGGCCAACCTGCTGCTCCATCCGGTTGTCGGCATGACCAAGCCCGGCGATGTCGATCATTTCACCCGGGTGCGCTGCTATGAGGCGGTGCTGGACAAATACCCCGCCGCAACGACGCATATGAGCCTTCTGAACCTTGCCATGCGCATGGCCGGCCCGCGCGAGGCGGTGTGGCACGGGCTGATCCGGCGCAATCACGGCTGCACCCATTTCATCGTCGGCCGCGACCATGCGGGCCCCGGCAAGAACAGCCAAGGTCAGGATTTCTACGGCCCCTATGACGCGCAAGTGCTGTTCAAGGCGCATGAGGCCGAGATCGGGCTGGAAATGGTCGATTTCAAGCACATGGTTTATGTGCAGGAAAAGGCGCAATATTACCCCGCCAACGAGGTGCCCGAGGGCGATACCATCCTGGATATTTCCGGCACCGAACTGCGCCGCCGCTTGCGCGAGGGCCTTGAGATCCCGGAATGGTTCTCCTTCCCCGAGGTGGTGCGCGAGCTTCGCCGCACCTCGCCGCCGCGCAGCCAACAGGGCTTTACCGTTTTCTTCACCGGGCTGTCGGGGTCGGGCAAATCGACCATCGCCAATGCGTTGATGGTCAAGCTGATGGAGATGGGGGGCCGCCCCGTGACGCTTCTGGATGGTGATGTGGTGCGCAAGCATCTGTCATCGGAGCTGGGCTTTTCCAAGGAACACCGCGACATCAACATCCGCCGGATCGGCTATGTGGCATCCGAGATCACCAAGAATGGCGGCATCGCGATCTGTGCGCCCATCGCGCCCTACACCGCCACCCGCCGTGCCGTGCGCGAGATGGTCGAAGCTTACGGCGCCTTTGTCGAGGTGCATGTGGCAACCCCCATCGAGGAATGCGAACGGCGCGACCGCAAGGGGCTCTACAAGCTCGCGCGCGAGGGCAAGATCAAGGAATTCACCGGAATTTCAGACCCTTACGAGGCGCCAACCACGGCCGAGCTGGTGGTCAACACCGAAGGCACCGAAGTGGATTACTGTGCCCAACAGGTGCTGCTCAAGCTCGAAAGCATGGGTTTGATCGCGGCCTGATCGCACGACAGGCATTGCGCCGGCTGCGCCGTCGCGGGGGCCGATTTTCCAAGGGAAAATCGGTCTCCCGACCATTGGATCGGCCCAGGATCGACCAAGCATCATCGCGTCGCGGGGCGCGTCGGGTGTGCGCCCCGGATCACGGGATCGTCGTGAAACGGCAAGGCGGCCGGCTATGGGCGGGGAACGGTCGTCGTAGCCCCCGCGCCCGGTGCGGCCTCGCTGGTCACGGGATCGTTGGCGGGGGCCGGGCCATCGACGGCCGATCCTTCGGTCGGCAGACCGTTTTCCCATGTGCCGCGCAGAACCTCGCCCGAGGCGTAGCGCATCGTGCCTTCGCCCTCGCGACGACCATCGACGAAGCGGCCCTCGTAGATGTCGCCATTCGAATAGGTTGCGATGCCAAAGCCGTTGATCTCGCCCCGGGCCCATTCGCCGACATAGGTGAAGGCATTGGGCTCAGGCATGGTCAGCCTGCCTTGGCCATGGCGTTCGCCCGCGACAAAGGTTCCGTCATAGATCGAGCCGTCCGCATAGACGACCCGGCCCTGACCATGGCGCAACCCGTCTTGCCATTCGCCTTCGTAGCGGTAGCCGTCCGGGTGGCTCATGACGCCTTGCCCCTGTTGGCGTGCATTGAGGAACTGGCCAACATAGGTCAGGCCATTGGCGTAGCTGGCTGTGCCCTGACCCTGGATCACGCCCGCGACCCAATCGCCGGCATAGGATGAGCCGTCGGGATAGGTGATGGTGCCGGTGCCCTGCGCCAGATCATCGACAAATTGCCCCTCATGGACGGACCCGTCGGGATAGGTCACGCGGCCTTGACCGGCGATGCGGCCCTCGGACCAACTGCCCAGATAGCTGAAACCGTCAGCGGCCGTGAAATTGCCCGTGCCGTGGCGCTGATCATTGGCGAAATCGCCCTCATAGACATCGCCATTGGCATAGCGCACCACGCCCCGCCCGGCGCGCTGACCATTCACGAAGCTGCCTTCATAGACATCGCCATTCGATTGGGTCAGCACGCCTGTGCCATTGATCTGGCCTGCGGCCCATTCACCTTCGAATGTGGCGCCGTCGGGCATGACGAGCTTTCCGGTGCCAACGCGCTCGCCCTGCACGAAGCCGCCCGCATAGGTCGCGCCATCGGGATAGGTGATCGCGCCCTGCCCCTCCATCACGCCGGCCACCCAGTCGCCTTCGTACCGATAGCCATTGGGACCCGTCAGAATGCCTTGCCCGTGATGTTGGGCATCCGCGAACTGTCCGCTGTAGGTCACGCCGTTGGAATAGACCGCCACGCCCGTGCCATGGATGCGCCCCTCGGCCCATTCGCCCTCATAGGTCGATCCGTCGACATAGGTGATGCGCCCCCGCCCATGGGGCCGCCCGATGCGAAATTCGCCCTCGTAGATGGATTGATCGGGAAACACGGCACGGCCCTGGCCACTGATTTCGCCATCGACCCAACTGCCGGTGTATTCATAGCCATTGGGCAGACGATAGGTGCCTTGCCCATGCTGCACGCCATTGCGGAATTCACCCTCGTAGATACCGCCATTGTCGTATTGCTGGATATCGGTGACGATGTCGCTTGTCGCCTGCGCATGCGCTATGGCGGGGGCGAACAAGATCACGGCGCAAACCGCCACGGCATGTGTCGTCCTGATCACGGGTCGCAAGCCCCTTTGTTGTTCGCATGTGGCCGTATCGCGGTCGGCGCAAGGCTATGGGGTCGGGCGGGCGGGTGCAACGGGTAAGGCATGGATCCATGCGCGGCCTTGGCCTCGGGGCGCTTTCTGTTACATGTGCCGCAACCAAGATGCCGCCACATCCTGAAAGGGCGCCCCATGACCGAGCGCTTTCGCCTGAGCCTTGCACAACTCAACCCCATTGTGGGCGATCTGCGCGGCAATGCCGCTCAAGCCGCCGCCGCCTGGGCACAAGCCAAGGCGGCGGGTGCGGATATGGTGGCCTTTCCAGAGATGTTTCTGACCGGCTACCAATTGCAAGATCTGGTGGGCAAACCCGCCTTTGTCGCCGATGTGCAGCGCGTGCTGGCGCAATTGGCGCAAGATTGTGCCGATGGTCCGGCCATCGGGATCGGCGCGCCGCTGCCGGGCCAAGACAAGCCCTTTAACGCGTGGTTCATCTTGCAAGGGGGCAAGATCGCGGCACAGCTGCTCAAACACCATCTGCCGAATTACAAGGTGTTTGACGAACATCGCTACTTCAATGCCGGCAATCCTTCGGGGCCGGTCCGCGTGGGCCCCATCCGCATCGGCGTGCCGATCTGCGAGGATGCGTGGTTCGAGGATGTGACCGAGACACTGGCCGAAACCGGCGCCGAAATCTTGCTGGTGCCCAATGGCTCGCCCTATCATCGGGGCAAGATGGACACGCGACAGGCGATCATGGTCGCCCGCGTGATCGAAACGGGGCTGCCCTTGGTCTATCTGAACCTGACCGGCGGGCAGGACGATCAGATTTTCGACGGCGCAAGCTTTGTGCTGAACCCGCATGGGGTTCTGGCCCAGCAGATGCCCGCATTCGAGGCGGGGCTGTTTCATGTCGATTTCGAACGCGGCCCCGATGGCTGGCGGGCGTGCCCGGGCGACAAGGCGGTGCTGCCCGATCCATGGGCAGCCGATTATCGCGCCATGGTCGAAGGCTTGCGCGATTATGTCGGCAAGGCGGGGTTTTCACGCGTGCTTCTGGGCCTGTCGGGTGGCATCGACAGCGCGCTGGTGGCCGCCATCGCCGCCGATGCGCTGGGCCCCGAGAATGTGCGCTGCGTCATGCTGCCGTCGCGCTTTACCTCGCAGGCGTCGCTTGACGATGCATCCGATGTGGCGCGCCGGCTTGGGCTGCGGCTCGATACCGTCCCGATCGGTCCCGCCCATGCCACCGTTCTGGAAACGCTTGCACCGCTCTTTGCGGGCACCCAACCCGGTCTGACCGAAGAAAACGTGCAGTCCCGCCTGCGCGGCGTGATGCTGATGGCGCTCAGCAACAAGTTCGGGGACATGCTGCTGACGACCGGCAACAAATCCGAGGTCGCGGTGGGCTATGCCACGATCTATGGCGACATGGCGGGCGGCTACAATCCGATCAAGGATCTCTACAAGACCCGCGTGTTCGAGACCTGCCGCTGGCGCAACGCCCATCACGAGGCCTGGATGAAGGGCCCTGGCGGTGAGGTGATCCCGCCCGCCGTGATCGACAAGCCGCCCACCGCCGAGCTGCGCGAAAACCAGAAGGATGAGGACAGCCTGCCGCCCTATCCGGTTCTCGACGATATCCTCGAGATGCTGATCGACAAGGACGCCTCGGTCGCCGAAGTGGTGGCCAGGGGCCATGACCGCGCCATGGTGGAAAAGATCGAAAGCCTGATTTACATCAGCGAATACAAACGCTTCCAATCTGCCCCCGGCGCGCGGCTGACCGAACGCGCCTTTTGGCTGGACCGGCGCTATCCGATCGTCAACCGCTGGCGCGACAAGACCTGAACGCGCGCGCCCAAGCGCGGGGGGTGCGCCCGAGGGCGCAGCCCTGCTGTCGCGTCAATGCACGCTGACCGGCGTCATGTCGTTCTGGCGCGCCATGGCAAAGGCCATCTTGCGGTCGCGCACCAAGGCCAGTTGTTCGCCCGTTTCGCTGCCGATGGCGTAAAGCGTCTCGATACCCCGGGCTTGCGCGCGGATCTCATCAGGCAGATCGGCCACGGCGACGGGCCGGATATAGACGATGGGCCGCCCGGAAACGGTGGCGGCGTCATGTTCATTGGTCATTCTGTCGCTCTCCCCTCAACTATTGGCGCCTGTGGTGATGCGGATCGTCTGCACGATGCTGTCGGGTCGGCTGCGCTGCAGCGCGATGTGCAACAGCCCGTTTTGCAGATTGGCGCCCGCCACCTCGACCCCGTCGGCCAAGACAAAGCTGCGCTGAAACTGCCGGGCCGCGATCCCGCGGTGCAGAAAGACGCGATCGGCGCCGTCGTCAAGCTGACGGCCCCGAATCAGCAATTGCCGATCCTCCACCGTGATCGACAGATCGCTTTCGGCAAAGCCCGCCACGGCCAGCGTGATGCGATAGGCCGTCTCGCCGCATTGTTCGATATTGTAGGGGGGATAGCCGTCATTGCCCGCCTTCGCGGTGCGCTCGACCAGCCGTTCGAGTTGATCGAAGCCCAGCAGGAAGGGGTGCGATCCAAGCGTCAGTTTCGTCATCAAGGCACATCCTTGCAAAAAGCGATCTGCACGCTGGCGCGCCCCAACTCCGGCGACGCACCATTGAGCGGGATATGGGAAGCGTTTCTGTCTCCTGCAAGGCTTGGCGGGTCACCTTCTGCGCGCTAGACTGGGTCGTCGGATCGTGCAGACCCAGCAAGGGATCGCCAATCATGAATGCCCCCATGGGCCCCAAGGAACTGAACCACGAAGAGGTGTTGCGCATCTCTCTTGAGGTTCTCAAGCGCGAGCATCGCGATCTCGACGAAGCCATCGCTGCGCTGCATCTGGCGGTCAACCCCGACCCGCTCACGCTCAGACGGCTGAAAAAGCAAAAGCTCCACCTCAAGGACCGGATCGCGCGGATCGAGGATGAGCTGACCCCTGACATCATCGCCTGAGCGCGCCATTGCATGACCGGGCGGCACAGCTATAGTGCGCCGCTCTGACGATGGGCGAAAAGGGCAAGCGTCATGGCAGATATCGAGGTCGGCATCATCATGGGCAGCCAGTCGGACTGGCCCACCCTGCGCGCGGCCGCCGGCATCCTCGACGAGCTAGGCGTGCCTTATGAGGCGCGCATCGTGTCGGCCCATCGCACACCCGACCGGTTGTGGGACTATGGCCGCACGGCCGTGGACCGTGGGCTGAAGGTGATCATCGCGGGCGCGGGGGGCGCGGCGCATCTGCCGGGCATGATGGCGTCGAAAACCCGTGTGCCGGTGATTGGCGTGCCGGTTCAGACCAAGGCGCTGTCGGGGGTCGATTCGCTTTATTCCATCGTGCAGATGCCCAAGGGCTACCCGGTGGCCACCATGGCCATCGGCGCGGCGGGTGCCGCCAATGCCGGGCTGATGGCGGCCGCGATCCTTGCCCTGTCCGATGCGGCGCTGGCGGCCCGGCTTGATGCATGGCGCGCGGCGCTTACCGCCTCGATCCCCGAGACGCCCAGCGATGACTGATCCGCTCGCGCCCGGATCGACCATCGGCATTCTTGGCGGCGGACAATTGGGCCGCATGCTGTCCATGGCCGCCGCCCGTCTGGGCTATCGCAGCCATATCTATGAGCCGGGCACAGCGCCGGCCGCCGATGTGGCCCATGCGCTGACCCAAGCCCCCTATGACGATCTGGATGCGCTGGCCCGCTTTGCGCGCGACTGTGACCTGATCACCTTCGAATTCGAGAATATCCCCGCCCCCGCGCTGGATGTTCTGGCCCGAACGACCCCGCTTTTCCCCGATCGCCGCGCGCTGGAAACCAGCCAGGACCGGATGACCGAAAAAACCTTTCTCGCGGGGCTTGGGCTCGCCACCGCTCCTTTCGCGCCGATTGACAGCCCGGCGGATCTGGCAGCCGCGCTGGCGGCTACCGGCACGCCCGCGATCCTGAAGACCCGCCGCTTGGGCTATGACGGCAAGGGGCAGGCCCGCGTGATGGCGTCCGCCGATGGCCCCGCAGCGCTGAACAGCCTGCAAGGCGCGCCCGCCATTGCCGAAGGCTTTGTCCATTTTTCGCGCGAGATCAGCGTGATCGCCGCGCGCGGGCGCGATGGCAGCGTCTCGGCCTATGATCCGGGCGAGAATGTGCATACCGACGGCATCCTGGCCACCACCACCGTTCCCGCCGCCCTGCCCCTCAAGCTGCGCACCGATGCGGTGCTGATCGCCTCGCGCATCCTGAGTGCGCTGGATTATGTGGGCGTCATGGGGGTGGAGTTGTTCGTGACCCCCGACGGGCTGGTCGTCAACGAAATCGCCCCCCGCGTCCATAATTCCGGCCACTGGACGCAAGCCGGATGCGCCGTCGATCAATTCGAGCAACACATCCGCGCCATCGCGGGCTGGCCCTTGGGCGACGGGCATCGCCACGCCAATGTGGTGATGGAAAACCTGATCGGTGCCGATGTGGACCGCGCCCGCGCGCTGGCCGCCCAACCGGGCGTGCAGATCCATCTTTACGGCAAGGCCCAGGCGCGCCCGGGCCGCAAGATGGGCCATATCAACCGCGTGACCGGCCCCGCCTGAGGGCGTGTTGCCGCTTCATCTTTCCAGAAATACGCATGCAGCCGCAGTCAAGGCGCGCCTCATTCGATGATGCGCTCGATGGCCCCGATATAGCTCAGATCGCGATCAAAACGGCCCTGTCGCAAGAAGGCCAGCACCTGCGCGATGACCATCGGGTTGTTCATCATGAAGGTGTGGGTGACCGGCAGCACGATGTGATCGGCCATGCCCGCGACCCTTGTGCTGTCGACGGCGACCTTGCCGTCATCTTCGCCCGGGATCATCGTGGAATAGACCGGGTTCAGCGACTGGTTGCCGGCAATCACGCCCAGTTCGAAATCGACCGGCGGCAAGCGGTTGGGCAGATCCTCGGCGCCGGTGCCCAACTGCATGCCGGCAGGCCCGTTGATCCATTCGAAGGGTTCCAGCGGCCCCAGCACATCCACGATTTCCGATCCGGCATTGGGCGGGGCCAGCATCACCACCCGGCCCAGATTGGCAGGCCTGTGGCGCGACACCCAGTAACGCAACAAAATGCCCCCCATCGAATGGGTCACCACATGCACCCGCTGGCCTTCGCAGCGGGCAAAGGCCGGCGCCAGCGTCGCCTGGGCCAGATCGGCGATCGACGCCTTGCGCGACGGATAGCCCTGATTGACCACAAGATAGCCCTCGGCCAGAAGCACCCGTTCCATCAGCAAGAGCGAGGTTTCGCTGCGCGCCAGCCCATGCAGCAAGATCACGCAATCGGCCGCGCGCGCAGGCAGCGTGGCGAAAAGCACAGCGAAAAGCGCCATGGCGGCGAACCGGAAAGACCATCTCATGCCCGGTCAGATAGGTGCGCGGCATCCCTTCCGCGAGGGGGGATTGCGCAGGGCTGCGCCACGGGCCAATCTTTGTCGATGGCCACCTCACGCCCCCGCCTTGCCGTTCGCGGCATTCTTCTGATCGATGATCGGCTGCTCATGGTCAACGCATGGGGCGGCGGCAAAAGCGACCTGCTCTGCGCACCAGGCGGCGGGGTCGAGATGCACAGCTCGCTCCCCGACAATCTGATCCGCGAATTCCACGAGGAAACCGGGCTGACCATCACGGTGGGGGCACCCTGTCTGGTGAATGAATTTCACGCACCGGTGCATGATTTCCATCAGGTCGACATCTATTTCCGCGTACGCTTGGTGGCGGGCGATCCGCTGGCGCCCTGGACCGATCCCGAAGGCATCGTGACCCAGCGACATCTGATCGCGCGCCACGACATGCACCGCTACCGCTACAAGCCCGACAGCCTGCCCGATGTGGCATGGTCGGACGGCTGCATCTTTTACGACGCGCTCGAACCGCTGGTGCGCTGAGGCCACAGGCCCCAGCCGATGCCCCCCAGCACAACCGCGCCCGCCAGAACCATGTCGAACGTCGGGCTTTCCGTCAGGACGACCACGCCACCCAAGGCCGCGATCACCGGCACGCAAAGCTGCGTCAACCCCGCGACCGATGCCCCGATGCGCGGGAGCACATGGTACCACAGCGCATAGCCCAACCCCGATGTGATCGCCCCCGAGATCACCGCCAGCGCCATGCCCGCAAGCGTCGCCTCATTGACCGTGCTGCCGCCTGTTTGCACCAGCACGGCCAGAAACCCCAAGACCACGGCCCAGACGAAAGCCGCGCCCGTGTCGCCCAAGGGATCGGCCGATCCGCGCCCGATCAGCGAATAAAGGCCCCAGCCCAGCGCCGCAGCCACCATCGAACCAACCGCCCAAAGCGGCGGGCTTGCCGCGTCATGGCCCGGCCAGACCAGCCAGACCAGCCCGACCAGCGCCATCCCCGCCCCCAGCCAGCGCCGGGCAGGCGGCCGTTCGCCCAGGATCAGAGCACCCGCAAACATCGTCACCTGCACACCACCAAACAAGATCAGCGCGCCAAGCCCCGCATCCATCGCCAGATAGGCCAGCGAAAACCCGATCAGATAGCTCGACAGCATCACCCCGCCCAGAATCCGGCGCGGTGCCAAGACCGGCAAGCGCCCGCCCGTAAGCCGGATCAGCATCACCAGGACCCCGGCGCCAGCCACGGCGCGCAGCAGCGCGAAATCCAGCGCCCCGATCTGGCCCGCGCCCACGGCAGCGCGGTTCAGGACCGAATTGGCCGCAAAGGCCAGCATCACCAGCGCCGTCAGCGCCACCAGCCTCATGACAGCATCCGCGCCGCCAGCGCCCCCGCCAGATGCGACACCCGCCCCCCCGCAATGGTGCCACAGATCGCGCCCTGTTCGTCCATGATCGTCAGATCGGCGCGCGCACCCGGCGCGATGCGGCCGCGATCGTGCCAGCCCATCACCCGCGCCGGGCCAGATGACACCAGCCCCCATGCCGCCGCCCAGCCGATCCGCGGGGCCAGTTTCAGCGCCGCGCGCGCCAATGTGGGATAATGGTAATCCGACACCAGCGCATCGACCAACCCGGCCTCGATCAGCGCTTCGGCGGCGACCTTGCCGCTGTGGGACGCGCCGCGCACCACATTGGGGGCACCCATGATCACCGGCTCATCCGCTGCCTTGGCCGCGCGGGCCGCGTCGAGCGTTTCCGGAAACTCGCACAGATCGGCGCCCAGCGCCCGAAACCGCGCGCGGTCGGCGGCGGTGTGGTCATCATGGCTGCCCATGCGCACACCCTGCGCCGCCAGTTGCCCGGCCACCCGACCCAGCGCATCGGCAAGATCGGGACCATTTGCATGCAGCCTTTCCAGCAAGCGCGCATGATCTTCGGGCGCGCGGCCCGCTTTCAGCGCCTGTCCTGTCAAGCCGGGTGGGCGCTTGCCTTGCGACAAATGCTTGTGCGGCAGATGGTCGTTCCAAACGACATAGGAAATGCCCGCCCGCTGCACGAATGCGACCATTGCATCAAGCGTGTCGATCATGTGGGTCTCGACCCGCAACTGAAGATGCATCTGCGTCAGGGTCCGGGCGCCGTGCAGCGCCGCGGCCAGGGTCCGGGCGAAATCGGGGCCGCGCATGCCGCCCTCCCAGCTCCAGAACTGGGCCAGAACGGCGGTGGTGATGCCTGCGGCGCCACATTCGGCATCGAGCCCCGACAGACCCGCCGCAGGGGTATCGACGGCCCCACGCCGGGGCGCCATGTGCCGCTCGAAACCGTCGCCATGCAGATCGATGATGCCGGGCAGGATGCGCCATCCGGTCAGATCGATCTCGCGCCCGCCATGTTCGCCGATCCGGCCTTCGGCGATGCTGATCGCATCCCGGCGCAGACCATCGGCAAACAAGATCTCGCCACCCGTCAGGCGCAGGGGCGGCAGATCAGGCATCGGCATAGGCCCGCGCGATCAGGGCGGCCACATCCGCCTCGGCCAGGCCCGCGGCCATGGCCGCTGCGATCATCGCGCGGGCGGCCTCCAGCGTCGGGGTCGGCACACCGAATTCAGCCGCGACCCGGCGAAACACGGCATTGTCCTTGGCGGCACCCTGAATGGGAAAGCCCACGCTGCGATCATGGCCCAGCATGCGCGGCAGACGATCTTTCAGCACCGGTGCCCCGGCCGGTCCGCCGCTCAGGATCGTCAGGGCGGTTTCCAGGGGCACGCCCGCACGGGCAGCGACCGCCATCTGTTCGGCAAGGGCAGCGAAATAGCTTTGCATCATGGCGTTGTTGATCGACTTCATCACCAGACCCGCGCCCAGTGGCCCGACGTGAAAGATGCGCCCCGACAGATGCGCCAGCACCGCCTCGGCACGGGCAGCGGCCGCAAGATCACCGCCGATGAACACCCCGCAAGACCCCGCCACAACCATTTCCGGCCCGCCCGAAATGGGCGCATCGACCAAGGCCGCACCGGCCCGCGCGACCCGGTCTGCAAAACCCGTGAGCGTGGCGGGGGCTATGGTGCTGGTCTCGACGATCAGCCGCCCGCCCAGATCACGCGCCAAAAGCGCCGCCAGCATCCCGGCCACGGCCGCATCGTCAAACAAGCTCAAGACCAGCGTATCGGCGCGCGCGATCAGATGGTCCAGATCAGGGGCGGCAGGCACATCCGGCACCGACCGCCCGCTGCGCGTCCAGCCGATGACGGGCAGTCCAAGGGCCGCAAACCGCGCCGCGATGGCGCTGCCCATCCGGCCCAGCCCGATCACCCCGATCCTGTCCATGCTTGCCCCTTTTTGCGACGCGCACCTGACCATGCCATGCCCCCCAAGGCCCGGCAACCACAGCCACGCCGCAAAACAAAAAAGGGGCCGCGCAGTGCGGCCCCTTTCCCTGATCCCCCGAGGCGGATCAGATCACATCATGCCGCCCATGCCGCCCATGTCGGGCATGCCGCCGCCGGCTTCGTCTTTCTTGGGCTTGTCGGCCACCATCGCTTCGGTGGTGATCAACAGACCCGCGACCGATGCCGCATCCTGAAGCGCGGTGCGCACGACCTTTGCGGGGTCGATCACGCCGAACTTGAACATGTCGCCATATTCTTCGGTCTGCGCGTTGAAGCCGAACTTTGCATCCTTGGATTCACGGATCTTGCCGGCAACGACCGAACCGTCGACGCCTGCGTTGTCCGCGATCTGACGCAGCGGTGCTTCCAGCGCGCGGCGCACGATGGCGATGCCGGCATCTTGATCGGGGTTGTCGCCCTTGACACCGCTCAGCGACTTGGCGCCCTGAACCAGAGCCACGCCACCGCCGACAACGATGCCTTCCTGAACCGCGGCGCGGGTCGCGTTGAGCGCGTCATCAACGCGGTCCTTGCGTTCCTTGACCTCGATCTCGGACATGCCGCCGACGCGGATGACGGCCACGCCGCCAGCCAGCTTGGCCACGCGTTCCTGCAGCTTTTCCTTGTCGTAGTCGGAGGTGGTTTCTTCGATCTGTGCGCGGATCTGGCCAACGCGGGCTTCGATCTCGGCCTTGGCACCAGCACCGTCCACGATGGTGGTGTCATCTTTCTTGATGACGACCTTCTTGGCGCGGCCCAGCATGTCAAGCGTGACGCTTTCCAGCTTCATGCCCAGATCTTCGGAAATCACCTGACCGCCGGTCAGGATCGCAAGATCTTGCAGCATGGCCTTGCGGCGATCGCCAAAGCCCGGCGCCTTGACGGCGGCGATCTTGAGGCCACCGCGCAGCTTGTTGACCACAAGCGTCGCCAGCGCTTCGCCTTCGACATCTTCCGAGATGATCAAAAGCGGCTTGCCCGACTGGATCACCGATTCCAGCAAGGGAACCATCGGCTGCAGCGACGACAGTTTCTTTTCGTGCAACAAGATCAGCACGTCTTCCAGTTCGACGGCCATCTTGTCAGGATTGGTGATGAAATAGGGCGACAGGTAGCCGCGATCGAACTGCATGCCTTCGACGACCTCAACCTCGGTCTCAAGGCCCTTGTTCTCTTCGACGGTGATGACGCCGTCATTGCCGACCTTCTGCATCGCGTCCGCAATCATGCGGCCGATCTGGGCCTCGCCATTGGCAGAGATTGTGCCGACCTGGGCGACTTCGTCGCTGTCGGCGACAGCGCGCGAGGACGCCTTGATGTGGTCGATGACCTTGTGCACGGCCAGATCGATACCGCGCTTGAGATCCATCGGGTTCATGCCGGCCGCGACCGACTTCATGCCTTCGCGCACGATGGCTTGTGCCAGAACCGTTGCGGTGGTGGTGCCGTCGCCGGCCTCGTCATTGGTGCGCGAGGCGACTTCCTTGACCATCTGCGCGCCCATGTTCTCGAACTTGTCTTCCAGTTCGATTTCCCTGGCGACAGTCACACCATCCTTGGTGATGCGGGGTGCGCCGAAGGATTTTTCAATCACGACGTTGCGGCCCTTGGGGCCGAGCGTCACCTTGACGGCATCGGCCAGAATGTTGACGCCGCGCAGCATGCGGTTGCGGGCATCGGTCGAAAATTTGACGTCCTTAGCAGCCATTGTGGGCTCTCCTTGGATTATCGTTGAATGTATGGATCGGAAACGGGCGCTGATGCGCCCTCAGGCTCAGGCGGTAACGCCGAGAATGTCCGATTCCTTCATGATCAGAAGCTCTTCGCCATTGATCGTGACCTCGGTGCCCGACCATTTGCCGAACAGAATACGGTCACCGGCTTTGACAGCCATGGCGATCAGCTCACCGGAATCCTTGCGCGCGCCGGGGCCGCAAGCGATTACTTCGCCTTCGGAGGGCTTTTCCTTGGCGCTGTCGGGGATGATCAGGCCGCCCTTGGTCTTATCGTCAGACGCGATGCGGCGGACCAGCACACGGTCATGCAGCGGTTTGAATGCCATCTCTCGAACACTCCTCTCGGGTTCGTTTCATCTTGATGTTGGCACTCACGTGTATCGAGTGCCAACATCAGGCAGATAAGCAGTGACCCGAGACGTGTCAACGGGCCCACGACCCAAAAACACACCCCATCCCCAACATGGCGCGGGCATGCCGCGGGCGCGACCGACTGCCCCGTGACAAGCCCGCCCCCCATCGCTATGAGGGCGGCATTTCCACTGTGCCAGCTTGAGAGAGACGCCATGACAACGCTCGTATTCGGCCACAAATCGCCCGACACCGATTCGACCGGGTCGCCCATCATCTGGGCCTGGTATCTCAACGAAATCCGTGGCGAGGCCGCCGAGGCCGTGCTGTTGGGCGAGCCCAACACCGAAGCGGCGTTCTTGCTGGCGCGCTGGCAATTGCCAAAGCCGCGTATCATCACGGATGTTGCAGCGGGCCAACCGGTTGTGATCGTGGACACGAACAATCCCGCCGAATTGCCCGCGGGCATCAACGCGGCCGATATCCGCGGCATCATCGACCATCACAAGCTGGTGGGTGGTCTGGAAACCAAGGGCCCGATCGAGATCCGGATGGAGCCATTGGCCTGCACCGCCACGATTTTGCACAAGATGATCGGGGCCGACATGGCCCACGCCCCCGACTGGATCAAGGCCACGATCCTGACCTGTATCTTGTCGGACACGCTGGAATTCCGCAGCCCCACCACCACCCCCGACGATCGCGCGCTGGCCGAAGCCCTGGCCGCCGACCTGGGGATCGACATCGCGTCCTACGCCGCCGAAATGTTTGCGGCCAAATCCGATGTCTCGGCCTTTACCGAGGCGGAACTGCTGCGCATGGACAGCAAGGAATACGCCGTCGGCGGCAAGCAATTCCGCGTCAGCGTGCTGGAAACCACATCGCCCGCCACGGTCTTGTCGCGCAAGGATGCGCTGATGGCGGCCATGCCAAAGGTCGCAGCCGAGGATGGCGCCGATCAGGTGCTGTTGTTCGTGGTCGATATCTTGCGCGAAGAGGCAACGCTGTTGGTGCCCAATGATCTGGTCGCCCGGATTGCCGCGAAAAGCTTTGGCGCGGATGCCGATGGCGCCGATTTGGTCGTTTTGCCCGGCATCATGAGCCGCAAGAAGCAGATCATCCCCAACCTCGCGCTTTAGGCCGCGCGGCGGAACCCGGTTTGGGGGGCCGCGCATCGGTGCCGACCATTTTGTAGCCGCAAGGCTGGCGGCATCGGCGCGCCTGTCGTATGGGGGGGCACGCGCAAAGGAGCCCGCCCATGACCCGCATCCTCGAAAGCCTTGCCGAGATTTCGGCGCAATATGACGCGCTCTTTTGCGATCTGTGGGGCTGTGTGCATGACGGGATGCGCGCCTTTCCAGAGGCGGTCGCGGCCTTGCGCGCCTACAAGGCCCAAGGTGGCATCGTCGTTCTGGTGACCAATTCGCCCCGCCCCCGCGCCAGCGTGGCCCGCCAGCTTGACCGCATGGGCGTGCCAGCCGATTGCTGGGATGTGATCGCCACCTCGGGCGACAGCGCGCGCGCCGCGATGTTCGCGGGCGTGGTGGGCCAAAAGATCTGGCACATCGGCGAGCCACAGGATTTGTCCTTTTTTGAGCCGATGGCGCTGTTGGACAGCCCCGTCACCATTGAACTGGTGCCGCTGGCCGAGGCGGAGGGAATAGTGTGCACCGGCCCCTTTGACCCGATGGCCGAGCCAAGCGTGATGCGGCCCGAATTCTTGCTGGCCAAGTCGCGCGGGCTGAAACTGTTGTGCGCCAATCCCGATATCGTCGTCGACCGCGGTGACACGCGGGAATGGTGCGCGGGCGCGCTGGCACGGCTTTACACCGAGATGGGGGGCGAGAGCCTCTATTTCGGCAAGCCGCACCCACCGATCTATGATCTGGCGCGGCGGCGGCTGGCGCAGTTGGGCCATTCGGTGCCCGATGCGCGCATTCTGGCGGTGGGCGATGGCATCCACACCGATGTGCAGGGCGGCATGGGCGAAGACATCGACACAATGTTCATCACAGGTGGGCTTGCCCGCGAGGAAACGGGCACCACCCGGCAGCCCGACCCGGGCAAGCTGGCGCAGTTCCTGACCGGGGTGCAGCTGGAACCCAGCTATTGCATCGGCATGCTGCGCTGAACAGCCGGTTTCGCCGCGCTTTGCGCGCCGACCCGTGGGGGGACGCTGTCCCCCCACACCCCTCTGGAGTATTTCCGAAGCAAAGATTGTATAGTGACAGCGCAACATAATTACTTAATTGCGTCCGATAGTATTGCTTTATTACTTTCTGCATTGCAGGTCACGGCCGATCGGAGTATGGATGGCCCATCATGCAGGAGTCGCCGCCCATGCTCGACAACATCACGACCGGAACGATCGTCATCGAGGATCTGGAGATCGGGATGAAGCGGTCGCTTCAAAAACTGGTCACCGATCACGATATCGAGTTGTTCGCCCAGGTTTCGACCGATCGCAACCCGGTGCATCTGGATGATGACTATGCCCGCGACACGATCTTTGAGGGACGCATCGCGCATGGGATGCTGACTGCGGGGCTGATCTCGGCGGTGATCGGCGAGCAATTGCCGGGGCATGGCACGGTCTATCTGGGCCAGACGCTGAAATTCATGGCCCCCGTGCGGCCCGGCGACATGGTGCTGGCCGAGGTCGAGGTGACCGAGATCGATCATGCTCGCCGCCGCGTGACGCTGGCCACCCATTGCAAGGTGGGCAAGACCGTCGTGCTGAAAGGCGAGGCGGTGGTTCTGGCGCCTTCGCGCAAGTTCGACTGACGCGGCACGCGCTTGCGCATCGGCGCGGGGGCGGCTACGCCATGGCGCATGCGGATCCTGCGCGACCCTCAATACACCCGCCCGCAAGATCGCGGGGCATCAGCCGCCATCGGAAATTTCGATGGCGTCCACCGTGGCCATTGCCATGTGATCGACCTGGCCCGGCGCCCGGACGCGCCCTTGGGCGTCGTCACATTCGAGCCGCATCCGCGCGCGTTCTTTGCCCCCGACGCCCCCCCCTTTCGGCTGATGAATGCCGCCGCCCGCGCCCATCGGCTGGAGAAGCTCGGCGTCGAGATATTGGCGGAATTGCCCTTTGACGCGCGGCTGGCGGCGCTGTCGGCCGAGGCATTCGCCCGCGATATCCTGGCCCGGGGTCTGGGATTGAGCCATGTGGTGGTCGGCGCCGACTTCTGCTTTGGTCAGGGCCGCACTGGCACCGCGCAGATGCTGCGCGACCTGGGCAAGACCTATGGGTTTGAGGTCAGCATCGCCGATCTGGTCACAGCCGAAGCCGGCGCCGTGTCGTCGACCGCGATCCGGGCGGCGTTGTCGGAGGGGCGCGCGCGCGATGCGGCCAGCATGCTGGGCCATTGGCACCGGATCGAGGGGCAGGTTCTGCATGGCGACAAGCGTGGCCGCGAGCTGGGCTATCCCACGGCGAACATGGCGCTGGACGGGCTGCATGTGCCAAAACTCGGGGTCTATGCGGTGTTGGTCGATGTGCTGGACGGGCCGCACAAGGGCACCTATCGCGGTGTGGCCAATCTGGGCATCCGTCCGATGTTCGCGCGGGCCACGCCCAATCTGGAAAGCTTTCTGTTCGATTTCTCGGGCGATCTTTACGGCTGCACCCTGTCGGTGGGTCTGGTGGAATGGCTGCGCGGTGAAATGCGCTTTGATGGGCTGGGCGCGCTGATTGCGCAGATGGACCGCGACAGCACCGCCGCGCGCATCGCGCTGGAGCGACCATGAGGGACCGCTTTTGGGAACGCGTGCCGATGACACGGATGACCGAAGCCGAATGGGAGGCGCTGTGCGATGGCTGCGGCAAATGCTGTCTCAACAAGCTCGAGGATGAAGAGACGGGCGAGGTCGCGCTGACGCGGGTGGCGTGCCGCTTGCTCGATGATGAAAGCTGCCGCTGCGGGCAGTATGAGATCCGCAAGACATTGGTTCCCGAATGCATCCGGCTGACGCCGCAGACGATGGGCGATGTCGCCTATTTCATGCCACAGACCTGTGCCTATCGGCTCTTGCATGAGCGCAAGCCGCTTTTCTGGTGGCATCCGCTGGTCTCGGGCGACCCCGAAAGCGTGCATGCGGCGGGCGTCAGCGTGCGCGGCTTGTCGGTGCCCGAATTCGAAGTGCCCGAGGAAGAGTGGGAAGATTACATCATCGAGGAGCCGGGCACATGATGTTTGCCAGCGACAACACCGGGCCAGTGCATCCAAAGATCATGGCGTCTGTGATGGCCGCCAATGATGGCTATGCGATGCCCTATGGCAATGACGCCATCACGGCGGCCGCCCGCGACGCGGTTCGCGCGCTGTTCGAAGCACCTCAGGCGGCGGTCGAATTCGTGGCCACCGGCAGTGTGGCCAATGCCTTGGCGCTGGCTTGCCTTGCCAAGCCTTGGGATGGCGTGTTCTGTCACCGCACCGCCCATGTCGAAGAGGATGAATGCGGTGCCCCCGATTTCTATTCCGGGGCCAAGACCATCCTGATCGACGGGCTGGATGGCAAGATCACCCCCCAAGGTCTGGAGGCAGCGATCGGCCAATGCAAGGCGCGCGGCGTGCATGGCGCCCAGCCCGGGCCGGTGACACTGACCAACATCACAGAACGCGGCACAGCCTATAGCCTGGCCGAGATCCGCGCGATCACGGCGGTTGCGCACGCCCATGGCCTTGCCACGCATCTGGACGGCGCGCGCTTTGCCAATGCCTGTGCCGCACTTGGATGCAGCCCGGCCGAGATGACATGGCAAGCAGGCATCGATGCGGTCAGCTTTGGCGGCACCAAGAATGGTTGCATGGGGGTTGAGGCGGTGGTGATGTTCGACCCCGCGCATGGCCGCGAACTGGCATTGCGGCGCAAACGCGGTGGGCATCTGTTTTCCAAACACCGGTACCTGTCGTCGCAAATGGTGCCTTATTGCGACAGCGGGCTTTGGCTTGAAATGGCGCACTCGGCCAATGCGCGCATGGCGCAACTGGTGCAGGGGCTGGCGCGAGTGCCGGCTGCGCGGCTGGCCCATCCGGTGGCGGGCAACCTGGCCTTCATCGATGTACCGCGCGCAGCCCACATTCGCGCCTTTGCGGCGGGGGCACAGTATTATCTGTTCGGCGGCACGCCCGAGGATGGGCCGGGCGACGCCGCCCTGCGTTGCCGGATCGTGTGCGATTGGGCCAAGACGCCCGAGGATGTGGATCGCTTGCTCACCGCTTGGGCGGGGTAGCGTTTTCCGCAAGGAAAACGCACTGGAAACCTCAAGGTTTCCCGTGCGGAAAACCCGGGTTTTCCGCCCCGCTCAAACGAGCGCGCGGCGCATTTCGGCCGCGACTGCATGCGGGTGGGTGATCGGGGCCATGTGCCCTGCGCCCGGGATGATGCAGCGTCGGGTCCGTGGCATGGCGGCCGCCAGAGCGGCCTGTATCTCGGCGATGACGGGCGGGGAATTGGCGCCGTCGATCAGCAGCACCCGACAGCCAATCCGGCTCAAGCCCGGCAACAGCCCTGCGCGGTCTTGATGGAGCGCGGGCGCGCTTGCCGTCACGACCCAGATTTGCGCAATCAGCGCGCGTCGGGCCGCATCTGGCATGGTGTCGAACGGCACGGTTCCGCCCCAAAGGCTGAGGAAAAGCCGGGTTGCGTCCTCGAACCGGCCCGCATCGATCAGACCCGGCAGCGGTGCCATGGCGGCCTCATGCGCCCGCCATCCGGGCTGACCCTGCGCGGCGGCAAAGAGAACCGGTTCAATCAGCGTCAGGCTTGTGACGCGATCGGGATGCTCCAACGCCAGCCTGAGCGCGACGGTCGCCCCAAAGCTGTGGCCGATCAGGTGGCAAGGCGCCTTGGGCAGATGACCACAGGCGGCCTCGGTCGTTTGATCGTGGAAATCTTGCGCCCGGTCCCAAGCGGGGCCGCGACCATGCCCCACCAGATCGGGTGCGACCAGATGCAGCCGGTCGGACAGGGCATGTGCCACACCGTCCCACGCGCCCGAATGGGCCATCGAACAATGCAACAAGAGCGCCTGCTCTGCCCCCTGCCCCCAGTGGCGGGAAAATCCCGTCACAATCGGCCGGACAAGAACAGATCCAGATCCTCGATCCGGTCCTGACCCCAGAATTTCTCGGACCCATCGACGATGTAGAAGGGCGCACCAAAGACACCGGCAGCCACCGCATCCTCGGTGTTGCGGGTGTATTCCTCGGCGCCCGCCAACATGCCCATTCCCGCAAGCGCCCGGTCATAGCCCGCCTCGGCCAGACAATCGGCGATCACCGCATCCTCGGCGGTGTCACGCCGGTCGCGCCAGACGGCGCCGGTCAGCGCATGCACCAGCGCCCCCGGATCCCCCCCGCCCGCGCCCAGCGCCGCGATAAAGGCATAGGCCGAAGGCGCGCCATTGACCGCGCGGAACGGCGGATCAAGATCCATCGGCAGGCCGTACTTGGCCGATTGGCGGCGCAATTCCTGTGCGCGCAGATCCAGCCGCGCGGGGTGACGATCCTTGGGGGCAACGCCACCCGTGCGGGGCAGAACGCTGCCCAGAAGATCGACGGGCTTGTAGGCGATGCTGGCACCATGGCGCGCGGCGACTGTCTCCATCCTGAGACCGGCAAGATAGGTAAAGGGTGAAATGGTCGAGAAATAGTAATCGATATGGGACATGGGACGGTGCCTTCCTTTTCGGCTTTGCGCGGACACTAGACGGGTGCTAGGGGGTGTCAACATCTCGCGCTGGGGACCGCGCGACGCTGGCTGCCACAAGGAACACCCATCATGCCCGCACAAGATCCGAAACTGATTTCCGGTAACGCCAATCGCACCCTTGCCGAGGCGATCTCGCGCCGGATGTCGATGCATCGCGGCATGCAGGTGGGGCTGGTTGACGCGCGCGTCGAACGCTTCAACGACGGCGAGATTTTCGTCGAGATGTTCGAGAATGTGCGCGGCGAAGACATGTTCATGATCCAGCCGACATCCAAGCCCGCCAACGACAATCTGATGGAGCTGCTGATCATCACCGATGCGCTGCGCCGGTCATCGGCCGCGCGCATCACGGCGGTTATTCCCTATTTCGGCTATGCCCGTCAGGATCGGCGCACCAAGGCGCGCACCCCCATCACGGCCAAGCTGGTGGCCAACATGATGGTGGCCGCCGGTGTCGAACGGGTGTTGACCATGGATCTGCACGCGGCCCAGATTCAGGGGTTTTTCGACATTCCGGTCGACAATCTCTATGCCAGCCCGATCTTTGCGCTGGATATCTTGCATCAGTTCAATGGCGACATGTCCGATGTGATGGTGGTCTCACCCGATGTGGGCGGCGTGGCACGGGCACGCGAATTGGCAACGCGGATCGGTGCGCCACTGGCCATCGTCGACAAGCGGCGTGAAAAGGCGGGCGAGGTCGCCGGCATGACGGTCATCGGGGATGTGACGGGCCATAAATGCATCATCGTGGATGACATCTGTGACACCGCCGGCACGCTGTGCAAGGCCGCCGATGTCCTGCTCGAGGCGGGCGCGACCGAGGTGCATGCCTACACCACCCATGGCGTCTTGTCGGGCCCTGCGGTTGAACGGATTTCGGGGTCGGTGCTGAAATCGCTGGTCACCACAGATACGATCGAGGCAACCGCCGCCGCCAAGGCGTGTTCACGCATCCGCGTGGTGCCGACGGCCCCCATGTTCGCGCAAGCCATCGTCAATATCTGGAACGGCACCAGCGTGTCGTCCCTGTTCGATGCCGCCAGCATCGTGCCAATCTACGAAGGGCTTTATCCCAAAGGCACCTGGGGCCGCTGAAGCACTGAGCCGCAACACGGCGGTGCGCCAGAGCGCGCACCGAGCCCCCGCGGCGGCGCTACAAGTCCCAATCATCATCGCCCGCGATTTCGCCCAGCGCCATCCAATCGGCGCGGATACGTGCGACGCGGCTGTCACCCCATGTGCGAAACACCAGATCAAAGCCCTTGGGCGTGATCGCCTCGGCGCTCAGATCGGCGCGCTGGTTGGTGTTTCCATCCATGTCCCACATCGAAATGGCCACATGAACCATGGGCACAGCCCGAAAGGGTTCGGAAAACGAAACCACACGTCGTTTTTCGCGTGGGCCTTCGCCCACCCACATTGACCCGTTGTCGGCGAAATCGCTGAACAACAGAACCGATCCCTGCTCGACCCCGATCAGATGCCGGAGGTAACGTTTCATCATTGGACCACAATGCCCGATCTTTGCCCGCATTTACCAAGACGCTCGTGTCCCACAGGTAAACACATGCACACCCCTGACATCAGCTTAAGAAAAAAGGGCCCCTGCGCAAGCCGCAGGGACCCTTATTTTTTGGACCGGTGCGGTATCAGCCCGCCAGTTGTGCCTTGGCTGCTTCCAGATCCGCCAAACGCTTGGCCGCGACATTGACGGCCGGGTTGGTGGCATCGGCGGCACGCGCCTTGTCATGGGCCGCGCGGGCCTCGGCGATGAAGCCTTCCATCAGTTCGGTTGTCACCTCGCTGACCGGCAAGGCCTGTTCGGCCAGCACCGTGACCGAGGGGCCCGCCACATCCGCAAAACCGCCGGTGACGAAATACGCCGTCTCAGCAGCGCCTTCGCCGCCCTGGACCCGCAAGATACCGGGACGCAGCGTGGTGATCAGCGGTGCGTGATCGGCCATGGCCGTCAGATCCCCATCGGTCGCGGGGATCTGCACGGCATCCACCGCGACCGACGCAAGGCGCCGTTCGGGTGCGACCAGATCGAACTGCATCTTCTGTGCCATAAGGCCCCCTTACGCGGCCTCGGCCGCCATACGTTCCGCCTTTGCGATCACATCCTCGATGCCGCCGACCATGTAAAAGGCCGCTTCGGGAAGATGGTCAAACTCGCCGGCGACGACGCGCTTGAAGCTGTCGATGGTCACGGCCAGCGGCACCTGAACGCCGTCTGATCCGGTAAACACCTTGGCCACGTCGAAGGGCTGGCTGAGGAAGCGCTGGATCTTGCGGGCGCGCGCCACGGTCAGCTTGTCCTCTTCGGACAGTTCATCCATGCCAAGGATGGCGATGATGTCTTGCAGCGACTTGTAGCGCTGCAAGATGCCCTGGACGTCGCGGGCGACCTGATAATGCTCCGTGCCCAGGATCTGGGGATCCATCAGCCGCGAGGAGCTGTCGAGCGGGTCCACCGCCGGGTAGATGCCCAGTTCCGAGATGGCGCGCGACAAGACGGTGGTCGCGTCAAGATGGGCAAAGGTCGTGGCGGGCGCGGGGTCTGTCAAGTCGTCGGCAGGAACGTAAACGGCCTGGATCGAGGTGATCGATCCCGACTTGGTCGAGGTGATGCGTTCCTGCATCGCGCCCATGTCGGTGGCCAGCGTCGGCTGGTAGCCCACAGCCGAGGGGATACGACCCAGCAGCGCCGACACTTCGGAGCCTGCCTGCGTGAAGCGGAAGATGTTGTCGACGAAGAACAACACATCGGTGCCCGAGGCATCGCGGAACTGTTCGGCCAAGGTCAGGCCGGTCAGCGCCACACGCGCCCGCGCGCCCGGAGGCTCGTTCATCTGGCCATAGACCAGAGCCACTTGGCTTTCCGAAAGGTTGTCGGGCTTGATCACGTTGGATTCGATCATCTCGTGATAGAGATCGTTGCCTTCGCGGGTGCGCTCACCCACGCCGGCGAACACGGAAAAGCCCGAATGCACCTTGGCGATGTTGTTGATCAACTCCATGATCAACACCGTCTTGCCGACGCCGGCGCCGCCGAACAGGCCGATCTTGCCGCCCTTGGAATAGGGGGCCAGCAGGTCGACCACCTTGATACCGGTCACAAGGATTTCCGATTCGGTGGCCTGTTCGCTGAATTCCGGTGCGGGCTGGTGGATCGAGCGGTATTCATCTGCCTCGACCGGGCCGCCTTCGTCCACGGGTTCGCCCACCACGTTCAAGATGCGCCCCAGCGTCGCGGTGCCCACGGGAACCATGATCGGGCCGCCGGTGTCCGTGACCTTCTGGCCGCGCACCAGACCTTCGGTGGCATCCATCGCGATGGTGCGCACGGTGCCTTCGCCCAAATGCTGGGCCACTTCCAGCACCAGCCGCTTGCCGCCATTGTCGGTGGTCAGCGCGTTCAGGATCTCGGGCAGGTGTTCATCGAACTGCACGTCGACGACGGCGCCGATGACTTGGGTGATTTTTCCGACTGCGTTTGCCATGTCGTGTCTCCGGTTCTTAGAGCGCTTCAGCGCCCGAGATGATTTCGATCAGCTCGTTGGTAATCACGGCCTGACGCGAACGGTTGTATTCGATGGTCAGCCGCTCGATCATGTCACCTGCGTTGCGGGTCGCGTTGTCCATTGCGGACATGCGCGCACCCTGTTCCGAGGCGGCGTTTTCCAACAGCGCGGTAAAGATCTGGGTGGCCACCCCGCGCGGCAACAGGTCTTCAAGCACGGCCTCTTCGGACGGCTCGTAGTCATATTGTGCGCCGACTTCGGCCGCGCCATCGGGCGCGTCGAACTGGGCCGGGATAATCTGGGTTGCGGTCGGCACCTGGCTGATGACCGACTGGAACCGATTGAAAAAGATGGTGGCGACGTCGAATTCGCCCGCATCGAACAGGCCCAGCACGTCCGTGGCGATGCGCGCGGCCTCCGCATAGCCCAACCGTTTCACATCGCTCAGATCGACATGGCCGATGAACCTGTCGGACTGATCGCGGCGGAGTTGCTCACGGCCCTTCTTGCCGACGGTCAGGATCTTGACCGTCTTGCCCTGACGCGTCAGCGCTTCGGCACGGTTGCGGGCCAGCCGCACGATGGTCGAGTTGAACCCACCGCACAGCCCGCGTTCAGAGGTCATCACAACCAGAAGATGCACATCAGACCGGCCCGTGCCCGCCAAAAGCCGGGGCGCGCCGTCGGAATTGCCCACCGATTGCGCCAGACCGCTCATCACGGTCTGCATACGCTCGGCATAGGGGCGCGCCATCTCCGCCGCTTCTTGCGCACGGCGCAGTTTGGCGGCGGCGACCATCTGCATCGCCTTGGTGATCTTGCGGGTCGATTTGACCGACGCGATCCTGTTCTTGAGATCCTTGAGATTGGGCATCTGTCAGATCCCTCAGGCGAAATCGGCGGCGAATTCGTTCAGAGCAGCCTTGATCTTGTCGGATGCGTCGCCCTTGATCTTGGGGTCGGCGGTGGTGATCCAGCTGAGCAGATCGGGGCGCTTGCTGCGCAGAAAGGCCACCAGACCACGCTCGAACGGGCCGACCTTGGACACGGGCAGCTTGTCGAGATAGCCGTTGATGCCCGCGAAAATGACGCAGACGATTTCCGCGTTGGTCAGCGGCGAATACTGCGGCTGCTTCATCAATTCGGTCAGACGCGCGCCGCGGTTGAGCAACCGCTGGGTGGCGGCATCAAGATCAGACCCGAATTGAGCGAAAGCCGCCATCTCGCGATACTGTGCCAGTTCCAGCTTGACCGAACCCGCAACCGATTTCATCGCGTTGGTCTGGGCGCTCGATCCCACGCGCGACACCGACAGACCGGTGTTCACGGCAGGGCGGATACCTTGGAAGAACAGTTCCGTTTCCAGGAAGATCTGGCCGTCGGTGATCGAGATCACGTTGGTCGGAATAAAGGCCGACACGTCGCCGCCCTGCGTCTCGATGACGGGCAGGGCTGTCAGTGAGCCCGAGCCATTGTCTTCGTTCAGCTTGGCCGACCGCTCCAGCAGGCGGGAGTGGAGATAGAACACGTCGCCGGGATAGGCTTCGCGACCCGGCGGGCGGCGCAACAGCAGCGACATCTGGCGATAGGCCACGGCCTGCTTGGACAAATCATCATAGATGATCAGCGCATGACGGCCATTGTCGCGGAAGAACTCGGCCATCGCGGTTGCAGCATAGGGCGCAAGGAACTGCATCGGTGCAGGGTCGGATGCGGTTGCGGCCACGACGATGGTGTATTCCATCGCGCCGGTTTCCTCGAGCTTCTTGACCAGCTGCGCCACGGTCGACCGCTTTTGACCGACGGCAACATAGATGCAGTAGAGCTTCTTGCTTTCGTCATCGCCTGCGGCCTGGTTGTAGACCTTTTGGTTCAGGATCGTATCAAGCGCCACGGCGGTCTTGCCGGTCTGGCGGTCACCGATGATCAATTCGCGCTGGCCACGGCCGATCGGGATCATGGCGTCGATCGCCTTGAGGCCGGTGGCCATCGGCTCATGCACCGATTTGCGCGGGATGATGCCGGGCGCCTTCACATCGGCGATGCGACGTTCGGTCGTGGCGATCGGGCCCTTGCCATCCAGCGGATTGCCAAGACCATCGACCACGCGGCCCAAAAGCGCGTTGCCGGCGGGCACGTCCACGATCGACTTGGTGCGCTTGACGGTGTCGCCTTCCTTGATGTCCCGGTCCGAACCGAAGATCACGACACCGACGTTGTCGGCTTCAAGGTTCAGCGCCATGCCGCGGATGCCGCCGGGGAATTCGACCATCTCACCGGCCTGGACATTGTCCAGACCGTAGACGCGCGCGATCCCGTCGCCGACCGACAACACCCGGCCCACTTCGGCCACTTCGGCGTCCTGGCCGAAATTCTTGATCTGGTCCTTCAGGATCGCAGAGATTTCTGCAGCTTGGATCGCCATGTTAACCGACCTCTTTCATCGTGTTCTGGAGTGCGTTGAGCTTTGCCTTGACCGAGGTGTCGATCATGGTCGAGCCCAGCTTTACGACAAGACCGCCGATAAGGCTTTCATCGACGGTCGCATTCAATTTGACATCCCGGCCCACAGACGCGGCCAGAACCTTGGCCAGCTTGTCGGCCTGGGTCTTGGTCAGCGCCTTGGCTGACACGACATCGGCTGTCACCTCGCCCTTGTCGGCGGCGATCTTGGCGCGCAGCGCGCGCAACAAGGCCGGCAGAATGAACAGGCGGCGCTTTTGTGCCATCAGGCGCAGCGTGTTGCCCGTGATCCCATGCAGCCCCATCGCAGCCGCAAGCTTGCCCATCGCCGCTTCGGTCGCGTCGCGCCCGTAGAGTGGCGAAGTGATCACATCGCGCAAATCCGCGCTGCTGGCCATCGCGGCTTCCAAGGTGGCCACATCGCTTTCCAGCGCGTCCAGAACACCCTCACCCTTGGCCAGATCGAACACGGCCGTCGCATAACGGGCTGCAATGCCGGTCGAAATTGAAGCTGGTTCGCTCACGTCCACCCTTTCTCATATAGGTGGCCCGGAGAGGGCGCGCAGACGCCCCCGGGCAAATCGCATCATGGCAGCAAAAGGCGGCCGTTTTCTGTAAAATCGCCGGTGGTGTAGCAGAGCCCCCGCAATGCTGCAACCGCGATACACTGTGCTGGCCCAGAAGGAAAATCCCAGCAAAACAAGGCAAAGACCGCATGTCCGGGATATGCGACGCTTTGACCGCACCAGATCGAAGCGCCCGGCGACAAAAGATCGGTCGCGTTTGGCCAGCGGAATCATGGGTGACACAGACGGATCTGCCCATGCCCTGCGGCATCGGCCCCAAGGCCCGGTCGCATGGGCGGTCATGCGCCCCTCAGGCGATGCCAGACGGGGTGATGATGTGACGCTCACGCCCAAGGCCTGTGACGGCTGACGCCCCCACAGGTGCAGGCGTCCCTTCCAGCACCTTGAGCGGCTGGCGCATCCGTTCGGCCAGACCCGGCCGCGTTGGCGCATGCACCCGCTTTGAAACCTCCAGCAAGATCACCCCGCCCGCATAATGGCGCGACAGGCGCGCGCCCATCTTTTCCACCAATTCGGCCGACCGCAGCCAAAAGCGGTGGTGGGACGGCGGCGCAAACAGGGCGGCGGCATGGCGTTCGGGCGTAAAGTCGTGGCGCTTCATCTGTGCCTCGAGCTGGCCCAGCGAATAGGGCCGCCCAAAGCCAAAGGGCGTCGCGTCGCGTCGCGCCCAAAGCCCCGAACGGTTCGGCACGATGAACAGCGCCTTGCCCCCCGGGCCCAGAACGCGGGCACATTCCTCCAGCACGGCGGTGGGATGTTCGGATGTTTCCAGCCCGTGCAGGCACACGACCTTGTCGGCCAGACCCGTCGGCAATGGCCACAACCCCTCGCGGCACAAGAGCGAAACATTCTCGGACCCCGCCGGCCAAGGCATTACGCCTTGCTGGGCGGGCATCACCCCGATCACGCGGCGCGCTTGCCCCAGATAGGGGCGCAACAGCGGCACGGCAAAGCCAAAGCCCACCACCGTCTGACCCTGCGCCTCGGGCCAGAGCGCCAGCATGCGATCGCGCACCGCTTTTTGCGCGATACGGCCCAGCTGGGTCCGGTAATAGAATTGCCGCAAATCCGTGACGTCGAGATGCATTGCACTAGCTCTGATGGTGCGCGAGGCTATCGCCCTGTGTCCAAGTTTGACCGAAGGAGCCGAAAAATTCCATGCCCGATACCGGCCCGGCACCCGAAATCGTCACCATCCCCTGTCTCAAGGACAATTACGCCTATCTGCTGCATGATCGGGCCACCGGCGCCACCGCCGTGATCGATGTGCCGGACGCCGCCCCGGTCGAGGCGGCGCTGGCTGCGCGCGGCTGGCATCTGACGGATATCGTGATCACGCACCACCATTGGGATCATGTCGATGGCGTGGCGGCCCTGCGCGCGGCCAGCGGTGCGCGGGTATGGGGGGCAGCGGCCGATGCCCATCGCCTGCCGCCGCTCGATCATGCCCTGACCGAAGGGGATCAGGTCGTCATCGGCGCACTGAGGGGCCATGTGATCGATGTCTCGGGCCACACCATCGGCCATATCGCCTGTCACTTTCCGCAGGCCAATGCCGTCTTTACCGCCGACAGCCTGATGGCGCTGGGCTGTGGCCGCCTGTTCGAAGGCACAGCGGCACAGATGTGGGACAGCCTGCAAAAGCTGGCCGCCCTGCCCCCCGAAACGCTGGTGTGTTCGGGTCATGAATACACGATGAGCAATCTTCGTTTTGCACGCACCATTGAACCGGGCAATCCTGCGCTTATCTCACGCGGCATGAAGATCGAGGCCGCGCGCGCCGCCGATCGGCCCACAGTCCCCTCGGTGTTGTCCGAGGAGCTTGCAACGAACCCTTTCCTGCGTGCAGCCGACCCGGGGATTGCCCAGCATCTGGGCCTTGCCGGTCAGGCGCCCGTCGACGTCTTTGCCCGGATCCGCAGCCTCAAGGATTCGTTTTGAGACGTCAGCCGCACCGCGTGCCCAAAGTTTGGGCACGACAGACGGAGGCAAGGGATAGAGGGCCATCTTGGCCACGCACACGAAACCTTGCGCAGTTTCCCCTTGAAACAGGCGCACAGAAAGCGAAGCTTGTCACCAAGAGGCCATGATCGGCGAGGGGCCGCCCGCCCCGTCCGATGCACGAGTAAAGGAGCACGCCCGTGCCATCTTTTTCAACCACACTTGAGCAGGCCATCCATGCGGCGCTGGCCAACGCGAATGCGCGCCGCCATGAACTGGCAACGCTGGAGCATCTGCTTCTGGCGCTGCTGGACGAGCCCGAGGCCCGCAAGGTCATGCTTGCGTGTTCGGTCAATATCGAGGCGCTGCGCGAAACGCTGGTGGCCTTTATCGATGATGACCTGTCCACATTGGAAACCGATGTCGAAGGTTCCGAGGCCGTTCCCACCGCCGCGTTCCAGCGGGTGATCCAGCGCGCCGCGATCCATGTGCAATCTTCGGGCCGCACCGAGGTCACAGGCGCCAATGTGCTGGTCGCGATCTTTGCCGAACGGGAAAGCAATGCAGCCTATTTCCTGCAAGAACAGGACATGACGCGCTATGACGCGGTCAATTTCATCGCCCATGGCGTGGCCAAGGACCCGTCCTATGGCGAAAGCCGCCCGGTCACCGGCGCCACCGACACCGAAGAAGAAACCCGCGCCGGGTCGCAAACCGGCACCGAAGGCGGCGATGCCAAGGATTCGGCGCTGGCCAAATATTGCGTCGATCTGAACGCCAAATCGCTCAAGGGCGATATCGACCCGCTGATCGGGCGTGCCGCCGAGGTGGAACGCTGCATTCAGGTACTGTGCCGCCGCCGCAAGAACAACCCGCTTCTGGTGGGTGATCCGGGCGTGGGCAAAACCGCCATCGCCGAAGGTCTGGCCAAAAAGATCGTCGAAGGCGAAACGCCCGAGGTGCTGGCCCATTCCACCATCTATTCGCTCGATCTGGGCGCGCTTCTGGCGGGCACCCGCTATCGCGGCGATTTCGAAGAGCGGCTGAAAGCGGTCGTCAAGGAGCTTGAAGATCACCCCGATGCGATCTTGTTCATCGATGAGATCCACACCGTCATCGGCGCGGGCGCGACCAGCGGCGGGGCGATGGATGCGTCGAACCTGCTCAAGCCTGCGCTTCAGGGCGGCAAGCTGCGCTGCATGGGATCGACCACCTACAAGGAATTCCGCCAGCATTTCGAAAAGGACCGTGCGCTGTCGCGCCGGTTCCAGAAGATCGATGTGAACGAACCCACGGTCGAAGACACGATCAAGATCCTCAAGGGTCTCAAGCCCTATTTCGAGGATCATCACGGCGTCAAATACACCGCCGATGCGATCAAGGCGGCGGTGGAGCTGAGCGCGCGCTACATCAACGACCGCAAGCTGCCCGACAAGGCCATCGATGTGATCGACGAGGCCGGCGCAGCCCAGCATCTGGTGGCCGAATCCAAGCGCCGCAAGACGCTGGGCGCCAAGGAGATCGAGGATGTCGTGGCGAAAATCGCCCGCATCCCCCCCAAGAACGTCTCCAAGGATGACGCCGCCGTGCTCAAGGATCTGGAGGTGACGCTCAAGCGCGTCGTCTTTGGTCAGGACAAGGCAATCGAGGCGCTGGCAAGTTCCATCAAGCTGGCGCGCGCGGGTCTGCGCGAACCGGAAAAGCCCATCGGCAACTACCTGTTCGCGGGCCCGACCGGCGTGGGCAAGACCGAGGTGGCCAAGCAACTGGCCGACACGCTGGGCGTGGAGCTGTTGCGCTTTGACATGTCGGAATACATGGAAAAGCACGCGGTTTCCCGCCTGATCGGCGCACCGCCGGGCTATGTGGGCTTTGATCAGGGCGGGCTTTTGACCGATGGGATCGACCAGCATCCCCATAGCGTTCTGCTGCTCGACGAGATCGAGAAAGCCCACCCGGATGTGTTCAACATCTTGTTGCAGGTGATGGACCACGGCACGCTGACAGATCACAACGGGCGCAAGGTCGATTTCCGCAACGTGATCTTGATCATGACCTCGAACGCGGGCGCGGCCGACATGCAAAAGGCCGCGATAGGTTTCGGCCGCGACAAGCGCGAGGGCGAAGATACAGCCGCCATCGAGCGCACATTCACGCCGGAATTCCGCAACCGGCTGGATGCGGTGATCAGCTTTGGCGCGCTCCCGCGCGAGGTGATCATGCAAGTGGTCGAGAAATTCGTTCTGCAACTCGAAGCGCAGCTGATGGATCGCAACGTCACCATCGAACTGACCGAACCCGCCGCTGCGTGGCTTGCCGAAAAGGGCTATGATGACCGGATGGGTGCGCGCCCGCTGGGCCGCGTCATTCAGGAACACATCAAGAAACCCTTGGCCGAAGAACTGTTGTTCGGCAGGCTCGCCAAGGGTGGCAATGTCAAGGTCAGCGTCAAGGACGACAAGATCGACCTGCAGATCGATCCGCCCAGCGCGCCGCGCATCACGGCGAAAAAACCGCCGCTTCTGACCGCCGACTGATCCTCCGGCCCAGAGCGCACAAGACAAGGGCCCGGCGCCATGCGCCGGGCCTTTTTGTTGGTGCCTTTGGCAAAAGCCTGCGCGTCAGCGTTCGGTCAGCTTCAACTCGATCCGCCGGTTCTGGGCGCGGCCCGTCACGGTGGTATTGGGGGCAATCGGGTTGAATTCGCCAAAACCGGTGGCCGCCAGCCGGTCGGCAGGAAAGCCCAGCTGCTCGGACAGATAGAGCACGACCGACAGCGCGCGCGCCTGGCTCAACTCCCAATTCGACAGAAACGCCCCCGTTCCGCTGAGCGGCCGGTCATCGGTATGGCCATCCACGCGCAAGATCCAGTCGATGCCTTCGGGGATCTCTTCAGCCACTTGCGACAAAAGGCTGGCGACATTGGCGATCTGCAATAGCCCCTCGGGGGCCAGATCGGCCGAGCCCACTTCAAACAGCACCTCGGAGGAAAACACGAATCGGTCGCCTTCGATGCGGACCCCCTCGCGCCCTTCCAGAAGGCTGCGCAACCGCCCGAAGAATTCCGAGCGATAGCGCTCCAGCTCCTGGGCTTCGGCGGCAAGGCGGGCGGCCTCGGCGGCCTCGAATTCGGCCACGCGGGTCTGTTGCGCGGCAAGCTGGGCCAGCGCGGCGTTCAGCTGTGAGCCAAGCGTTGCAATCTGCACATCCGCCGCGGCATCCTCGGCGGCCGAGGCATCGAGCAGGCCCTGAAGCGCACCAAGCTGCTGGCGCAAGGCAGCCACTTGTTCGTTCAGGAGCGCGACCTGTCGCTGGCTTTCGGCCGAATCCGCCTCGGCCCGGGCCAGTTCGGCATTGGCCACGGCCAACAATGCCGCGCGCCTTTCCGCCTCGGACAGGGCAGCGGCGCGGGCGGCCTCGATTTCGCCCAGATCACCCTGAGCGGCCCGAGCGGCGGCCAGAAGCGTCAAGGTCTCTTCGGCCCGGCGGCGCTGTTCCTCCAACGCCAGCGTCAGCGCGGTCAATTCGGCATCCGCGTCTTGCAACCGCGCGCGCAGCGCCTCGGCGGCGGCGGCTTCGGTCAGCCGGGCGATCTCGGCCTCGGACAATTCCGCCTCAAGCGCGGTGATCTGGCCCGCCTGCGTCTCGGCATCGGTTTCAAGGCTGGCAATCAGCGCCTCGAGCGCCTCACGGCGGGCCGCAGCAAGGCGGGCCTCCTGGGCGGCTGTGTCGATTTCCGAACGCGCGCTGGCCAGTGCCAGTTCCAGCGCTTGGGCAGCCGTCAGGCTCTCGGCCAATTCAGCGGCCACCGTATCGCGTTCGGTGGACAGTTGCGTATTGGCTGCGATCAAGGCGGCCACCTGTGCTTCGAAATCCGCGATCAGCGCGCCTTGGGCGGCCAATTGCCCCTCGGCGGCGGCGAGCGATCCGGTCAGCGTGGCCACCCGGCTTTCCAGATCGCCGGCCCGCGCTTCTTCCAGCCCCAAGGCCAGCGACAGGGCGTTAAGCTGCGCGTTCAGGCTGGCAAGCTCATCATCCTGGTTGTTGATTTCTTCCGACAGCACGAATTGCACGACCATGAATATGGTCAGCACAAAGATCATCACCATCAACAGCGCTGTGATCGCATCGACGAATCCCGGCCAGATCGGCCCCGAGCCCCGATTACCCGCGCGGCGCTGAAAGGCCATCGCGCGTCACTCCCCGGGATGGGTGCGGGATGGGCGCGCGGGGGTGCGGGCGGCGGCGACCAGATCGCGCAAGGCTTGGGTCAGATCCCCGATATCGCGGCGCAGCAACAAGATTTCCGCGTCCCGCGTGGTGCCCAGATGATCGTAGATCTTGAGAAGCTGCACATCGATCGAGCGCAGCCGCATCCGGCTTTCTTCATCGACGGGTGGGGTCGATTGAGCGGCCGCCAGCACATCAATCAGCCGTTCCTGCCCGACAGCAAGCCGGTTCTGGCCTTCGGAAAGCCGGTTCTGCCCTTCGGCAAGCCGTTCGGCCACGGCAAAGGGCTGTGTGCTCAACTGGCCCGCAAGCCCTTCGATGGCGCCCGTCAACTGGATCAGACGTGCCTCTGTATCGGCGCGGCGCGCCTCGGATTGGGCAAACAGCGATTGCAGCGTTTCGACCTGATCGACCATGTGATCGAGAACGGTGGCAATCGCGCTGCGATCGATCCCGCCGCCTTCGCCCTCGCTGGCGGCAAGGCTGACGCGTGTGATCGTGGCCAGCCATTCCTCCAGTTCGCGGTAAAACCTGTTCTGGCCATGGCCCGCGTAAAGCTCCAGCAAGCCCACGACCAGCGACCCCGCCAACCCCAGAAGCGACGAGGCAAAGGCCGTGCCCATGCCGCCCAGCTGATCCTCGAGACCATCCATCAGCCGCCCAAAAACGGCCAGACCTTCCTCGCCTGCGGCGGGTTGCAGCGACCGGATGGTATCGACCACGGCGGGAACCGTCGTGGCCAGCCCGAAAAACGTGCCCAGAAGGCCAAGAAAGATCAGCAGATTGGCAAGATAGCGCGTGATGTCACGGCTTTCCTCCATCCGCGAGCCGACCGAATCAAGGATCGAGCGCGCGGCCGGGCCCGTCACTTGCATGCCCCGCCCGCGCACCCGCGCAATGCCGGTCATGGCGGCCAACAGCCGGGGCGGGCGTTCGGTCGCCTCTTGCGGGGCGCCACCCGCCAGCGCCTCGAGCCAGGTGATCGACGAAAACAGCTGAAACACCTGTGCGAAACAGGCCAAGACGCCGATGATGAAAACCACGCCGATCAAGCCGTTCAACACCGGCGCCGACAAGAACACCGGCTGAACCGACGGCCAGAGCACCCCGGCGCCTGCCAGCACCACGGCACAGATGATCGCCATCAGCACGATCTGGCGTGTTGGCCGCGCCATGCGCGGATTGCGCTGTTCTGCGCCCATGTCTGCTCTGCTCGCCATGGCTCCGGCCCGGTTCTTGATTTGCCCGGTGCAATCTACAGGGGCGGGGGGCATATGCCAATGCGCAATGGGCGCTCAGCCCGCCTTGATTTGGCGCACCCGGGCCACAAGCCAATCGAGATCCGGATCAGGCAGGCCCAGCGCATGCAGTTGGGTGGCGGTATTTTCCAGATATTCATCGTTCGGCCCGCGCCCGCCCACGGCGCGTGCGATGATCCGGGCCTGTTGGTCAAGCGGCAGGGTGCAATACTGCGCATGGGCGCGGTCGACCACATAGGCCAGCGCGCCCTCGAGCGGCGTTCCATCCTCAAGCTCCAGCGGCTGGCGCGTCTCCAGATAGGCCGAAGACACAAGTTCACGCGCCCGCAGATAGGCAAGCGTCGCCTCTGCCTGCCCGGCCGCCACGCGAAAGGCCAGCCCATGGCACACCGCATGATCGGCCCGGTCCAGCGCCAGCACCAGACCGGGGGCCTCGGGTGTGCCGCGATGATGGATCGACGACATGCAAAAGCTGCGCTGCCAGCCATGCAGCCGCGCCACACGCCGCTCCAGCACCGCAAAACCCGGGTTCCACAACAGCGAGCCATAGCCAAAGACCCAAAGATCGCCCATTCCACCCATTGCGCCCATTCTCCCGCATGGCCAGCCACCCTGCTTGTGGCTATATCGTCCGGGTCAAACCGGCGATAGGGGATCGCATGAAACGGCTGTTGGGATGGGTGACGGGGTTCGCGGCCTTGGCTGTGGCCGGCTGGTTCGGCTGGGCCGCGCTGACCGAGCGGACAGTACAAAACTGGCTTGACGCCCGCGAGGCCGAGGGCTGGGTCGTCAGCCGCCGCGATGTGACGGTCGCGGGCTTCCCATCGGCTTTCGAGACACGCATCGCCGAACTGTCCCTGGCCGATCCGGCCACAGGGCTGGCCTGGGCGGCCCCGCTGTTCATCATCCGCCATGCCACATGGGATCCGTCGCGGATCGAAGCGATCTGGCCCGCCACGCACACCGTCGCGTCACCGTTCGAAACGCTGACGATCACCGCCCAAAGGCTGCAGTCGGTTCTGGATCTGCGCCCTTCGGCGGGGCTGGCGCTTGATGCCTTGCGCACCGAAATGCTGGATCTGCGCATCGACAGTTCGCTGGGTTGGAGCAGCCAATTGGCCCAAGGCCGCCTTGAGATGACCCGCCAAGAGGGTTCCGAGGCACATTATGCCATCGCGTTCGAAGCCAGCGATCTGATCCCCGCCACGCAGATTGCGCGCCTGCTTGACCCCGCCGGGCTTTTGCCCGAAGCGATCCCGATCGTCCGTTCCGAGGCGATGGTCCGCTTTGACCGGCCTTGGGATATCAGCGCCATTGAAACCACCCGCCCGCAACCCACCCGGATCGATCTGACCGAGGCCCGCGCCGAATGGGGCGCGCTGATGCTGCGCTTGTCGGGGGCGGTCGATATCGATGATCAGGGCCGCCCCACCGGCGAGGTCGCGATCCGCGCGCAAAACTGGCCCGAGATGCTGGCCATGGCCGAACGCTCGGGTCTTTTGCCCGCCTCCATGCGGCAAGCGGCCGAAAGCGCGCTTGGGTTTCTGGCGGGGCTGTCGGGGCGGCGCGAGGATCTGGATGTGACCTTGCGGCTTGATCAGGGCTTCGTGTTTCTCGGGCCGCTGCCCATCGGCGAAGGTCCAAGGCTCAGGCTGCGCTGATCGGCAGCCGGGCAGACGCCCGGATCCCGATTGCACCGCGGGCCGGCAGGGGCGGGAAATCTCGAGATTTCCCGTGCGGAAAACCCGGGTTTTCCGCCCCCCTGCCTAACGACAGAACGGCCCCGAGCGATGGCGCGCCACGTCGAAATGGAAATGATCCCGGTGAAAGCGGTCTGACTGAGGCCCCAGAACGGTGCCAAACGGCCCACATGCCCCCGCATGCAGGGCGCGCAGGATGCGCCCCTCGCGCCGCGTGCGCCAATCGCCCAGCACGGTCAATTCACCGCCATCGGCCAGCCCGACGCCCGCGATGTCGATCGCATTACCGCGCCCATGTTCGGACATCCGTGCGCCGGGCCGATTGTTTTGCGTCCGGCACGCAAAAGAGGCCACCACGCGCAAGGATCGGACCCCGCCGCCATGACGGCCGACGGTCGGCACAACGCTGTGGCGAACCCAAGTTTGCAGGGCGCGGGCGGTCTCGCAATTGACGGTGGCGGGTGTGCTGAGCGCAATGCCATCAACCACGCGCAGCCGCACGGGTTCTGCAATGCCGCAGCCCCGCACACGCCCGGCGATGGGCTCCAGCCGCTCGCCCTCCAGCCCCGCTTGACCACACAGGGCGCCGCGCTGGCCAAGCTGGGCCACGCTGGATGAAATGTTGCGCGCCGCCGAGGCCGTTGATCGCTCTGCCAGCCCTTCGGGCCGCAGCATCGGGCGCAGGGATTGGCGGGTGGCAAGCACGGTGCCAGAGCCCGACGGGGGCGTCGGCGTCATCTGTGCGCCTGAGCGATCGGCAGCTTGTTGTTGGGCCTGATCCTGGTTCCGGTCTTGGGTTGGGGCCGCGTCGGCGCTGCGGGCAATCGCAGCATCGACAATCGCGGCCAGCCCTGCCGACGCAGGAACAGGCTGCGGCCCTAGGCGCGGAAGGGGGCGCGGCACCGGGCGGCCGGAACTGGCGGGGGCCGCGCTTGTGGCGCCTGCAGCGGGCTGCGCGGATCGGGGCGCGGGCGTGATGGGCATGCGCGCGGCGGCACCGGGGCGCAATTCGGGCCGGGGCGAACGATCGGGCGCTTGTGCGGCTGCCGACAGGGCCAGCACCATCCCCGCCAGGCACGCGGCATATCGCGCGATGCGCCTCACCCCTCGGCGGGCTCGCGCTTTGCCTTCATCCGTCCGAAATCCGGCGCGTCGGTATCCTGACCCGCCTCGATGATGCCGCGACGTATGGCGCGAGTACGGGTAAAATACGCATGCAGGTGATCCCCGTCCCCGCGCCTGATGGCCCGTTGCAGGGCGAACAGTTCCTCGGTGAAGCGGCCGAGGATTTCCAGGGTCGCATCCTTGTTGGTCAGGAACACATCGCGCCACATGGTCGGATCGCTGGCGGCGATCCGGGTGAAATCCCGAAACCCCGCGGCGGAATACTTGATCACTTCGCTGTCGGTGACGCGGCGCAGATCATCGGCCACACCCACCATGGTATAGGCGATCAGATGCGGCGTGTGGCTGGTGACGGCCAGCACCAGATCATGATGATCGGCGTCCATTTCCTCGACCCGCGCGCCGCAGCCCTCCCACAGCGCGCGCAGCCTGGCCACGGCCGCCGCATCGGTGCCCGGCTCGGGCGTCAGCAACACATAGCGGTTGTCGAATAGCTCGGCAAAGCCCGCGCGCGGCCCCGAATGTTCGGTCCCCGCAAGCGGGTGGGCGGGAACGAAATGCACGCCCGCCGGAATATGGGGCCCGACTTGCGTGATCACGTCGCGCTTGACCGATCCCACATCGCTGACGGTCGCGCCTTGTGCCAGATGGGGGGCAATCTCGGCCGCGACCGCGCCCATGGCGCCCGGCGGCACGCACAGAACCACCAGATCGGCCCCTTGAACCGCCTCGGCCACGGTTGCGGTGATGCGGTCACACAGCCCGATGTCGGCGGCGATGGCGCGCGTCTGGGGCGAGCGGGCGGTGCCCACGATCTCACCTGCCAGCCCCGCGCGCCGCATCGCATGGGCCATCGACCCCGCGATCAGGCCCAGACCGATCAAGGCCACACGGTTGTAGATCACGCTCATGCCATCCCCCGGAATTCCGTCAGCGCGGCCAGCACGCGGTCGTTGTCTTCTGCCCGGCCCACGGTGATGCGCAGCGCATGGGCAAATCCGTAGCTCCTGGGATGGCGCACGATGATCCCGCAGGCCTTCAGATGGGCGTCAGCGGCCAGCGCCTCGGCCTCGTCGGCAAAGCGGGCCAGCACGAAATTGGCGAAACTTTCGTCGCAGCCCAGCCCAAGCTGGCGCAGCCCAGCCACCAGCCGCGCCCGTTCGGATGCATTGACGCGCAGACATTCGGCCACCCAGGCCCTGTCGCCCACCGCCGCCTCGGCCCCGGCCAGCGCCACACCCGACAGGTTGAACGGTCCCCGGATACGGTTCAGGACATCGATGATGGCCCGGGGGGCGTAGCCATAGCCCACGCGCAACCCGCCCAAGCCGTAAGCCTTGGAAAAGGTGCGCGTCATCACGACATTGGCACGCCGATCGACGAGGGCTGCACCGCCATCATAGCCCGGGGCGAATTCCGCATAGGCCCCGTCGAGCACCAGAATGCAGCTTTCGGGCAGCCCATCGGCCAGCCGCGTGATCTGATCGAGCGGCAGAAAGGTCGCCGTGGGATTGGCCGGGTTGGCGATGAACACAAGCGCGGTATCAGACCCCGCGCGCGCCAGAATGGCATCCACATCGACGACGCGCTCGCGTTCGGGCACCTCGACGGGGGTGGCACCGGCGGCCAGCGCGCTGATGCGATACATCGCGAACCCGTGTTCGGTGTGCAGCACCTCTTGCCCCGGCCCGGCATAGGCCTGGCACAGGAAATGGATGATCTCGTCCGAGCCCACGCCACAGATGATGCGATCGGCGTCCAGGCCTTCGGCCAAAGCGATCGCCGCGCGCAAGGGGCCATGATCGGTCGATGGGTAGCGGTGGCTGTCACCCAGCGCCGCCGCCATCGCCGCCACGGCCGCGGGCGAGGGTCCAAAGGGATTCTCGTTCGAGCTGAGCTTGAGCGGCTCGGCCACACCCGCAAGCGCGGATTGACCGCCCTGATAGAGCGCAATGTCAAGAATACCGGGCTGTGGGCGGATCGGGGCGGACATGGGATGCACCGGACTTTGGTCGTTACCGTGGTTCCTTAGCGGGGTTCGCAGGCCAAGAAAACCGCTATCAGTAGAAGCTTTGAGGATCGATATCGACCGCAAGGCGCAGCTTGGCGCTTTGTCGCACCGGCGCGATCCACTGTGCGATGGCCTGTTGCAACGCCGCCCCCTTGGGTGCCTTGACCAGCAGCCGCACGCGGTGGCGGCCGCGGACCCGCGCGATGGGGGCGGGGGCGGGGCCATAGACCACCGCCCCGATGGCGCGCAGCGCCGCGTCATTGCGCGCCAGCCGGGTGCCCAGATCAAAGCCCGCCGTGGCATCATCGGCCGAAATGATGATGCCCGCGAGCCGCCCATACGGGGGCATGCCTGTCGCCTCGCGCTCGGCGGCCTCGGCGCGCCAGAACCCTTCCTCATCACCCGACAAGATGGCGCGGATCACAAGATGGTCGGGCTGAAAGCTTTGCAACAGCGCCACGCCGGGCGCATCGGCCCGCCCCGCCCGGCCCGAAACCTGCCGCATCAGCTGAAACGTCCGTTCGGCCGCCCGCAGATCGGACCCCTGCAACCCCAGATCGGCATCAATCACCCCCACCAGCGTCAGGCGTGGAAAATTGTGCCCCTTGGCCACAAGCTGGGTGCCGATGATGATATCGGTCTGGCCATGTGCGATTTCTTCGATCTGTGCCTTGAGCGCGCGGGCCGAGCCGAACAGATCGGAGGACAAGATGGCAAGCTTGGCATCGGGAAAGACCCGCGCCGCTTCCTCGGCGATGCGTTCCACCCCCGGCCCGATGGCGGCCATCTTGCCCGCAACCCCGCAGGCAGGGCAGCGGTCGGGCAGCGGCTTGGTGTCGCCGCATTGGTGACAGACGAGCCGTTTCTGGAACCGGTGTTCGACCATCCGCGCATCGCAGTGGTCGCACCCAACCTGTGCGCCGCAGGCCCGGCACAGCGTGACGGGCGCATAGCCGCGCCGGTTCAGAAACAACAGCGCCTGCTCGCCCTTTTGAAGCCGCGCGGCCACCTCGGCCTGAAGACTGGGCGAAATCCACGACTGCCCCGGCAGATCTTCGGTGCGCATGTCGATGGCGCGCATCCGGGGCAGCACCGCCGCACCAAAGCGTGCGTTCAGATCAAGCCGCGCATATTTGCCCGCCTGTGCATTGGCCCAGCTTTCCAGCGACGGCGTGGCCGAGGCCAGCACCACCTGCGCGCCGTTCAGCGACGCGCGCAGCACCGCCATGTCGCGGGCATTGTAAAGCGCGCCCTCTTCTTGCTTGTAGGAGCTGTCATGTTCCTCATCGACCACGACCAGCCCCAGATCGCGAAATGGCAAGAACAGCGCCGAACGCGCGCCGACGATCAATTGCGCCTCGCCCTGCGCGATCATGCGCCACGCCCGGCGGCGTTCGGTCATGGTCACGCCCGAATGCCATTCGGCGGGCTTGGCGCCAAACCGGATCTCGACGCGGGTCAGGAATTCCGATGTCAGCGCAATCTCGGGCAAGAGCACCAGCGCCTGACGCCCGGCCCGCAGGCAGGCGGCCACCGCTTCCAGATAGACCTCGGTCTTGCCTGACCCGGTCACCCCCTTGAGCAAGGTGGTGCCATAGTGCCCGGCCGCGATCGCCGCGCCAAGCGCATCGGCGGCCGCCTGTTGATCGGGGGTCAGCGGCTTGCCCGGACGGTCCGGATCAAGCGGCAGAAAAGGCGCATCACGCGGTGTGTCGGTTTCCACCACCACGCCCTGGGCCGCCAGCCCCTTGATGACCGAAGCTGTCACACCCGCCAGTTCCGCCAGTTCGCCCAAGGTAAAGCCAAGCCCGCCATAGTCGACCAAGGCGGCGATCACGCGGGCGCGCGCATCGGTCATGCGGTCGGGCTGGGTTTGGCCCAGCCGATAGATCTTGCGCATCGACGGCGGGTCGGACAGCCCCGGCACACGCGTGGCCAGCCGCAGCATCTGGGACACAGGGGTCAGCGTGTAGGCGCCGGCCTTTTCCAGAAAGACCTTCAATTCGTCGCGCATCGGGGCAACATCGAGAACCCGCGTCACGGCGCGCAGCCTGGCCGCCGCCCAATCGCCCTGCCCCGGCCCCCAGACCACGCCCAGAACCTTGCGCGGGCCCAGCGGCACCTCGACAAAGGCGCCCAGCCAGCACCCTCCCTCGGGCGCAAGGTAATCCAGCACCCGGTCGATCGGCTCGGGCGTCAGGATACCGACACGGGTGCCTTCTTCGAAATAGCTGTCGGTCATGCCTTCCCGCCCGGGGGTCGCTGCGCTAGAAGCCTCGCAACTCACCATGACCTCCACCAGAAAGGAAGGGCCGCCATGAAATTCTTTGTGGATACCGCCGATGTCGATGCGATCCGCGAACTCGATGATCTGGGCATGGTCGATGGGGTGACAACGAACCCCTCGATCATCGCGAAATCAGGCCGCGACATCAGGGAAGTCACCGCCGAGATCTGTGCCATGATCCCCGGCCGCCCGGTTTCGGCCGAAACCGTGGCACTCGATGCCGAAGGGATGATCGCCGAGGGCCGCGAACTGGCCCGCATCGCCGAAAACATCGCCATCAAGGTGCCGCTCACTTGGGACGGGCTGAAAGCGTGCAAGGTGCTGTCGGGCGAAGGCCGCATGGTCAATGTCACACTGTGCTTTTCGGCCAATCAGGCGCTTCTGGCGGCCAAGGCCGGTGCCACCTTCATCTCGCCTTTTGTCGGGCGCTTGGACGATATCAACATCGACGGCATGGATCTGATCGCTGACATCCGGCAAATCTATGACAATTACGATTTCTCCACACAGATACTCACAGCTTCGGTGCGGACGGTAAACCACATGAAAGAGGCCGCCCTGCTGGGCGCGGATGTGGCGACGGCGCCACCCGCCGTGATCAAGGCGATGGCAAATCACATCCTGACCGACAAAGGGCTGGACGCGTTCCTCAAGGATTGGGCAAAAACAGGACAGAAAATCCTGTGAGCTTGTGCTAAGGTGCGGGTGCCACGACCATCAACCATGAGGCAGCACCGATGAGCAGCGTTGAAGCCGATGATCTGGCCCCCTATGCCGCCACAGACTGGCGTAGCCGCGTGCTTGCCGACCCTGGTCTGGTCTTGGACGACCGCGACCTGATGCGCGCGCTCATGGCCGCCAATGACCGGCAGATGGGCGGCAATATCGTGGACATGCGCGGCATCGCCATGGAGCGGCTGGAACATCGGCTCGACCGTCTGGAAGACACCCACCGGTCGGTCATCGCGGCGGCCTACGAAAACCTGTCGGGCACCAACCAGATCCATCGCGCCATCCTCAAGCTGCTGGATCAGACCGATTTCGAAGGCTTCCTCAAGGCCCTGGGCACCGATGTGGCCAGCACGCTGCGCGTGGACCGCATCCGGTTGGTGCTGGAAAGCGCCGAGGCAACGACCAACGCCGCCCCCCATATCCAGAAGCTTGAGGATGTGTTGACGCTTGTCGCCCCGGGCTTTGCCGAAACCTACATCACCGCAGGCCGCGCCGTCCCCCATCGTGAGGTCACGCTGCGCCAAACGGGTCATGACAGCGCCCTGATATTCGGCGCGGATGCCGTTTGGATCAAATCCGAAGCCGTGATGCTGATCGATCTTGGCGCGGGCCACCTGCCTGCGATGCTGGTGATGGGCGCAGAGGACCCCAACCAGTTTCGCCCCAGCCAAGGCACGGATCTTTTGGCATTTTTTGCCGGTGTCTTTGAACGGCAGATGCGGCGCTGGCTGAGTTAGGCAGGCATGACCCTTGCGCTCAGCCCCGCGATGCGCGACCGGATGGAAAGCTGGCTGATCCATCTGGGCAGCCTGCGGGGGCGTGCCGATGCGACGGTTGATGCCTATCGGCGCGACCTGACCGATTTCCTGGCATTTCAGGCACGGCATTCCCCCGAGGCGATAGGCCCCGCGGCACTGTGCGCGCTGAGCGCATCGGACATGCGCGCATGGATGGCGGCGCAACGGGGGCGCGGGGTTGGGTCGCGGTCGCTGGCGCGGCGGCTTTCGGCGGTCAAATCCTTTTATCGCTGGTGGGCCGATTGCGATGATTTCGACGCCACCCCGATCTTGTCGATGCGCAGCCCCAAACAGGGCCGCCGCTTGCCCCGGCCGCTGTCGGTTGCGGCCGCGCGCGATGTCATCGCGGCGGCGGGCGCGCTGGACGCCCGCGATTGGGTGTCGGCGCGCGATGTGGCAATCTTGACGCTGCTTTATGGCTGCGGTCTGCGCCGATCCGAGGCGCTGGGGCTTGATGCGGGGCTCTTGCCGCTGGGCGATACGCTGCGCATTCGCGGCAAGGGGTCAAAGGAGCGTGAGGTGCCGGTGCTGCCCGCCGCGCGTGCCGCCGTGGCACGCTATGCCATGGTGTGCCCGCATGATCTGTCCCCGGGCAAGCCGCTGTTTCGCGGCATAAGGGGCGGGCCGCTCAATGGGCGGCTGGTGGCCGGCGTGATGGAACAGGCCCGCATGCAGCTTGGCCTTCCGGCCACGGCCACACCACATGCGCTGCGCCACAGCTTTGCAACCCATCTGCTCGATGCTGGCGGCGATCTGCGCGCGATACAGGAATTGCTGGGCCACGCCTCGCTGTCGACGACGCAAGCCTATACCGCGGTCGATGCCGCCCGCCTGCTCGAGGTTTATGCGGCCACCCACCCCAAGGCGTGATGTCATGAAAATGTCACATCTGTGGTTGCCAAGCGCGCCAGAACGCTGCATCTGGATTGGATGCGAATTCGGGCCTACAGCGTTCACCTGTTCACCGCGCTTGGCGCGTCGTTGGCCATGCTCGCCCTGCTTGAGGCAGCGCAGCATGATTGGGCGATGATGACCATCTGGCTGACCGTGGCCTTTTTGGTCGACGGCATCGACGGGCCGCTGGCGCGCCGCTACGGCGTGACGCAGAACGCCCCCATCATCGACGGCGTGCTGCTGGATCTGATCGTGGATTTCCTGACCTATGTGATGATCCCCGCCTATGCGCTTTACGGATCGGGGCTGTTGCCGGGTTGGTCGGGGTGGATCGTTGTCTTGCTGATCCCCTTTGCCTCGGCGCTGTATTTTTCGGATACGCGCATGAAGACCGCCGACAAGAGCTTTCGCGGATTTCCCGCCTGCTGGAACATGGTGGCGCTGGCGCTGTTGGTGATCTTGCCCCCTTGGGAGATCATTTTGGGGCTGGTGGTGGCATTGTGCCTTGCGCAATTCCTGAACCTGAGGTTCGTCCATCCGGTGCGCACGGCGCGCTGGCGTTGGGTGACGCTGCCCGTTGCAATGATCTGGACCGGATCGATCGCTTTGGCGGCCGCAACGGATTTTGCCTCCAACCCGGCTCTGACCGGGGTGGTGACGTTGAGCTCGCTCTATCTGCTTCTGGCGGGCGTAGCCCAGCAAATGATCCCGGCGCGCGCCTAGGAACGGTCGCGGATGATGGCGGCAAAACTGTCGAACATCGGCTCGGATGCGGCGATCAGCTGACCATCGGCCAAAAGATCCTGCCCCTCGCGGATCGTCTCCACCAGACCGCCCGCTTCGCGCACCAGCAAGATGCCAGCGGCAATATCCCACGCATTCAAGCCGCGTTCCCAATAGCCCTCGTAGCGGCCTGCCGCCACATAGGCCAGATCCAGCGCCGCTGACCCCCAGCGCCGCACACCCGCACAAGCGGGCATCAGACGCGCCAGATCCTGCAAGGTCGCGGGCAGGTATTTCGCCCCGCCAAAGGGCACGCCGGTCGCAAAGACGCTTTCGATCATCTTGTTGCGCCCCGACACACGCAAGCGATGGCTGTCGTTGAGCCAGCAGCCTGCGCCCTTTTCGGCATAGAACATTTCATCCTTGGCGGGGTCATAGACCACGCCCGCCACAATCTCGCCCTTGTGTTCCAGCGCGATCGACACCGCCCAATGGGGCATGCCATGCAGGAAATTCGTGGTGCCATCCAAGGGATCGACAATCCAGCGCCGGGTCGGATCGGTGCCTTCGATGCGGGTGCCTTCTTCGCCCAGAAAGCCGTAATTCGGGCGCGCGCCCATCAACTCGGTCTTCAAGATGTCTTCGGCGGCGCGATCGGCGCGGCTGACGAAATCGCCCGGCCCCTTGGAGGACACCTGAAGATTCTCGACCTCGCGGAAATCCTTGACGAGGCCGCGCCCCGCCTTGCGGGCGGCCTTGAGCATGATGTTGAGATTGGCGGAGCCTTGCATGGCACATTCTTCCTTCGGGTCGGACAGGGCCGAGCCTATAGACCCCCTGCGCCGCAGTGCCAAGGGGGGCGGAAAACCGGAGTTTTCCGCGCCGTTTTCCCTGAGGAAAACGAACCGAAAAACTTGCGTTTTTCGCTACCCTTGGCGACGCTGGAGTTTGGGGGGCTCTGTCCGGCTCAGTTTGAGCATCTGCGCCATGAAGGGCTTGGCGGTATCTTCGGCCCGCGTGGCGCCATAAAGGCGGCGGGTGATGCCCGTTTGCGTCAATCGCCGCGTGACCAGGGATGGGTGCCTGGCGCTGTCGCGCACCACCCAATCGGGCAACACCGCCACCCCCCGCCCGGACGCCACCAACAGCAAGATGACCGCCGATAATTCCACCTGCCGGATCGATTTCGGCTCGACCCCGGCGGCAAACAGGAGCTGGCTGAAGACATCAAGCCGGGCACGTTCCACCGGATAGGTGATCAACGACTGATCGGCAAAATCTTCGGCATCAATCCATGGTCTGGTGGCCAGCGGATGATCGGCGGCGCAGACGAACACCGGCTCATAGTCGAAGAGCGGCGTGAAATCGACGCCTGCAAGCTTTTCGGGATCCGACGACACCACCAGATCCACCTCTTCGCGCAAGAGCGCCGGCAGCGCCTCGAATTGCAGGCCGGGGCGGATATCGACATCGATATCGGGCCAGGACAGGCGAAACGCCTCCAGCACCGGCAAAAGCCAGTCGAAACAGGCGTGACATTCGATCGCGATGTGCAAGCGCCCGGTCCGCCCTTTGCGCAGCGACAGAAACTCATCCTCGAGGGCGGCGATGCGCGGCAAGACATCCTCTGCCAGTCGGAGCAGCTTCATCCCGGCGGGCGACAGCTTCATCGGTTTGGCCCGGCGCACGAACAATTCGAGCCCCGCCTGATCCTCCAGCCCCTTGATCTGATGGGACAGCGCGCTTTGCGTGATGTGCAGCCTGTCAGCGGCGCGCGCAAGCCCGCCTTCCTCGTGGATCGCCTTGATCGTGCGCAGGTGCCGGAACTCCAGATGCATGTGAAACTCATATTGATGATGAAGATTATGAATTTGTCGCAAGGCACAGTCTATGCGACATCTGAGGGCACCAGATCAAGCATCGGATATATCATGGCCCGCCCGCCCCGCGTTTCTTTCGAGTTTTTCCCGCCCAAATCGCTCGAGGGCTCGTTCCGCCTGTGGGAAACGCTCAATGTGCTGGCGCCCATTGCCCCGGAATTCGTCTCGGTCACCTATGGGGCGGGCGGCACGACGCGGGCGCTGACCCATGATGCGGTCAAGACGATCCACGCCAATTACGGTGTCGCGGTCGCGGCACATCTGACCTGTGTGGACGCGACCCGCGCGGAAACGCTGGACATCGCCGAAACCTATGCCGCCGCCGGTGTGACCCAGATCGTGGCGCTTCGCGGCGATCCGCCCAAGGGTCAGGGCCGTTTCACCCCGCATCCACAGGGCTTTGCCAGCTCCGTCGAGCTGATCGAGGCACTGGCGCGAACCGGCAAGTTCCATCTGCGCGTGGGCGCCTACCCCGATCCCCACCCCGAGGCGGGTTCGCTTCAGGCCTGCGTCGATTTCCTGAAGCGCAAGATCGATGCCGGCGCCAATTCCGCCATCACCCAGTTCTTTTTCGAGGCCGAGACCTTTTTCCGCTTCCGCGATGCCTGCACGGCGCAGGGCATCACCGCCCCGATCATTCCCGGCATCCTGCCGATCAACGCATGGACGGGCGTGCGCAAATTCGCCCAAAGCTGCGGCACCGCGATCCCCGCATGGCTGGACGAGGCCTATGACAAGGCCCTGCGCGACGGGCGCGAGACGCTGTTGTCCACCGCCCTTGCAACCGAGCTTTGCACGGATCTGATCGCAGGCGGGGTGGAGGATCTGCATTTCTACACGCTCAACGCCCCCGACCTGACGCGCGATGTCTGTGCCGCGCTGGGCGTCTTGCCCAAGGCCGCGCTGTCGCAAGTGGCCTGAGGCGTCAAGGGGGCGCTGCCCCCGGCCTGCGGCCTCCCCCAAGTATTTTCAAAGCAAAGATGGCAGGCACGCCGTGCACAAACAGGCGTGCGCGGCGCAGGGATGAATTGACTTGCGCGCGACGCTGCGCGATGCAGGTTTTTTGATGTCCGCAACGGAGACGGAGATGATTTCGCCTGTCCTGCCAAGCTACAACCGTGCCAAGCTGTCCTTTGTCAAAGGCGAAGGATCGTGGATGATCGAGGCTGACGGGCGACGCTTTGTGGACTTCGGATCAGGCATCGCGGTCATGTCGCTGGGCCATGGGCATCCGGCGCTGGTGCGCGCCCTGACGGATCAGGCGAACGCGCTGTGGCACACATCGAACCTTTATGTCGTCCCCCAACAAGAAGAATTGGCGCGCCGGCTCGTGGACCATACCTTTGCCGACACCGTGTTTTTCTGCAATTCCGGCACCGAGGCGACAGAACTGGCCGTCAAGATGGCGCGCAAGTACTGGTATGACAGCGACACACCCGAGCGCACGACGATCCTGACCTTCGAAGGCGCATTCCATGGCCGGTCCATCGCCGCGATCTCGGCGGCCGGATCGGAAAAGCTGACCAAGGGGTTCGGGCCGCTTCTGCCCGGTTTCCGCCAGCTTGCCTTTGCCGATCACGACGCGCTGCGCGCAGCCGCCAGCGCGCCCGATGTGGGCGCGATCATGGTCGAACCCGTGCAAGGCGAAAGCGGCATCCGCCCGCTTCCCGACGCGTGCCTCAAGGGGCTGCGCGATCTGTGCGACCAATATGGGCTGCTCCTGATCTTCGACGAAATTCAGTGCGGCGTTGGGCGGACGGGTCGGCTTTTCGCGCATGAATGGGCGGGTGTTACGCCCGACATCATGATGGTGGCCAAGGGTATTGGCGGCGGCTACCCAATTGGTGCGCTTCTGGCGACCGAACAGGCCGCACGCGGCATGACCGCAGGCACCCATGGCTCGACCTATGGCGGCAATCCCTTGGGCTGCGCCGTGGGCGCGGCTGTCATGGATGAAATCACCCGGCCCGGTTTTCTGGAAGATGTCCGCAAGAAAGCGGGCTTTTTGCGCCAGAAACTCGAAGGATTGGTCGCCGCACATCCTGATATCCTCGAAACCGTGCGGGGTTCTGGCCTGATGCTGGGGCTCAAATGCCGCGCCACCAACACCGATTTGGTGGCTGCGGGCTATGATGCGGCCATCCTGACCGTTCCCGCGGGCGACAATGTCGTGCGCATCCTGCCCGCGCTGACCATCACCGAAGACGAGATCGCCGAAGGCATCACCCGACTTGACGCCGCCGCCAGCGCACTCAGCCGAAAGATTGCGGCTGCCTGATCCCATCTTTGCCTTGCAAATACTCCGGAGGGTCCGGGGGGCTGGCCCCCCGGGTGCCCGCCACAAGCCGAAAGGCACCTCAGATGCCCCATTTCCTCGACATCAACAAAACCGCCCCGACCGATCTGCGCGCAATGATCGATCAGGCCGCCGCGATGAAGCGCGCGCGCGCAGACCGCCCCAAGGGAGCCGCGGATGATCATCAACCGCTGGCCAGCCGCATGGTGGCGCTGATCTTCGAAAAACCCTCGACCCGCACGCGTGTGTCCTTTGACGTGGGCGTGCGGCAGATGGGCGGGCAGACCATGGTGCTGACCGGATCGGAAATGCAGCTGGGCCATGGCGAAACGATTGCCGACACCGCCCGGGTGCTGTCGCGCTATGTCGATCTGATCATGCTGCGCACCTATGAGGAGGATGTGCTCTTGGAGATGGCCGATCACGCCACGGTTCCCGTGATAAATGGGCTGACCAATCGCACCCATCCCTGCCAGATCATGGCCGATATCCTGACCTACGAAGAACATCGCGGCCCCATCGCCGGGCGCAAGGTGACCTGGTGCGGCGACGGCAACAACGTGTTCGCCAGTTTCGCCCATGCTGCGGGGCAGTTCGGATTTGACCTGACCTTTTCCGGCCCCGAAACCCTTGATCCCGAGCGCCGCTTTCTCGACGAAGCCCGCGCCAAAGGCGCCACGGTGACGATTGAACGCGACCCCGTGCGTGCGGTTTCAAACGCCGATCTGGTCGTCACCGACACATGGATTTCCATGCATGACAGCCAGACCACCCGCGAACGCCGCCACAACCAGTTGCGCCCCTATCAGGTGAACGAGGCGCTGATGGCCCATGCCGCGCCCGATGCGTTGTTCATGCATTGCCTGCCCGCTCACCGAAACGAAGAGGTTACCGATGCCGTGATGGACGGCCCGCAATCGGTGGTCTTCGACGAGGCGGAAAACCGGCTCCACGCGCAAAAGGCGATCCTGCGCTGGTGTCTGGGCGTGTGACCCGTGCCCGCATGCGCCGCCTTGCCCTGAGCCTTCTCCTCATGTCTGCCCTGCCCGCCTCCGCCGATCCGGTCGCACTCTCGGTGGAACGCCCCTTCGGGACGCTTCACGGCACGCTCGAACGGCCCGCGCGCCTTGTCCGGGCCACAGCGCTGATCGTGCCCGGATCGGGACCGACGGACCGGAACGGCAACTCGGCCTTTGGCCTGAGCACCGACGCCTACCGCCTGCTCGCCGAGGCGCTCGCCGCCGAGGGCATCGCGACCCTCAGGATCGACAAGCGCGGCATCGGCAACAGCGGCGGCGATCCGAATGCCGTCAGCCTGAGCGCCTACCGCGAGGATACCGCCGCCTGGGCCGACCTCCTTCGGGCCCAGACGGGCGCGCCCTGCATCTGGCTGATCGGCCATTCCGAGGGCGGGATCCTCGCGCTCGATGCCGCCGCCCTGCCCGATGTCTGCGGCCTCGTGCTTCTGGCCACGCCCGGCCGCATCCTCGGCGCGGTGATGCGCGACCAGATCGCCGCGCAACCGACCCTCGCCCCGACGCTGCCCGCCTTCGACAGGGCGCTGGCCAAGCTGATCGCGACCGGCACCCCAGACCCCATTGGCCTGCCGCCCGGCCTCGCCGCGATCTTCGGCCCCGCGACCCGCGCCTACCTGCGCGAACTGGTGATGACCAATCCCGCCGCGCTGCTGGCTGCCAGCGACCTGCCCGTCCTGATGATCCACGGCGATGCCGATCTGCAGGTCCCGCCGTCCGAGGCCGACCCTCTCGCCGCCGCCCGCCCCGATGCAAGCCGCCTGACGTTGCCCGGCCTGACCCATACGCTCAAGCTCGCCACCCCGGCCGACGACAGCCCGGCAGCGCTGACCGCCGCGAGCTTCGCCACCTATGCCGACCCGTCCCTGCCGCTTCACGACAGGCTCGGACCCGCCATCGCCGGGTTCATTCTGGCCCCGCGATGACCGGACCCTCCACCCCGCAGGGACCGGTTCCACCCGCGGCCCTGCCAGCCCCGCTGTACCGCCCCGCACCGGGGCTGGCCGTAGCCCTGATGATCTGCGCCACCGCCTTTCTGGCCGCAACCACGCTGATCGCCAAGGCACTGGGCACCGACACGCTGGGCCCGCCGCTGCATCCGATGCAGGTCAGCTTCGGGCGGTTCCTGTTCGCCTGGCTGGTCTTTGCTACGGCCATTGCCGTTCTGCGACTGCGCCTGATCCGGCCAGATTACCGGACGCATGTTCTGCGCACGGCCTGCGGCTGGGGCGGCGTCACGCTGATGTTCGCGGCCGCGGCCGCCATCCCCTTGTCGGATGCGACGGCGATTTCCTTTCTGAACCCGGTTCTGGCCATGATCCTTGCCATCCCGCTTCTGGGAGAAAAGGTGGGGCCGTGGCGCTGGCTGGCCGCCGTCATCGCCTTTGCAGGCGCGATGATCTTGATCCGGCCTGGAACGGAGGCCGTACAACCCGGCGCGCTTCTTGCGCTGGGGGCGGCCTTGGCGCTAGGGCTGGAGCTGATCTTCATGAAGCGCCTGTCGGGCCGCGAAAGGCCGCTTCAGATCCTCATTGTAAACAATTCCATCGGGTTGGTCATCGCCGCGCTCACCGTGATCTGGGTCTGGCAGCCACCCACAACCGCGCAATGGGCGGGGATGGCGGGGATCGGCCTGCTGATGGCCTGCGCGCAGGTGTTTTTCATCAATGCCCTGGCGCGTGCCGACACCAGTTTCATCACGCCCTTCTCTTACCTCACCTTGGTCTTTGCGGCGGGCTATGATGCCCTTCTCTTCGGCGTGATCCCGACGGCGGTCAGCCTGATCGGCGCGCTGACCATCATCGCGGGCGCGGGCCTGCTGGCCTGGCGCGAGGCGGTCAACCGCCGCAAAAACTGATCGCGGGCACGCCCTTGCGCCGCCCAAGGGCGCGGGGATAGAATGAGGTTCACTTTTCGCGCCAGACCCGTCATAGGGCGGTGTCTTGGGACGGGCCATGCGGCCCAGCAATCAGGAGACGGGCATGTCCTGGACCGACGAACGCGTCGAGACGTTGAAGAAGATGTGGGGCGAGGGCCAGTCGGCCAGCCAGATCGCCAAGGAACTGGGCGGGGTCACCCGCAACGCGGTGATCGGCAAGGTGCATCGCCTTGGCCTGTCCAACCGCGTGGGTGGCGCGGCCAGCACGCCGGCCCCGCAAGCCAAGCCAACCCCGGAAGCAGAGGCGCGCCCGGCACCCAAGCCCGTTCGCAAGGACGAACCGCGCGCCGCCCCCTCCGAACCGGATATCCCGCCCGCCTCTGTCGAGGAAGAACAACCCGCGCCGCGCCCCAGCAATGTGATGCCGCTCAGAAAGCCCATCGTGCCCGCGGGCCAACCATTGCCGCCACAGCCTTCAGCCAATGAAATCAGCCCCGAAGCGTTGGCCAAGGTGCACGAAGTGGAAAAGACCGCCAAACGCATCAGCCTGATGGAATTGACCGAACGCACCTGCAAATGGCCCATCGGCGACCCCGCCACGCAGGAATTCTATTTCTGCGGCCTGCCTGTGCAACAGGGCAAACCCTATTGCGAGGCGCATGTGGGCGTGGCGTTTCAACCGATGTCCGCCCGCCGCGACCGACGGCGGTAAGAAAACCCGCCCAGACGCATTGAGACAGGGCGTCGCTGCCCCACGCTTTGGCCGGAGCAGCCCGTAGGGCGGGGTTAACCCCGCCCTACCTTTATGGGCGCACCCCTCATCGACACTGGCGTGCCACCTCGCGCTGGGCCAGCCCTGTTTCCACCAGCAAGCAACGCTCGCGCGCTTCGAAATAATAGCCACGCGCATACCAACTCATGGCCTTGTCCATATCCCCATCCGAAACCAGCCATGCACCGCGCAGATACTTGCCCGCATAGGTCAAATTCACCCTTGGATCGAGCAGACGCTCTGGCGGGCCCTGAAAGCCCATGCTGCGCGCCGTCTGCGGCGTGATCTGCATCAGTCCCCAATAGGGGCCGTTGCGCGCATCGGCGCGGTAGTCACTTTCGCGCTGTATCACCCGGTGCAGCAGAACCTCGGGGAGGTCATGCTCTTGCGCACTAGCGCGCACCAGCCTGCGCATCTGTGGTGTCTCACCGGCATATAGACTGGTCGATACCGTCGGAACCGGCGTGGCAGCGCACCCGGTAAGGGCAAGGATGCCCGCCAAAAAGCTGATCCTGACCCGCACAATACCCCCAGAAACACGCGACCCGACAGATCATCTTGCCACAGCACCGACAGGGCCTTGATGCTGGCGCACACGATCTTTTCCGGCGGTCGGGGCACGGCGTCAAGACCACGTTGCGGTTTGCCGGCCACTTCAGAGGGGAACACCGCGGTCACGCCTTCCCCTTTTGTGCAAGGCGGGCTATCTGCGCCATCATGAGCCAGAACCCGCCCGACCTGCGCCCGGATCTTGCGCGCGCCCAGATCCCAGATGTCGCCCGCTCCGGACAGCCCCGGATCGGGATGGTCAGCCTTGGCTGCCCCAAGGCGCTGGTTGACAGCGAACGCATCCTGACGCGGCTCAGAGCCGAAGGCTACGCCATTTCGCCTGACTATGCGGGGGCCGATGCGGTGATCGTGAACACCTGCGGCTTTCTCGATTCGGCCAAGGTCGAAAGCCTGGAGGCCATCGGCGAGGCGCTGCGCGAAAACGGTCGGGTGATCGTGACGGGATGTCTGGGGGCCGAGCCCGACACCATTACGGGCGCCCACCCCACCGTTCTGGCCGTGACCGGGCCCCACCAATACGAACAGGTGCTGGATGCCGTCCACAAGGCGGTGCCGCCCTCGCCCGATCCCTTTGTTGATCTGTTGCCTGCAACGGGTATCAAGCTGACGCCGCGCCATTACAGCTACCTCAAGATCGCCGAGGGCTGCGATCACACATGCAAATTCTGCATCATTCCCGACATGCGGGGGCGGCTGCAATCACGCCCGGCCAAGGCCGTCCTGCGCGAAGCCGAAAAGCTGGTCGAGGCGGGCGTGCGCGAGCTTCTGGTGATCTCTCAGGACACGTCAGCCTATGGAACCGACTGGAAAGGCCGCGAGGTAAAGTTTCCAATTCTCGATCTATCCAGAGATTTATCCACACTGGGTGCTTGGGTTCGCTTGCACTATGTCTATCCTTACCCGCATGTGCGTGATCTGATCCCGCTGATGGCTGACCCGGCCAACGGGCTGTTGCCCTATCTCGACATTCCGTTTCAACATGCCCATCCCGACACGCTCAGGCGCATGGCACGGCCCGCCGCGGCCTCGCGCACGCTTGACGAGATCACGGCATGGCGGCGCGATTGCCCCGACATCACGCTGCGCTCGACCTTTATCGTGGGCTATCCCGGCGAAACCGAGGCTGAATTCCAGACATTGCTTGACTGGCTGGATGAGGCGCAGCTCGACCGGGTGGGTTGCTTCAAATACGAAAATGTGGCGGGTGCGCGATCCAACGCCTTGCCGGGTCACCTGCCCGAAGAGGTCAAGCAAGAGCGCTGGGACCGCTTCATGCAAAAAGCCCAAGCCATTTCCGAGGCCAAGCTTGCCGCCAAGGTCGGGCAAACGATGGTGGTGCTGGTCGATGCGGTGGATGATGAGGGCGCAACCTGTCGCACCATGGCCGATGCCCCGGAAATCGACGGCAACCTGTTCATCGACGCAGGATTTGACGGGCTTGCCCCCGGTGACATGGTCACAGTCGTGGTGGAAGACGCCGGGGAATATGATCTTTGGGGCCGCCTGACGGGCTAGACGCGCCTATTGCGGCGCAAGACGGCCCAACAGATCGCCGTTGCGACAATAGGATGGCGCAGCCTTGGCACTTGTGGTGTGAGCCAGCCATTGGCCACAGGCCTTGGGGTTGGCGCAACCGGTGCAAGCCGTCACCATCGCCGCGTGCGCGGCGGGTGACAGCGCGCCGCGCGATTGAGCGGCATCCAGATCAACGCCCAGCGTCTGGGCCATTTGGGTCATCAGCGCGGCATGTTGCGCGCGGGTCTTGTCACCCGGCATCGGTCTTTCCCCGTGTGCGGCCCTCGTTTGGCCGATTGAACTGGGGAAACTCTAGAGGTCGCGTGGCGCTACACCTTGACCCAGATCAAGGACCGGGGCGGCGCGCCTCGGCCAGCGTGCGGCGCACCGTTTCCATGCGCAGCGCATTGGGCGGGTGGGTGGCCAGAAAGCTGCGGGCAGGATCGGGCAGGCGTTCAAAGAACGCCGCCCCGCGCAAAGGGTCATAGCCCGCCCGCAAGGCGATGATCGTGCCAATGGCGTCGGCTTCCAATTCCGCCTGCCGGGTGAATTGGCGGGCGGCCACCACTGCGCCGATCTGTGCGGCCTCGCCCACGGCACGCTCGCTGACACCGCCCGCGCGCGCGATCTGGGCAAAGACCTCGGCGCCCAGATGGGCGCTGGCGCGGGCCTGCGGCAGATGGCGTCCGATATGGTGGCCCGCCTCATGGCCCATGACATAGGCCAGCTCATCGACATTTGCGGCCACAGCGATCAGGGCGACGGTAAAGATGATGGCAGGGCGGCCTGCATCGTCGATGGTGTGAAAGGCATTTACCCCGCTGCGCGGCGCGCGGTCGACATAGATGGCAAAGTCGCACCGCTGATCGGGGGTTTGTTCGCGGCACAGCTGTTCGGCGACAGGCTCGACGCGCGCAATCACCTCGCGGAAATTTTCCAGCGCCTGCTCTGGCCCAAGCCTTGGGGCGGATGCGACCGGGGGCGCGGCCATCGGCACACAGCCCGCCAGGGCAATTGCCAGTCCGAGATACAGGGCAAAACGCTGCATGCGGGGTCTCATTTTCCAGATCCGCCAAGCCTAACCAGCCCTTGGGCGCCGTCCAGCCCCCATCACGGCATTGTGGTCTTATGGGTGATCCCTGCGCTTGACCCACGGCGCGCCTGCGATAGGTGCAGGGCATGGCAATCACGCGCATCCTTTACAACGACCGCTGCCCGATCTGCCGGGCCGAGATCGCCCATTATCGCGCCCGCGCCGAAAAGACACGCGCGCCGCTGCTGTTCGAAGATCTCAACACCGCCGATCTGGGGCTTTGGCAACTGACCCCGGATCAGGCCAAGCGGCGCATGCATGCGGCACTGCCCGATGGGCGGATCATCAGCGGCATACCTGCGTTTGCGGCGATCTGGGCTGCATTGCCGGGGATGGGTTGGGTGGCCAGGCTGGTCATGCTGCCCGGTCTGCGCAGTTTGGCCGATCTGATCTACAACCGCATTGCGGCCCCGTGGCTGTATCACCGCCAGGCGCGCCGTGATGCGCGGGGCCTTGCGAGCGATGGCACTCAACCATAGGCTTCATCCATGTTCACCATCGAACACGAGTTCGACGCCACCGTGATCACCCTTGTCGATGAGGGGGAAAACGGCCAGCCCTTGCTTGAGGATGTCGCCATCGCGGCCTTTGCCGAATGTGTGACGATCACCCAATATGATCCGCGCACCAACACGGAACAGGTCGTCACCCTATCCATCGCCCAGTTGCATGATCTGGCCGCAGCACTTGACCTTCCCGAAGGGGTCTATCGGCTGGAACGCTAGGGTCAGCGGCTTATGCTTATCCAATCTGTCCCCACAGTTGTCCACAGGGCGCCATTTCCATGGACAGATCCCGGTGGACCCGCCCATACTGCGGCATGGGATAGGGGGAAGACAGCATGGCCACCGGATTTTTCGTCAATGAACGCTGCTTTTGGCACTCTGGCGGCAACTACAGTTTTCTGGTGCCTGTCGGCGGGCTGATGCAGCCCGCAACGGGCAGCGGGCTGCCCGAAAATCCCGAAACCAAGCGGCGCTTTCGCAATCTGGTCGAAGTGACCGGGCTGATCGCCGATCTGGCCACGCCCGGCGCCGCCCCCGCCACCCATGAGGATATCTTGCGCATCCATCCGCGCCATTACATCGATCTGTTTCGACAGAAATGTGCCGAAGGCGGCGGGGAATTGGGCTTGCGCACCCCTTTTGGCGCGGATGGCTATGACATCGCGGCGCTGTCCGCCGGGCTGACCAAGGCAGCACTGTTCGATGTGCTGCAGGGGCGGCTTGACAATGCCTATGCGCTGTCACGCCCACCGGGGCATCATTGCCTGCCGGATTTTCCCAACGGATTTTGTCTGTTGAACAACATTGCCATCGCGCTCGAATCCGCGCGCGCCGCGGGGTTGGCCGACCGGATCGCGGTGATCGATTGGGATGTGCATCACGGCAACGGCACCGAGGCGATCTATTACGAGCGCCCTGACACGCTGACCATCTCGATCCATCAGGAACGCAACTATCCGCGCGATTCGGGCGATTTCGAGGATCGCGGCGCGGGTGCCGGCCTGGGGTTCAACCTCAACCTGCCTCTGCCCCCCGGAACTGGGCATACCACCTATCTGGAGGCCTTCGAACGGCTGGTGATCCCGCAGCTTTATGCCTTTCAACCCGATGCAATCGTGGTGGCTTGTGGCTTTGATGCCTCGGCCGTCGACCCGCTGGGGCGGATGATGGCGGGCTCGGACACGTTTCGCAAGATGACCGCCATGACGATGGCGGCCGCCGCCGATCTGTGCGAAGGGCGGCTGATGCTGACCCATGAAGGCGGCTATTCCGAGGCGCATGTTCCCTTTTGTGGCCACGCCGTGCTGGAGACCCTGTCAGGCAGCGACATCACCGCACCCGATCCGCTGAAGGACCGCATCGACAGCCAGCAGCCCGGCCCAAGGTTCGAGGCCTATTGCTCTGGCTTGTTGGCCGAGATGGAAGCAGCCCTTGACCCCTGAGGCTCCGTTGACTTCGCCGCAGCGCGGCGGCAGGGTGCGCCCGAATTCGTGTTGAAGGAAGATCGCAATGAAAAAGATCTATGGCTCAGCGGCGGAAGCACTCGATGGGGTGCTGTTTGACGGCATGCTGATCGCGGCGGGCGGCTTTGGGCTATGTGGTATTCCCGAATTGTTGATCGACGGGATTGTCGCGGCGGGCACCAAGGATCTGACCGTCGCGTCCAACAATGCGGGGGTTGATGATTTCGGCTTGGGCAAGCTTTTGGCCACCCGCCAGATCAAGAAGATGATGTCGTCCTATGTGGGCGAGAACGCCGAATTCATGCGCCAATATTTGTCGGGCGAGCTGGAACTGGAATTCAACCCCCAAGGCACGCTGGCCGAGCGGATGCGCGCGGGCGGCGCGGGCATTCCCGGCTTTTACACCAAGACGGGCGTCGGCACCGTGATTGCCGAGGGCAAAGAGGTGAAAACCTTCGACGGGCAGGATTACATCCTCGAACGCGGGATTTTCGCCGATCTCGCCATCGTCAAGGCGTGGAAAGCCGATGCAACCGGCAACGCCGTGTTCCGCAAGACCGCCCGCAACTTCAACCCGCCCGCCGCCATGTGTGGGCGCATCTGCATCATGGAGGTCGAGGAGATCGTGCCGACAGGCTCGCTCGACCCCGACACCATTCATTTACCGGGCATCTATGTGCACCGCCTGATCCAAGGGACACATGAAAAGCGGATCGAGCAACGCACCGTTCGCCAGAGGGAGACAGCATAATGCCTTGGGACCGCAACCAGATGGCCGCGCGTGCGGCAAAGGAACTGCGCGACGGGATGTATGTGAACCTTGGCATCGGCATCCCGACCTTGGTGTCGAACTACATCCCCGATGGCATCACCGTGACGCTGCAATCGGAAAACGGCATGCTCGGCATGGGCCCTTTCCCGTTCGCGGGCGAGGAAGACGCCGATCTGATCAATGCCGGCAAGCAGACGATCACCGAATTGCCCCACACCGCTTATTTCGACAGCGCGGCGTCCTTTGGCATGATCCGGGGCGGCAAGATCGCCATGGCGATCCTGGGCGCGATGGAGGTGTCGGAAAGCGGCGATCTTGCCAATTGGATGATCCCCGGCAAGCTCGTGAAGGGCATGGGCGGCGCGATGGATCTGGTGGCCGGTGTGGGCCGCGTGGTCGTCGTCATGGATCACGCCAACAAGCATGGCGAATCAAAGGTGCTGAAATCCTGCACCCTGCCGCTGACCGGCACGGGCGTGGTCGATCTGATCATCACCAATATGGGTGTGCTCGAGGTGGTTCCCGGTGGCCTGAAGCTTTTGGAACTGGCCGATGGTGTGACCGAAGGTGACCTCCGCGCCGCGACCGAGGCGACGCTGGTCAACTGAGCCCCGACAGACCTTGGCACGATCTGAAACGGTCCGCGAAAGCGGGCCGTTTTCATATGGGGCCGGGCCAGACCGCGCATCAGGCCGCCAACCGGATGCGATCAAGCACGATTGCCAAGAGCCGGACGCGAAAACTTACCCCCCATGGCAAAGCCCGCGCGCATGGCTATCTTGCATCCCATGACGCGCCCCCTTCCCCCTCAGATCACCGGCTGGTTCGCCACGCGCGGCTGGTCGATCCACCCACACCAGCAAGCGATGCTGGATTGTGCCGGTGCGCCCTGCCAGTTGCTGATCGCGCCCACCGGCGGGGGCAAGACCATGGCGGGGTTTCTGCCCACGCTGGCAGAGCTTGCCGATGGACGCCACACAGGGCTGCACACGCTCTATATCAGCCCGCTCAAGGCGCTGGCCGCCGACATCAAGCGCAACCTGACCGGCCCCATCGCACAGATGGGCCTGCCGATCCGGGTCGAGGACCGGACCGGCGACACCACCGCCCATGTCAAGCGGCGCCAGCGCGCCGACCCGCCGCATATCTTGTTGACCACCCCCGAAAGCCTTGCGTTACTGGTGTCTTACCCTGATGCAGAGCGCATCTTTGCCGGGCTCAGCCGCGTCATCGTCGATGAGGTGCACGCGCTGGCCGAAAGCAAGCGGGGCGATCAGCTGATGCTGGCGCTCTCGCGGCTGTCGGCGCTGGCCCCCGGTCTGCGCCGTGTGGGTCTGTCGGCCACCGTCGAAGACCCGCCCGCCATCGCCCGCATCCTTGCCCGCCACCCCGATCCTTGCGCCATCTTGCTGGCTGATCCCGGCCCCGACCCCGACATCGCCATGCTGCAAACCGATGCGCCCCCCCCGTGGGCGGGCGGCGGTGGCCGTTATGCCATTCCGGCCGTGCTGGAAGAGATCAAGCGCCATCGCACCACGCTGATCTTTCACAACACCCGCGCGCAGGCCGAGCTGTTCTTTCACCATCTGTGGCTGGCCAATGATGCGCAATTGCCCATCGGCATCCATCACGGCGCGCTGGCGCGCGAACAGCGCGACCGCGTCGAACAGGCGATGGTCGAAGGAAAATTGAGAGCAATCGTGTGCACGGGATCGCTCGATCTGGGGATCGATTGGGGCGATGTCGATCTGGTGATCCAGATCGGCGCGCCAAAAAACGTCAAGCGGCTGGTGCAACGGATCGGGCGCGCCAACCACCGCTACAACGCGCCGTCCAAGGCGCTGATCGTGCCCGCCAACCGCTTCGAGGTGATCGAATGCAAGGCCGCGCTGGATGCCGTGCGCGACCATACGCTGGATGGCGACAGCGACCATGACGGCCCGCTCGATGTGCTGTGCCAGCATATCCTGATCCGTGCCGCGGCCGGACCTTTCGATGCCGATGACCTGTTTGCGGAAATCCGCACCGCAGGGGCCTATGCGAACCTGTCGCGCGAAAGCTTTGAGCGCTGCCTCGATTTCGCGGCGACCGGGGGCTATGCGCTGCGGGCCTATGATCAATGGCAACGGCTGGTCCAGCGCCCCGATGGGCTGTGGCAGTTGCGCGATCCGCGCCGGGCGCTGCGCATCCGCATGAACATCGGCACCATCGTGGATGCCGACAAGATGCAGGTCCGCTATCAGAAAACCCGGGGCGGGGCGCCGTTGGGCGAGGTGGAGGAATATTTTGCCGCCATGCTCAAGCGCGGCGACACCTTTCTGATCGGCGGTCAGATCGTGCGCTACGAAGGCATGCGCGATCTGGTGGTCGAGGTCAGCCGCACACCCACCCAAAAGCCCAAGATCGCCACCTTCATGGGCACGAAATTCGCCACCTCAACCCAGCTCAGCGAGCGGATTCTGGCGATGTTCGCGCAAACCGACTGGCCCGATCTGCCGCAACACACCCGCGACTGGCTCGCGCTTCAGCGCCGGGTGTCGCGGCTGCCGGAACGTGACCGGCTTCTGGTGGAAAGCTTTGCCCATGACGGGCGCGAACATGTCGTGGCCTATGGCTTTGCCGGGCGGAACGCGCAACAGACGCTGGGCCTGTTGATCACCAAACGGATGGAGGATCTGGGCCTTGACCCCATGGGCTTCGTGGCCACCGACTATGCCACGCTGATCTGGGGCCTGCGGGCACCGGGCGATCCCAAACACCTGTTTTCCCGCGACAATCTGATTGACACCATGACCGCATGGCTGGCCGACAACGCCGTGATGAAACGCACCTTCAAGGCCAGCGCGATCATCGCGGGGCTGATCGAACGCAACCAGCCCGGCGGGCCACGAAAATCGGGCCGACAAGCGACAGTTTCGACCGACATCCTTTATGACACGCTGCGCAAATATGACCCTGGCCATGTCATGCTTGACATCACAAGGGCCGAGGCGATGCGCGGTCTGGTCGATTTCGGCCGGATCGAGGCGATGCTGGCGCGCATCGGCGACCGGATCGACCATCTGCGGCTGGACCGCGTCAGCCCGCTGGCCGCGCCCCTGTTTCTTGAACCCGGCCGCGTGCCCATCGCGGGCATGGCCGACCAGCGCCTGCTCGAGGCCGAGGCCGCGCGCCTGATGGCCACCGCCGGCCTGACCGAAGCGCCCCGGTCATGACCGCGCTGCCCTTTGTGTTCCGGGCCCAAATTCTGCATGCGCTGCCCTCGGGCGGGCTCCACTGGCCCGCGCGCGACCTGCTCTGCGTTGCGGATCTGCATCTGGGAAAATCCGACCGCATGGCGCGGCGGGGCGGCGTGCTTTTGCCACCCTATGAAACCGTTGAAACGCTGGATCGGCTGGCGCAAGACATTGCGCTTCTGGCCCCGGCAACGGTCATTTGCCTCGGCGACAGCTTCGATGATCTGACCGCTGCCCAGGGCTTGACCGATCCCGTGCGCGATCATCTGACCAGCCTGATGGCCGGGCGGCGCTGGATCTGGGTTCTGGGCAATCACGACCCCGGCCCGCTCGATCTGGGCGGCACCCATCTGGCCGAACATCGCAACGGGCCGCTGATGTTTCGCCACATCGCCGAACCCGGCGCGCAGGGCGAGGTGTCGGGCCATTATCACCCCAAGCTGCGGCTGCAATTGCGCGGACGCAGCATCACCCGCCGCTGCCTTTTGTTTGACGACACCCGGCTGATCCTGCCCGCCTATGGCGCCTATACGGGCGGGCTGTTTTGCGACCGGCCGGAACTGTCGGGCCTGATGGGCGCCGCGGCCGAGGCGATCGCAATCGGGGCCCCGCCCGTAAGGCTGCCGATGCCGCGCTGATGCCACGGGCCGCTACCCCGGACGCAAGCGCCCCCGCAACGGGAGCCGTCAGGCCGTCAGACCGCCAGACCGTCAGGTTCAGCTAGCCCATGCGCCCGACAACAGGCCGTCAGCGTATTGGCCAACAGACAGGCAATGGTCATCGGCCCCACGCCGCCCGGCACAGGCGTGATCGCGCCTGCGACCTCGGCGCAACTCTGCGTATGGCAATCGCCCACAAGCCGGGTCCGGGTCGCATCCTCGGGATGGGCGACGCGGTTGATCCCCACATCGATTACCGTGGCGCCGGGCTTGATCCAGTCGCCCCGGACCATCTCTGGGCGGCCGACGGCCGCGACCAGAATATCGGCGCGCCGACACACCGCGCCCAGATCGCGGGTCCGCGAATGCGCGATCGTGACCGTGCAGCTTTCCCCCAGCAAAAGCTGTGCCATGGGTTTGCCCACGATGTTGGACCGGCCCAGCACCACCGCCTCCATCCCCGACAGATCACCATGATGATCGCGCAGCATCATCAGACAGCCCAGCGGCGTGCAGGGCACCAGCGCCTTTTGCCCCGTGCCCAAAAGCCCCACATTCGAGATGTGAAAGCCGTCCACATCCTTGGCCGGGTCGATGGTGTTGATGACCTTGGCCGCATCCACATGGGCCGGCAACGGCAATTGCACCAAGATCCCATGCACCGCAGGATCGGCATTCAGCCGCGCAACCAGCGCCAGAATTTCGGCCTCGGGCGTGGCGGCATCGAGCTTGTGCTCATGGCTCGCCATGCCGGCCTCGATTGTCTGAATGCCCTTGTTCTTCACATAGACCTGGCTGGCCGGATCCGTGCCCACCAGCACGACCGCCAACCCGGGCACGATCCCGTGCCCGGCCTTGAGTGCCGCGACATGGGTCGCCACCTGCCCACGCACCTTGGCTGCAAAGGCTTTTCCGTCCAATATCGTCGCGGCCATGCCCTGATCCTTCATCTTTCCCGAAATACGCATGCCGACACCCGCCGACCCGCACAGCCCATCGGTCTGGGCGCCCGGGCCGCCCGGGGCGGCACGCGCGGCGGCGGGGGTTCGATGCCCCCGCCGCCGCGCCCCCCTTGCCTAGAACAGCCCCTCGATCAGGCCTGCATCATTGAGCCGGATGGTTTCCGACGCCGGAACCTTGGGCAGGCCGGGCATGGTCATGATCTCGCCACAGATCGCAACGACAAACCCCGCCCCCGCCGACAGCCGCACCTCACGCACGGGGATCACATGGCCCTCGGGCGCACCACGCAGGTTGGGATCGGTCGAAAAGGAATACTGCGTCTTGGCCATGCAGACCGGCAGATGCCCATAGCCCGCCTCTTCCCAGGCCTTGAGCTGTGCACGCACGCCTGCGTCGGCGGTCACGGACCCTGCGCGATAGATCCTGGTCGCGATGGTCTCGATCTTGGCCATCAGCCCCATCTCATCGGGATAGAGCGTGCGGAAATCGGCGCTGCCGCCTTCGGCCAGCTCCGCCACCCGCCGCGCCAGATCCTCGATCCCCGCGCTGCCCTCGGCCCAGTGCTTGCACAAGATCGCCTCGGAACCCTGCGCCGCGACATAGGCTTTTACCGCCGCGATCTCGGCCTCGGTGTCGCCCGCGAAATGGTTGATGCCGACGACAACCGGCACGCCAAAGCTTTTGACGTTCTCGATATGGCGGCCCAGATTGGCACAGCCCGCCTGAACGGCCGCGACATTCTCGGCCCCCAGATCGGATTTTGCCACCCCGCCATTCATCTTCATCGCGCGCACGGTCGCCACGATCACCACCGCGTCGGGCGCAAGGCCTGCCTTGCGGCATTTGATGTTCATGAACTTCTCGGCGCCCAGATCGGCACCAAACCCGGCCTCGGTCACGACGAAATCCGCCAGCTTCAGCGCGGTCTTGGTGGCGATCACGCTGTTGCAGCCATGCGCGATATTGGCAAAGGGCCCGCCATGCACAAAGGCGGGGTTGTTTTCCAGCGTCTGCACCAGATTGGGCTGCATCGCATCCCTGAGCAGCACGGTCATCGCCCCGTCGGCCTTGATGTCGCGGCAATAGACCGGGGATTTGTCGCGGCGGTAAGCCACGATCATGTCGCCCAGACGCCGCTCCAGATCGGCCAGGTTCTCGCTCAGGCACAAGATCGCCATCACCTCGGAGGCAACGGTGATGTCAAAGCCCGTCTGGCGCGGAAATCCGTTCGACACGCCCCCCAGCGACACGACGATATCGCGCAGCGCGCGGTCGTTCATGTCCATCACGCGGCGCCACACGACGCGGCGCTCATCGATGCCCAGCGCATTGCCCCAATAGATGTGGTTGTCGATCATCGCCGACAACAGATTGTGCGCGCTGGTGATCGCATGGAAATCGCCGGTGAAATGAAGGTTCATCTCTTCCATCGGCACGACTTGCGCATAGCCACCCCCCGCGGCCCCGCCCTTCATGCCGAAATTCGGGCCAAGGCTGGCCTCACGGATGCAGATCGCGGCCCGCCTGCCGATGCGGTTCAGCCCATCGCCCAGACCCACGGTCGTCGTGGTCTTGCCCTCACCCGCGGGCGTGGGGTTGATCGCGGTCACAAGGATCAGCTTGCCATCGGGCCGCCCCGCCAGCCCGGTGATGAAATCCTGCCCGATCTTGGCCTTGTCATGCCCATAGGGCACAAGCGCCTCGGTCGGAATGCCAAGCCGCTCGCCGATGGCTTGGATCGGGTGCTTCTTCGCCTCGCGGGCGATTTCGATATCTGTCTTGAAGGCCATGTCAGGCGGGCTCCCTTCCCACATGCGGGCGTGATCTGTCGCTTTTGGCTATAGCGGGTGCGATCCGCATCGTGAGGACCGATTGCGACACATTCGCGGGCTCAATCGCCACGCGAGGTTTCCGATCCGAAACGGCTGTGATCAACCGACGTCTTTTCGCGCCTGGTGCAGATGCGGCCAGACCGGCTGGTCGGGGATATGCAGGCGCAGCGTCGACCCCAGGGCGATCACCCCCTCGCGTTCGACCCATGCGGTCACACCGCGCCGTCCCTGCGCCGCGCGTTTGAAGCGCGCGCCCTTGCCGGGATGGCGCGCCTCGATCGGTTTGGCAGGCAGCGTGCAGGGGCGGTTTTCCATGTCGATGGTCAGCGTGGTGCCGCTGGCCTCGTCTTGCAGCCGCGACGACGGCGGCACATGGGAAAAATCGGGGATGCCCCGGATCACCATCGAGGCGCCCAAAAGTGCCGGATCCAGCGCCGCGATCCCCATCTCGGCGGCGATGGCATCCAGATCCTCGGCCGACAGGATCGACAGTTGGCGGGTGTTGCGGATCGGCGTGCCGCGCTTGTATTGCGCCAGCACCCGGCTGTCGGAGGGGCGCGTCAGCCCCGCCCGGCTTTCCCGCACATGCCCCGCGAAGGTCAGCACCATTTCGCTCAAGGCTTGGGTTTCCAGCGCGGCATCGCGGTCGGGGTTCACACCCAGCCATGTGACGGTGGCGGTATGGTTGGTAGGGATCAAGGCGGGCATGGGCGGCATCCTGTCATCGGTTGGCCCATCTCACCAAAGGCAAGGCATGGGCGCAACCCGCAAGCTGCAGTTTGGCGCAAAGGAAAAAGGCCCCCAACAGGCGGGGGCCTTTTCAGTAATTTCGGGGCACAGATCGATCAGGCGCTGGGTTCGGGTTCCATGTCGCCTGCGGGCTTTGATTTGGGCTTGAGCTTGGGGATCGCCGTGATCGATGGCGTGCCGCCGCCCGAGCGGGTGGTGGTGTCGCCGCTGTCATCGCCCTTGTTCAGCGCTTCGCCGTTTATCACCTTCTGGATCTCGATGCCGGTCAGGGTTTCGTATTCCAGCAGCCCTTGCGCCAATCGCTCCAGATCGTCGCGCCTTTCGGTCAGGATGCGCTTGGCGGTCTCATAGCCTTCGTCGATCAGCGCCTTGACCTTGTCATCGATGATCTTTTGCGTCGCCGCCGAATGGTTCGTGCCGCCCCCGTAAGCGCCCAGATAGGATTGCTGTTCATTGGCGTAGTCGACATAGCCCAGCTCTTCGGCATAACCGAACTGCGTGACCATGGCGCGCGCGATGCGCGACACCTGCTGGATGTCGCTGGCCGCGCCCGATGTCACCATGTCCTTGCCGAAAACCAGTTCCTCGGCCACGCGCCCACCCATCGCCATGGCGATCTTGGAGGTGTATTTGCGGTAGCTGACCGAGAGCTGGTCGCGTTCGGGCAAGGACAGCACCAGACCCAGCGCGCGACCGCGCGGAATGATGGTGGCCTTGTGGATCGGGTCGTGCTCGGGAACGTTCATGCCAACGACCGCATGGCCGGCTTCGTGATAGGCTGTCAGCTTCTTCTCATCCTCGGACATGACCATCGACCGGCGCTCAGCGCCCATCATGACCTTGTCCTTGGCATTCTCGAAATCTTCCATGGTCACGAAACGCCGGTTGATGCGTGCGGCCGCCAATGCCGCCTCATTCACCAGGTTGGCCAGATCGGCACCCGAAAAGCCCGGCGTACCGCGCGCGATGATGCGCAGATCGACATCGGGGCCCAAAGGCACCTTGCGCGAATGCACGCTCAGGATGCGCTCGCGGCCCTTGATGTCGGGGTTGGGCACCTGAACCTGACGGTCGAACCGGCCGGGGCGCAGCAATGCGGGGTCCAGCACATCGGGGCGGTTGGTGGCCGCGATGATGATGATGCCCTCGTTTGCCTCGAAGCCGTCCATCTCGACCAGCAACTGGTTCAGCGTCTGTTCGCGCTCATCATTGCCGCCGCCATAGCCCACGCCGCGCGACCGGCCCACGGCGTCGATCTCGTCGATGAAGACGATGCAGGGCGCGTTCTTCTTTGCCTGTTCGAACATGTCGCGCACGCGGCTTGCGCCCACGCCCACGAACATCTCGACAAAATCCGAGCCGGAGATGGTGAAGAACGGCACGCCCGCCTCGCCCGCGATGGCGCGCGCCAGAAGCGTCTTGCCCGTGCCGGGCGGGCCGACCAGCAGCGCCCCTTTCGGGATCTTGCCACCCAAGCGGCTGAATTTCTGCGGATTGCGCAGGAATTCAACGATTTCTTCCAGTTCTTCCTTGGCCTCGTCGATGCCGGCGACATCGTCAAAGGTCACGCGGCCATGCTTTTCGGTCAGGAGTTTCGCCTTGGATTTGCCAAAGCCCATGGCGCCGCCACGCCCGCCGCCCTGCATCCGGTTCATGAAGAAGATCCAGATGCCGATCAGGACCAGCACCGGCAGCCACAAGGACAGCACGCTCAGGAAACCCGATTGCTCCTGCGGGCGCGCTTCGATGCGCACACCGCGATCAAGCAGGATCTGGGTGGTGTTGGCATCAGCCGGCGCAACGGTGCCAAAGGTGCCGTCCGATGTGGTGAATTGAACATTCTCGCCATCCAGCGTTGCCGACAGAACCTGCCCGCCTTGCACCTGAGAGATGAATTCAGAATAGGCCACGCCGCGCTGTGCCACCTGAGTCTGACCACCCGAGAACAGGTTGAACAGGGCCAGTATCAGCAGGAACAAGATGACCCAGAATGCGACGTTTCTCGCGTTGCCCAAGGGGATATCTCCTTACATCCGGGCGTGAAACTCAACACCCGCGTTATGGTGGAAAGATAGAGATGCCGCGCCCGACTTCAATGTGATTCAAGGAACTGGGCGAAATGGCCGCCCCCTGGACGAAACCCGATCACATCGGCCCCCCCAAGACCAAGTGGCCCACAGGTCACAAGCCGGTCGCCGCGAAACAACGCAGGCCAAGCATAAGCGGCACGCGCCGGGGCTGAAACTTGTGTTTTTTCAGGGCGCTGTGCCCATCCGTCAGGCCCAAGCGGGCGCAAGATCAGGCCCGGTTCGGCCAGCGCGCCCAGATGCCAGCGCCCATCCCAGACAAGACCGGCACAGGCGGGCTTTCGCGCATCGGTCAAGGCCGCCCCCTCGCGGGAGAGGCGGATCGCCGCAGCGCCTGGCGTCACATCCACGCCATGCAAGGTGCCGCCACCCCCCGCCAGCACCCGATCAAGCAACGCCTCAAGGGCCTGCGCGCGGGGTCTGTAGGGGGCGCTGGCCACCCATTGCAGCCCGCCCGCCAAAAGCCGCATCTGGCTGTCGCGCTCGACGGCAGCCAGACCATCGCGGTCGATCAGCAGATCGCCGGTCGGCGCGCCATTCACCTGTTCCTCGGTGGCGATCCGCCGGGCAATGTCGGCGGCCCTTGCACGACAGGCTCGGGCAGCACGCGCCATGCGGGCGGCGGTCCGGGCCAGCCCCTCGGGCGCCAGGCCAAGGGCCGCCATCGCGTGGCGCGCGCGCACCCGGTCAAATCTTGGATCGCTGTTGGAGGGGTCATCGACAAACGGCACACGCAAGGTGGTCGCATAGTGGCGCAGATCCGCCCGCGCCTCGCCCAAGAGCGGGCGCAACAGCCACCAGCCGCCCCGCGCATCCGGCACGCGCCGTGCGGCGGCCATGCCCGCCAGCCCATCGACCCCCGACCCCCGCAACAGCTGCAACAGCACGGTTTCGGCCTGATCGTCTTGGGTATGGGCAAAGAGCACATGCGCCAGATCGCGCCGCCATGCGCCGATCAGATCGCGCCGTGCCTGCCGCGCGGCATCTTGCAGATTGCCCTGCCCATCCCAATGCCAGCGCATAATGTCGTGGGCATGTCCAAGCGTGGCACATTCGGCCGCCACCATCGCGGCCTCGGCCCCCGCTTCGGAGCGCAGGCCGTGATCCACGGTCACAACCCTCAGCCCGATTCCCATGACCCGCGCCCAGCCATGCGCAAGCGCCAGCATCGCCATGCTGTCGCCGCCGCCCGACACCGCAAGGCCGATCGCGCGCGGGAAATCGGGGCCCAGACAGGCGCCCATCTGCACGGCAAAACGGCTTTCAAGCGTGTCTTGGTTCACCTGCAGCCCAGACGCCCGCGCGCGGCCTGCGCATCGGCGGTGACAGGATCGGCGGGATAGCGCGACAACACCTCGGACAGGGTCAAACAGGCCTCGTCGCTTTGGCCAAGCTCGGCCAGTGACGTGCCCAGATTGAGCAAGGCCGCAGCCGCGCGTGGCCCCGACGCATCGGCCGTGAAACTGTCAAGATAGGCCCGGGCCGCCCGGTTCCACGCGCTTTGCTGGCCTTCGGCCTGACCGCGCAGGAAATGTGCTTCGGCTGACAAGGGTCCGCCGGGATAAGTCTGGGTAAAGGCATCCAGCAACTGAGCGGCTTGCGCGTAATCTGCCGCCTCAAAGGCCGCACGCGCGCGGTCGAAATCATTCTGCTCGGCCACGGCAAGATTGGCACCACCGCCGTCCGATGGGGGGGCGGTGCCGGCATCCGGCTGCGCCGCCTCACCGCCCAGCGGCGGCTGGGGCGGCAAATCGGCGATGCGGCAATCCGGCGTCAGTTCGCACAGCCGAAACTCCAGATCGCCGATGCGGTTGGTGCCATCGCTTACCACACGGTCGACACGGATCTGCATCGTCTCGGTCGCCGAGGTCAGGCGGCGCAACTCCCCCTCGATGGCATCGACACGGGCAAGCACCGTGCCGTCGCCACCGGTGCCCATCGCGCCGCCCGTCGTGTTCAGCTCAGCCCGAAGGCGTTGCATCTCAACGAAAAGGATGGCCAGTTCCTGCCGGATATCGGCCAGAGACTGCGCCCTGTCCTGCCCCACAGCCACAAGCGGCCAAAGGCCCAGCGCAAGCGCAAGGATCAGGGCGCGGCGCATGGGATCAGACCCCGGCGCCGACCGTCAGCACCGTCACACCGCGACGATTCTGGCGATAGCAGCTTTCATCCGAACAGATCTCGATCGGGCGTTCCTTGCCGTAGCTGATGGTGTTGAGCCGGTTGGCGGCCACACCGCGCGACACAAGGTAATCGCGCACGGCCGCAGCCCGGCGCGCGCCCAGCGCAAGGTTGTATTCCCGGGTGCCCTGTTCATCGGCATGGCCTTCGATCAGGGCTATGAATTCGGGGTTGGTCATCAGCCACTGCGCCTGACCGTCGAGGGTGGCCATCGAGGTCGCATCAAGCGTGGATTGGTCCACCGCAAACAAGATCCGGTCGCCCACAATCTGGTTGAAATACGCGATGGAGCGCGGGTCAGAGACCGATCCAAAGGCGCCAGACGCTTGCGCGCCGTTCAAATCGACGGCGTCATCGCGCCCGAAAAGCCCACCCTGCGAACAGGCGGACAGCGCAAGCGTGGCCGAAAGGATCAGTGCAGAAGCGCGAAGGGACATGGTCATGATGCTCGGTCCTTGTTGTTTTGATCAGCATAGCATGGCCGCACGGCGCGCGTCCATGCGAGGGTGGATTTTATGGCAAGCGCGGCGACCATGACGGGTCGGATGCCATGCCGGGGGTGGCCACACGCTGCAGGTTGCGCCCCGAGATATCGACCGAATAGACGGCAGGCGCGCCATTGGCGCCGGCGGTTTCACGGGTGAACATCAGCACGCGCCCATTGGGTGCCCATGTCGGGCCCTCATCGAGGAAAGAGGCCGTCAACAGACGTTCCTCCGAGCCATTGGTGCGCATCACGCCGATATGGAAGCGGCCGCTTTCTTGCTTGGTAAAGGCGATGTAATCGCCGCGCGGCGACCAGACCGGCGTGCCGTAGCGCCCGCTGCCCTGGCTGATGCGGCGCACCTCGCCGCCACCGGCGGGCATGACATAGATCTGCTGGCCGCCGGTGCGGTCGCTTTCGAACACCATCTGGCTGCCATCGGGTGAAAAGGACGGCGCCGTTTCGATCGAGGGCGCATTGGTCAGCTGGGTGCGGCCGCCGCCATTGACATCCACGCGGAAGATGTCGGTGTTGCCGCCTTGTTCCATGGAAAACACCACAGTGCCGCCATCGGCGGTGAAGCGCGGCGAAAAGGTCATGTTGCCCGCCGAGATTGCCTCGAGGGGGCGGCTTCTGACGCTGGCGACATCCATGACATAGACACGCGGCTGGCCGGATAAGAAGCTGGTATAGATGATGCGGTCGCCCGTGGGGCTGAAGCGCGGCGCCATGACGATGGCGCGGCTGTCGGTCAGGAACTGCACATTGGCCCCATCGTAATCCATCAGCGCCAACCGCTTGAGGCGCGCGTTCTTGGGGCCTTCCTCATGCACAAAGACGACGCGGGTGTCGAAATAGCCCGTCTCGCCGGTGATCCGCTCATAGACCTGATCGGCCACATTATGCGCCATGCGCCGCCAGCCGTCACGCTCGCCCACGAATTGCAGCCCATCACCCAAAGGCTGCTGGCTGAACACGTCGAACAGGCGAAAGCGCACGATCAGGCGCCCGCCTTGCTGTTCCACCTCGCCCACGATCAGGGCCTGGGCATTGATCGCCTGCCAGTCGGGATAAAGGATCGGGGCATCGAAACTGGTCACGGTCGAGATATGCGCGCTGTCGGGAATTTGGCGGAACAACCCGGTCCCGCGCAGATCGGCAGCGATCACACGGGTGATGTCGGCGGCGGCATCGGCGGCGGCGCCGTTGCGCGCGATGAAACCGGGGATCGCAAAGGGCAAGGGTTCGATCACACCTTCGGTGATTTCCAGACGAAGCGGCCGGTTTTGGGCGCGCACCAGCCCGGGCAGGGTCGTGGCCGCAGCCAGCGCCGAGGCGGAACAGATCAGGGAGCGACGGGTCAACATGGATGTACCTCTGGCCACTGGGGGCGGGTCTGACGGGGCATTGTAACAGGGGCGGGCGCGGATTTCATCTCAGACGCATCCCCGCGGGGTTGAAGACAAGTTCGACCTGCTGCCAGTGGTCATAGCTTTCGACAGGCAGGCCATAACCCGTGGCACCACAGCGCAAAATCGCGCGGCGCGCGGTCTCGAAGGCTTGCTGGGCCGCCATCTGCGATCCGCCCTCAAAGGAAATCAGGCGCAACGACCCTTCGACCGGGCGCGCCTCGCGCGTCATGTCAAAGCCCACGATCACGGTGGTGCGCTGTGCCTCGCTGCTGAGCGAACCGACGTTCCAACAGGTTGATACCGCCACCCGGAAGCCTTCGCGCGCACCGGCGGTCAAGGGCGGGCCAGACGGCGCATTGGATGGGGCCGGTGTGCTGACGGCAGAGGCGACCGCCAAGGCGATGGCATCGGCCAAAGGATCGCTTTGCGGCGGCTCTGGCTGGGGGGCCGGATCGGGCGCGGGGGCGGCGGTTTCCACCGGGCGCGGGGGGTCGGGGCGTGTCGGCGGGCGGATCGAGGCCAAGGGGCCAAGCGGGCCGCCTGATGGCGTTTCGGCTTCGGTCACGATGCGCGTCGCGGCCTCTTCGGGGGCGGCCTGTTCTTCGGCCGGGGCGGGTGTTTCCGCCGGGGCGGGCGTGGCCACCTCGGGCGTTGCCTCGGGGGCTATGGCCACATCTTGTTCCGGGGCGGGTGTGGGGACGGGCGCGATGCGGTCGGCCGGGCGCGGCGTGGGCCGACCCGTCTGGGGAAGATCGGGCGCACCCGATGGCGGCGCGGGGGGCGCCAGCGTATCGGTCACCTCACCCGGCGGGGTGGGTTCAGGCTGCGGCGCGGGCTCGGGTGCCGCTTCGGCGGTTTGCGCGGGCGGCTCAGGCAAGGGTGCGGGCTCGGGCAGAGGTTCGGGCGCAGCGGGCGGTTCGGGTTCCGCCGGGCGCGGCGCGGGCGTGATCTCTGCCTCCGGGGCCGAGGTTTGGGCTTGATCGAACATGGCGTCGAACTCGGCGGTCGACACCAATGTGACGCCTGTCACCTCAAAAACAGGATCCGGGCTGTCCTTGAACAAGCCATCGCCCAGCGCGACCCATAGCAGGATCGCGGCGTGAATGGCGGATGAGACGTACAGGGATCGACGCATCCGCTCGCCCCCTCACTCTCCGGCGCCGTTGAGACGCGGGCCACCCGAATCGGTCACAAGACCGATCTCGCGAAAGCCGCCCGCATTCAGCGCACCCATGATGCGCATCACATCGTCATAGGGAATGGCGCCATCGGCGCGCAGGAAAATACGCGTTGATGTGCGCTCGGTCGCGACCGCTTGCAGGCGGGTGATCAGATCGGCCATCGGAACGGGCGTGGTCTGGATCATCACTTGCCCGTCGGGCGCCAAGGTCACGGTCAGGGGTTCTTCGTCCTCGGACGGCAGCGCCTCGGCGGCGGTGTCGGGCAGATCGATGGGCACGCCCACCGTCATCAAGGGGGCGGCCACCATGAAGATGATCAACAGGCACAAGATCACGTCGACAAAGGGCGTGACGTTGATCTCGGACATGGGCTTGAGATTGGCGCGCCGTCCGCGGCCCCTGCGGCGCGATCCGCTGTTGGTTGAAACCGAGACCCCCATCAGTCAAGCTGCCGCGACAAGAGGGTGGAAAACTCGTCCGCGAACCCTTCCAGCCCGCCCACCAGACGCTCGGCATCGGCGCTGAGCATGTTGTAGATGATCACCGCCGGAATTGCGGCCAAAAGGCCAAGACCCGTGGCCAGAAGCGCCTCGGCGATGCCGGGGGCGACGGTTGCCAGCGAGGTATTGCCGGAAATGGCGATTTCCTGAAACGACCGCATGATCCCCCAGACCGTGCCGAACAGGCCCACAAACGGCGCGGCCGACCCGGTGGTGGCCAAAAAGCCCAAACCGTGGGTCCAGCGTTCGCTTTCACGGGCAATGGCCACATCCATCGATCGGTCCACCCGTTGCTGCACGCCGGGGATGAGCGCGCCATCATCCCGCAAGGACCGCCGCCATTCGGTCATGCCAGCCACAAACACCCGCTCTTGGGCGCTGTTTGGCGCATCGGCGATCCGGTCGTACAACTCATCCAGAGGTTCCCCCGACCAGAACGCGGCGTCAAAGGCGGTCGCATTGGCGCGCGCGCCGCGAAACATCTTGACCTTGGTAAAGGTCACGGCCCAGACCCAGACCGAGGCCACGATCAACCCGATCATGACAAGTTGCACCGTAATCGACGCACGGAAGAAAAGCGCAATAAGGGTAAAGTCTGCGTGTGACGCAGCAGCGAGCGTTTCGGTTTCCATAGCCTGTAAACTGTCCTTTGCCCGGGCCTCAAATCGGAACGGGCGCTTTTCGCGCCTCATTAAGGCGACGATATACCAGCTTGAAAGGGGGAATGCGAACACTTCTGTGTCAGCGGCCGACATCCGCCGTGAACGCATCCAGCCCTGCGCGAAGCCCCGCCGCAAGCCGCGTCACGCGCCCTTTGGCGTTGATGACCACAAGCCAAACCACCGCGCGAAACACCAGCGTCTGATCGCGCCAGATTTCTTGCGACAGGGAAAAACCGGCCCCTGTCATCTCCAACAGACGGCTGTGGACCTCAAGTTGATCATCAAAGCGCGCGGGGCTCAGATAATCCGCCTCCAGTCGGCGCACGACAAAGACCAAGCCTGCCGCCTTCAGGGCCACCTGATCGATGCCCGCCGCCCGCACCAGTTCAGACCGCGCGCGTTCGATGAACCGCAGGTAATTGGCATAATAGACGATCCCCGCCAGATCGGTGTCTTCATAATAGACGCGGATGGGCCAGCGATGGGTCATTGCCTCCGCCCCACCCGCGCCGCCAAGCGCAAGCACAGCGCGGGATCGGTCGCGGCCACCGGCAATGCGGGGTCGTAGGCCGCCCGGATCAGATCGGCGATCTGCGGCTTGAGGATCGCGGGGCCGCCCGGTCGCAAGATGGCCAGCGGCGATGCGCCCAGAAAGGCCGTGTCGGACCACAACAGGATCGTCTGCACGATCTGGCTGAGCGCGATGGTTTCCGCCGGGGCCTCGGCCAGCGCGTCATCCATGCGGACAAAGACAAAGCCCGCCTTGATCCCGCCGCCTTCGTCAAAGCGGAACGATCGATATTGATTGGCGCCCACCCCATCCAACCGGACGACCAGAGCGGCCAGATCGGGGATCAGCCGGTCAAGATTGGGGGTTGCGGTCAACTCGGCCCAGTCGCGGATGAAAAACACCATCAGGTTCGCACCCAGTTCCGGGTCGGTTTCCGCCATCTTGTGTCCGGCCAGCGCCACCACCGCCTCGATCGCGCCCTTGAGGATCGAAACAGTCGCATCCTCGACCCCAAAGACCACCGGCACGATGGGCCGCCCCCAGCGGGCAAACAGAAACTGCCCATCCGAGCGGGTGAACAGCGCGGTGATGGCATCGGGCGACAGAGGGGCGAGGGTGGTATCGGTCATCTGCGGGCCTAGATCAGATTGCCCTGCGCCGGGCCGGGTGGCGGGGGCATCCCCAGATGCGTCCAGCCCTTGTGTGCCAGCATCCGCCCCCGTGGCGTGCGCGCGATCAGGCCCTGTTGCAGCAGGTAGGGCTCGATCACCTCTTCCAATGTATCGCGGCTTTCCGACAGCGCGGCCGACAGGGTTTCCACCCCCACCGGCCCACCGCCATAGTTCTCGGCGATCAGGCCCAGATAGCGCCGGTCGGCCCCGTCGAGCCCCAGATGATCCACCCCCAGCCGCGTCAGCGCGATGTCGGCGATGGCCTGTGTCAGCCGCCCGTCGCCTTCAACCAGCGCGAAATCGATCACCCGCCGCAAGAGCCGCCCGGCGATGCGCGGCGTGCCGCGCGCGCGACCGGCAATCTCGATCACGCCCTCGGGGTCGGCATCGATGTTCGACAGGCGCGCGCCGCGCGCGACGATGCGGGTCAATTCCTCGGTGGTGTAGAAATGCAACCGTGTCGGGATGCCGAAGCGGTCGCGGAGCGGCGTGGTCAACAGCCCCATCCGCGTCGTGGCACCGACCAGCGTGAAGGGCTGCAACTCGATGCGCACGGTGCGCGCGGCTGGCCCCTCACCGATCACAAGATCCAGCTCGAAATCCTCGAGCGCGGGATAAAGCACCTCTTCCACGGCGGGGTTCAGGCGGTGGATCTCGTCGATGAACAGCACATCGCGCGCTTCCAGATTGGTCAGGATGGCGGCCAGATCGCCCGCCCGCGCCAGCACCGGACCCGAGGTCATGCGAAACCCCACCCCCAGTTCGCGCGCCATGATCTGCGCCAGCGTGGTCTTGCCAAGGCCCGGGGGGCCATGAAACAGGACATGATCCATCGCCTCGCCCCTGCGGCGCGCGCTTTCGATGAATACGCTCAGATTGGCCCGCGCTTCGGCCTGACCGATGAAATCGGACAGCGTCTGCGGACGCAGAGCGCGGTCGACATCTTCGGGCAGGGGCGCAGGGCGCAAGGTTGGATCGGGCTCTGTCATATCGGGCATCTATGGCTGAGCCACGCGGGCCACGCCACCCCCCCTATTGCTTGGGTGCCAAAAGCCTGAGCGCCGCGCGGATCAGCACGGATGCCTCGGCCCCCGGTGCCGCCCCGGCGGCTTCGGCGACGGCGCGCGCCGCCTCGGATGGGGCGTAGCCGAGATTGCTTAATGCCGACAGCGCGTCGGCCTGTGCCGCGCCGCTGGGGGGCAGGGTCGGTTGGGTCTGTCGGACATCGGGCGCGCCGGGTCGGGCCGCATCCTCGACCAGCGGATCGGGCGCGATGCCCGCCGCCTGCCCCATCGTGCCGCCCAAGGCCATGATGCCCGGCGCCTTTTCCTTCAACTCATTGACCACGCGCTGGGCCAGTTTCGGCCCGATACCGGGTGCGGCCTTGACCGACGCCCAATCGCCAATCGCGATGGCGCGCGCCACACCATCGGGGCCCAGCGTGCCCAATATGGCCATCGACGCCTTGGAGCCCACACCCTGAACCGTGATGAGCAAGCGGTGCCATTCGCGCTCATAGGGCGTGAGAAATCCAAAAAGCTGCAACAAATCCTCACGCACCAACAATTCGGTATAGACCGCGGCCATCTGTCCGGCCCCCGGCAGCGCGGCCAAGGTGCGATCCGAGCAATGCACCGTGTAGCCCACACCGCCCACATCGAGCAAAAGATGATCCGCCGCCTTGTAATCCACGCGCCCCGTCAGCTTGCCGATCATGATGCCGCCTCGATCGCCTGGGCAAGCCGATGGGCCGATTGCGCGTGAAAGGCATGGCAAATCGCGACAGCCAGCGCATCGGCGGCATCCGGTCCGGCCGGATCGCAGCCGGGCAATTGCAAGCGCACCATATGATCCACCTGTTGCTTTTCGGCATGCCCCACGCCCACCACCGCCTTTTTCACGGCATTGGGCGCGTATTCCGCCACACGCAACCCGGCCTGCGCGGGCACCAGCATGGCGATACCACGCGCCTGACCCAGCTTGAGCGTGCCAGCCGCATCCTTGTTCACAAAGGTTTGCTCTACCGCCGCCGCCTGTGGCGCATGACAGGCGACAACCGCGCTCAATTGCTGATGCAGCGCCAAAAGCCGCGCCGCCAGATCGCCCGCCCCCGACAGGATCTGACCATTGGCGACATGCCGCAAGCGCGTGCCATCCACATCGATCACCCCCCATCCGAGGCATCTGAGCCCCGGGTCGATCCCGATAATCCGCATCCGCCCGCCCTTGCCCGGAAAACACCGGCCTTATTCGTGACCTTTCTGCACCACTAGCACGAAAGGCGAACATTGCCTAGCGCAAGCGCCCTTGCCCGCGCAGAAAAGCTGTTTGCGATCGATGTCGGAAAAGCGACGCCCAAAACCGCCGCTCCCATCGTCGAAAACGACAGACCTGGCCCGGATTTCACCATAATCTCCAAGGGTTAATGCCGGTTTCTGCGTCATGCACAAAACGCATGTGTCCCATGCAGAAAACGCCGCTTGAATGCCGCTTTCCGGCGATCTAGATGCAGCCTCTGATCAGACGGGCCGAACCGATGTGCGCCCCGTTCCCCGAAAGATGATCATCGCAAGGATACAATCATGGCAATCATCACAACCCGCCCCCTTGGCGCAAGCTCGAGCCTTTCCCGGATGCTGGCTGATGTGTTCGGTCGGATTGCCGCCTGGAACGATGCCCGCGTCACCCGCAAAAGCCTGTCGGTCCTGACCGACCGGGAACTTGATGATCTGGGGCTTGTGCGCGGGGATATCGACGATATCGCGCGCGGCACCTATCGGCGCGACTGACCGCCGCCTGTGGGCGCAACGCGCCACAGGCAAAGCCGCCTCAGCGGCGCAAGGTCAGCGTGGCCCAATCCCCGATCTCGCGGCGGTCGCGCAAGCAAAAGCCCACCCCATGATAGGCAGCCGTGACTTCATCGGCCTGCGCGATCAAGATACCCGACAAGATCACATGCCCCGCTGGGGCAACATGGGTTGCCATCATGGGCGCAAGATCGATCAGCGGCCCCTTGAGGATATTGGCGAAAACCAGATCGAACGGCGCATTTCGGGCCAACTCGGGATGCGCGAACCCCGCCGCCTCCAGACAGGCGACCCGCCCGCCCACGCCATTGGCGGCAGCATTGGCGCATGCCACCTCAACGGCCTGCGGATCAATGTCAGAGGCGACAACCGCCGCATCCGTCGCCTTGGCCGCCGCAATCGCCAAAACAGCCGTGCCGCAACCGATGTCGGCAACGTTGCGCGGCACAACATCGTCGGTCAACAGCATGTCAAATGCATCAAGGCAGCCCTTGGTGGTGCCGTGATGCCCGGTGCCAAAGGCCATGGCCGCTTCGATCAACAGCCCGATCCGATCCGCCGGCAAGGCCGCCGCATCGTGGGATCCGTAGACAAAGAACCGCCCCGCCTCGACAGGGTGCAATTCGCGCCGCACATGCGCGACCCAATCGGTCTCGGGCAGGTCCGACACCGCAAAGGGGCGCGCGCCATGGGCCGCGGCCAGAATGCTCAACGCAATCACATCGGGGGCCACGGAGAAATAGCCCCCGACCTCCCACAGGCCCGATCCATCCTCCAGCTCGAAGATACCGACGCCGGTGGGTTCTGGCTCCAGCGCCTCCAGCGCCGCACCAAGCGCCTCGGCCTTGTCGCTGTCGGGCAATGTGGTCAGCGCTGTCCATGTGGGCATGGGTCAAGATCCCTGTCGCGAAAAATGCTTGGGCGGGACCTACGCGCTTGCGTCACGCTTGGCAACGGCGACGCTACCGGGCGGGCGCTGCAACGCCACCCAACAGCACGGTTTCGCGCCCGCGTTCGGGAAGACGCGGCACCAGACACGCCAGCGCCAGCGATACCGCCGCTGGCGCGCTGAGCCACAGATACCCCCATACCGCGGGCAGGAACACCGCGGCGATGTGGTTGATGGTCAAGGTCAAGGCCATGGCCGCGGTCGGGGCGATATTGCCGGGCGCCGCGATCTTCTGAACACAGGTCTTCATCGCAGGCCACAGCGCAAAGAACAGATGGCTCACCGCATGAAGCGCGCCCGCCATCCAAGGGCCCCAATCGAACAGGTAAAGCCCGGCGTAAGGCACAAAGATCATGCCAAGACCGCTGTTTTCCAGCATCAGCGCCAAAAGCACGCCCGGCCGCCGGCAGACCGATAGCCGCCCTGCTTCGGCCAGAGACAAGGTTTTCAGGGTATCGCCACGCGCCATGGCGCGCCCTTACGCCGCTGTGCCCATGCCATCCCTGCCCACCAGCGTGCAGGCGGGCGGGGCTGCCCCCTGATCATTCCCGAACCGCGCAGGGCGCCAGCGCCCCCGCGCCTGAGACCCGCCAAAGGCGGGGCGAGGCAAAGGCAACGCCGCCGCAGGCGGCACCATTGGATCACCCCTGTTGCGGCTCAACTGGCCAGCACGTTGCGAAAGGCCCAAGGCTCTTCGGGGTCGATATCCTCGGGGAACAGCTCCCACCGATCCTGCAAGGGTGTCCAGTCGGTGTAATGCGCCTCGAGCGGCCCCAGATAGGGGCGCTGCACCTCGAGACAGCGCGCATGATCCATCTCATCGGCCTCGACGATCCCGGCATTGGGGTTTTCCAAGGCCCACACCATTCCCGCCAGAACCGCCGATGTCACCTGAAGGCCGGTGGCGTTCTGATAGGGCGCAAGATCGCGGGCCTCGGTCGTGGACAGCCGCGAGCCATACCAGAGTGCGTTCTTTTCGTGCCCATAGAGCAACACACCCAATTCATCGATGCCTTCGACGATCTCGTCGGCGGTCAGAATGTGGTGCTTGTCCTGCGCGCGCCCTGATCCGAACATCTCGTGCAAGGACAAGACCGCGTCATCGCAGGGGTGATAGGCGTAGTGACAGGTGGGCCGGTATTGAGGATCGGCGCCAGCGCCGACGGTATAGTAATCGGCGATGGAAATCGCCTCGTTATGGGTCACGAGAAAACCGAATTGCGGCCCCGGTGTCGGGCACCAGCTGTGCACGCGGGTGATGGCGCCGGGCCGGTCCAGCCAGATCGCGGCCTGACAGCCGGTGTCATGACGGTAGCCATTTTCGGGGAACCATGGCTCATGGGTGCCCCAGCCCAGCTCGGCGGGCTGGAAACCCTCGGCGATGAAGCCGTCGACCGACCATGTGTTGACGAACACGCCACGCGGGCGCGGCTGGCGGCGGGCCTGGGTGTCGCGTTCGGCGATATGCACGCCCTTGACGCCCAGCGCCTGCATCAACCCGGCCCAGCCCGCGCGGTCGCGTGGCACGGCCACCGACCGACCGGTGTCTTTCGCCAAGGTCAGCAACGCGTCCTTGACAAACCACGACACCATCCCCGGATTGGCCCCACAGCAACTGACCGCAGTGGTACCGCCGGGATGGCGCATCTTTTCATCGCGCACCGCCTGGCGCAGCGCATAATTGGTCCGCGCCGCATTGTCGGCGGTGCCGAAATAATACCCTGCCCATGGCTCGACGACCGTGTCGATGTAAGGCACCCCGATCTCGCGACAAAACCGCATCAGATCGAGCGAGGACGCATCGACGCTGAGATTGACGCAAAAACCCCGGCCCGGCTCCAGAAGCCGCCCCAGAACAGCGCGGTGGTTTTCGGGCGTCAGGGCATCGCGCACATGGGTAATCCGATGCTGGCGCAGGAAATTGGCCCGTGCGGGATCGGGTTCGATCACCACAAGCCTGTCGGCATCATAGTCGAAATGGCGTTCGATCAGCGGCCAGGTGCCTTTGCCGATCGAGCCAAATCCGATGATCACGATGGGTCCGTCAATGCGGCCATAGACGGGATGGGTCTGCACCATGCGGGCCTCCTGTCAGGTTACCAAGCAAACAAATGGGCCGCGCCATAGTGGCACGGCCCATGACAATCGCGTGCAGAAAATTCAGTTCTGCGCGTAGTATTCGATGATGAGCTTGGGTTCCATCACGACCGGATACGGCACATCGCCAAGACCCGGGGTGCGCACGAAGGTTGCGATCATCTTTGAGTGATCGACTTCGATGTAATCGGGAACGTCACGCTCGGCCAGCTGTGCGGCTTCCAGCACGAAGGCCAGTTGCTTGGATTTCTGCCGCACCTCGATCACATCACCATCCTTGACGCGGTAAGAGGGGATGTTGACCCGCTGACCGTTCACGGTGACATGGCCGTGGTTGACGAACTGACGGGCGGCAAAGACGGTCGCCACGAATTTCGCGCGATACACGACCGCATCCAAGCGGCGCTCGAGCAGACCGATCAAAAGCTCACCGGTATCCCCGCGGCGGCGTTCAGCTTCGGTATAGATGCGGCGGAACTGCTTTTCGGTCAGGTCGCCGTAATAGCCCTTGAGCTTCTGCTTTGCGCGCAGTTGCAGACCGAAATCCGAAACCTTGCCTTTGCGGCGCTGACCATGCTGGCCGGGGCCATATTCGCGCTTGTTGAGGGGGGATTTGGGACGACCCCAGATGTTTTCGCCCATCCGGCGGTCAATTTTATACTTGGCAGAGGTGCGTTTGGTCACCGTCTGATCTCCTCTTCGTTGTTCGAGAGGGCGTTGTCCTTTCCCCGGATTTTGCCGGGGCGACAGGCATTCCCTTGCGGGGGCCACCAACACCAATAGGAATCCCCGCCCATCACGGGCCGAGGACAAGCCGCGTCTCTAGGGGCAACCCGACAGCGTGTCAATGCCGGGCAAGCGGCGGCGCTTGACGCGTCAGCGCGCGGGATTTGGACGGAAGCGGAGGCGCCACACCTGCGTCGCATTCGACGGGGCCGGGTGCGGCACCCGCCGGGCTGCGTCAGAACCGCCGCATCAGGCTGATCGTTCCAAGAAACTGGCCTTCGGTCTGGGCAGAAAATTCCTCGGACATGTAGGTCAGACCATAAAACAGGTTCCGGTTGGCGAAACCGTAATTTGCCCCCGCCCGCAGCCGGTAACGCATGGGTTCCACCGTATAACCCCGGCTTTCCGGCAAAAAGATCGAACGCGCCACAAATGCCACATCCGCCCCCGCAAGAAAGGACCAGCCGCCATCGGCAATGGTGGAAATCGACGCGATCCGCTGGCCGGTGATCGGTTCGCGGATGCGCAATCCGCCCTGTCCCAAACCGCCAACAGTCAGATCGGCCCCCACCCGCAACAGGTTTTCAACCCCGGCCTGCACTTCGAAAAACGGGCGCAGTTCGCCCCAGCCGATCGCCAAGGTCTTGGCCAGTTCCCCCGTGCCGTGCAGATAGATGCCATCGTCGACCTGATGGTCTTCGACATTGACCTCTGATTCGCCCAGCCAATCGTAGATGTTGGCTTGCAACCGGCGCACGCCGGACTGCTCGCCAGTGATGACCAGATCGGCCCCGGCCGTCACCTCGAACCCACGCCACGCCAGATGGGTATGCGCACCCGCCCAAAGGCTGCCCGCGAAGAGCCGATCATCGGAATCGGGCCTCCTGAGGTTATCTGGCGCCATCACCTCAAGGCGAAAGCGGTACTCGATGATCTCGAAGGGCAGCATCGGCAGCGAACCCGACCAGCTTTCGCCGCGCACCGCATGGACCCCGACACCGGCGCTGCGCCAGCGATCGTTCGCGCCGTCGCTTGGAAATTTGACGATACCGTCACCGATGCCGTCGTTCGCAAAGAACGATGTCAATCCCAAAGTCTTGTGCCCGTCTTGGGCAGCGGCAGTTTGGGCAATCACCCCCAAGCAAAGAAAAGCCGCCCCAAAAAGACGCGAAATCGACATCATTGATACACCCTGCGCGCCGGCGCCGTCGCGCCACCCTAAAATTACCGTTAATTATCGCATGAAATAAGGCAAGAATGTGGCAAAGCGGACCCGCCCGTCAGCTGCATTTCGAATAACCACAGCTGTTGCAGGTTAGACATCCCTCAGCCATGCGCATGTCATATTGCCCGCACGACGGACAGGCCGGGCCGGGCTTGTGGCCCAGATTGACCACCTCGGCCTGCGGGTCGGATTTCAGGCCCATCCCCTCGCCCGCGATGAACCCGATCGAGACCATGTGCCGTTCGATCACACCGCCGATGGCCGCAAGGATCGAGGGCACATATTTGCCGTTCATCCACGCGCCCCCGCGCGGATCGAACACGGCTTTCAGTTCCTCGACCACGAAACTCACATCGCCGCCGCGCCGGAACACCGCAGAGATCATCCGCGTCAGCGCCACGGTCCAGGCGAAATGTTCCATGTTCTTGGAATTGATGAACACCTCAAAGGGGCGGCGGTGGCCGGCCAGAACGATATCGTTGATGGTGATATAGAGCGCATGTTCACTGTCGGGCCATTTGACCTTGTAGGTATGCCCCTCAAGGGCCGCAGGCCGATCCAGGGGCTCTGACATATAGATGACCTCGCCACGGGCGGCCTCGCTTGCGGCGGATGCTTCGGGGCGGGCCTCGGCCTCGGATACGGTCAGGACACTTCCCGTGACGTCATTGGGCCGATAGGTCGTGCATCCCTTGCAGCCGCTGGCATAGGCGGCGGCATAGACATCCTTGAAGCTTTCGAAATCGATATCGGCGGGCACGTTGATGGTTTTGGAAATCGAGCTGTCGATCCACGGCTGGGCGGCGGCCTGCATGCGCACATGATCAAGCGGCGCAAGCGTCTGGGCGGTGACGAAATGATCGGGCAAGGGCGCGCTGGCCATCCGCGCGCGCCACAGCGCCACGGCATAATCCACCACCTCTTCCTCGGTGCGGGTGCCATCGGGCTGCAGCACCTTGCGGGTGTAGGAATTGGCAAAGATCGGCTCGATCCCCGACGACACATTCCCCGCAAACAGCGAAATCGTGCCCGTCGGCGCGATCGACGTCAAAAGCGCATTGCGAAGCCCGTGCCGGGCGATCAGCGCCTGCACATCAGGCTCAAGCCGCAAGATCATCGGCGCCTTGGCGTAAGCCGCCGCGTCATAAAGCGGGAACGCCCCCTTTTCAGCCGCCAGCAGCGCCGAGGCGCGATAGCTGGCATTGGCAATCAGACGCAACCATTCGCCCGTCATTTCGACCGCAGCGTCCGAGCCATAGCGCAGACCCACCATCGCCAGCGCATCGGCCAGACCCGTGACACCCAGCCCGATCCGCCGCTTGGCGCGCGCTTCTGCGGCCTGCGCCTCGAGCGGAAAGCGCGAGGCATCGACGACATTGTCCATCATCCGCACCGCCAGTGCGACCAGATCGGACAGGCGGCCGGCATCGATCCGGGCATCGGGGCCAAAAGCCCCCTCGACCAGCCGCGACAGGTTGATCGACCCCAACAAACAGGCCCCATAGGGCGGCAAGGGCTGTTCACCACAGGGGTTGGTCGCCGCGATCGTCTCGACATAGTTGAGATTGTTCTCGGCATTGATGCGGTCGATGAAGATCACGCCGGGTTCGGCATAATCATAGGTCGCGCGCATGATCTTGTTCCACAAATCGCGCGCCTGAACGGTGCGATAGACGCGGCCCCCGAAGACCAGCTCCCACGGGCCATCGGCGGCGACCGCCTCCATGAAGGGGTCGGTGACCAGCACGGACACGTTGAACATCCTGAGCCGCGCGGGATCGGATTTGGCGGCGATGAACGCCTCGATATCGGGGTGATCGCAGCGCAAGGTCGCCATCATCGCGCCGCGACGGCTGCCTGCCGACATGATCGTGCGGCACATCGCATCCCAGACATCCATGAAGGAAAGCGGCCCGGATGCATCGGCGGCAACCCCCAGCACCTCGGCCCCCTTGGGCCGGATGGTCGAGAAATCATAGCCGATGCCGCCGCCCTGCTGCATGGTCAGCGCCGCCTCGCGCAGATTGTCGAAAATGCCGCCCATGCTGTCGGGCACCGTGCCCATGACGAAACAGTTGAACAGCGTCACCGACCGCGCCGTGCCAGCCCCCGCCACGATCCGGCCCGCAGGCAGGTATTTGAAATCCTCGAGCGCGGTGTAAAACCGATCTTCCCATTCCGCGGTGTCATGTTCGACCGAGGCCAGCGCGCGGGCGATGCGGCGCCAGGTATCCTCGACCGATTGGTCCAGCGGCATGCCATCCGCCTGTTTCAAACGGTATTTCATGTCCCAGATTTGCTCGGCAATGGGGGCAGCGAAACGCGACATGGCAAGTGGCTCCTTTGGGAAGATGTGCTACATAGCCCGACCCGTGCGATCCTTCAACAGATTGCAGCGGCGCGTGAACGTCCTACGATATGCGGTAGGGTTTCGGGAATCTGTGGAGCAAGCTGTGGGTAAGTCGGGGACAATCCATCTGATCAAGCTGTGCGTCGGCGCCGAACGGGTCGAAGACCTGACCGATTGGCAGGCAACAGCCCGCGCAAAGGGGCCCGATGGCCTGCCGCGCCACATCACCCGCATGTGGCCCAAACGCGCGGGCGAGGTGCTGAATGGCGGCGCGCTCTATTGGGTGTTCAAGGGGCTGGTGCTGTGCCGGCAGCCGATCTTGCGGCTTGATGAGATCACCGGTCACGACGGCATCATGCGGTGTGGCATCGTCCTGAACCCGCAAGTGATCCGCGTGGCTGCCACGGCCAGGCGCCCCTTTCAGGGCTGGCGCTATCTGTCACCCGAAGATGCGCCGCGCGACCTGCCCAAGGGCCGCGAAACCGAAGAGGCCCTGCCCCAGTCGCTGCAAACGGCGTTGGCGGAAATCGGCGTGCTCTAGCTGCGGCTTGTGATGCGGGCGTTCACGCTGTTGACGGCGGCAAGGCCGTTGCGGGCCGAACATGGTCTTGATCGGCTCAACCAGTCACGCCATGGCGTCAAGCCTGCGTTGCGCGCCGCAGGGGCAAGTTGGGCGCGCCCTCGGGCCCATGTGCGAAGCCCGGCCTGGATCAAGCGGTTTGCCTTTGGGTGCAGGGTCGGCTGACGCTGTGGCGGATGCGAGGGCAGCACAGCGCAGGCAGCAAGAAACCATCATGGTCTTCTTTCGCCCGCTCGCCGCCAGCACCGCCACACAGGCCAGCCGCCTCGTGTCAACAACCGGGACAGGGGCCAAGTTCCATCCCGGGCCAGCGTTGCGGCAACCCGTCCGGGTGCCGCTGACGCAGCGTCAGGGCCGGGGCGGCCCTCAGGCTGCGCCGATGCGGGCGACCAGATCGGCCAGTGCCGCTTTTTCGACCGCGCCCCAGTCTGCGCCGCGCGCGCGAAACAGCGTCGCCTCGGACCGGTGGATAAGCCCATCCTCAAGGATTTTCAGGTGATTGGCACGCAGCGTCTCACCGGTAGAGGTGATGTCGGCAATCGCCTCGGCGGTGCCATGGGCCACGGTGCCTTCGGTGGCACCCTGGCTGTCGACCAATTGATAATCGGCCACCCCCGCCTCGCGCAGGAAATCGCGCACAAGGCGGTGGTATTTCGTGGCAACCCGCAGCCGAAAGCCATGCTGGCGCCGAAAGGCGGCCGCCACGGCATCCAGATCGTCCAGCGTGGCGACATCGATCCAGAAGGCGGGCACGGCGATCACCAGATCGGCATGACCAAAGCCCATCGGCGCCACCACTTCGACCGTCTGATCCCAGGCGGGGATGCGTTCTTGCACAAGATCGGATCCCGTGACGCCCAGATGGATGCGCCCCGCGGCCAGTTCGCGCGGGATCTCGCCCGCCGACAGCAGCATCAATTCCACATCCACGCCATCAACGGCGGCGGCATATTCGCGCTCGGACCCGGTGCGGCGCATCTCGACCCCGCGCTCGGCGAACCAGCCAAAGGTTTTCTCCATCAGCCGCCCCTTGGACGGCACAGCCAAACGGATCGTCATGGCGCCCCTCCCGCGGCCAGCCGCAGCACCAGTTCCGGCCGGATCACACCGCCCACCGCCGGAATGGCGCGCCCCGCCCCCAAAATCCGCGTCAGCGCATCATAGCGCCCGCCCGATGCCACCAGCGGCAGATCGGGTCGGGTCGGCACCAGAAACCCGAAGACGAAACCGTCATAGTATTCCATCGTGGTGCGCCCAAAGCTTGCCTCGAACGGCAGATGGGCGACATCGACACCGGCGGCGCCAAGCGCCTGCATCCGCGCCTCGAGCCGGTCAACGGCGGGCTGCAACCCCGGCAGATCGACACAGATATCGCGCAATTGTTCATGGGCGTCCGGCATCATCGCCTTGAGGGTCAGGATCGCGCTCAGCACCTCGGCCTGAGGGGCGGGGATGGGCGGGGTGGCGGCATCGGCGAGCAGCGCCTCGAGCCGCTCGGTCACCTCTTGGCGGGCGCGCAGGCCGATCTCGGGCCCGGCCTTGGCCATCAAGCCCTCGCCGCCCTTGGCCGCCATCGCCGCAATCAGGGCCGCGCGCGCGGGCGGTGCAGGTTGCTTGCCGGTAAACCGGTCGATCAGCGCGCGAAACCGACGCGGCCGCCAGATATGCCGGCGCAGCGCGGCCTTGCGCGCCTCCGACGTGGCCAGCGTGTCGATGGCCGCCGACACAATGCTGATATCACCGGTCACCGCACGCAGATCAAGCGCGCCCAGCGCACGGGCAAACAGCGCGAAGACTTCGGCGTCGGCGCGGGTGGGGTCGGCGCGGTCAAAGACCTCATAGCCCACCTGAAGGTATTCGCTGGGCCGCCCGGAACCGGCGGCCTGGGTGCGAAACACCTCGCCCTGATAGCAATAGCGAGCGGGGTCGGCGCCGCCCTGCATGTGCATCTGCACCACCGGCACGGTGAAATCGGGGCGCAGCATCAATTCGCCCCGGTCGGGGTCATGGGTCACATAGGCGCGCGCGCGGATATCCTCGCCATAGAGATCCAGAAGCGTTTCGGCGGGCAGCAGCAGATCGGCCTCGACGGGTGTGGCGCCCGCCGCGACAAAAAGGGCCAAAAGCCGCGCCGCCTCGGCCCGGAGGGCGGATTTCCCGCTCACCTGTGGCGATCCAGAATGGCGCGGGTCCGGGCCACCAGATCGGCCAGCGGCACCTCAACCTGCGCGGGCTGGGATTTCCATTCTTCCAGCGTCGCCTCCCCGGCCAGCTTGGCGCCAAGGATCAGATCCTTGATCTGCACCACGCCGCGCGCGGCCTCGTCACCGCCCTGAATGATGGCCACGGGCGACCCGCGCTTGTCGGCATATTTGAGCTGGTTGCCGAAATTCCTGGGGTTGCCCAGATAGACCTCGGCGCGGATACCCGCCGCGCGCAGATCCGCCGCCATGCGCTGATAATCGGCCATGCGGTCGCGATCCATCACGGTGACGATGACGGGGCCCTGGGTTGCACCCGACAGCCGCCCCTTGGCGCGCAGCGCGGCCAGCAGGCGATCCACCCCGATGGAAACACCCGTGGCAGGCACCTCCTGCCCCGTGAAGCGCTTGACCAGATCATCATAGCGCCCGCCCCCCGCCACGCTGCCGAACTGGCGCGGACGGCCCTTTTCGTCGAGGATTTCAAAGGTCAGTTCCGCCTCATAGACCGGGCCGGTGTAATAGCCCAAGCCCCGCACGACCGACGGATCGATCACGATGCGGTCGGGGCCATAGCCCTGGGCGGCGAGGAGGTCGGCGATCGTTTCCAACTCGGCCACGCCTTCGCGCCCGATGTCGGAGCCCGCGACCAGGTCGTGCAGCCGCGCCACTGTCTGGGCGGCGGTGTCGCGGCGCGCGGCCATGAAGCCCATGATCACATCGGCCTGCTCTGCCGACAGACCGGCGCCTTGGGTGAAATCGCCGCTGTCATCCTTGCGGCCCGCGCCCATCAACGCGCGCACGCCCGCTTCGCCCAGACGGTCAAGCTTGTCGATGGCGCGCAGCACGATGCCGCGTTCATGGTCCTTGTCATCGCCCGACAGCCCCGCGACCTCGAGCACGCCGTTCAGCACCTTGCGGTTGTTGATCCGCACGATGTAGTCGCCCCGCTCGATCCCCACGGCCTCGAGCGCCTCGGCCAGCATGGCGCAGATCTCGGCATCGGCGGCCACGGATGCCGCGCCAACGGTATCCGCATCGCATTGGTAGAACTGCCGGAAGCGGCCCGGCCCCGGCTTTTCGTTGCGCCACACAGGGCCCATGGCATAGCGGCGATAGGGGCTGGGCAGGTCGTTGCGGTATTGCGCGGCCACACGCGCCAAGGGCGCGGTCATGTCATAGCGCAGCGCCAGCCATGTGCCGCCCTCGCCCTCGTCCTCCTGCCAGGAAAAGACCCCGGCATTGGGCCGGTCGACATCCGGCAGGAATTTGCCCAGCGCCTCGACGGTTTCGACGGCGGCGGTTTCCAGCGGGTCAAAGCCATGAGCGTGATAGACGCGCGCGATGGCATCGAGCATCTGCTGGCGTTCCAGCACCTCGGCGCCGAAATAGTCGCGGAACCCTTTGGGCGGCTCTGCCTTGGGGCGGGGCTGTTTGCGATCTTGGGCCATGGGCGGCATATCCCTTGGGTCGGCGTCGCGCCTCGTCTAGCGGAGGGGGGCGGGATCGGCAAGGCTGCGGCAGGGGGATGCGAACGCGCGCAGCAGATGGTAGAGACAGGACGAACAGGGGTTGAACATGAGCGATCTGGGACCAATCGAGGAACGCATCGCGCATCTTGAGCGCGTCAGCGATGAATTGTCAGAGGTCGTGGCGCGCCAGGACGCCGACATCGCGCGGCTGACGCGCCGGGTCGAGATGCTTTTGGCGCGCGAGGTCGAACGCAGCCTCGATCAGGGTGCCACCATCCCGCTGGGTGATCAAAAACCCCCGCACTGGTAAATCAGCGGCACACCTTGCCCGCGCAGTCCGGGGGGCGTTGCCCCCCACGGCCTGTGGCCGTTCCCCCAGTTTGAGTATTTGGAAAGCAAAGATGGCAGGGGCGGGGCGCCATGGGTCAGGCGGGATCAGGCCGGCGCGGGCTGGGGGTGGCGCGGACGGGCGCGCATCCAGATCGCCAGCATGATCGCCACATTCAGCGCATTGAAGGCAATGCCATTGAGAAAGGCCCAGCGATAGGAGCCGGTGATGTCGTAGATCAGCCCCGACATCCAGCCGCCCAGCGCCATGCCGAAGATGGTCGCCATGATGACAAGGCCGACGCGGGCGCCCGCCTCACGCGCGGGAAGATATTCGCGCACGATGATCGCATAGGCCGGCACGATGCCACCCTGCGACAGGCCAAAGATCAGGGACACGATATAGAGCGGCGTCAGGCCCGTGGTGGGCAGATAGAGAAACAAGGCCAGCATCTGGAGGCTTGAGCCGATGATGAGCGTGACGACACCGCCCAGACGGTCGGCCAGCAACCCCGAGATCAGACGCGAGACAACGCCGCCCATAAGCATCAGCGACAGCATCTCGGCGCCCACCGCCGGGCCATAGCCCAGATCGGTGCAATAGGCCACGATGTGGACCTGTGGCATCGACATCGCGACGCAACAGCCGATGCCCGCCACCGCCAGCAACCATGTGAGCGCGCGCGGCGACAGCCCGCTGTCACGCGCCTTGAGCGCTGCGGCGGTTTCAGCGGCCTGCATCGCGCTGGCAGGCAGCGGTTTGCGCAGCAGCCATGTGGCGGGCAGCATCACCACAAGCGTGGTCAGCGCGATCACCATATAGGCCGTCCGCCAACCGGGACCGGCAAGGATATCGGCAAGGATCAGTGGCCAAAAGGCGCCCGACAGGTAATTGCCCGAGGCGATGATCGCGACCGCGATGCCACGGCGCCTGAGAAACCATTGGCTGACATCGGCGATCAGGGGGCCAAAGCTGGTCGCCGTGCCAAAGCCGATCAGGAATTGCAGCGCCGAAAGCGTGGCAAGGTTGGGGGCCAGCGCGGCCACGGCGTATCCGGCCGCCATCAGCACGGCCGAACCCGCAAGGCAGCGCGCCACGCCCCAGCGGTCGACGGCGCGGCCGATCAAGAAATTGCCCAGCGCAAAGCCGATCATCGTCAGGGTGTAGGGCAAAGACGCATCGGCCCGGTCGACGGCGAATTCCGCCTGCACGGCCGGAAGGATCACGATGATCGCCCACATGCCGACATTGCCGATCAGCGAGACAAGCAAGGACAGCCCAAGACGGGTCCATGACGCACGGCTGTCGAGACTGAGGGGGGCGGCGGGGGCGGCGTTCATGGGCATGACGCTAAGCGGGCGCGCGACCGATGGAAAGGGGTCACACCTCTTCGACCGTCACGACCCCCTCCATCGAGCGCAGCGCGCCCTTGATCTGGGGCGAGACAGGGAAATCATCGCCCAAGATCAGCTCGACCTCGCCGGGCAGGTCGGGGGCCATCAGGCACAGATGGATCGGGCCGCGCGCCGTACGTGGCGCCCCTTCGGCCATGCGCGCCAAAAGCGAGCGGACCGAGGCGATGCCCGCCTCGCCCTCCACAAAGACCCGCAGCCCGCTCGATTGCGCAGCCACCGCCGCATCCAGCGGCTGCACGCCACGGCACAGAAGCTTGAGTTGATCGGCCTCAAGGGTGGCCTCGACCTGCAACAGGATGTTCATCCCCGTCTCCAGATGCGGCCGCGCGGCATCGAGCACATCGGAGAACATGGTGACCTCGTAGAGCCCCGTGGGATCGGACAGCGCCACAAAGGCAAAGCGGTTGCCCTTTTGCGATTTGCGTTCCTGGCGCGAGGATACCGCGCCTGCCATGCGGGCGACAAAGGCCCCGCCCTGCACCTTCTGGGTGACTTCGGCCAGCGTCTGCACGCCCTTGCGCCTGAGTGCGGGCAGGTAATCATCCAGCGGATGGCCCGACAGGTAGAAACCGATGGCGGCATGTTCGCCCGCCAGCCGTTCGGTTGGCAGCCAATCCTCGGGATCGGGCAGGCGCGGCTCGGGCAGATCATCGCCCGCCGCACCAAAAAGCGACACCTGATCAGAGGCAGCCGCATCATGGATCGCCGCCGAATAGGCGACCAGCGCATCCAGCCCGGCAAAGACACGGGCGCGGTTACGGTCGAGCGTGTCAAAGGCCCCCGCGCGCACCAGCATCTCCAATGGGCGCTTGCCCACCCTTTTCAGATCGACGCGCCGGGCCAGATCAAAGACGGATCTGAAGGGTTTTTCGCCGCCGCTGCCGGTCTGGCGCGCGGCAACGATCAGGCGCATGGCGTCCACGCCCACATTCTTGAGCGCGCCCAGCGCATACAGGATGCGCCCGTTGTCCACGGCAAAGGTGGCGGCCGAGCGGTTCACACAAGGCGCCACCACCTTGATGCCCATGCGCGCCACCTCTTGCCGGTAGACGGCCAGTTTTTCGGTCAGGTGGATGTCGCAATTCATCACCGCAGCCATGAATTCGACCGGATGGTTGGCCTTGAGCCATGCGGTCTGATAGCTGACCACGGCATAGGCAGCAGCGTGGGATTTGTTGAAGCCGTAATTGGCGAATTTCTCGAGCAGGTCGAAAACCTCGCCGGCCTTTTGCTGGCTGACGCCATTGGCGGTCGCGCCTTCGATGAATTTCGGGCGCTCCTTGGCCATTTCTTCGGCGATCTTCTTGCCCATCGCACGGCGCAACAGATCGGCGCCCCCCAGCGAATAGCCCGCCATGACCTGCGCGATTTCCATCACCTGTTCCTGATAGACGATGATGCCTTGGGTTTCCTTGAGGATATGGTCGATCGACGGGTGGATCGATTCGAGCGCGCGCTGGCCGTTCTTGACCTCGCAATAGGCGGGGATGTTTTCCATCGGGCCGGGGCGGTAGAGTGCCACCAACGCCACGATATCCTCGATGCAGGTCGGGCGCATGCGCCGCAGCGCATCCATCATCCCTGAGCTTTCCACCTGAAACACCGCGACCGTCCTGGCAGAGGCGTAAAGCTCATAGGTTTTCGCATCGTCAAGCGGGATGGCGTTGATCTGGTTTTCCGCCCCCGGCGCGGGATCATAGAGCCGGGCGCCATCGGGGGCTTCGTGCAACTGGCGACCCGAGGCATGGATCAGATCGATGGCGTTTTGCACCACGGTCAGGGTCTTGAGCCCCAGAAAATCGAACTTTACCAAACCCGCGGGTTCCACCCATTTCATGTTGAACTGGGTGGCGGGCATGTCGGATCGCGGATCGCGGTAGATCGGCACCAGCGCATCCAGCGGACGATCCGCAATCACCACGCCCGCCGCATGGGTCGACGCGTTCCTGAGCAGCCCCTCGATCTTTTCGGCATAATCGAACAGGCGCCGCACCGGGTTGGTGCGCCCCTCGCGGCGGTCTTGTTCGGTTTCGCGCATTTCCGCGCGAATGCGTTCCTCTTGCGTCACGGCCTGCGTGATCGAGACAGGCTTGACCCCGTCAAGCGGGATCATCTTGGACAGACGGTCGACCTGACCAAAGGGCATCTGAAGCACACGCCCCACATCGCGCACCGCGGCCTTGGACAAAAGCGCGCCGAAGGTGATGATCTGGCCCACCCGGTCGCGGCCGTATTTCTCTTGCACATAGCGGATCACCTCTTCGCGGCGATCCATGCAGAAATCGATGTCGAAATCGGGCATCGACACACGTTCGGGGTTCAAGAACCGCTCGAACAGCAAGCTGTAGCGCAGCGGGTCCAGATCGGTGATGGTCAGCGCATAGGCCACAAGGCTGCCCGCGCCCGAACCGCGACCGGGGCCCACGGGAATTTCCTGATCCTTGGCCCATTTGATGAAATCGGCCACGATCAGGAAATAGCCGGGAAATCCCATCCGCTCGATGATGCCAAGTTCGAAATCGAGACGCGCCTGATATTCTGCGACCGGGGCTGCATGGGGGATGACGGCAAGCCGCGCCGCAAGCCCCGCACGGGCCTGACGGCGCAATTCCTCGACCTCATCCTCGGCAAAGCGCGGCAGGATCGGCGCGTGGGTGCGCGCGCGATACGCGCAGCGGCGCGCGATCTCGACGGTGTTGTCCAGCGCCTCGGGCAGATCGGCGAACAGCGCCGCCATTTCCTCGGGCGATTTGAAATAATGCTGCGGCGTCAGTCGGCGGCGCGGTTCGGCCTGATCGACATAGGCGCCTTGCGCAATGCAGATCATGGCGTCATGGGCCTCGAACATCTCGGGCTTGGGGAAATAGACGTCGTTTGTGGCCACAAGCGGCAGGTTGCGCGCATAGGCCAATTCGATGCTGGGCCGCTCGGTCAGGCGCTCGGCCGGGGTCAATCCGCCCTCGCCGGGGTGGCGCTGCAACTCGATGTAAAGCCGGTCGGGATAGATCGCGCAAAGCCGCGTCAGCAGCGCCTCGGCCTTGGCCGTGTTGCCGGTCTGAAGCAGCCGCCCAAGCGGCCCATCCGGCCCGCCGCTCAAACAGATCAGCCCGGCGCCATGGGCGGCCAGTTCGTCCAGCGTGACATGCGGCACGCTGCCATCGCCGCGCAGATAAAGCGCGGAATTCAGGGTCATCAGGTTCTCGTAGCCCTGCCGGTCTTGTGCCAGCAACACAAGGGCCGCGGGCGGCACCGCTCGCTCGCCGGGGCGGACCGGGTCATGGGCCACATCGATCTGACATCCGATGATGGGCTGCACCCCGGATTTCGCGGCGGTTTCCGAAAACTCCAGCGCGCAAAACATGTTGTTGCTGTCGGTCACCGCCACCGCAGGCATGCCGGCATCGGCCACCATCCCGGGCAGCTTTTTGACCCGCATCGCCCCTTCGAGCAAGGAATACTCGGTGTGCAGTCGCAGATGGATGAATCGCGGATCGGCCATGGCGAGAGCCTATCCTGAGGGGCGCGCAACGTGAAGCCCAAACCCCCGGCGCGACGGCGGCACTCGCTATGGCGCGCTGCAGGCTGACCGGGAAACGGCACGGATTTAGCGTGCATTTTAGCTGTTCTTGTGAGAAATTTGCCGCAATCTGACCCTTTGTGCCATGGAGCGTGAGCGATTCCGCACAGTCATCATCCTGAGCTGACCCTTCGCACACGCGCCGCGTTTGCCATGTTGGGGGCGACACCGGGTGCCGACGCGGTCGAACTGCGCCGGGCGTGGAAAGCTCTGGTGCGCACGCTCCATCCCGATCAGGCCCGCGGCGACCGGGCCGAGACAAGCCGCAAGCTGGCCGAAATCAACGATGCGCTTGACACCGCTCTGGCATGGGCGCGCGCGGATCGGGCAAGAGCCTGTCGCGCCCGGCCGACCGACCGCCCTGCCCGATCGGACAACATCGCCCCACCCAAGGGCCCCGCCCCGCAATCGGCCCACGACCATGCCGCGCAAGCGCGCGTTGCACCCCATGCGGTGCCGGTGCCAGCGCCGGTGCCAGCGGGTCGCCCGACCGGGCACGGCCATGATGCTGCCCGTGCAGCAGCGCGCGCCTGTTTTCTGGAGGCACGGCGGATCTTTGCCCCGGGGCCGCGGGCACGCTGCCTTGGCGTCTGGTAAGTATCGCTGAAATTGCTGCAGATCCGTGATTTTCACGGGCAACATCCGGGCAAAGCCGGGGCGCAGGCTTGCATTGGGGCTGCAACCTCGTTTGGATAGGCAGCGGTCAGTCAACAAAACGGGGCCGCCTTCTACGCCGCATCGAAGGCCGGACGACCACCCCCGATGGTATCGCGGCAGGCTGAGATCACGATGGGTATCCGGTTTCTTCTGAACGGGGCGCCGCATGATGTCGCGGCGGCGCCGACGGTGACGCTGCTTGATTGGTTGCGCGAGCAGCGCGGGTTGACCGGCACCAAGGAGGGCTGCAACGAAGGCGATTGCGGCGCCTGCACGGTGATGGTGACCGACCCCGATGGCAGCGCCCGCGCGCTCAATGCCTGTATCTTGTTCTTGCCCCAGCTCGACGGGCGCGCGGTGCGCACCGTCGAAGGCATTGCCGCGCCCGATGGGGGTCTGCACCCGGTGCAACAGGCGATGGTCGAACACCACGGATCGCAATGCGGCTTTTGCACGCCGGGCTTTGTCGTGTCGATGGCGGTGGCGCATCTGAACGGACGGCGCGACCATGACGACCAACTGGCCGGCAATCTGTGCCGCTGCACGGGCTATGCGCCGATCATCCGGGCCGCAAGGGCGGCGGCATCGGCCCCGATCCCTGACTGGATGCGGGCCGATGCCCAAAGGCTGGGCGATGCGGGCGTCATCGTTTCACAAACGCACAGCGGCGCGCATCCGCCCGCCGCTTGCCCCCGGTCTGCCGATGAGCTGGCCGATTGGTATCTGGCCCATCCCGACGCCACGCTGATCGCAGGCGCGACAGATGTGGGGCTTTGGGTGACCAAGGGCTTGCGCGATCTGGGGCCGGTCGCGTTCCTGAACCAATGCGCCGATCTGCGCGGGATCCATGCAGATGGCGACACGATCCGCATCGGGGCGATGACCACCATCGCCGAATTGGGCACCGCCATGGCGGACCGCCACCCCGGTTTCGCCGAATTGATCCGCCGTTATGGATCGGCACAGGTGCGCGCGGCCGCCACGGTCGGTGGCAACATCGCCAATGGCTCGCCCATCGGTGACAGCCCGCCCGCGCTGATCGCATTGGGGGCAACCCTGCATCTGCGCAAAGGCGATGCCCGGCGCAGCGTGGCGCTTGAGGATTTCTTTGTCGCCTATGGCAAGCAAGACCGCAGCCCGGGCGAATTCGTCGAAAGCGTCAGCTTTCCGGTCCAGCCCGACCGGCTTGCCTGTTACAAGCTGTCCAAACGCTTTGACCAGGATATCTCGGCCGTCTGCGGTGCCTTCAACATCGCGCGTGCGGATGGTGTCGTGACGGCCGCGCGCATCGCCTTTGGCGGCATGGCCGGCACGCCCAGACGCGCCCGGGCCGTCGAGGCGGCACTGATCGGCCAGCCCTGGACCGAAGCCACCATCGCACAGGCCAGCGCGGGTTTCGCGCTGGATTTCACACCGCTCTCGGATATGCGCGCCTCGGCCGCGTATCGGTTGCGCGCCGCACAAGCCATGCTGACACGGCATTTCCACGAAAGCATGGGCCGTGCCGTCAATGTGCTGGAGGTCGGGGCATGAGCGTGAACCGGTCCCTGCCCCATGATGCAGCGCCCCTCCATGTGACGGGTCAGGCGCGCTATATCGACGATATCCCCATGCCGGCCGATTGCCTGCATCTGGCCTTTGGGCTGTCGAGCGTCGCGCGCGGGCGGATCACCGCGCTGGACGTGGCGGCGGTGCGCGCGGCGCCCGGCGTGGCGCTGGTGCTGTCGGGGGCGGATTTCGACACCATCCCCGATTGTGCGCCCGCAGCCCATGACGAACCGCTGGTGAGCGATGGGGCGGTTCACTATCTGGGACAGCCGATCTTTCTGGTGGCGGCCACCAGCCATCTGGCCGCGCGTCGGGCGGCACGACTGGCGCGGATCGACTATGCCGAAGAGCCACCGATCCTGACCATCGAGGCGGCGCTCGCCGCCAATTCCCGCTTCGAAGATGGCCCGCGCATCTATGGGCGGGGCGATGTCGAGGCCGCGCTGGATGCAGCCCCCCATCGCATCGAGGGCCGCATCGAACTGGGCGGGCAGGAGCATTTCTATCTCGAAGGTCAGGCCGCACTAGCCCTGCCGCAGGAAGGCGGCGACATGGTCATCCACGCCTCAAGCCAGCATCCGACCGAGATCCAGCACAAGGTGGCCGATGCGTTGGGCGTGGCCATGCATGGCGTGCGGGTAGAGGTGCGGCGGATGGGCGGCGGCTTTGGCGGCAAGGAAAGCCAGGGCAATGCGCTGGCGATTGCCTGTGCGGTGGTGGCCGCGCGCACGGGCCGGCCCGCCAAGATGCGTTATGACCGGGACGATGATTTCATGGTGACGGGCAAACGCCATGACATCCGCATCGACTATCGCGCAGGCTTTGACGACACGGGCCGCGTGCTGGGGGTGGATGTCACCCATTACCTGCGCTGCGGCTGGTCGATGGACCTGTCGCTGCCGGTGGCCGACCGGGCGATGCTGCATGCCGACAATGCCTATGATCTGCAAGCCGCGCGCATCACCTCGCACCGATTGCGCACCAACCACCAGAGCGCCACGGCCTTTCGCGGCTTTGGCGGGCCGCAAGGCATGGCGGGGATCGAACGGGTGATGGACCATATCGCCCACAGGCTCGGCCGCGACCCGCTAGAGGTGCGGCGGCGCAACTATTACCCCGAGGCGCCGGTGGCACCTGCGGGAGCCTCCGGCGGGAGTATTTCGGAAGCCAAGATGGGGGGGGCGCCCGCCAGGGCCGGGGTGACGCCCTATGGGATGCAGGTCACCGATTTCATCCTTGGCGCGATGACCGCCCGGCTGGCCGAAAGCTGCGACCACGACCGCCGGCGCGCGGCGATTGCGGCCTGGAACGCCGCGCAGCCGGTGCTGAAGCGGGGCATCGCGCTGACGCCGGTCAAGTTCGGAATATCCTTTACCCTCACCCATCTCAATCAGGCGGGCGCGCTGGTGCATGTCTATCAGGACGGGTCCATCCAGCTCAACCATGGCGGCACCGAAATGGGCCAGGGCCTGTTTCAGAAGGTGGCACAGGTGGCGGCGGCGCGGTTCGGGGTGGGAATGGACCGGGTCAAGATCACCGCGACCGATACGGGCAAGGTGCCCAACACCTCGGCCACGGCAGCCAGTTCGGGCAGCGACCTGAATGGCATGGCGGTTCAGGCCGCCTGCGATGCGATCCGCGCCCGGATCGCGGCAGTGGTGGCGCCGCTGTTGCAATCCGATGCAGCCTCGGTGGTATTCGAGGCGGGCATGGTGCGGGCGAATGGTGCAGAGATGCCCTTTGCCAGCGCCGTGCAGCACGCCTATCAGGCGCGCGTGTCGTTGAGCGCGACCGGCTTTTACGCAACGCCCGGCATCGCGTGGGACAGGATCGCGGGCAAGGGCCAGCCGTTTTTCTACTTTGCCTATGGTGCGGCCTGCTCAGAGGTGGTGATCGACACATTGACCGGCGAGAACCGCATCTTGCGCACCGACATCTTGCATGATGCGGGCGCCAGCCTGAACCCCGCCCTCGATATCGGGCAGGTGGAGGGCGGGTTTGTTCAGGGCGCGGGCTGGCTGACGACCGAAGAACTGGTCTGGGACGATGGCGGGCGGCTGAGAACCCATGCGCCCTCGACCTACAAGATCCCCGCCTGCTCGGACCGGCCGCCCGTCTTCAACGTGGCGCTCTGGGATCAGCCCAACCGCGCCGAAACGATCTATCGCTCCAAGGCGGTGGGGGAACCACCCTTCATGCTGGGGATCAGCGTGCTGATGGCGCTGTCGGATGCCTGCGCTGCTTGCGGGCGGCATTACCCCGATCTTCAGGCCCCCGCCACGCCCGAGGCGGTGCTGGCGGCGGTCGACCGGGCGCGGGGGGTGCAATGACCGGCATCCGCGTCACGGTTTCAAGCGTGCAAGGTTCCGCCCCGCGCGAGGTTGGGGCCGCGATGCTGGTGCGCGCGGATGACATTGTGGGCACCATCGGGGGCGGCGCGCTGGAATGGGAGGCGATGCGCATCGCACGTCAGATGCTGGCCGACGGTCAGGACCGCGCCGATCACCGCCTGCCGCTGGGCCCCGGCCTGGGGCAGTGTTGCGGCGGCGCGGTCGGTTTGCGTTTCGAGGCGGCCCGATCGCTCGAGCGGCCCGAAGGCGCACCGCTCTGGGTCTGGGGGGCGGGCCATGTCGGGCGCGCGGTCGTGGCGGTCATGGCCCCCTTGCCAGAGGTGGCGATCACCTGGATCGATGACAGCGCCACGCGCTTTCCCGCCCAGATCCCCGACGGCGTCGACCGGGTGGTGACCGCCGACATGCCCCGGCTGATGGCGCATGCCCCCAAAGCCGCCCATCACCTGATCCTCACCTATAGCCACGAGATCGATCTGGCGCTGTGTCACGCCGCACTTGCCCAAGGCTTTGCCAGTTGCGGGTTGATCGGATCAGACACCAAATGGGCGCGATTTCAGGCGCGCCTCAAGGCATTGGGGTGCAAGGATGCCGAAATTTCGCGCATTGCCTGCCCCATCGGCGACCCGCGGCTTGGCAGACATCCGCAAGCCATTGCCGTCGGGGTGGCCGGGCGGCTACTGACAGAGCATCTGCACAAGGAATCGGCAGCCAAGCCGATCCACCCGGGGAAAGTGATCACGACGTGACGGCGCTCTTGGAGATCGAGGGGCTTTGCAAGGCCTATCCGGGCGTCGTGGCCAATGACGATATCTTTTTTTCGATTGCACCCGGCGAGATCCACGCGCTTTTGGGTGAAAACGGTGCGGGCAAATCCACTCTGGTCAAGATGATCTATGGGCTGGTCAAGCCCGACCGCGGCACGATGCGGTTGCGCGGCGCTGCCTATGCGCCGGGCGCGCCGCGGGCCGCGCGCGCGGCGGGCGTGGCGATGGTGTTTCAGCATTTCAGCCTGTTCGAGGCCTTGAGCGTGGCCGAGAACATCGCGCTGGGCATGGAAGATCCGCCGAAATCGCGCGACCTGGCCCAACGGATTACCACGGTAAGCCAGACCTATGGCCTGCCGCTTGATCCGCATCGGCTGGTGGGCGATCTGAGCGCGGGCGAACGCCAGCGGGTCGAGATCATCCGCTGTCTGTTGCAAGACCCCAAGCTCTTGATCATGGATGAGCCCACATCGGTGCTGACCCCGCAAGAGGTCGAGATCCTGTTTCACACCCTGCGCAAGCTGGCGGCCGAGGGCACGGCGATCTTGTATATTTCGCACAAGCTTGAGGAAATCCGCACGCTGTGCGATGCGGCCACGATCTTGCGGCTGGGGCGCAAGGTCGGCGCCTGCACCCCGCGCGAGGTAACGGCCGCACATATGGCCGAATTGATGGTGGGCAAATCCTTGAGCCAGCCCGCGCGCCCGGATCATGACCCCGGCGCAGTGCTGCTGGAGGTCCGGGCGCTGAGTGCGACACCGGCCAACCCGTTTGGCACCGCGCTGCGCGATATCGCCTTTTTGGTGCGGGAAGGCGAGGTGCTGGGGATTGGTGGTGTCGCGGGCAATGGCCAAGATGAACTTTTGGCGGCGCTGTCGGGTGAAACACGGGTGGCGCCCGACGCGATCATGTTCAAGCAACAGGGCATCGGCGCATTGGGTCCGAATGCGCGGCGCGCGCTGGGCCTGTTGTGTGCCCCCGAGGAACGGTTGGGCCACGCAGCCGCCCCAGAGATGAGCCTGACGGAAAACGCGCTTTTGACCGGGCGGCTCAGACAGGGTTTGGACAGGCACGGCTTTGTGGATTGGGCCAGGACGCGCGCATTCGCCAACCGCATCATCAGCCGCTTCGACGTGCGCACACCGGGGCCCTGGGTGGCGGCCCGCGCGCTGTCGGGGGGCAATCTGCAGAAATTCGTGATCGGGCGTGAAATCTTGCAAGAGCCCATGGTTCTGGTGGTCAACCAGCCGACATGGGGGGTGGATGCAAGCGCGGCCGCCGCGATCCGCCAAGCCTTGCTGGATCTGGCGCAGGGCGGGGCAGCGGTGATCGTGATCAGCCAGGATCTCGATGAGCTGCTGGAAATCTCGGACCGGTTCTGCGCGCTGAGTGAGGGTCGGCTTTCGGCGCCACGACCCGCACGCGGCCTGAGCATGGAAGAGATCGGCCTGATGCTGGGCGGGGCGCATGACATGCATGAGGCCGTGGCATGATCGTTCTGGAAAAGCGCCCCCAGCCGGCACAGGCCTGGGTCATCGGCGGCCCGGTTCTGGCGGTGCTTCTGACCATGATCGCGGGCGGCGCGATGTTTGCGGCGCTGGGCAAGGATCCGGTCGAGGCGATCCGCATCATCTTCTGGGATCCGCTGTTTTCCGAGCAATTCGCGGGCTATTCACGGCCCCAGCTGCTGGTCAAGGCGGGGCCGCTGATCTTGATCGCGATCGGGCTTTCGCTGGGTTTCCGGGCGGGGATCTGGAACATCGGGGCCGAGGGTCAGTATATCGTGGGCGCGCTGTGCGGCGCGGCGTTCGGGCTGGCGTTCTGGCCATCGACCCACCCGCTGATCTTTCCGGGCATGCTGGTGGCGGGGCTGACCGGGGGCGTGCTTTGGGCGATGATCCCCGCGCTTTTGCGGGTCTATGCGCGCACCAACGAGATCCTCGTGTCGCTGTTGCTGGTCTATGTCGCCGAGGCCATGCTGGCCTCCGCCGCGACGGGATGGCTGCGCAATCCCGAAGGCTCGGGCTTTCCGGGGTCGCGCAATCTGGCGCGCCATGCGGGCACCGACAATCCGGAACTGATCGCCGGCACGGGGATGCATCTGGGGGTCGTGGCGGCCTTTGTCGCGGTGATCGCGGCCCATGTGATCATGACGCGGCACATCTTGGGCTATCAGATCCGGCTGGCGGGCCAGGCGCCGCGCGCGGCGGGCTTTGGCGGGGTGAATGCGGGCCGTCTGGTGATCTTGTGCATGGGGGTGTCAGGCGCGCTGGCGGGGGCGGCGGGGCTGTTCGAAGTGGCGGGGCCCGCCGGTCGCATCTCGATCGATTTCAATGTGGGCTACGGGTTCACGGCGATCATCGTGGCGTTTCTGGGGCGGCTCAACCCGATCGGCATCCTGCTGGCGGGGCTCTTGATGGCCCTGACCTTTATCGGGGGGGAATTGGCGCAGCTGATGCTGGGCATTCCGGCCCCTGCGATACAGGCATTTCAGGGGATGCTGTTGTTCTTTCTTCTGGCGCTGGATGTGATGGCCAATTACCGGATCAGGCGAAAGCGGGGGGCCTTGGCATGATCGTGGATCCCGTCACGTTGATCGTCGCGCTGATCACGGTGGCAACCCCCATCCTTTTGGCGGCCATCGGCGAATTGGTGGTGGAAAAGGCGGGCGTGCTCAACCTCGGGGTCGAGGGGATGATGATCATGGGCGCGGTCTGTGGCTTTGTCGTGGCCCATCACAGCGGTTCGGCCTTTCTGGGGTTCGTGGCGGGCATGGGCGGGGGAATTGCGCTGGCTTTCCTGTTCGCCATCCTGACCCAGATCCTGCTGGCCAATCAGGTCGCTTCGGGGTTGGCGCTGACGCTGTTCGGGCTGGGTCTGGCCGCGCTGATCGGGGTGGGCTATGGCGGGCTGGCCTTGCCTGCGGTGTTCCGCCCCTTTCCGGACGCGTTGCACGATATCCCGGTTGCCGGACCGATCTTGTTTTCGCATTCGGTGCTGGTCTATGTGGCGCTGATTCTGGTGGCAGCGGTCTGGTATGGCCTGACGCGCACACGGATCGGGCTGGTGCTGCGGGCGGTGGGCGAAAACCACGATGCCGCCCATGCGCTGGGCTACAAGGTGGTGCGCATCCGCATCGCGGCCATCTTGTTCGGCGGCGCCTGTGCCGGGCTTGGCGGGGCGTTCTTGTCGGTGGTGCGCGTGCAGAACTGGCTTGAGGCGATGACAGCCGGTGCAGGCTGGATCGCCCTGGCGCTGGTCGTCTTTGCGTCGTGGAAGCCGTGGCGCGTGCTGCTGGGCGCGTGGCTGTTTGGCGGGATCGCGGCGCTGCAGTTGCGCCTGCAGGCCGCCGAGGTGGGGGTTCCGGTGGCGCTTCTGGATGCCTCGCCCTATCTGATCACGATCATCGTGCTGGTGATCATCTCGTCGGACCGGTCGCGGGCCGCGCTGAACGCGCCCGCCATGCTGGGCCGCATCTTTCATGCATCTGGATGAGGGCGCATGCGCATGCGACAGACACCAGACACACAATCCACCCCGCACGCGCCAGCGCGCATCCTTACCCCCTATCCAAACTGGAGGATATCTGAATGAAACTGCTGCCAAAACTTCTTGCATCGGCCGCATTGGCCATGGGCCTTGCGCTGCCGGCTGTTGCGCAAGACCCCTTCAAGGTCGGCTTCATCTATGTCGGCACGCCCGGTGACTACGGCTGGACCTACGAACATGATCAGGCACGCCTGGCCGTGGAAGCCCATTACGGCGACGCTGTCGAAACCGTCTATCTGGAAAGCGTGCCCGAAGGCGCCGATGCAGAGCGGTCGATCACCCAGATGATCCTTGGCGGTGCGGACATGGTCTTTACCACCTCCTTCGGATATGGCGAAGCGACCAATGCGGTGGCGGCCAAGTTTCCCGATGTCTATTTCGAGCATGCGACGGGTTACATGCGCGAGCATTCCAATGTTTCGACCTACAACGCCCGCTTCTATGAAGGCCGCGCCGTCCTCGGACACATCGCAGGGCAGATGACGGAAAGCAACATCATCGGCTACATCGGGTCCTATCCGATCCCCGAGGTGATCCAGGGCATCAACTCGGCCTTCCTGCACGCGCGCGCGGTCAACCCCGATGTCGAGTTCCGCGTCGTCTGGGCCTATACCTGGTTCGATCCCGCGATCGAGGCGGATGCCGCACAGGCGCTGATCGATGCGGGCGCGGATGTGATCATGCAGCACACCGATTCGACCGCACCCCAGACCGTGGCTCAGGAAGCCGGCATCATCTCCTTTGGCCAGGCATCCGACATGATCCAGTTCGCGCCCCGCCCCCGCGTGGCCTCGATCATCGACAACTGGACGCCCTATTACATCCGTCGTGTCGGTGAAGCGATGGACGGCACATGGACACAGTCCGACATCTGGGAAGGCATGCCCGAGGGCATGGTCGTGATCGGCGAGCTGACCGAGGCGATCCCGGCCGAGGTGCGCGCTTCGGCGCAGGTGATGATCGATGCGCTGAAGGCGGGAACCTATCACCCCTTCACCGGCCCGATCAACAAGCAAGACGGCTCGGCCTGGCTGGCTGCGGGCGAAGTGGCCGATGACGGCACGCTTTTGGGCATGAACTTCTATGTCGAAGGCATCACCGGCGAAATCCCGAACTGATCCATCTTGCCTTGTCGCGAAAGGCCCGCCTGTCCGGCGGGCCTTTTTCGTTTTGCGCAGCAAAACGGGGGTGCGAATTTTCGTACGAAAATTCGGGCGCTCTGCCCCGCCTGTTCCGGGCTGGCCCGGAATGTTTCGCAAAGGCAGAGGCCGGGCCAGGTCATGTCGCTTTCGTATCGATTTCGGTCGGGTGGGTGTGGCGCAAGCCGCGCCACTCGGGCAGGTAGGGCGTGGATTTCCGCGCCCATTCCCAAAGGACCCGCCCGGCCATGAAAACGCATGTCAAAGCCCTTGTTGTCGGCGGCGGCGCCGTCGGCACCTCGATTGCCTATCATCTGGCCCGCGCGGGCTGGCACGACGTGATGCTTTTGGAGCGCGACGAGTTGACCAGCGGCTCCACCTGGCATGCGGCAGGGCTTTTGCCGCTGTTCAACATGGGGTTCGCGACCAGCCACATCCACGACCATTCGGTCAAGTTCTACAAGACGCTCGAGGCGGAAACCGGTCTGAACGCCGGGTTTTCGGTGGTGGGCAATCTGCGCATGGCCCAGACGGATGCGCGCATGGATGAATACATGCTCTATGCCACCACCGCCGAAACGGTCGGGATCGCCCATGAATGGCTGACCCCGGCCGAGATCAAGGCACGCTGGCCGCTCGTGCGGACCGAGGATCTGAAGGGCGCGATCTATCATCCGACCGATGGCTACATAAACCCCGCCGATGTCACCATGGCCATGGCCAAGGGCGCGCGCCAGCGTGGTGTCGCGATCGAACGGAAATGGCAGGTCGACGGCTATGCCTGGACCGGCACAGACTGGCGCGTGACCGCGACAAAGATGGTGGAAAAGGGCGGCAATCTGGTGCCGTCGGATGAGCAGGTGATCATCACCGCCGAACATGTGGTCACCGCCACCGGCAACCACGCCCAGCGGACCGCCCGCCTGTTGGGGATCAAGATCCCCGCCATTCCGGTCGAGCATCAGTATATCGTGACCGAACCCGACCCCGCGCTGGTCGAATGGCGCAAGTCGCATGGCGAACATCCGGTTTTGCGTGATGCCGACGCCAAATGGTATGTCCGCGAGGAACGCGGCGGCTGGATCCTCGGCCCCTATGAGCGGGGCGCGCCCGCCTGTTTTGAATATGACGTTCCCGAAAGCTTTCGCGCCGATCTCTTCCCGCTGGATCTGGAGCGGATCGAGGCGGAATACATGAGCATGATCCACCGCATTCCCTCCTCGGAAACGGTGGGGCTGAAGGATGATTACAACGGCCCGATCTGTTACACCCCCGACGGCAATCCGCTGGTCGGCCCGGCACCGGGCCTGCGCAACATGTGGCTTGCCGAAGGCTTCTCGTTCGGGATCACGGCGGCGGGCGGCACGGGCCATTACCTTGCGCAGATGATGGTCGAAGGCGAGGCCGAGATCGACATGGCCGCCCTTGACCCCAAGCGCTACGGGTCCTGGATGACCACCGAATATGCCGCGCGCAAGAACGAGGAATGCTACGAGCACGTCTTCATCCTGCACCATCCCGATGAGGAACGCGAAGCCTGCCGCCCCTTGCGCACCGCGCCCGTCTATGACCGGCAAAAGGCGCTGGGTGCGCAATTCGGGCAGGTCAATGGCTGGGAGCGGCCGAATTACTACGGGCCCAAGGATGCGCCCGAGGGGTTCGACCACGACACGCGCAGTTTCCGGCGCGGGGGCTGGTGGACCCATGCCCGCGCCGAGGCCCAGGCGATCCGGCACGGCGTGGGTCTGATCGATGCGACGGCCTTCACCAAGCATCTGGTGCGCGGGCCGGGGGCCACGGCCTTTCTGGACCGTTTCACCACCAACCGGCTGCCCAAGGTGGGCCGGATCAACCTGACCTATGCGCTGACCAATGCCGGCACGGTGCGCACGGAATATACCATCGTGCGGCTGGCCGAGCAGGAATACTACCTTGTCTCCGCGGGGGCATGGACCGCCTATGACGCCGATTACCTGATCAAGTCGGCCGAGGATTTCATGGGCACAGGCGGCGGATATGTCGATATCCATGACGTCACCACGCAATGGGGTGTCTTTGCCCTCGCCGGCCCCAGATCGCGCGCCGTGCTGGCCGAGATCGTCAGGGACGCCGACCCGGACACGGTGCTTGGCAACAAGCGCTTCCCGTGGCTGTCGATGCGCACCATCGAACTGGGCATGTGCCCGGTGCGCGCGATCCGGGTGGCCTATACGGGCGAGCTGGGCTGGGAATTGCACCATCCCATCGAGATGCAGCGCCATCTGTGGGACCAGTTGATGACCGCGGGCGAAAAACACGGGCTGACGCTGGTGGGGGCGCGGGCGCAGAACTGGCTCCGGCAGGAAAAGAGCTATCGCGCCTTTGGCACGGAACTGGGGCGCGATGCCACGCCGCTCGAGGCGGGGCTCGATCGCTTCGTCGATCTGGACAAGGATTTCACCGGCAAGGCCCGCATGCTGGCCACGGGGATTCGCGCCGCCTGTGTCACGGTCCTGATCGACGGGCCGGCCGATGCCGATCCATGGGGGCGCGAGGCGCTGTTGCATGACGGGCAAAAGATCGGGCGGCTGACCTCGGGGGGCTATTCGGTGGCCTTTGGCAAGCAGATCGGCATGGGCTATGTGCGCCCCGATCTGGCAAAGCCCGGCACCCGGCTCAAGCTGCGCATGTTCCGCGATCTCTGGGATGCGGTGGTGACCGAAGACAGCCCCTATGATCCGCAGAACGCGGCCATCCGGGCCGACGGCTAGGCCGGGCGGCCGAACGCCATCAGCAGATTGTTGGCGGGCATCATGATGGTGCCCGCATGGACCAGCCCGGCATCTTGCAGCAGGCCGGCCACATCGGCCGCATCCTTGTAACCGATGGCCGGGTCTTGCGCATGCAAAGCCGCGTGGAACGCCGCATCGCCATCGCTGGTGGTCCGCCCATCACGCAAAAAGGGGCCATAAAGCGCAAAGCAGCCGCCCGGGGCAAGGGCCGCCGCCACCTCGGCCAGCAGGGTCCGCGCCGCAGGCCCCGAGATCAGGTGCAACAGGTTGATCAGCACGATCAATTCGGCCGGCCCGTGATCCCTGGCCCAGCCGGGCTGTGCCGCATCCAGATGCCGGGGCGCGCGGATGTTTCCCAAGCCCGCGTCGGCCGCCCATGCCGCGATGGATGCGCGGCGGGTCGGGTCGGGGTCGGTCGGCTGCCAGATCAGCCCGGGCATCGCGGCGGCAAAGCGGATCACATGTTCCCCCGTGCCCGAGGCGAGTTCCAGGGCAAGACCCCGTGGCGGGGCAAGGCGGATCAACTCAGCTGCAATCGCGTCACGGTTCCTGAGCGCCGCGGCGGCCGAAAGCCGCGGATCGGGCGCGGCGGTCGGGGCATGGGGCGGGGACATGGGCGGGG